>CATNCF010000011.1 GCA_950097145.1 uncultured Lachnospiraceae bacterium
AATAAATTTTCATCTGCAAGGCGGAAGAATGAGTTGTAGCGAGTGCTACAACGATTGATGACAACGCGGCAGATGGAAATTTAAGCAAGTAAAAACGTCGATATTTAACCGCCGGAGTAATATATTAACGATATAGGTTAATCTCATTATATACTGGAAAAAAATGAAATAGCAAGAAAAAATCCCGCAAAACGGGATTTTTTCTACAAAGAGCCGAAAGGTTCTTTCTTTATTGTGTTTCATCTAAGTGAAACTTATCAATCATACCATTTAATTCCACAGCCTGTGCTGACAACTCCTGGCTGGTTGCAGAGCCTTGTTCCGCCGCCGCTGAATTTGTCTGTACCACCTCTGAGATGATTTCAATCGTCTCATTGATCTGCTGCATGGAAGCATTCTGCTCATTGGAATTCTCCGCCACTGCCTCTACTGCCTTCACGATTCCCTCAATCCCATCAATCACATTTTGCAGGGCTCCTGCCATTTCACTGGCAATCTGATTACCGCTTTCCACTTCACTCAGTGCAGCTTCTATCAGTTTCCTTGTATTTTCCGCCGACTCTGCGCTCTGAATTGCCAGACGGCCAATCTCACCTGCTACCACTGCAAATCCACGGCCAGCCTCTCCAGCCCGTGCCGCTTCAATAGAAGCATTTAAAGATAAGAGATTTGTCTGATCTGCAATCTCTTCAATCGTCTGGATAATATTTGAAATCTGCACAGATGCATCACTGATCTTTTCCATCGCTCTGGTCATCTCTGTAATATATGCACTGCTGGCATTTGCCTGTCCGCCAATCTCCACGGCCTTCCTGCTGGTGGAAACTGCATTTTCTGTATTCTTTTGTACCTGGTCTGCAATATTATTTGCCGTTGCCAGAAGCTCTTCCACAGAAGCTGCCTGGTCTGTGGCTCCTTCCGCAAGGGCCTGAGAACTTTCTGCAAGCTGCGTAGAGCCAAGCCCAACCTGATCCGCTGAATCCTTGATATGATTCAAAGTCTCGCTGAGAGAATATTTTATCTTGCGGACCGCTTCCAGAATTCCCTGAAAATCTCCCAGATACGCTTCCCGCGCCCTGGAATGGACATTAAAATTATTCTCACTCATTTCTCCTAAAATATAGTCAACGTCCCCAATAATCGTCTGCATGTCTGTTACAATATCCTGGGTTGCCTCCGCAAGAATCAGCGTCTCATCTTTGGAAGATACACTGGGCACCTCACTATGTAAATCTCCTTTTGCAAGGGCCAAAAGGCGCTGTGCACACTGATTAATCGGAGTTCCAATATTATCTGCAAGCCTTGTCACCGTAAGAACTGCTGCAATAATGGATATTACAACAATCAAAATTGTAATTATCACTCCCACAATTGTCTCTGTATTAAAATCAGAAATAGGCGCAGTAATGGCAATACTCCAGTTATTGCTGTTTTTTACGGGAGCATACGCCATAATTTTTTTCACTCCGCCATAACGGTAAGTTCCAAATCCCGATTCACCGTTGATCATTTTCTGCTCCAGCTTTGCCAGCGCTTTCAATGCAGAATCTGTTTTTGCCGCTTCTATGCTGTTATCCCTGCTCTTTACAAGCTCAATGTTCTTATGGGCAATGACAGTTCCCTCGCCGTCCATCATATAGGCGGAACCATTGGCGCTGACGTTGGTTGCCACCATGATATCATTCAAAAAATTTTCTTCCGGCACCAGGTAAACAGCCCCCACTACCTCCGTTCCATATTTTCCATCCTTCCACAAAGGCGCTGTAATCCGAATCTCAATGGAAGACTGGTCATCACTAATTATCGGCTCTGTCACATAGACCTCTCCCTGCATAGCCGCCTTAAAATAAGCAGTATCTGCACAATTCTCACCTGTAAAAATACTGGTTCCCTTACTGTCAAGGACATCCCCTGCCAAAAGTTCATTGACTTTCACACGTTCTTCCACAATAGATTTCTTATCTTCCAGTTTTGCCTCATTACTGGCAAGACGGGCCGTCATCCCCAAATCTTCCACTATATTTTTGTAGGATGTAATCTCCCATTCCACCCGCTCTGCTGACACGCGTGCTGTCGCATTCATATTCCTCTCCAGGGCAGAGTTGGTACTATGATTATTCAGCAGGCTGGAAATTATCCCCAAAAGAGACAGGGAACTGATTACCAATGCTAAAACGACTACCGTAATCCTGCCCTTAATCGTCTCATGATAGAAACGCTTCATCTCCAGTATACTTAACTTTCTTTTTTTCTGATTCTGTCCTGTGTCAATTTT
Organism: uncultured Lachnospiraceae bacterium; assembly: GCA_950097145.1. Taxonomy (GTDB): domain Bacteria; phylum Bacillota; class Clostridia; order Lachnospirales; family Lachnospiraceae; genus Petralouisia. Next base: position 2,276 of record CATNCF010000011.1, read on the forward strand.
CTTATTTTTTTTCAATTCTCAACATCCGCCCTTCTGTCCACGCTGTCTCACAATAAGCAGCTTTTATCTGAGCATATGTGGCATGACGGAAAACTTTCCGCCATGCCACATATACAACTTCTTGTCTTACTCTTCGTTTTTATCCAGTTTATTGCTTCTTGCCGCCACTTCCTTCTCCTGAATATCAGAAGGCGTCTGCTCATAACGGGCAAACTCATATGAAAACAGTCCGCTTCCTCCTGTCATGGAACGAAGATCTGTCATATAACCATAAATCTCCATATAAGGCACATCGGCAACAATCTCTGTCTTACCAGTATCTACCGGGTTCATGCCCAGTACCCTGCCCCTGCGTTTATTTAAATCTCCCATAACATCGCCAGTGTATTTATCAGGCACCACAACTTTCATATTGGCAATGGGCTCTAACAATACTGGGGAAGCTTCCATAATACCCTTTTTAAACGCCTGTATCGTCGCCATCTTAAATGCCATCTCGGAAGAATCTACCGGATGATAAGAACCATCATACAGCACTGCCTTTACCCCCATAACCGGATATGCTGCCATAGGTCCTTTCAGCACAGATTCCTGTAATCCTTTTTCCACTGCCGGAAAATAATTTTTGGGCACTGCACCGCCCACTACCTGCTGTTCAAATACATACGCCGTGTCTAAATCACCGCTGGGTTCAAAAGTCATTTTTACATGGCCGTATTGTCCATGGCCGCCAGACTGCTTTTTATATTTATATTCTACGTCTGATTTCTTGCGTATCGTCTCCCGGAACGCAATTTTCGGTCTGCTCAATTCAAGTTCCACCTTATAGCGTTCTGCAAGTTTGCTTACTACAACTTCCAGATGCTGATCGCCGATACCATAAATTAAAGTTTGTCCATTGGCGCTGTCATTTTCTGTCTTCAAAGTTAAATCTTCCTGCATCAGCTTCTGCAGCGCCTGGGAAATCTTATCTTCATCCCCTTTTTTCTTAGCTTTATAACGCATATATGTATAAGGTGTGGAAATCTGCGTCTTTCCATACATTACGGGAGCTGCTTTCGTAGAAAGCGTATCCCTTGTGGTTGTTTTGGTAAGCTTAGCCAGCGCTCCCAGATCTCCCGCATGAAGTTCCGGCACTTCCATAGATTTATTTCCCTGCATCACATAGATTTTGCCAATCTTAGTCTCTGTATCTTTTTCGGCATTATATAATACATCATCTGTCTTCAGCACACCGGAATTCACTTTAATGAGAGAATATTTTCCAATAAACGGATCTGCAATGGTCTTATATACATACACGCTCTTAGGTCTGGCAATATCATAATCGCCGTCAAATACCTCATTGGTCTTCATATTGACTCCCTTACATGGACGTTTCTCCGGGCTTGGCAGATACTTGAGAATATCATCCAGCAGGGTATAAACGCCCTGTACCAGGGTGCTGGAACCCATGGATACCGGAACGATGCTGCCATCCACTACATTGGTGCGCAATGCAGAACGAATCTCAAATTCCGAAAACTCTTCTCCTGCAAAATAGCGGTCCATAAATTCTTCACTTGTCTCTGCAACCGCCTCCATTAACGCTTCACGGCACAGTTCCAGATTAGCCTGGGAATAATCCGGGATCTCTGTCTCCACAACTTCTCCCTTATCATTCCAGCGGTTTCCTGTCTGAGCCACTACATTCACATATCCCACAAATTTTTCATTTTCACGGATTGGAAGATGGAAAGGCGCAATTCTTTTGCCATACATTTCCTGCAGATCTGCTACTACCTGGCGGAAACTTGCATTGTCATCATCCATTTCCGTCACATATACCATTCGGGGAATCTTATATTTCTCACAGATTTCCCATGCTTTCTGGGTTCCAACCTGGATTCCGCTTTTGCCGGACACTACGATGACAGCCGCGTCTGCAACGCTCACCGCTTCCTCTACCTCTCCAACAAACCCAAAATATCCTGGTGTGTCCAGTAAATTAATCTTGGTATCTTCCCAGATTACAGGTACTACTGCTGTATTAATAGAAAAAAGACGTTTGGTTTCTTCCTTATCGTAATCGCTGATGGTATTACCGTCATTCACTTTCCCCATACGCTTGGTAATACCAGACAAATATGCCATCGCTTCCACCAAAGTTGTCTTTCCGCTTCCGCCATGTCCCAAAAGAACTACATTTCTTATTTTGTCAGTTGTATACACGTTCATAATGCCATCCTCCAATACAAGTTTATTCGATGTTTATATTCTACTAAAAACCAGAAAAATTTACAACCTTTTTATTCAACTTTTACAAATAATTTCATTTTCCTAGAAGGTATTTCACAGGACAGACAGTTGACTTTTCCTGCTTTTTCCCTTACGATAAGGAAAGACAAGTATACAAAATGCTTGAATACATATTCAGGAGGAGATTATGAAACCTGAAAAAATTGGTTTTATCGGCCTTGGCCTCATTGGAGGCTCTATTGCCAAAACAATCCACCGGATTCACCCAGAACTCACTTTGATTGCATATGATACAGACACAAACGCTTTAAATCTTGCACAAAAAGAAGACGTAATTTCCGCCGGATATCAGGAATTGACAGATGATTTTGCAGAATGCCGTTATATTTTTTTATGTGCGCCTGTACAGAAAAATGCAGAATTTCTTGCAAAACTCTCCGCCTTTGCTGGTACAGACTGCACCATTACCGATACCGGAAGTGTCAAAACCTCCATCCACCAGGCAATTGCCCGAGCTGGGCTTTCCCCCTATTTTATTGGAGGACACCCCATGGCAGGCTCTGAAAAAAGCGGCTATGAACATGCATCTTCCTATCTTCTGGAAAATGCATACTATATTCTCACACCTTCCCTGGAAACCCCAACAGAAACTGTCCAGGAATTTCAAGATTTTATCAGTTCCCTTGGAACCATCACAATGATAATGGATTATCAGGAACATGATTTCATCACTGCCTCCATCAGCCACCTGCCCCATATCCTGGCCTCCAGCCTGGTAAATCTGGTAAAAGATCTTGACAACGAGACAGAAACCATGAAACATATTGCGGCCGGAGGATTCCGGGATATCACAAGAATTGCCTCCTCCTCACCTGTCATGTGGCAGCAAATCTGCCTCACTAATCAGGAACAGATTGCAAAGCTGATAGAATTGTTTATTCATTCTCTGGAACAAACAAAAAAGCGCATTTCTTCCGGCAGCGGCCAGGAACTGTTTGATTTCTTCCAGACAGCGAAAGATTACAGGGATTCTATTACCATCAGCACTTCCGGCCCTCTGCCAAAAGTATTTGAAATCTACTGCGATATGGCAGATGAAACAGGAGGAATTGCAGCTCTTGCCACCATTTTATCCCAGGAAAATATCAGTATTAAAAATATTGGAATTATCCATAACCGGGAGTTTCAGGATGGCGTACTGCATATAGAGTTTTACGATGAAGCAGCCAGAACGAATGCCGTCAAATTGCTGCGGAACTGCCAATACACAGTACATGAATAAAAAGAACGAGGTAACTGCTATGAAAATTACTGATCATTATACATTTCACGGGGAATTAACCGTCCCCGGTGATAAATCTATTTCTCACCGAGGAATTATGTTCGGATCCATTTCCAATGGATTAACGGAAATTACAAATTTCCTGCAAGGCGCTGACTGTCTCTCCACTATTTCCTGTTTCCGCAAACTTGGAATCTCCATTGAAAATAACGGTTCCAGTGTCCTGATCCATGGAAAGGGGCTCCATGGGCTTACCGCCCCCACTCAGATCCTGGATGTTGGAAACAGCGGCACTACCACGCGGCTGATTTCAGGAATTCTAGCTGGACAGTCTTTTGAGAGCACTCTTGACGGCGACAACTCCATTCGAAAACGCCCCATGAAACGCATCTTTACGCCGCTTTCCCAGATGGGCGCCAGGTTTCAGTGCTGGAGTAGTGATTTCTTCCCTGACAGAACAGAACTCTCCGATTCCGGCTGTGCCCCGTTTACGATACAGGGCGGTTCTCTGGACGGCATCCATTATCAGTCTCCCGTGGCCTCCGCCCAGGTAAAATCTGCAATTCTCCTTGCAGGATTGTATGCAGAAGGTGACACCAGCGTCACGGAGCCTGTGTTATCCAGAAATCATACGGAACTGATGCTGGCCGGCTTTGGCGCCCAGATTACATCTGCGGGCGTTACGGCTTCCATAAAGCCGGAACCTGTGCTGAATGGGCAGAAAATCCGTGTACCTGGAGATATTTCATCCGCAGCCTATTTTATTGCCCTTGGTCTGATTACTCCCCATTCGGAGATATTAATTCAAAATGTGGGAGTAAATCCCACCCGGAGCGGCATTCTTAAAACAGCCCTTGCCATGGGCGGAGCTGTCACACTTTTGAATGAACGGCTGGTTTCCGGGGAACCGGTTGCAGATATCCTGGTAAAAAGCAGCAGCCTTCATGGCACAACCATCCAAGGCAGCCTGATTCCCACTCTTATTGATGAAATTCCTGTCATTGCCGTGATTGCAGCTTTTGCAGAGGGCACCACAGTTATCCAGGATGCCCAGGAACTGAAAGTAAAGGAATCTGACCGGATTGCTGTGGTCACAGAAAACCTGCAGGCAATGGGCGGTTCCGTTGAACCCACGGAAGACGGCATGATAATTGAGGGTGGAAAAGCCCTGCACGGCGCATTTATCCATACCTGCCAGGATCACAGAATCGCCATGGCTTTTACCATTGCAGGACTGAATGCTTCTGGCGAAACGATCCTGGATGATGAAACCTGCACCGCCATTTCTTATCCATCTTTTTACAATGACATTCTTTCTCTTACAAGATAAACAACATAGAAGGGACTGTTGTGCTAAGGCGGTTAAATGTCGATGCTTTTACTTGACTAAATTTTTATCTGCTGCGTTGTCATCAATCGCTGCAGCTCAATCTTCCTCTTGCAGATAGAAACTTATTCTGTGTAAAATTCATTCGATATTTAACCGCCTTATTAATATAAATCGAGAGAGTTCTACAATATACGGTACAAATTACTATATATTGCAGAAACTCTGTATTTTCAACAGTCCCTTCTAAGTCGTTTTTATCTCTTCCGTCTCCTCGGACAAACTCTCTTCCTTTTCTTTTTCCATCTGGACTGCCGTTTCGTCCACAGGTTTCCATGCCTGTCCAAATTTCACATCGCGGAACAGTTCTGTCAATCCGGTAATCTGTTTCAGCCGCAGAATTTCATCCCTGCTCATTCCCATATGCTTGGAAATCCAGGCGTCTGATCTTCCAATGGTATGAAGCTCCTTTACAATATTGCTCATCAAGTCTACGTCATGGCTGCCTCTGGCCCGATTATGCCGTATGGTGCTTGCCATCCGGTTCGACAGAGGTTTATTGATGACTGTAACTGGAAGCATTCCATTTTCCCGCTGATAGATATCCTTATGGTTCAGCATAATCTGATAACGGTGAAATCCGTCCACAATTACATACACATCCTGAGGTTTTGAATAATAACAGACTATTGGCATGGTATAGCCGTCTTCCTTGATACTGTCATATAACAGCCTCATTTCTGGCGGTGCAACTGCATTTGGATTATATGTATTTGGCACTATTTTTTCGATAGGAACTGACAGAACCTGATAAGCAGGACTTTTGTATATTTTATCACTCATTTACAAACCCTCCATATTTTTTCCGTATGATATCAATCTGCTCCTGTTCCTTTCTGGACATTCCAAATCCCATAAAACGGCATATATGGTCATTTTTCAGAATACAATAACACATCCTCTTCCAGCTTGGAATATCTTTGGTAGATTTAATATCATCTGTATGGTCTGGAATCTTTCCCACAAAAATCACTCTAGAATTCTTGTTTACCGTATAATTTGAGATTCCATTTCTCTGAATTTTATAGCCGTGATCCAGCAGTTCCTGAATGGTCTCCTCCGGCAGGCCCCCGCCTGTCTCATGCCAGAATTTAATAGAAGTCCGAAACTTTTTGACATAATTATTCCGAATCCGTACAGGCAGCGTATCCAGCAGAAATTTGGTATAAGATTCCCAGGTATGCCCTTCCGGCAGAGAAATATTCCGATAAGCCATGGCTTTGGTGCGGGCATAAACCGAAGTAAAATTCGCTCCCCTCACCCGTCCCACCAGTTTGGTCCACATTTCTGGATCAATGACCCGGTACAGGTTCAGGCTGTCCTTGGCATATTCATTAAAAGGCGACGCCACACGCATCTGACTGGGCGTTAATCCGGCCTTGTAATACAAATCGTACAGTTTATTATATTCATACCCAAATTTATAATATGCTGCCCAAATATCATTGTTGGTCCAATCATAAAGGGGCGATGCACACCAGACGTCTTTAAACTGTTTTGTTATCCAGCATTCTCCCTGGTAACCATATTTTTTATGTAGAAAACCGCTGTAACGCTGCATGGATTCCTCCGCGCGCATCCCCAAAAGACATACTGTTTTCCCTCTTCGGTGCTGTTCTTTATAAAATCTGCTGAACTGTTTCGCCAGATCTTCCTGAGGCATTTTATATCGGTAATGATGGAATGGATTCTTCAAAGTTATAACGTATGGATGCTTGGGCATAGGGCGGACCCAAAGTTCCTCCTTATTATCATCCCAGGGATACCAGTACATCTCATAACTGCTGAGTGCAGTCTTTGCCGCCATAGGAAGGCATACCCAATACAAATCCATTTCCTGTTCCATCTTCAGAAATGTCTTTTCCACATATTCAGTTGTCATACTGTATTGTGCTTCAAAATCCTGATGGAACATACCGACCAGGCGATTGGGATAATGCTGCCGCTTAAAGTCCAGTAAAAGGTTCAGCAGCAGTCCGCTGTCTTTGCCTCCACTGAAAGAAACATAGATATTTTCAAATTCCTGAAACAGAAAATGAAAACGTTTTTGAAGTGCTTCATACACATTTTCTTCCTGGTATTGTCGTACCATCCTGTAGTCTCACCTTCTTGTCCTCTGTATTCTGTCCTGTATGATTGCAGTTATCATTTATTATACTACTTACATGTTCCTTCCTCAATAAAATTTTACCAAAATTTTCCATTTTTTTCTTTTTCACATTACCCGATTAACTTATTAAAGTAATAGGATACAAAAATACCGCTCTTACAATCATACTGTAAGAACGGTATTTTTACTCTTTAAAAGCTTTACCTCAATGCTGCCCACTCCCTGCACTGCTGGATACGTTTCCCATTATCCCCCTGCTTCTCGTCATAGGCAAATTGCCGCAGCACATCACAGGGAAAATTTTCACAGTTCCCGCAGTGTTCCAGACGTTTTTCTTCCCCGCAGGACTTGACTGGACAGGAATCACCCCAAAACGGTTTTTGTATATGTATACATCCCTTACACCCCATCTGTTCACGATAGGGACATGCACTGCACAAAAGCCCGCATCTGGACTCAGCCTGATTTTTTCCTTCCTCAGCCAGCCCAACATAAATATGAATCTCTGCCTGATCCATGGAATCGTTTTGATATTCTTCAAAATCACACTGGAAATTTCTGGGCAGGTCCATCTGCCAGATTTCCTGCCACGCCGCTGCAACTGCCTTCACCATGTCCCCATGAACCACAAATTTTGCATACCGGCCCCCGGGAATACGGCAGACCTTATATGTTTCTCCCTTTGGCTCTTCTGTCACCTCACATGCAGCTATGGCTGTATACTCCCCTTTTTCATCCCCGGCGTACTCGGTATAAATCCCCAAAGCTTTTCCATTTCCTTTGTTTGGAATGGATGGGTGGATTCCCTGATTGTAAAAACGGTTCCACAATCCCCCGATCACAGCGCCCATATCAGGAGAAGCATTGCTTGTCCTGGCCGATACGCCCACGGCAATTTTCTCTTTCAACGTAACAATTTCATATTCCATAAAATAAGACCATCCTTTCTTTTCATAGCCTTATTCTATCACAGCAGCCACGACATCTGTATGTCATGATTCAAGATATTTTTTTCGGATTTCTTCTGCAAATGCCAGGAGTTCCCTGCGAAATTCGAAAGGTTCTAAAAGCTCTGCACCGGGGCCGAAAGAAACAATCCAATTCACAATACTTGTCTTATCTGCAAAGCCAAAGGTAAAAAGCAAAGTTCCATCGGACTGTGTGACAAAGCTTTCGGGACCATACTCCTCAATAAGCCTCCATTTATATTCCGGCTGAATGATTGCTTTTACCTGATACAAATTGGGAAATATTCCCTTTGGGGATAAATCAGGAAGCGGGACGGCACGTTTTTCAAAGGGTTCCAGCAGTTCCAGCTCTGTCATACGCACCAGTTTAAAAAGACGGAAATCTTCTCTTTTTTCGCACCAGGCCCACAAATACCAGTTTGACCACTGAAAAATCAGATAGTACGGCTCTGCCTTCCGCTCTGTTTCTCCCTTTGGCGCGGAATACACAAAAGAAACCTTCCTCCCAGCGAGAATCGCCTCATGCAGCAGTTCTATCCGTGCAGGCAGATAATCCTTATACCAGGAAGAAAGATCGATTAAAATGTGTGTATCTCCAGCAAGAAGTTTCGAGGAACCCGCCGACAATTTCTCCATCAACTGGGCATATCGGCTGGTTTTGCATACGCTGTCCAGGCTTCGCAGCCCGTCTAAAACAGCCTGCATATCCGATCTGCTGAGCACGGTCCTGTCAATTGTATAGCCCTCCATAATGGAAATTCCACCATTTTTCCCTGATTCTGTCACCAGCGGAATGCCAGCCATACAGAGGGCTTCGACATCCCGGTTGATGGTACGGCGGGAAACCTCAAATTTCTCGGCAAGATAGGGAGCTGTCACTTTTTCCTGCTGCAGCAGGATAGACAGGATTCCAATCATACGTTCAATCTTCACCTGGCTCCTCCCTGTTTATACGATGAGCATCGCATCCCCAAAACTAAAAAAGCGGTACTGTTCTTTCACCGCTGTCTCATACGCATTCAGAACCTGTTCTCTTCCTGCAAGGGCTGATACCAGCATAACCAATGTGGACTCTGGCAGATGAAAATTGGTAATCAATGCGTCCAATACCTGAAACTTATATCCAGGATAAATAAAGATATCTGTCCATCCGCTGCAGGCTTTTACCCATTGCTCTCTCTGCAGGCTTTGAGGCTGTCCAATCACCGCCTCTCCTTCCTTAAATTTTACTGGCTGGCCGCCCTCTGCGGTTTCTTCCAGAAGCTTTGCTGCTGCCGATTCTACGGTGCGGCAGCTTGTGGTTCCCACACATACTACCCTGCCGCCCCTTCTCTTTGTCTCATTAATAATTTCTGCCGCTTTCTCATCCAACTGATAAAATTCTGAGTGCATATGATGCTCCTGGACCTGCTCTGCTTTCACTGGGCGGAATGTTCCCAGACCCACATGGAGTGTCACTTCCGCAATCTGGATTCCTCTGGCACGAATATGTTCCAGAAGCTCCGGTGTAAAATGAAGCCCTGCTGTTGGTGCCGCCGCTGAACCGTCGTATTTGGCATATACCGTCTGATAACGGTTTTTATCCTTAAGCTGGTGGGTAATATAAGGCGGCAGGGGCATCTGCCCAAGCTGGTCTAAAATTTCTTCAAAAATCCCCTTATAAGAAAAACGAATCAGACGGTTTCCATCTTCCACCACATCCACAATCTCTCCTGTGAGAAGCCCCTCCCCGAAGAGAATCCGGGTTCCAATTTTCGCCTTTTTGCCAGGTTTTACCAGAGTTTCCCACAAATCCTTTTCTTTTCTCTTTAACAGCAGTAATTCAATTTTTGCCTGGGTATTCTCCCGCTCCCCAAAAAGTCTTGCCGGGATCACTCTGGTGTTATTGAGCACCAGGCAGTCTCCTGGTTTTAAATAATCTAATAGTTCTTCAAAATGACGGTGTTCCAGCTCTCCGCTTTCCCTGTGCAGTACCAGAAGCCTGGAACTGGAACGATGGGAAAGGGGATCCTGGGCAATCAATTCTTTGGGCAGATCATAATAAAAATCTTTTACATCCATATAGTTCCTTACTTTCTCAGCTCAATTCCCATTCCTTCCAGAGCCTTTATAATTTTATCCATTGCAGGCGCATAGTCTGCCTCCTCCAAAGTCTTGTCCTTGGCGCGGAAGGTCAAAGAATATGCCAAAGATTTATAGCCAGACTGAATCTGGGTTCCTTCATAAATGTCAAAAAGCTCATAACTCTCCAGATATTGGCCGCCTCTGGCGTCAAATACTTTCTCCACTTCACCGGCCAAAATATGTTTCGGTATTACCATACTGAGATCACGGCTTACTGCCGGGAATCTTGCAATTCCCTGATATTTCCGGTCAAAACTTGCAAATTCCGTGATCTTTGGCATATCAATCACTGCCACATAGACACGTTCCTTGATGGAATAATTGTCTGCTGTCTGGGGATGAATTTCTCCCAGATATCCCACCACTTGATCATGATAAATGATATTTGCCTGTCTGCCTGGGTGCAGGAACGGTTTCTCAGCATTCGGATCATAACTTGTTTTTTCTTGAAGCCCCGCTTTTTCAAAAAATTCCTCCACAACGCCCTTCATAGTGTAAAAATCGCCTTCCCCATACATGCCCAGAGTAAACTGCATACGCTCTTCGGGAAGTTCAGTCACCGGAACCTGTTTCGGCAGATATATATTTCCCAGCTCATAGAGACGGACGTTCTTATTTCTCCGGTTGAAATTAGTGGACAGGGAAGTCAGCATACCGTTCAGGGAAATTGTACGCATAATGCTGAAATCTTCTCCCAGAGGATTGGATATCACCACGGTTTTTCGAAGCTCACTGTCTTCTGGAATCAGTAATTTATCAAAAACTTTAGGGCTCTCAAAGGAATAAGTCATCCCCTGGCTGAATCCGCAGAACTCTGCCGTTTCTCTTGCCACTTCCTCTATGCGCAACTTAAAGGACAGTTTTCCAGTGGTGGCTTCTCCCTTGGGAAGAGAAGCAGGAATATTGTCATATCCATAGAATCTCGCTGCTTCCTCCGCCAGATCAGCCAGACATTCCAGATCCTGCCTCCAGGAAGGTACAATAACTTCACCTTTTTCAGAATCATAATCCAAATCAATCATTTTAAAATAGCCGAGCATGGTTTCTTTCTCAATCTCTGTTCCCAGCAATTGGTTTACTTTGTGGGGATCAAATGGGATCCTTCTGCCTTCTTTCACCCTTCCATAGACGTCCACAACGCCTCCCACTACTTCCCCAGCTCCCAACTCTTCAATTAACTGGCAGGCACGGTTGATGGCATCTATGGCATTATTGGGATCCAGCCCTTTTTCAAATTTACCAGAGGCGTCTGTCCTAAGGCCAATCTTTTTGCTGGAAAGGCGGATATTGGTTCCGTCAAAACATGCCGCCTCAAAAAGCATGGTCTGTACACTGTCCGTAATCATAGAATTTTCTCCACCCATAATACCTGCAATGCCTACAGCTTTTTCCCCATCACAGATCATCAATATGGAATCATCCATAAGGCGTTCCTGGCCATCTAAGGTCACAAATTTCTCATCTTTGCCCGCACGGCGTACCACAATTTCCCTTCCTGCAATGGTATCAAGGTCATACGCATGCATGGGCTGGCCATATTCTTCCATCACGTAATTGGTAATATCCACAATATTATTAATGGGGCGGATTCCCTGTGATGCCAGACGGCGCTGCATCCATTTTGGAGACGGCGCAATTTTAATATTTTTCACCACTCTTGCACAATATCTGGGACAGAGTTCTGTATCTTCCACACGAATTTTCACATAATCATTTACATCTTCTGTATTGCCCGTAACTGTCACGACTGGAGGCTTGAATTCCTTGCGGAACGTTGCCGCCGCTTCTCTTGCCAGCCCCAGCACTCCAAAACAGTCCACACGGTTGGAAGTAATCTCGTATTCAAATACCACATCATCCAGCCCCAGCGCCTTTACAGCGCTCTCTCCAACTACTGCATCCTCTTCAAAAATATAAATACCTTCCTGGGGCGCCTCTGGATACATCTCTCTGTCAGAACCCAGTTCTTCAATGGAGCACATCATGCCGTTGGATGGTACGCCCCGGAGCTTTCCTTTTTTTATTTTAATTCCTCCTGGTGTTTTCTTGCCGTCATGGCCGCCGGCTACTCGCCCGCCGTCCAATACCACTGGAACTTTATCATTCTCTTTTACATTGGAGGCTCCTGTCACAATCTGGATATTCTCACCCGTTCCAACATCCACCTGGCACACAATCAGCTTATCTGCATCAGGATGCTTTTCTATTTTTGTAATTTGTCCAATCACTATTTTATCTAAATCAGCGTCCAAACTTACAAATCCTTCTACCTTTGATCCAGAAAGGGTCATTGCATCTGTATATTCCTGTGCCGTCACATCCAAATCTGGTACATAGGCCTTTATCCATGATAATGATGTATTCATAATTCACTGTTCCTTTCTTCTTTTCATTCTATAAGGGTTAAAACTGTTTTAAGAAACGATGGTCATTTTCATACAAAAGACGCATATCGTCAATTTCGTATTTTAGAAGTGCAATTCGTTCCAGTCCCACTCCAAAGGCAAATCCCGAATATTCCTCCGGATCAATGCCACTCATTTTGAGCACCCTTGGATGTACCATCCCGCAGCCTAATATCTCAATCCATCCGGCTCCTTTACAGAATCTGCATCCCTTGCCTTTGCATTTAAAACAGGTCACGTCTACTTCCGCACTTGGCTCCGTAAATGGGAAATGATGGGGACGGAATTTTACTTTCGTATCTTCTCCAAACAGTTCTTTTGCAAATTCTGCAAGCGTTCCCTTCAAATCAGCAAAGGTAATGTCTTTATCTACCACCAGTCCTTCGATCTGATGGAACGATGGTGAATGGGTAGCGTCCACTTCATCGGAACGAAACACTCTTCCAGGGGCAATCATACGGATCGGCAGCTTCCCTTTTTCCATCTCACGCACCTGTACTGGCGACGTCTGGGTACGCAGCACAATTTTGTCATTGATATAGAACGTATCCTGTTCATCCTTTGCCGGATGATTGGCCGGAATATTCAGAGCTTCAAAGTTATAATAGTCATACTCTACTTCGGGTCCTTCCACCACCTCATAGCCCATTCCCACAAAAATACGCTCAACTTCTTCTAAAGCAATGGTATTGGGATGGCGGTGCCCCACCCGGTTCTTCTTGGCCGGAAGAGTCACATCAATTACTTCCTGCTTTAACTTCAAATCCCGTTCGGCTGCCTCCAGTTTCGTTTTTGTCTGCTCTATGAGACGCTCAATACTCTGTCTTGTCTCATTCACCAATTGTCCTACCACAGGACGCTCTTCCGGGAGTACATCCTTCATACTTTTAAGTACTGCAGTCAATTCACCCTTTTTGCCAAGAAATGCAACTCTTACATCATTTAATTTCGCAAGTCCGTCAGAATTCTGGATTTCACGGATTGCTTCTGCTTTGATCTGTTCCAGTTTTTCTTTCATAGTTCCCTCCATATCTTTCAATTGTAAAAAAAATCCCTATGCTTCTGCATAGGGACGAAAACTCCGCGGTACCACCCTGATTCCTGGAATAATTTATTCCCAGGCACTCACATTTGCGTAACGTGCAATCACGTCATATCCTACTTTGAATCCCGAAATAGCATTCACTGTTCAGACATGCGGCTCCAGTGGGAAATTCGATCTCTGCCTTTTCTTAAGAGGACTTACAGCCGATGATCCTCTCTCTCTGGAAGCAGTGCAGGTCTCTAATAAACACCTTCCTTGCCTTTTCATTATCGGGTACTATTCTAACACTTGAACTGCAAAACTGCAAGTACTTTTTACATTTATTCATGACTCTCTTCATACATATCATTAATTTCTGCACATACCAGTAAAATATAGATTCCAAAATACAGCCACAGCATCACCAAAATAATAGTAGTCAGACTGCCATACATAGAGAAGCCATGAAAATAATCTACATAAACAGAAATTCCAAAGGACAGAAGCGACCAGCCTACCGCCCCCATAATGCTGCCTGGAATCTGGCTTCTAAACGCAGCTTTCCTATTGGGCAGCATCTTAAACAACATACAGAAAAACAGCATCAGCACTGCCATCAGAATCAAAGAACGCATACGCAAAATCCCCTGGGTAATCTGTGCTGCAATAGGAAGATATTGGACAATTAAATTCTGCAGACTGTTCCCGAATACCATCAACACCAGGGAAAATACAATGGCAATGATCAGCATCAGCGTATATAAAATTGCACGAAACCGCAGAAAAATCCAGTTTCTCGTCTCTTCGATATCATATACACGATTCAATCCATTGGTCAGATACTGAATTCCTTTTGCCGCTGACCAGACGGCGGCCACTGCCGCCGCCGACACCAGTCCAATAGAATTCTGATACATTTCATTGATAATCCCAATGAGAAAAGGCGAAATATATGTTGGCATAACACGATTAATGGTGTCCATAATCATACTCTTTGTCACCGGTGTATACTGTACCAGGGAAATAAACAACATGATAAAAGGTATCAGTGAGAGCACAATAAAAAATGCTGACTGCGCTGCAAAGGCACTGATGTTATCCTCTCTGCATTTTTCCATAAAAGCTTTCATCTTAGCTATGGTTTTCCACATAATCGTTATTCCTCATTATATACATTTTCAATGGTAATATTATGGTAAAATTTCATCAGAATATCCATATATTTCATCCCTGCCTTAGCCATGCCATTCGCACCATTCTGGCTCATACCGATTCCATGCCCATATCCCCCTCCATACACCACAAAACCATTTTCCACAGGCACAACCGTTATGCAGGCGCTTGGAAGAAGCTGCATATCTACCTGTTTTCCTTCCTTGTCTGTAAGCTGTGCAACTGCAGCTCCCAGCACACTGCGTACATTATATTCTGTAAGAAGCCTTACGCTCCCATTCTCATAAGTCAGCAGCAATTTTCCCACTGCCCCTCCTTCTTTCCTCTCCTCTATGGAAATATTCTGCAGTGCGCCAAATCCTGCCAAATCTGCATCTGTCCCCGGTGTACCGTCTGCTTTGAGAATCTGGACATTCTGTGCGCTTGCATGAAAACGTGCTGAAACTGCCCCGTTGACCGCCTCTATCTTCTCTGAAACAGCCAGTTCTGCCCTCCATCGAAAATAAGGGCTTTCACTGTCATAGGCTGCGATATTCTGATTCTTAATAAACTCTGCAAATTTATCCTCATCCGAAATATCCGATTCTTTGTGATCCATGAGCAGGCTGCTGCTCTTAAGATACGCATAAGCTTCTCCCGGTTCTGTATTCCATACTCTCATATCTCCTGTAAAACCACAGGAAGTGGAAAAGAAATAAGTCTCGGCAATTTCTCCCTGGTATTTCACCACTTCTCCCACCGTATCATCTACCGCAAGATTTGTATTGGGATCTTCCGCCTGTTTGTTATATACCTGATAATTGGTACTGTCGTCCACATGGGCGCCAAGGGCCGCATAATCTCCCCGCATAAGCTGAATGCAGGCATAACTCCTGGCACACACTGCCTGCGTGCAAAGAGCATCCCGCTCATAAGAGGCTGGCATTTCACTGGGAACAACCCCGTAAAGATACTGTTCTAAAGGAAGTTCATTTACCACTCCATACCCTTCCGGGTACTTCCGTGCTTCCAACACCCCCCGATATCCTAAAGACTTACGATTTCCATTTTCATCTGAAAAATAAATCCTTCCATTCCCATCTTCCAGAGAAACTTTTACATAGTCTGCCTTTTTGCCCAGGAGTTTTTTCAATTTTATGGCCTTCCCCGGCTGAATCTTCTTCTCTTTCTTTCCAACTGTCACGGTGGCTTCTGTATCCGCTGTCAAAACAGGTTCTGCATGGTAAGGGCTGTTTTCCTCATTCAGCAGCAGAACCCTGATATTCTCTATAGCTGCCGGCTCCTGCAGAATGATGCCGCATACCTGCTTTTCTGCCACTACAAAATCCGCCTTAAGATTTCCAATAACCAGTTTCGATTCATCCAGCTCTTCCACTGTACCATAAGTCTTGTAAATCCGCAGTTTCCCTTTATACTTTAAGGTCCCATAGCCAGATATCTCAATCTGTTTATCATCAAATCTCAAAACTTTTCCAGAGATTTTGTCTTCTTTTTTATATATGGCCGTCACTTTGCGATCCTTCCATTCCATATCGCAAATGGTATCTTTTATCTCTTCGTTCAATCCTTCTATGTCTAAAGAGATCTTCTGATTCTCATAGAGAATCTCCGCTTTCTCATCCTGTGTACTATGTATAAAAACATTTTTCAGCATAAGTTTGGCCTGACATTCACTGCTGACTCCAATAATTCTGTCATCTTTTATATACACCTGATACATATCATAATAGTGGAAATAATCCACTCCATCTGCCACTTGGAAATATCCTTTCTGCGTCAGCCGATTTCCTTCCGGATCTCCTTCTTCGGTAAGAAAAACAAAATTTACATTTTTCACTAAATGCTCTGTATCCAGCAGATCCAGAATCTGTTCATAAATGCCATTCCAGACAGACCGGGACACTGTTTTCCAAAAAAAAGCATCCTGATACGTTATGTAATCACGGACAGAAAGCTGTTCTAACATAAGTTCTAATTTTCCATATGTGAGCTTCCCGTTCAAATTCTTCTCATGGAACACCTCTTTCAGCTTTTCTTCCCACTCATCTTCTTCATAATAAGTAAAACTCAACTGAGATGGCAATTCTGCAACTGCCACATATTCACTGCTGTATTCATTTATCACCTGTTTTGTATTTACAGCCAGAATAAACCAAACTGCAAGAATTACCAACAGCATAAGAAGAATGCCTGCCAAATAATTTTTTCTGTTCTTACCGGAATATTTTCTATTCATGCAACTAGTTCCTGTTCTTTCACTTTAATATTTCTGTAAATGACTTAAGAAAGGCTGCCTTTCTCCAAAGCAGCCTTTCCTCTTTTGTAAATTTATCCTTTGTACCTCAAAAATCTTTTGTACATAATATCCTTCGTATCTTAAAAATCTTTTGAAACTTATGCGCAAGTTCTCTTTTGTAAAGCTCTTTTGTATCTTGTTCTTTTTTTCTGGAAAGTACCCCAAAATGCCGTTTCCTGCAATTTTGACTCCTAGCCATGCTAGGTGGGTAACCGCAGCCTCTCTTCTGCCTTCCGCTGCGTAATGACGGCTTGACATCCAATCGGCAATATAAGAATCCCATGAAAATAAATGTAGGTTCAAAATAACAGGGTATCGAACATCCCAGGAATACTTTCTAGCATAAATTGATTATACTCTATTATGCCCCAAACCGCAACCAAAAATTAATGTTAATTTCATGTTTAAGTCACATTAATTACCAGTCTTAGGCTCTGCTGCCTCCTGGCCGTCCTGTGGGGAAACCTGCTGGCCGCTCACCGTTACCGTCAGAACCGCCTGTGTCTCTGCGCCGCTGTCTGGATTTACCACTGTATAAGTTATGGTATAAATACCTTGCTGCGTGAACACATATTTCTCCTGCTCTTTCCATTCTTCTGCTGTTTTATCCGGAGCTTCCACTTTAATCTTAATCTGATCTGTCAAATCTGTTCCAGACAAAAGCTCTGCTTTCACACCTTCCCGTAAATCAAGGCTCTCTCCTGCAAGAACCTGCTGCTGTTCCTTCACACCAGTAACAACGGGCGCTTTGGTGTCTTTTACAGTAACTGTCATAGTCTTTACTTCTGTTGCATTCTGGTTCTCAGGATTCGTTACAGAATATTCCACGGTATAGATTCCAACCGCATCAAAACAATACTTCGTATAAGCAGAAGATCCTAACGTCTGGAATTCTTTTGCACCTGGCGTCTTCACCTTAATGACAATTTTAGAGGTCATACTTTTACCTGAAACCAGTTTCGCTGTCACACCAGATTTCAAATTGAGAATGTCATTAAATTCCAGTGTTTTTTTAGAAGAAACACCTGTAAGCTTTGGCTTCTTGGTATCCTTCACGGTAATCACAGTCTCTTTCTTAGCCACTGCTTTCTTATTGTACGGATTCGCAACGGAATACTGTACGCGATAAGTGCCCAGCTTACTGAATTTATACTTTTTATATGATTTCTCTGAGAGTTTTTTGTAACTCTTACTTCCTGGCGCCTTCACTTTAATGATAACTTTAGACGTCATATTTTTACCTGAAACCAATTTTGCTTTTACGCCAGATTTCAAATTCTTAACTGCATTATATTCTATTGTCTTTTTGGAAGTAACGCCTGTTAATTTCGGCTTCTTTGTATCTTTTACAGTAACTTTGGAAGTAACTTTTGTTACCAGGCCATTATTGGGATTGGTAACATAATAATTAATTTTATAAGTTCCCAGCTTGTTCAGCTTAATGGTACTCTTCTTGTATAGCTTTTCCGTTTTGCTCTTAGGATAAACGATTTTTATCTTAATCTTTTTTGTCAAATTTTTCTTATCAGCCGTATAAGCTTTTATTTTTGAACGCAGCTTCAGTTTAGAATTATATTCTTTCTTCTGGGTCTTTTTCACTCCCTTTATTACTGCCGGCTGTGTATCTGCAACCGTATACACTACATCTGCAGACGCACTTCTTCCCAGCGCATCCGTAACCATATATGTAACCCGGTAATTGCCGCCTCTGCGGGTATTCACGGTCCCGCTGCTGGTCAGTTTATGGGTAATATCATTTCCAAGAGAATCTCTGGCGCTGATGCCAGCATATGTATTAAAAGCAGAACCATATGTAACCTTTGTCTGCGCCCCTGACACATCAATAGAAGGGCGAAGGCTGCTGTAAGGATTTCCTGACATAGGATCAGTAGGATCCCATCCTCTGCTTCCATATCTTGCCGGTATCTTAATGGCTTCCGGCTTGCCCAAAGGATCATTTGCTGACGAACCGTAGAGAATTGTCACCTTTGTACCCAATCCGCAGTTATCATAAATCCATTTAGCGTCTGCCACTGTCAATCGCACACAGCCGTGGCTTGCTGTAGTTCCAAGCTTATTATACTGCACATAAGACTGGGAGGCATAATCCCCATTTGTATAATACCATACAGAGTGAAATAAAAATCCTCCTGTTATCCTGGTACAATACTGCCCGTAAGAAGGACCGTCCAGTACCCACCAGCGATACTTCGCCGGAGTATAAAATGTCCCCACTGGCGTAGCTGATCCTACAGAACATACAAACGCTTTATATGGCGCACCGCCCCGGAACACTGTCACCACATTTGTTCCCTTATTTACCTGAATCGTATAACTCCCTGCTGCCTGTGCTTCTCCTTTATTCATCAAGATAGCTGACATCAAAAGAAAACAACATAAAAATAAAACCGCTACTTTTCTCTTTTTCATATTCTCCTCCATTCTGTGCGCCTTTCTGCACAAAAAGGCAGTTAACTGTAATTCTTAAAACAAAAATTACTAAAATTTACCTAATTCTCAAATATACACACTCCCACAGAATACAAATATTCTGTGGGAGCAAAATAAAACTTTTCTTAATTTTACAATGAATTTGCCTGATCAACAACTGTCTTAATCGCTGCCGCAGCATCTTCTGGAAGCTTGTTAAAGCCGCCTTCTGCTTCGTCCAGATTTGTTACATAATTTAATCTGTCCTGCATACGTGCCTTTAACTGGTCAACATAGCTCTTGTCAGACAAGTCTGGAACAAATCCTTCCCATTCAAAGATTTCAATATCTGTGAAAGGTCCCCACTGTTTGAAGTCAGCTTTCTTCTCAACAATGGCCTCCAATACGCCCAGAGTATCTTTGGGCTGAACTTTTTTGCCCATGAAATCCCCGGTATTGATGATATAACAGTCTACATTCTTAGATTCCACCAGTGTTTTAAACTTCTCGTAGTCATTTACCAGCGGATAGGTTCTGAATGGGTTTGCATAAGGCTCTACCACAAGCGCATTCGGGTCTACACCTGCCGCAAGTCTTTCAGCAGTGGAACGCTTGGTTGCAAGAGTAGCTCCCATAACAGAAGCAAGGGATGCACCTTTTAATTTTACTACAGGCGGAATGGTAGGATCTTTCATAATCCAGAAGATTGCATTCACAGGAGCATTAATCTTGTCCACACGGTTCGGTGACCATAATTTAGACTTAATCGCACGGCCATTGCCATTACGCACATCTTCTGTTACCAGCACAACCTTACCATCTTCGTCCAAAGTTGCAGAACAGTTCTGAGCGGTAAGAAGATACTTATTGTCCTCACATGCAGTAGGATAATCTGCTGTCTTGTCAAAATATGTGGGTTCCAATGCCACAGACGCACATGTCTCCGCATTGATTACAAATGCGTCGTCATGCAGTACTTTAATCGCAGAATATTTATTGTTATGTTTTGCATGCGTAAGAGTGGATTTACCAGATCCGGATAATCCAAATACGGCTGCAACATACTTAGAACCGTCATCCAGAGTATACTCTTTTTGTCCGCCATGACAAGAAGCATAACCGTTTCTGTTTGCAAGCGCCCACGCAAGCGTAAGGGTTCCTTTCTTATGCTCGCCGAAATATCTCATACCCAAAATACCTGCACAGTTGGTGTCTGTATTAAAATAGCACAGGCAGTTCGGATCAGAGATGTCTGTCTTGTCTGTTCCAGTCCACTGAGGATCAGAGAAAATGTAAATATCTGGTTCATTATCATACAGCTTTGATTCCTTGTACATCTTCACATATTGATCAGACATATACTGGAAGTTCAGCATCCAGGAATACAGAATGTTCTCTTCTCCTTCTGGAATTAACAGATGTGCTTTTACCATGAACTCAGGATCAAGTCCGATAAATACTTCTGCATGGTACATTGTCTTCCATCTGGAATCATATACAGCGTCCATCAGAATCTTGTCTAACTCTGTGGTATTTACACCTGGTTTGCCTGTAATTCTTCTGGCTGGAGCATAACGCCCGGTAATAGAACCATCATTGAATAACAGTACCTTTGTATCAGCGTCTAAACCGAATTCTTCTCCTCTATAAACAGGCATATCTGTTACAACTGTTCCCGGAGAATTTTTTGCAAGTTCATATGCCTCTCTCAATGTGTTTACTTTTACTACATTGTTTCCATAGAAAGCAGCTTCGATGATGGAACGCGTCTTTGCAAAACCAACTTTATCTGGTCCGATTTCTGTTCTTGGATAATAAGCCTTTGTTGCCATGTTTCCTTGTCCTCCTTAAGTTTTACTTACTACTACATAGAATATCCTTTTGTTATTTTTTTGTCAATATTTTTTTGCCATTCTCTGTCAAAAAAGTCCTGGTTTCAGGTTTTCTGGCTGAAAGATTCTTGGGAAGCGCAAAAATACATCATATAACTGTACTTCCCTCTCCCGCTGCTGCGGTCAGTCTTATTCTAAACGATTCTCAAAGAAAAATCTATAGAAATCCTGTGAAATTCATAAACTTTTTATAAACTACCAATATTGCCGCTTTGCTCTCCTTATGGAGATTGCAAACCAGACAATAGCCGTCAAAAACAACAGCATCAGCGCTTTCATAATGACAGGAACAGGCGTGAAATAATCGTTGACAAAGCCAACGCCGCCATAGACTGCCGCCACTGCACCCATAAGAATGGTTTTTCCATAAACTGCTTCTATATACCCACGCTTGTCGCGGACAGGGGAATTATCTCCCCCTGTAAAAAAGCTTGTAAGTTCCTGTTTCTTTTTCAGCCTAATGGCAGCATAAATTGCATAAGCCCCATAAGCAAAAATAACAACATCAAATAAAATTATCATAATTCCTTCCCTTTCTAGAGTATTTTTTTCTATAATATGTTTATTATACTTGCTGTTCCAGTAGTTTGCAATGAAAAAGCTTACAGATGAAACATAAAAAAAAGCAAAGAAACAATTGAAACTTTTGTCCAATTAGTGTAAAATTAGATATAGTTTAATAAATTTAGTATTCAGCAAGGAGCGATTCGAATGGAAAATGTAAAAATACTAATTTGCGATGATTCTATTTTAGCACGCAAACAGTTAAAGGATGCCATTAAAAAATGCGGTTATGATAATTTTCTTGAGGCTTCCAACGGACAGGAAGCAATTGACACATATAAAGAGCATAAGCCGGAACTGGTTTTTGTTGATATTGTTATGCCCATTAAAGATGGTGTTGAAGCTATTCACGAGATTCGGGAATTCGACCCTACCGCCCATGTGATTGTGGTTTCCTCCGTCGGTACACAGACGCAGTTAAAAAACGCTATTATGGAAGGAGCACGGGATTTCATTCAGAAGCCTTTTTCCATTTCCGCCATTAATGATATAATACGTGCGCGTTTTGAAGGGAGATAATCGTTATGCATACGCAGTTTTTCGGCAATTTTTTGCTCAATAAGGGTGTCATTACTCCTGAGCAGCTAATTGACATACTAAAGATTCAGTCTACTGCCCATAAAAAGCTCGGTACACTTGCCATTCATGCAGGATATATGTCCGCAAGCGAGGTGGAAGACGTTTTCATTACCCAGACTCATTATGACAAACTTTTTGGGGAACTGGCTGTGGAACTTGGCTATCTGACAGAAGATCAGGTAACTGAACTTCTGGCGCTTCAGCTTCCCAACTATATGTTGCTTGGGCAGATTTTAATTGACCAGAACATTATTAACCATACGGATCTGGAGAATTTAATTACAGAATATCAGTCTGTCTATGAAATTTATGATCTCGAATTAATCGAAGAACAGAAGCATATGGTAGATAAACTCCTGGCAGATTTTTATCTCCCGGAGGATCTTCCTCATGCAGAATATATTCTTTCCTATCTCACGCTCCTTTTTAATGACCTGGTGCGTTTTATAGGTGAAGATTTTTCCACGCTGAATATTATGGCTCTTCCAGAAGTTCCCACCAACTTCTGTATTTATCAGGAAGTGGAAGGTTCTTTCTCATTTATTTCTGCTTTGGATATGGAGCGTGAAACAGCCATAACCTTTGCCAGCCGTTACATAAAGGAAGAACTGAACGAATTTGACGAATATGTCACAGCTTCCATGGAGGATTTTTTGAACCTGCACAATGGTTTATACTCTGTAAATATGTCCAATGATCATTCTATGGAACTGCATTTACAGCCTCCTATGGAACAGGAGGGAGATCTTTTGTCTACCGGTTGCCCTTCCTATCTTCTGCCAATCATTTTCTCTTTTGGAACTGTGAATTTTATATTTTCCGTTGAGAAAATTGAGGAATAAGATAGTGGAAACCTTATGGTGCGATAACCATTTCTATAAAGATTAGAGTGTCCAAGGAACGGAGACATATCTTCCTTGGATCAGAGACCCCGCGGCTTACTGCCACGGGGATTTTCTTACTTTATTTTCAAAAATTCTTTTACCACGGACTGCATCTCGTCCACTTCACACACTGTTTTGTGTATGACTGGAGCCGTACGGATCTCTTCGACTGCCTTTGGTACCTTCACCTTGGACAATGCTTCCAGCTCATCTACTAATTCGAAGTCTGGCTTTTTGTCATATTTGTCATCAATGGCTTTCATTACACTTCTGGTAAATTTATAAGGACTTGCCGTAGAGGCAATCACTGTTTTCGCCCCATCTTTTGTCTCGTTCCGGTATTTCTTATAAACCGCTGCCGCAACTGCCGTGTGGGTATCCATAATATATCCGTCGTTCTGGTAAACTTCACGGATTACTGCCGCCGTCTCTTCTTCACTGGCATAATTGCCATAGAATGATGCAAGCTGTTCTTTCATTTCTTCCGTAATTGTATAAGCGCCTGTCTCCTGGAGAGATTTCATTAATTCCTGATTTTTCTGTGCGCTGTTCCCTGCAATACGGTAAATTAACCGCTCCAGATTGCTGGAAATCAAAATATCCATAGATGGAGAAGATGTCAGGATAAATTCTCTGTTCTTGTTATATGTACCAGTGGTAAAGAAATCATACAGCACCTTATTTTCATTTGAGGCACAAATAAGTTTTCCTATGGGAAGTCCCATATTCTTTGCATAAAACGCAGCAAGAATATTTCCGAAATTGCCGGTAGGCACTACCACATTAATTTTTTCACCGCCTTGAATATCACCGGATTTCACCATTTGTGCATAAGCATACACGTAATATACGATCTGCGGAACCAAACGGCCGATATTAATAGAATTAGCGGAAGAAAACTGGTATCCATTTGCCTTCATCAAACTTGCCAGCGCTGGATCTGAAAACATCTGCTTTACCCCGGTCTGCGCCTGATCAAAATTTCCATTAATCCCTACCACAAATGTATTATCCCCCTTCTGGGTAACCATCTGTTTCTGCTGGATTGGGCTGACCCCGTCCTTGGGATAAAACACGATAATTTTCGTTCCTTTCACCTCTGCAAACCCTGCCAATGCCGCTTTTCCAGTATCTCCAGATGTTGCTGTCAGGATCACAATGTCATTTTTCACTTCATTCTTCCTGGCTGCCGTAATCAGAAGGTGTGGAAGAATAGAGAGGGCCATATCCTTAAACGCAATGGTAGCGCCATGAAACAGTTCCAGATGATAAGCATCCTTTACCTTCACCAGCGGAGCAATTTCACTGGTATCGAACTTCTCATCGTAAGCATTCCTGATACACGCTTTAAGTTCCTCCTCCGTATAGTCCGTAAGGAACAGCTTCATCACCTCATATGCCATCTCCTGATAAGTCATATCTTTCAGCTTGTCCATCGGAACATCCAATGCTGGGATCTGTTCTGGAACAAACAAGCCTCCCTCTTCTGCCAGGCCTTTCAATACTGCCTGGGAAGCTGTTACTTTTTCATCTGCATTTCTTGTACTTACATATAACATCATCAAATCCATCCTTTGCTTCTATCATTATTTCAAATAAACAGGGTGTCCTAAGACACCCCTCATTATAAAAGTTTTCTTTTTTTCTGTCAACAAGCGTCTATATAAAATTTTCAGGGAAGCGTATAAAATTCATGCCCTCCATGCTGAAACAGCCATTTCAGATTCCGGTCAAACCATGCCATATCATAAGGATTCGCCTTTCTCCTTGCAGAAAAAAACAGCGCTCCCTGGGAGAAATCTTTCTCATGCAGCGCCTGCTCCACCGCCGCTACTGTCTCCGGCATAATTGTAACTGAAAAATATCTCCCATCAACAGTAGGAGAAAATTGAGGGCTGCCCCCGCTTCTCTCAAAAATAACATCGTACACGGTAGATGCAAATTTATTGCAAAGCACACGGTTCAGAATCACTTCTGCCACCAGTATTTTGCCCTGGATATCCTCTCCGCCTGCCTCTGCCTGTACAATCCGGCACAAAGCGTTATAATCCTCTTCTGTAACAATAATATCTCCATATGGGTTCAGCGGCTCTTTCTGCATTTCATTGCGCGACGCCTCAATACTGGCGCACACCGCTGTCACTTCCCGCTTTGAAATCCCCACCTTTATTTGATCTCTGACCTGCCCCTGGTCTTCCTCCAGTATATCCTGGCATGCGATTGTAAAACTTCCTTCCAGCGGAGAACTCTCTTCAAAACTCTCCTCCTTTGATTCTTCTGCATCCTGTACCATTTTACTTTTTGCTGAAACCTGATTCTTTCCAGCGCTAAGAAAATTCTGGTCTTTCAGCATAATCATTGCAAAAACAGTGAATCCAAACACAAGGACCGCACAACTTCTGTATAATTTCTTTGATATGCTTTTTATAGAAAAAAATGCGTTTCGAAACAGGTTTTGAATTGTCAACATAGTCATTCCTCTTTTCCCTTTAAGATTTCGCGTCTGACTGATGTAATCTTTCCCATTATTTACCATTATATTCTTACAAACTGCAAAACTTGCGTTTCCCAATTTTTGTGATATACTTATTTTGTAGATTTTCCCCGAAAAAATACATGGGATGAACACGAAAGGAGGATCTTATGCTGCCAGGTGTCTATCTTGCCCGCAAAAAAGACGGAACTTCTTACTACCGTTCCAGCATAACTTTCCAAAACAAACACATATCCCTGGGCAGTTTTGCCTCGGAACAAACGGCCCACGAAGCATACCAGGAAGCGGCATGTCTGCTCTTTGATTCCTCCACAGCCTTTGACGACGTTTTTTCACTCCCCACTATTCTAAATTTTGACAAGGTGATTTCTTTGCTGAATTTTCGGGATAACCATATTTATTTTAAAAATCCTATTTATTTGCGGAATAATTATTTTGTCTATTATCTTTCCCAGACAGAAGAATTAAAATTCGATATCGATGATCTTTTTTATTACTCCAGCCATAAAATTATGCGCCGCCAGGGACATCTTTTTGTCAGTGATTACGGAATGCAGGTCAGCATCCTGTCCAGATATGGCATTAAAAGCCATGCAGTGGCCGGACGGGACTACTACTTTGCCAACGAAGACCCTCTGGATCTCCGCTATTCCAACATTATTGTCATTAACCGCTATTATGGAGTGACAAAAATCAGTTCTCCTGGTTCTGACAGTTACAAAGTTCAGATTCATATCAATGGAAATTATACGGTAGGAACCTACCAAAAAGAAGAAAAAGCAGCCATTGCTTATAATAAAGCTGTTGATCTTGCAAAAACACACGGTGTCCAAAAGAATTTCCAGACCAATTATCTGGAGGGGTATTCTCCCAGGGAATATGCCGAACTATACAGCCAAATCAAACTCTCAAAAAAATATCTGCATTATCTGCAGACTATATCAGACAATTCAGGAGCGGCAAAAAGTTAATTACTTTTACCGCTCCTTTTTGCACTATTTCTGATTAATATAATTTATCAATCCTTCGGATTTGATAATTTTCTGCATAAATTCAGGAAATGCCTGCCCCTGGAAGGTTGTTCCCTTTGTCATATTTGTAATGATTCCGCTGTCGAAATCCACTTCCACCTGATCTCCCGCTTCAATCCCTTTTGCAGCCTCAGGACATTCAATAATGGGAAGTCCGATATTGATGGCATTGCGGTAAAATATTCTCGCAAAGGTTTCTGCAATAACACAGCTTACTCCTGCCGCTTTGATTGCAATGGGCGCGTGCTCTCTGGAAGAACCGCAGCCAAAATTCTTATCTGCAACGATCAAATCCCCTGTCTTCACCCGATTCACAAATTCTTTATCAATATCTTCCATGCAATGTGTGGCCAATTCTTTTGGATCTGATGAATTCAGGTATCTTGCTGGAATAATTACATCTGTATCCACGTTATCTCCATATTTAAAAACTGTTCCGCTGGCTTTCATTTTCTTCCTCCTATTCTTCTGGTGCAGAAATCTTACCAGTAATGGCGCTTGCCGCGGCTACTGCCGGGCTTGCAAGATAGATCTCTGATTCTACATGTCCCATACGTCCTACAAAATTACGGTTCGTTGTGGAAACGCATCTCTCTCCTTCTGCCAAAATCCCCATATAGCCGCCCAGACATGGGCCGCAGGTAGGCGTGCTTACAATCGCTCCTGCTTCGATAAAAATCCGGTTCAGCCCTTCTTCCATAGCCTCCAGATAGATTCTCTGGGTTGCAGGAATTACAATGCAGCGGACTCCCTTAGCTACTTTTTTGCCTTTGAGTACCTGGGCCGCCGTGCGGAGATCATCCAGCCGGCCGTTGGTACAGGAACCAATCACCACCTGGTCAATCTTAACATCGCCTGCCTCGTCAACCGTTCTTGTATTTTCTGGCAGATGCGGAAATGCAACCGTTGGCTTTAAAGTACTTAAGTCAATGGTATATGTTTCCTCATACTCTGCATCTTCGTCCGCTTCATAAATCTTGTATTCTCTTGTGGAATGTTCTTTCATATATGCAATTGCAGTATCATCTACCGGGAAAATACCATTTTTTCCGCCTGCCTCAATTGCCATATTGGCGATGGTAAATCTGTCGTCCATAGAGAGATTAGAGATGCCTTCCCCTGTAAACTCCATAGATTTATACAATGCTCCGTCTACGCCAATCATTCCAATGATATGTAGAATCACATCTTTTCCGCTCACCCATTTCGAAGGTTTCCCTACAATATCAAACTTAATGGCAGAGGGCACTTTAAACCATGCCTTTCCAGTGGCCATGCCTGCCGCCATATCGGTGCTTCCAACACCCGTAGAGAACGCTCCCAGGGCCCCATAAGTACAAGTATGCGAATCTGCGCCGATGATTACATCTCCTGCAACCGTCAATCCTTTCTCTGGAAGCAGCGCATGTTCAATTCCCATCTCTCCCACATCAAAGTAATTTGTGATATCGTGCTTACAAGCAAATTCCCGGACACATTTACAATGCTGTGCCGACTTAATATCCTTATTCGGCACAAAATGATCCATAACTAACGCAATTTTATCTTTATGGAAAATTCCCTCTGTAGTAAATTTATCCATCTCATGGATGGCTACTGGTGAGGTAATATCATTTCCCAAAACCAGATCCAGTTCTGCTTCAATCAACTGTCCTGCTTTTACTTCAGGAAGTCCAGCCGCCGCTGCCAGAATCTTCTGTGTCATTGTCATTCCCATATATAATCCTCCTGTTCTTTTGATCCTTGATCATCATAATCTAAAAAGCATAAAACTTCAATACTTTTTCTGCTTGCTATTTTAGCACATCAAATAGTATAATAGAAATACATATTAAATATAATTATCATAATTTACAGTTATGGAGAAAGCTTATGAACCAGAACCTATCCTCTTACCGCATTTTTTACGCCGTTGCTAATACTGGAAATATTTCTAAAACAGCAAAGGAACTTTATATCAGCCAGCCGGCTATCAGTAAATCTATCCAAAAACTGGAAGAAAACCTGGGGGTAAAACTTTTTGACCGAAGCTCCCGGGGAGTCACGCTTACACAAGAAGGGGAGTTACTGTATACGCATGTAAAATCTGCCTTTGAAACACTTACCATCGGGGAGGACAAACTCCGCCGCTCAGCAGCCCTTGGTATGGGAAGCCTGGCCATTGGAGCCAGTTCCACCTTGTGCAAATACATCCTGCTTCCTTATTTAAAGGATTTCATCAAACAATACCCTCATATCAGCATTTCCATTGCCTGCCATTCCACAAATCATACATTAAGGCTGCTGGAAGACGGAAAGCTGGACATTGGATTAATCGGAAAACCAGAAAACTGCAAAAGCATTAACTTTTATTCGTTGAAAGAAATTAAAGACATTTTTGCTGCCACCCGTGATTATCTCCACAATCTCAGCGTCCGCGGGATAAACCGCAGACATATTCTGCAGAGTTCAACCCTTTTACTGCTGGATCGGGAAAATATGACCCGGCAGTATATTAACAATTACTTTCAGGAGCACCATATTTTTCTGCAGGACGCCATAGAAGTTTCCAATATGGATCTGCTCATCGAGATGACCAAAATAAGCCTGGGCGCCGGCTGTGTTATCCAGGATTTTGTCCAGGCAGAATTAAAATCCGGCGCCTTGATTGAGATTCCTCTTGAACATCCCATTCAAAAACGTGAAATTGGCTTTGCCCACAATAAAACCAGCAAAATTTCCAAGTCTCTGGAACAATTTATCGAATTTTATGAAAAATATAAACTTTAAGTAACAGTTCAGCCATAACTGACTGGATGGACGAATCATGCTTGCATGAGTGAGCACATCCAGTCAGTTATGAGCGGAGCGCCTTTTAAGCCTCAGACAAAAGCTGCGTAGCAGCGGATAGCCTGCTTTGCAGGCGGTCTGTGGCTTATTATAAAGGTGCGGTCTGAACTGTTACACTTTAAAACCCCCAGACAGCTTATCCTGTCTGAGGGCAGCGCTTTCATAAATTTAATTGTTAATCAGCTTATCTTCTTCATTATTCCAGCTATAAAGCTTACGCACTTCTTTTCCTACTTCTTCTGCCGGATGCTCTGCTGCAAGTTTTCTCATTGCTTTAAAATGTACCTGGCGGCCTGCCGGAGACATATCTAATAAGAAATCTTTTGCAAATGTGCCATCCTGAATATCAGATAAGATCTTCTTCATTGCCTTCTTCGTATCCTCAGTAATAATCTTCGGACCTGTAATGTAATCGCCATACTCTGCCGTATTGGAAATAGAATATCTCATTCCTTCAAATCCAGACTGATAAATCAAATCTACAATGAGCTTCATTTCATGGATACACTCAAAATATGCATTTCTTGCATCATATCCTGCCTCCACCAATGTCTCAAATCCTGCCTGCATCAGCGCGCATACGCCGCCGCAAAGTACCGCCTGCTCGCCAAATAAGTCTGTCTCTGTCTCTGTACGGAAGGTTGTCTCTAAAACGCCTGCACGTGCTCCGCCGATTCCCAGCGCATATGCAAGTGCAAGTTCCTGTGCCTTGCCAGTAGCATTCTGCTCTACGGCAACCAGACAGGGAACGCCTTTTCCAGCCTGATATTCACTTCTTACCGTATGGCCTGGTCCCTTTGGCGCAATCATGGTTACATCCACATCCTTCGGAGGTACAATCGCTCCAAAATGAATATTAAAGCCATGTGCAAACATCAGCATATTTCCAGCCTCCAAATTTGGCTCAATATCCCTCTTGTACATATCTGCCTGTAATTCATCATTGATGAGAATCATGATAATATCCGCTTTCTTTGCGGCCTCGTCAGCCGTAAACACTTCAAATCCCTGCGCCTGCGCTTTCGCCCAGGATTTACTTCCCTGATACAAACCGATAATCACATGACATCCAGAATCCTTTAAATTTAACGCATGAGCATGTCCCTGACTTCCATAGCCAATAATTGCAATCGTTTTTCCTTCTAATAATGAAAGATTACAATCTTCCTGATAAAATATTTTTGCCATTTTCTTATCCTCCTAAAATATTTATGATTTCTCTGACAATCCCATTAGAAACCATCAGAACAATGGAAAAATGTCAAACACTCTTCCATCAAACATCCATTATTTAGCCGCTTTCCGCCTGTTTAGGGACGAATATCAATCAAACATTTTAACATCTGACGATCCCCTGGTCAAACCTGTTATTCCGGTTCTGGCAAGCTCCAGTATTTCATATCCCTCCAATAATTCCAAAAATGCGTCCAGTTTATTCTGGCTTCCAATCAGCTCAATCATCATAGAATCATTGGTCACATCCACAATCTTGGTCTTAAATATCTCTGCCAGAGATATGACTGCCTGCCGTTCCGTATTTTTTACTCTGATTTTAATGAGGATCAGCTCTCTGCATACAGAACTTCCATACTCCAGCTTCTTAATATCAACTACGTCTTCCAGCTTTGCAAGCTGCTTTTCAATCTGTTCCAGAATCAGTTCATCCCCGCTTGAAACAATGGTAATTCTGGTAAATCTGGGATCTGCTGTCACTCCTGCTGATATGCTGTCAATATTATATCCTCTCCGGCTAAACAGACCGGAAACATGACTGAGCACATTGGGGGTATTTTCAACCAAAATCGATAGTGCCTGTCTCTCCATGTGCAAAACCTGCCTTTTCTATTTACCTACATCATTGGTACACCGGGTATCTCCCCGCGATCACTAATTAGTTTAGCACATTAACTCGGTTTGTCAATAGTTTCCTTTATTTGTTTTAAGGATTTGCTATTAAGGAGAATGCCAGATTTCATCAATGCCGTCCGCTTTCCACCGGTTCCGTTCCTCCTCATATCCTGTCACTGCCAGATACTGAAAAGAGCTTGCCGTTTTCAATGCATTATAAACATACCGCAGCGGAATTCTCCTGCGGTTATTTTCCGGGCTTCCAGGTTCCGCTAAGAACACCGTATCATCTTCCCTGCGGTACATCCAGATATTTACATAATGTCCCAGCGTACTTAGCCAGAAGGTATTGTCCTCTCTGCTGCTGACCAGAACGATCGCTGACTGCATCTGTTCCACCTGATTCTGGAATTCAGCATAAGTTCCCGGTTTATGAAACAAGTAGCAGGTTATCCCGCAGGACTGCAGCACTGACTTCATGTTTTTCCAGCTAATGGCTCCCGATTCCCCGCTGGGTCCGTAATTAGAAACACGTTTGGCATATTCAAACATGTCCCAGGGAGAAACTTCATAAGGAGACAGAGTATCATATACATTCGCCATGCAGCACAGCCCGCAGCCAAAACTTCCAAAGGTATTTCCTTCCACGCTAAAACCACACCATTCCCCAGACCAGGAAATCCCTGTCTGATAGGATCTGGGTCCCTGTAAAAATGAATAAATCCCGCTCTCTTCAAGCTCAGGATAACTCTCTTGTTCCTGCACGCCGAAGGTATTAACCAGGGCCTCTTCGTTCTGCAGTGACAGCAGTTCCTTCAAATAGCCATCCGAACCAAGATAAGTCTTATTCTTTTCTTCCACCTGTACTTCAATATCCTCTTCCTGAATATCCTTTCGGCCAATCCTGTTCCACTCCGTTACATCCATATGCAAAAGCAGCAGCAAAAACATCAGGTTCCAGCACGCAGACAGATATTTTTTCATCATGTCTATTCCTTTCTGGTTCTGCAGTTCATAACAGTTCTCATTTATTTTACTCTCCCTGGAATCCAATGTCAATATGTACAAAAATACTGATATTCCCAGAAAGTACTTGACTTTTTCGACAAAAGGGCATATTGTATTATTAATATAGTACAATAATACATATAGAAAGCGAGGTGATTAGATGCCATGGAATTTAAATTCCGACCGGCCTATCTTTATCCAGATTATCGAAAAAATTCAGATGGATATTATCTCCGGACTTTATCATCCAGGCGATAAACTGCCTTCTGTTCGGGATCTCGCACAAGAAGCATCTGTAAATCCCAACACCATGCAGAAGGCTCTTTCTGAACTGGAGAGGACTGGGCTTGTCTATTCACAAAGAACCAGCGGACGATTTATTACGGAGGATACTGTTATGATTGATAATTTAAAATCAGAACTTGCCAGAGAAATTATCACACAATTTCTGGATAATATGGAAAAACTTGGCATAGAAAAAGAAGAAGCTATATCACTAATCTCTGAAATCAGCAAAGGAGACGGTCATGACACTGTTAAAATGTAAGGAGCTAACGAAAAAATATGGAAACCACACTGCCCTTTCCGGTATTAATCTCCAGATTGAAAGCGGTCATATCATTGGACTTCTGGGCCCAAATGGAAGCGGTAAAACCACATTGATTAAAATGATTACAGGAGTGCTAGCCCCAACTTCCGGAACAGTCTGTATCAACGATAAGCCAGTGGGGCCTGAGAGCAAAAGCCAGATATCCTATCTCCCTGACCACACATACCTGAATCCTTCCATGCGTGTACGGGATATTATGGATTTTTTTGAGGATTTCTATGAAGATTTTGATTCCATGCGTGCCTATGACATGCTTGCAAAACTTCAGATTAATCCCAACTGCAAATTAAAAACTCTCTCCAAAGGAACTCAGGAAAAAGTTCAGCTCATTCTGGTCATGAGCCGCCGGGCAAAATTGTATATTCTGGACGAACCAATTGCCAGGGTAGATCCTGCCGCCAGAGATTACATATTGGATACCATCCTGTCCAATTACGATGAAACTGCATCCATCCTGATTTCCACCCACCTTATCTCTGATATTGAAAATATACTGGATGAAGTGATTTTTATTCAAAACGGCATACTGCACACCCACGCAGGGGTTGATGATCTCCGCCAAAAAGAGCATAAATCCATTGACACTATATTCCGGGAGGTATTCAAATGCTAAAAAAATTATTAAAATATGAATGGAAATCCGTCAGCAGAATTCTGCTTCCCCTCAATCTGGGAATCGTACTTCTGACCATCATTGGATGCGTCATATTAAGTACTGACATATTTGACTCGGAGCAGGCTCTGCCCCTGGCTCTGCTTCTTTTCCTTTTTTACACCCTTTCGGTCATAACTTTTACTGGAATCACACTGATCTATATTTATGTCCATTTTTACAAAAACCTGTTTACTGCCGAAGGCTATCTCTTTCATACCCTTCCGGTAACCAGAACCCAGTTATTCCATTCAAAACTGTTTGTTGGGAGCTTCTGGTGTTCCATCAACAGTCTGCTCACCGTATTATCAGCCGCAGCCCTGGGGTTTGCCGCCGGGTTCCATGCCGCTGCCGTAGATAACATAGACAGTATGCAGGGCCTGCTTATGGACGGTTCTATAGCAAAAACTGCAGACAGGACTTCCGCAGACTTTATTTTTTCTGAAATTTTCGGTTTTTCCCCTGTAGTATTTGTCATTGTGCTGGTACTTATGCTGGTGACAAGCTGTATCAGTTCCGTACTGATGGGCTATTTAAGCATTCTCCTTGGACAGTTAATAGAAAAATTCCGGCTGGCAGCCTCCATTGGATTTTATATGGCTATTTACATCGTCACCCAAGTCCTGGCTTCTATCGTTATGATCGTTCCAAACCTGCATTTGTTCTTAGACAACAGTGACGAATCATCCAAATATTTTCTCAGCAGCTTTTTCTGTTCCATGCTGCCTGCAGCAATCATCACACAATTGATTTTAATTCTGATTTTCTATGCGGCTTCCATTTTTTTGATACGGCGAAGCGTCAATCTGGAATAAACATCTAAGCCATGCGTTTTGGCGCAAGAAAAAATATGCAAAAGAACGCATGGCAATTAGCATTCCCCTGAGCTATCATGTTACATGAGAGGGGAGGTGCAATACTTCTTTATATCATATAATTCCTGGCATACTCTTTTACTTGCTCAGCAGATTCCTGCTGTCCAACTGTTTCGAACAAAACAATACTCTGTAAAAAAATCTTTTTTGACATTTCAATTTGCCCAAGCTCTGCCAAAGCACATGCCTTATTGCATAACAGCATAGGAAATGTATGCATTTTCCCGTATTCAATACAAAAATCAATTCCCTTTTGGCAGAGTTCCAGGGCGTCACTGTAATACCCTTCCTGTTCCATCCATGCAGAAAGGTTTTGAAGAATCATCGGATATTTCTCTGAAATCATTTGTCCATTCATGTTTCCTTTCTCTATATATTCTTTTAAATCAAATAAAATCCGCAGGGCTTCCCACAGATTTCCCATGGCGTGATGGACACACCCTATACTGTTCAGAATACTGATTTCCTGATAAGTCAGAAGCCTTGTCCGGATATGCATCCCGTCAAAATCCGGAATTGTCATGCAGATTGTCTCCAGAAGCTTTTCTAACACATATTCCAGTTTTTCTCCCTGATCTTTTCGCATCATAATCCTGACAAAGGACAAATACTGTTTCTCCATGAGCAGATTCGATTCTTTGCTCACTCCTTCGTTCATCATCTTCTCCAAATCATCCGCCAGTTTCTGTGTTTTCTCATATTCCTTCCTTCCAAAACAGCGGATAAGTTCCTGCTCCAGCTCATATTTTTCTGCCTCTTTTGGGTTTATTCCCACATCAAATATCCAGTCTTTCAGTCCCAGTCTCTGCATCAGGCCTTCCAATATTTTCTTTCCGGGCGCCTGCTGTCCATTTTCAATTCTTGACAGCGTAGAAGGTGTGCATATTCCATAGCACACTTCCTCTTGAGAATATTTCTGTCTCTCTCTGGCATCCCGCAGCAGCTCGCCAATAATATAATACCCCATAACATATAACCTCTTTTGCTTTTTTGATTCTCTTCCTTCATCATACAAAGCAAACCATGGTTATTTAAAAAAATATGATATTTGCGGTGTCTCCCGTATTTTTTTCATAATGTAAAGCGTATCACAAAGGCTTTGCTGTATTCTTTTGCCTGGTACTGATCCAGGGTAAGACTTCCTCCATGCATGGCAATAATCTTATCGGCAATGCTTAACCCCAGACCGCTGCCTCCTCTGCCAGCCCTGGATTCATCTCCCAGTACAAAAGGTTCAAAAATATATTTTGCAGTACCCTCTGGAATTAACATGCCATCATCACAAATCCGAATCACAAGTTCTTCATCCTCCCGCTCTGCCATAATCCATACGCGTGTCCCTTTGGGGTTATGTTTTAATGCATTGTTCAAAAGATTATTGATGACCCGCTGAAACTGTACGCGGTCAACCTCCATTTCACATGGTTCTTCTGGAATCTGTGGGATCATTTCCAGTCCCTTTTCTTCGAAATCCATATAAAGCCCTGCTCCGCAGTCTCTCAGCAGTTCCCACAAATCTTCCTTTTTCTTCTTAAGCCGGAACCCTTCGCTGTCCAGTTTTACATACTCAAACAACAGATTCAGCAGTCCGCTCATCTGCATGGATTTATTGTAAATTGTCTCCAGATACTCTTGTTTCTTTTCCTGAGAGATTGCTGGTTCTTCATGAGGAAGCAGCGCCCTTGCATATCCAGCCACCGTGGTCATGGGGGTTTTCAAGTCATGGGCCACATCAGACAGCAGAAGGTTCCTCCTTTTGTCATATTCTTCTTTTTGCTGCCGTTCCTGTTCTTCCATTTTTTGAATCTGTTTCTCCACCATCCGGCTGAAGGAAAACGCTGCAATCACATAAGGTATCACCATGAGCAAAAGAATCAATAAAGTCAAAGCCGCCGTCCCCCAGAGATAAATCCTGGTCTGGTGCGGATTCAAATATTTAATCTGATGCGCAATACGTCCTGTGAGTACGCTGCCCGCCCATTGTTCGCTGACTGTGCGCAGACTGGCGCCTATTACATCCGAAAACTGGCTGCAGATCCCGCTGACGGCAAGATACAGTCCTCCTCTCACCAATACGCCAATACTCATTCCTTCTTCGAGATCTGCCAAAAAAAACTCAAAATGCAGGGTATCAGACAGCCATGGAAATAATACCTTATCAAAAAATCCGTTTATCAGCCATTCACTGACGCTCACAAAAACTAAAATCAACAGAAAGCGTTTGACTAAAAACCCTTTCCACTCTTTATGCTTCATCTCTATTCTTTCTCCATCCGGTAGCCCAGTCCGCGGATCGTTTTGATATAAGCGCCGCTGTCTTCAGATAATTTCGCCCGCAGCCTGCTGATGCATACCATAATATTATTATCTGCAATAGCATATTCTTCTCCCCAGACATTTTCGTATACCTGCTGTTTGGTAAATACTTTGCCGGGATGCTCCATAAACAGCCTCAGAAGCTTATACTCTACAGAAGTCAGAGCAATAGGCTGCTCCCGCTGATATACCACGCACGCTTCTGTGTCCAGCCTGAGATCCTTTACCTGAAGCTGCTTTAATTCCCTGCTCTTCGCCCCAAGAGAATAGAATCTGCGGATATTCGAATTAATCCGTGCCATAGCTTCCATGGGATTAAAGGGCTTTGCCAGATAATCGTCCGCCCCAAGATCCAATCCCAGTATTTTATCTGTATCCTGATCTTTTGCTGATAATATCATTACTGGAATATTACTATTCTCCCGCAGTTTTTTCAAAACCCGGTAACCGTCCAGTTCCGGCATCATAATATCCAGCAGCGTCATGTCAACTTCTTCTTTTTCTAAAAGAGCCAGCGCCATGCGCCCATCTTCTGCCTCCAGCACCCGGTATCCATCCTTTTCCAGATAAAGGCGGAGCAGCTCCCGAATCTCCGCCTCATCATCTGCAACCAGAATTGTATATGCCATAAAATTCCCTCTTTTCTTGTGTTAATACTGAAATTTTTCAAACTGCTCTTCCTGTTTTGTTTCTTTCAACTTCTGATAAAGAGCCGCTCTGGTCTGGGCAGCATAAGGATTTACATAGAAAATTCCTAAAATCCCCAAGGTCAGCCCACTTAAAATATACCATCCCAGAAAAGATAAGTCCAGCACAAAGGCCTTCCAGCGGTTTCCTGACATCATGGTCCGGCTCCTTGCAAATGCTTCTTCCTTATCGATACCAGGATTTTCTTCCAGAATGTAAGGAATCATCCGGTATTCATAAGCTTTGATGATACCGGGAATCAGTAATAAAAGGCTCCACAAGAACACATACAATCCGCGGAAAAACATAATTTTCACTGTATTTTTATAATGGTGGTCAAAAGCGTAACATACTTCCCGGAAATTCGCTGTTTCTGATAAATTTTTGCGAAAAAAACGGCAGATTCCAACTTCAAGAGGATTTACAATAAATATAGCCAGGGGAAGCACAATCACCAAAACTACCACAAGCACAATGAATAATATCATAACCGTCATAAGAATGAGAAACATCACTGCAATGCCTTTCCCAGCATCAAATTCTCCATTTGGCAGGGTACCTGCCCACATTCCCAGTGAGCTGAAAAATTCATCCAGATCGACGTCGTATTCTTCATTCTCTAAATATTCTTCATTCTCCAGGTAATCCTCATAATCCCCTTCATCCTTATCCTCATAAACAGTATTGTAGTCATAATTAATCTCGTCTTTGGAAGAACCTCCCTGCATACTGGAATACAATCGGCTGGAACTTCCCGCACCCACGCCGACGCCCAGAACTGACAGCAGCAATGCCGCCAGCACACATTTCCAGTAGTTTATCTTAAACGCCTCTTTTGCCTTTTCTTTTAACTCTCTTCTAGTCCACATATTTATCTCCTCCTTGTCGAAATTTCTTTCTTAAAAGTTAATCTTATTTTAACGCGCCTTTCTTAACAAGAAACTCTTATTTTCTTACAATAACCTTACAAACTCCTTCTTGCGAATTATGAAAATGGATGGTAATATGAAGAAAGATCATTATTTTTATAATAGGAGTACATTTATGAAAGAAGAACTTGAATATTATATCCGGCATTTTGCCAGCCGATTTTACATATTCCTGAAATGGCTGGTTTTTTCTTTGTTGTCCGGCGTCTTGATTGGCGGTGCAGGCACTGTATTCCACTACTGTATGGCATGGGCAAACCATACGCGCGCTCTTTATCCCTTCCTGATTTTTCTGCTGCCTTTTGCCGGACTTCTGATTGTGGGAGCCTACCATGTCATGCATGACGAGAAAGACACCGGAACCAATCTGGTGCTTGCCGCCATACATTCCGGGAAACATATCCCCTTAAAAATGGCTCCCCTAATTTTTATTTCCACTGTAATGACCCACCTCTTCGGCGGTTCTGCCGGACGGGAAGGGGCCGCCCTGCAGCTTGGAGGCAGCATCGGCAATTCCCTGGGACGGCTGCTGAAATTTGATGAAAAAGACCAGCATATTATGATTATGTGCGGTATGAGCGCCGCATTTTCCGCATTATTCGGCACCCCCATGGCGGCCTCTATTTTCTCTATGGAAGTGGTAAGCGTGGGAATTATGCACTACGCCGCCTTGGTTCCCTGCGTGGTTGCCTCCCTGACAGCCAAAGGCATCGCCGCATATTTTCAGGTAATGCCGGAACAATTTCTGCTGTCAGATCTGCCGGAATTTACCTTATCCACGGGAACAGTTCTTGCTGTCCTGGCCGTTTTATGCGCTGGAATCAGCACCCTTTTCTGTGTGATGCTCCATAACGGGGAAAAATTATATAAAAAATATCTCCCAAATCCCTATCACCGGATCTTTGTGGGAGGAAGTATTATCGTGCTCCTTACTCTGCTGGTTCAAAATCAGGATTACAACGGCGCGGGAATGCCTGTCATTGCCCGCTGTTTTGAAAACGACTATGTGCCTTATGCCTTTCTGATGAAAATGATTTTCACAGCGGCAACCCTTGGCGCAGGATTCAAGGGAGGCGAAATCGTTCCCTCCTTTGTAATTGGAGGCTCCTTCGGCTGTCTCTTTGGAAATTTCGTGGGTTTTTCCCCCGCCTTATGCACAGCGGCCGGGATGGGGGCAGTATTCTGCGGAGTCACCAACTGCCCCATCACCTCCCTGCTGATCTGTTTTGAATTGTTTGGCTATGCAGGCATGCCTTATTATCTCCTGTCTGTGGCCTTAAGCTACATGCTGTCCGGCTATTACGGCCTATACCACAGCCAGAAAATCATATATTCAAAATATAAAACGGAATTTATCAACCGGAAAACACATAAGTGAAAGGCGGAATTGTATGAGACTGCTGCTTGCAGAAGACGAAAAAGACTTGTCCCGGGCGCTGACTGCTATTTTACAGCGCAGCAACTATTCTGTAGATGCTGTTTACGACGGAGAAGAAGCGCTGGCATACGTAAACAGCAATAATTATGACGGGCTGATTCTGGACATTATGATGCCAAAACTGGACGGGCTTACTGTACTGAAAACACTTCGGAACCAGGGAAATCCCATTCCAATTCTCTTATTAACTGCAAAATCAGAAATTGATGACAAGGTAACCGGACTGGACGCGGGAGCCAATGATTACCTAACCAAACCCTTTGCCGCCAAAGAACTTCTTGCAAGAATACGGGCCATGACAAGGGAACATACCCAGGCGGTCAGCGCAAGCCTGCATACGGGAAACCTTACCCTGGATCTGGCCTCATTTACACTTTCCTCCCCCACTGGCAGTTTCCGGCTCACCAACAAAGAATTTCAGATGCTGGAACTTTTGATGCGCAACCCTGGACAGCTTATTTCCAGCCAGCGCTTTTTGGAACGGATCTGGGGTTATGACAGCGAGGTAGAAATCAATGTGGTCTGGGTTTACATTTCCTACCTGCGCAAAAAATTCACGGCCCTCCATGCAGATGTTCAGCTCAAGGCTGCACGGAATGCCGGATATTTTCTGGAGGAACTGCCATGATCAAAAAATTACAGAACCGTTTTATCTTGATCTCTATGCTCTCTGTATTTCTGGTACTGGCCGTTATTATGGGCGCCATTAATTTTTTGAATTATCAGAGAGTGGTAAGAGATGCCGATCAGCTTCTCCAATATCTTTCTGCAAACCGGGGCAGTTTTCCACAACCTCCGTCCTCTGGGGATACTAGAGGACAGCATAAAAAGCCTCCGGAACCAAAGCACAATCCCTTTTCCATGATGCCGGAACTTCCTTATGAAACCCGCTATTTCTCTGTTACCCTTACAAAAGAAGGAGAAATAGAGTTTGTCAACACCAAAAAAATTGCTGCCATTGACGCCCAGACTGCGTCTGATTATGCCATTTGCATTTGGTCAGAAAAAAAGACCTCCGGCTTTCTCTCCTGTTACCGCTATTTACAGGAATCTTCCTCTGGCAAAATCCAGATCACATT
Organism: uncultured Lachnospiraceae bacterium; assembly: GCA_950097145.1. Lineage (GTDB taxonomy): Bacteria > Bacillota > Clostridia > Lachnospirales > Lachnospiraceae > Petralouisia. The sequence continues at coordinate 43,428 of CATNCF010000011.1, forward strand.
TTTAGACTGCAGCAGAAACCTTGATAATTTCCGCTCTTTTTTACTGACCAGCGTTTTGGTATCTCTGCTTGGCCTGTGTTCCGTACTGGTTCTAGTGGCAATTTTTTCAAAAATTATAATGAGGCCAATTTCTGAAAGTTATCGAAAACAGCGTCAGTTCATCACTGACGCCGGACATGAAATTAAAACTCCTCTTACAATTATTGATGCCAACAGAGAAATTCTGGAGATGGAATACGGCGAAAATGAGTGGAGCCAGGGAATTCAAAAGCAGACTGCAAGACTGGCGAACCTGACAAATCAGCTTATCTGCCTGTCCCGGATGGAAGAACCAGATAATTATCTGCAAAAAATTGATTTCTGTATCTCAGATCTGGTGGAAGAAACAGTGCACTCCTTCCAGGCGCCTGCAAATGCCCAGCAGAAAGTATTATTAAGCCATATTACGCCCCTGCTGTCTTATTGCGGCGATGAAGCTTCCATCCGGCAGCTCCTCTCCATCCTCTTGGACAATGCAATAAAATATTCCCCGCCCCAGGGTATGATTAAAACCACCCTGGAAAAACGGGGAAAAAATATTTATTTTACAATACGCAACACAGCAGAACCCATTGCAGCAGAGAATCTCTCCCGCCTGTTTGACCGGTTCTACCGGACTGACAAATCCCGGAATTCTGAGACGGGGGGATATGGTATCGGGCTGTCCATTGCCCGGGCTATTACCGACGCTCATAAAGGAAAAATTTCTGTGGAAAATAAGGATGGGACTTCACTTCTGATAACTGTATCTTTGCCGCTTTAAAAAAACGCCGCAGTGATAACCAATGCTTTTTTTCTTTTTTTCCAAAATGAATGCTTTGAAGGACTTCCTGCCGTTCCTGTAAAGACAGGGGTTCTTTTTCATATTCAAAAATATCTGTTTCGACACAGTTCAAAAGCTCATATATATTCCGATACGTTCTTACGGTTCCAGAATCTCCAGAAAAAACAGCCTCTCCCCTATAAAACCGGACAAACAATTCCTGTTCTTCCGGTCTCAGACAGCTAATCATCATTTCCTCTTCTTCTGCAATTTCTTTCTCAATGAGCCAGGCAATGGTGGCTTCTTCCCTGTGGTTCTGTAGAAATTCCAGACAGCAGTACCTGGCCACAGATCCGATCCAGTTCTCAAATTCGTTCTCTTCCTGAAAAAATTCTACATAATCCCATATGTCCTTAACGGTACGCTTCAGGCACTCCTGCTGTAAATGAGGCAGGGTAAACAAGTGCTTGCGGATAATGGAAATCAGACGCTCTCCATGCTCTAGTACCAGATATTCCAGCGCCTTCTCATTGTGAAGTTGTAACTGCACCACCAGATTTTCTTTTCCCATTTTCATAACAACACCTGACCTTCCTTCTGCCGTCCTATTTTATATTTTAAGTGTAGCAGAAAATACCTTTCTTTTTCCTTCGAACTTTCTTAATTTTTTCTTATCTTTTTCTCTATATTATTAGATGCATTTCACCTGTAAAAAGTTGCATTTTATTTCACTTTTTTCGAACATACTCTTCCAGTGGCGTTGGGCCCTCCAACACCTCTCTTCCAATATAAAGAATGTTATCTTCCCGGACCCTGGTGCACCATTTCACTAGAGAAATGGCTCCGCATTCCAATTCCAGGGCTGTAATGCATCTTGGATGGACGCAGCTTCCATCATTGAAATAATAACCCTCTCCCGGTTTTGGGAAAAATGCCCTGTGGGTGTGCCCGGCAACCAAAATTGTTTCATGCTTATTGGCCCAGTCCGCCAGCCTTTTCTCCGTTTTTTCCTTTCTGGTATAATTTTTCGCCGCACTAGTGGGATCGTTGCACCCTGCCAGTTCCAAGGGACGCCAGAGATAGCGTACCAGAAATCTGGTCAATTTCCACATAATGTCATTCCAAAAATCTCCCTGGTGTCCGTGTACCAAAAGGAGTTCCACACCGCTGCAGGTTTCTTGCAGTCGGATGGATTCCTGCACTTTCATATCTGGAAACAAGTTTTTCATCTGTGCTTCTGTCTCACAGTAATAATTTCCGCAATTGGATTTAAAATACTTTTCACATTCCTTCTTTCTGTCATGGTTTCCAAACAGCATGTAGAAACGTCCCCTTTTGTACATCTCGCCCATCAGCCAGAATTGATTACTGTGTATCCTCACGATTTCTCCCAGATTCCGGTTTTCCCAGAGTTCATCTCCATCTCCCAGCTCAATATAGGTAAAATTCTTCCGGCTATAATACTGCAGCGCTGCAAAAAACAGGTTTTGATTGGGCTGGAAATTATCACCCCAGTTCCCCACTCCCCGATGGCAGTCGCTCATCAGCACAATACGGCTTCTCTTATCAATGGGAAGGCAAAGAGCCTTTTCATACGCCTGGTCTAACTTTTTTCCGGTACAATTCATGGTTCTTCTTTCCCCAGGCAATTCTGCCTGTCTTTATAATAATTCTGAAAATTCTGGGATATGCCTGCATGAGATAGTCTAATTTATCTATGGTTCTGCTAAAGTCTTTGGTCACTCTCTGATAAAGCCTGCAGTTGTGCTGATTCTGCCATTGGATCCATCTTCTGAAAATCTTTCCGTATTTCTTTGGCTGTTCTGTCTTAGGCTGATAGAGACGGAAGGACACTCGCTTATACCAGACATGCAGATCTTCCTTGCTGTATCCTGCAAGGTAACAGCCCTCAAGGAAGGATTCCATCATTTCCAAATCTGGAAAATTCAGGGACACTTCCAGCATCAGTTCTCCTGGCCAGGAAAACTCTCCCAAAGAAAATCCTGTCAGCCACCAATGCCGTTTGTCCCGCTGGAACAAACGCTTTCCATTTTTACAAAGTACCATTCCTATGGGAATCTCTTCTTCCTCAGGGACACACTGATAAAAAATTTTGCGGGGATCTTCTTCCCTTCCGGGTTTCTTCTCTACATAAATTCCAACTTCTGCCCCAGTGGTAATGCCATATTGGCCTTTCCAGAATTCAATCATCCAGCGCCTGCCTCCATATTCAAAATAAATGGGCTCGCTTTGAATGATCATGTTCATAGCCGGGGCCATTTCATCATATAATTTCCCATATCCAAACGTTCTCTGCCACGCATGTTCCAGTGAATAGAAGATATCTTTTCTGAAATGATAGGCAAAGCCAAAAGGTTCCAGGGCCTGATTAATATCCCGGATTTTTTCCTGGTCACTGCGCTGCCTGACCCGGCATTTTGCACGCTTATGACAGTGATATCTATGACAGAAAAAGATGATAAGAAACAGCAGGATTGCCGCTGCAATTCCAAAAACAATCCAATTAATATGCAAAATTCTCCAACTCCTTCCTTTTTTATTAATAACAGAATTAAGGCAAATCTTAATCCTGTTATTAATATATTCAGAAAGAATTGGAGAGTTCTGACAAACTTAATATCCGTGTACTTAGGAACTAAATAATTCATTGGCATACCGTATAGAACCCATCGCGTCCTTAGAATAGAAATCTGCTCCGATCATATCTGCATACGTCTGGGTCAGCACAGCGCCTCCCACCATCACTTTGCAGTCTGGAAGTTCTTTCTTAAGCATCTGAATGGTAAGTTCCATATTTGCCACTGTGGTAGTCATCAGGGCGCTTAAGCCTACCAATTTCACCTTATGTTCTTTTGCTGCCTCTACCACAAGCTCCGGAGCCACGTCCTTTCCCAGATCAATCACCTGAAAGCCGTAATTTTCCAAAAGTACTTTTACAATATTTTTTCCTATATCATGGATATCTCCTTTGACTGTGGCAATCACAATCGTTCCCTTAGACTCGGAAGCTGCTCCTTCTGCCTGCAGATGTTCCTTAATGGCGTCAAAACCAGCCTTTGCCGCGTCCGCACTCATAAGAAGCTGGGGAAGAAATACCGTTTTGTTCTCAAATCCCTGTCCCACTTGATCCAACGCCGGAATTAAATCTTCATCAATGATTTCCAGCGGTTTTTTGGTTTCCAGTTCCTTTTTTGCCGCCTGGCTTGCGCTTTCTGCAAGTCCTCGGACTACTGCATCAAAAAGGCTGACAAATCCTGATTGTTCATGGGAGGTCTTGGGCTGAGCGTCCTGTTCAGAATAAAGCCCAATATAATCCTGGCACTGGCTGTCACTGCCATTTAAGGCACAATAGGAATGGTATGCAGCCATCATGGCCTGGCTGTTGGGATTAATAATGCCAGCGCTTAATCCCTGTGACAATGCAATAGTGAAAAATGCCGTATTTACCTGCTCCCGCTGAGGCAGCCCAAAGGAAATATTGGATACCCCCAGGGTAGTATGCACGCCCAGTACATGGCGCACATAATGAAGGGCGTCCAAAGTAATCTTGGCATTTTCCTGTCCAGTACTAATGGTCATAGTCAATGTATCAATCAAAAGATCTTTTTTGCCAATACCGTATTTCGCCGCTTCTGCAATGATTTTCTCCGCTATTTTGATACGCCCATGCGCTGTGCCTGGAATTCCGTCCTCATCCAGGGTAAGGCACACAACCATCGCTCCGTATTTGGCCGCCAGAGGAAATACCGCATCCATAGATTCCTGCTTGCCGTTCACGGAATTTAAAAGGGGCTTGCCGTTGTAGAGGCGCATGGCTGTTTCCATTGCCTCTGGGTCAGAGGTATCAATCTGCAGGGGAAGATCTGTAATGCCCTGTAAGCCGGTAACTACGGAACGCATCATTTCTACTTCATCAATCTCTGGAAGCCCTACGTTCACATCCAGAATATGGGCCCCCCGATCCTGCTGTGCCAGAGCTTCCTTGTAAATATATTCTAAATCATGATCCCGCAGCGCCTGTTTGAATCGGGATTTTCCCGTGGGATTAATCCGTTCCCCGATAATCTTAGGGCGCCCATTCAGTTCTACTGCATGGGTATAAGATGAAACAACCGATCGGTTCTTATCTGTAAGGGGCATGGGCGTAAGTTCCCGGCATGACTCAATCAGTGCGCGCAAATGCGCTGGGGTGGTGCCGCAGCATCCGCCCATCACCGAAATTCCATCACCTGCAATCTTTTTCATAACGCCTGCAAATTCTTCTGGCCCGACCTGGAAGCAGGTTCTGCCGTCCACTACCACTGGAAGCCCCGCATTGGGATTTACTACAATGGGAAGCGACGTAATCTCTCTGAGTCTTGGCAGAAAGCCCTGCATGACGTCCGGCCCGAAGCCACAGTTCAGTCCCAGGGCATCCACTCTAAGCCCTTCTAACATTGCCACTGCCGCTTCCATGTCAGCCCCAGTCAGCAGTTTTCCACTCTCGTCAAATACCATGGTCACCACCACAGGCAGGCTGGTATGTTCCTTTGCGGCAAGCACCGCCGCTTTTATCTCATAGGTATCGTTCATAGTCTCAATCAGGCACAAATCCGCCCCTGCCTGTTCTCCTGCCGTACACATTGGCACAAACGCCTGATATGCCTCCTCAAAGGACAAGTCTCCCAAAGGTTCCAGCAATTTTCCCAGAGAGCCGATATCCAGGGCTGCATACGCTTTTCTTCCGGACTGTGCAATGGCGTGTTTCACAATTTCAATTCCTTTTTTCACCAGTTCTTCACAGGTATAACCTGTCCCTTTTATCTTAAAAGGATTTGCGCCGAATGTATTGGCCTTAATAATGTCACAGCCAGCATCTAAGTACTGTTTATGGATGTCAAAAATCACTTCTTCCCGGACCGCATTCCAGATCTCAGGCAGCTCCCCGGACTTCAGTCCCCGTTCCTGAAGCAAGGTGCCCATGGCGCCGTCAAAAAATAATAGTTCTGTTCCTAACCGCTCTTTAAAACTCATAAATCTACTCCTTCCTGCCGGAATTCACAATCTGTCTTGGCGCAAAGGCTGCATGTTTCCATTTGACAGGATTCCCGTTCTAAAACAGTAAGCCCAATCACTGCCGTCACAGATTTCGAGGGCATCATTAAATTTCCTTCTGTGAGTGTCAGACCAATCCGTTTGCTGCACTCCAGCATCTGGAACAGATCTCTTTGATGTTCCAATGCAAAATCGCCATACCCCGGACTGAACCTGGGCCGCAGATACAATCCGCGATTCCTGGCATTCTTTCGTATTTCTTCTTCCACTTCATCCACATAACTCTCAATACACGCCGCTCCTGCCGCCTGTACCACTGCGGCCTTGGCCATATTGGTAATGGAATATTTCCGAATCAGGAAATCTGCTGTCCTTCCAATGGTTGCCGCCAGCAGCACAGCCCGCTCACAGCCTTTCAGGTTTACCGCAAGATTACGGCTTTGAATCTCAAGTCCCCCAATCTTTACCAGTTCTCCCAAAACCTTACAATCATATTCCCGGTAAATACTTTTGGGGCTGCTGCCCCCCTCCAGCTCTTTTGCCGCCTCTTCGATGAGCCGGACTGTCTGGGGATCTGCTTCCTGTCCGCGGTAACCTAAATACCGCATGGTTTCTTTTCTGTCTGCTTTCATTAAAGTTACACTTCCCTATTCTGCATGATATATTTCAGAAAGATTTTTTAAAATAGCGCCCGCTACGTCCGGTTTGTTCATGGTATAAATATGCACATGATTGACGCCGTTGGCAATTAAATCAATAATCTGATCTGTGGCATAGGCAATCCCAGCCTGTTTTAAAGCTGCCGGCTGATCTGCAAACCGCTCAACAATGGCTCGGAACCGCTGTGGCAGAATCGTTCCAGACAGGGATGTGATCCGCTTTATCTGATTTACATTTGTCACTGGCATAATCCCCGCGATCACAGGAACCTGGATATTCTTTTTTAACGTCCTGTATAAGAAATTATACAGAATATTATTGTCAAAAAACATCTGGGTGGTGAGAAATTCACAGCCTGCCTCCACTTTGCGCTTGAGATGATCCAGATCTGCGTCAATGGATTCTGCTTCTGGATGTCCCTCCGGGTAACAGGCGCCGCCAATACAAAAATCTCCAAAAGCTTTAATTTCCTGTATCAGCTCACTTGCATAATGATACTGGTTCGGCAGGGGAAAATCCAGATGTTCCGGAATATCTCCCCGGAGGGCTAGAATATTTTCAATCTTCTTTTCCTGCAATTCTCCTAATACCTGCTGAATTTTCTCTTTTCCAGAAGACGCGCAGGTCAGATGGGCAAGGGCTGTAATGCCGTTCACATTCTGCACCTGGTCCGCCAGATCTACGGTATGCTCGCTGATCCCGCCGCTTGCCCCATAGGTGACACTGATAAAGGCCGGTTTTAGTTCCGCCATTTTTCTTACCACTTCATGGGCTTTCTTAAGCTCTGAGCCTTTCTTAGGCGGGAACAGCTCGCAGCTTATGGTTACTTCGTTATTTTTTAATAATTCTGATATCTTCATATCCTTCCTCTTTCTCTAAATGCACAAGACTGATTTTTCACTTTCACCCATTATAATGATTTCAGATATAAAAGTCAAATATTGCTATTAATATCTATCGTTTTCTTGTATAGACTGCCCAATCCAGCAAATACTATCAATAAAATTTATCAAAGAAAAAGAGGTATGATATGAATAGCGAATATACAAAAAAAGACACCCATCCAGTGCCCGATCTCAAAGACAATTACGATTATTTAAAAGCAAGCTCCGCTACGGACTGTACCGGAGCTGTGCCAAGGCCGCCCCAGGACAGCGCAGAACTGGATTCTTATCTGGAAGTATATAACTTCCTTCCCCAGAGCGCGTTCACCAATCCCAATCCAGTGGAGATTGACATGCTCCATGGAGATCAAGGGAGCAGCAAACATTCAGAACCATAACATCTCATGACAAAGTGTGCAATATATTCCTCTTGTGGGAGTGCGCATATTATTTTTATTCTATAGAATAAAAAATACATCCCCGGAAGAATCCGTTACAGATTCCTGCGGGGATATTTTCTATACATTATTAATACCAATTCTCGTCTGAACATAATCTTATTACTCCGGCGGTTAAATATCGACGTTTTTACTTGCTTAAATTTCCATCTGCCACGTTGTCATCAATCGTTGCAGCACTCGCTACAACTCATTCTTCCGCCTTGCAGATGAAAATTTATTCTTCGTAAAATTCGTCGACATTTAACCGCCGGAGTAATATTAACTAACCAGACATTCAGAGTACAATTCTTAATAAATTCATCAATTCTATTAATTCCATTGATTTCTTTTAATGTAACTACAACGCCAAAACGAATTTCCATTCCTTCTTTAGGGTCTAAGCGGTTATTCGTTTTTATTTCCATTTCCCAGTTTTTATTATTAAAAATTTCTTCAGCATCATTTTATTATTTGGTCTTTCTGCAATATATTTTACATTATCCCATTTTCTAAACCGTTCTCTTGCTTCACCTTCCAAAAGAAAATATTTTTCATTATCTAATATAACATCCTGATTTTGTTTATCGCCTTTAATATCCTCTATCTTCCCTTTATTATTGATTCAGCCAAAATGTAAATTAAGTTCTGTATTTGTATAATATTGTAAAAAAACACCTCACCCAATTTAAAGGCAGCTATTGTAAGTTATCTAATTCCTCCATGTCCTCCTCTTTTTTCATCAATGCCTTATACTCAGAAATCAGCTCCTTATATTCCGTGCAATTTTGAAGAAAAGAATACGCAGAATCTCTTTCCAGTTCAGACAGAATTGCCGACAGCATTTGTTTCCAATCGAAAGTCCTTGCGTTGACACGGTAAAACAATGGAGAACTGCTCATATCCCATGATGTGCACAGAGCGGCAAGCATGTTCCGCAAAAGGCACACACATTCCCTGGCATTCTTCTCTGCATACGCTACCTGCAAAGGAGCTATAAATGCATTATATTCCCATAAATCAAAAAGCGCTGTCATTTGGCTTGCTTTATCCGCAATACTTTTTGCAGTCTGCATCCTGCCATCTGCCAATTCCCCGTCAATCATTTTGTAGAGCAGCATTTGAACCTTATTAAGAGCTATAAGCAAGGCATTCTGCAATTCTTTCACAGCCTTTTCTGTCTCGCCCTTGCACAGATACATATTAACTTGCAGCATTCGTTTATCCGCCATACTGCTAATTACATCTTCCCTATCCGGCATGACATCCAAAATCTCCTGGGCTATATCATATTTGCCATCCCGGATAAACCTGCTTACCATCATATAGTTCGCACTATTGCTAATTTTGCTGTCACTGCTCTCTGCAAGACGGCGGTACCATTTCACCAGCAAAACGTCGTATTGGTGCTTTTCATCATCCGACAGTCCAGACATGGCAAGCAAACCGTCAAGCTGAAAAGTAAGGCACTGCAGCAAGCTCTCATTATGCGGATATTCGTGGATTTTTTGTTCTGCCGCTTCAAATCCAGACCCAATTCCCCTTGTCTGGGCAATCACTGCAGCTTCTTTGCAAAAATCCTCAATCTCCTGATTTGACAGTTCTTTCTGAAAACAAAAGAGCGTATTTAAATCAATTTTGAGCAAACGGGCTAACGGCGCCAGAAGTGAAAGTTCCGGACTTGTAGAACCTTTCTCCCATTTGCAGACGGCAGGAATTGATACATTGAGATATTCAGCTACTTGTTCCTGTGTAAGCCCCAATTCCTTTCGCTTTTCCTGAATTACCAAATTCATCGGCATAACGCTGCCTCCTTAGTCTAAATGATACAAAAGCTTTTGTTGTCTTCATTATATCACCAGGCATTATTTGCAGCAATTGAATGATTGTTAACTTTCAAGGAAATTTTTTAAGCGCCGGTTAAATGTTAAACAGAGCAGCAATTTTTAAACAGTTTTGTGTAAATATCATCAATAGTATATCTCTTCTCTTGTGCTAATGCTGGCTCCATAAAATCACTTCCTTGAAATTCTTAGATTGTATAATCAAACTGCTGGCCTACCATGGTCTCCGCCGCAGTCTGTACCATGTCGCTGCGCCCCATGGCAACTGTTTCCGTAATCTTCTGCAGCAGCTCATCCCAGGAGGAAGCTTCTACTGTCACCAGATCCTCCGGCCTGCCCTGATGCTCTTTAATCCTCTCTTGTTTATCCTTAGCAGCCTCTTTCTTCTCTGCGTTTTTCTTATCTTCTGCCCGCTGTTCCCGTTTATTTTGGATCCGCTCCCGCTGTGCTGACAGCGACTTATCAATTACCGCAAAGAATGAAGCATTCCCATGGTCGTCAAACTTCATGCCATAAGCCTTTACGCTGTCTGCATTTTTGCCCAGGCTTGTCTTCATCTGTGCAAACTTACTGGTTGCATGATCCAATATGCCCTCATATTTCTTACGGTATGACTCATCTTCCGCCATTTTCTCTATTTTCTCATCATCAATCAGGACAATCAGACTCTTATTGCTGGCATATTTTCCAGCATTGGCTTCTGCCTCTTCCTTCATATCTGCACTGACCAGGATAAATTCCATATTGGAATATTTCTTTTTTAGCTTATCATAATATTTCTGTGCTTTTTCACTTAGTTTGGGATTTCCAATTTCTTTCTGCCCAAAAGGCTTATTGGCTTTCCCTGCTGCGTTCGTCTTATTACTTGCCGCAGACTGTACCGCTGTCTCTTTCGCTGCATATGAATTTCCTATTCCGTTAGTATTCATCTTCATTTCCTCCTTGAAATCAAATTCTTTGCTATCGTATCTATGTTTTATATCGGATAATTTTGGAAAATGGTTACCTTAATATTGATATCTTTTTCGATATCTGCCAAACATAGCAATGGACAGAATAAGAGCCATAAGCTCCGCTGCCGGAGTGGCAAGCCAGATTCCATTCACCCCCAGAAGCGCCGGAAGTACAAGCATAGTAATTAACATAAACACAAAAGACCGGGAAAAAGCAAGGACAGCGGAAACCACTCCGTTGGACAACGCTGTAAACATTCCACTGGCAAAAATATTAAAACCAATAAAAAGCAAAGCAATGGTGCAAATATGGTTTCCGGTTACAGCAAGACCGTATACCGGATGTCCCGGCTGAGCAAACACGGATACCAGAGAATCGGTAAGGAGGAAGGAGCCAGCAGCCGTTCCCAGGGAAATCACCCCGATTACTTTGAGACTGACAGCAATCAATTTTTTCAGCTTTTCATGATTCTGTTCCCCATAATAAAAACTGATCATTGGCGCAACCCCATAAGAATATCCTGTATACAGAGAACTTGCAAACATCAGTACATACATGATAATCGTAACGGCGGCAACGCCATCTTCCCCCACAAACTTTAGCATGGTCCAATTGAACATCATGGTAATAATCCCTGTGACAAGGGCTGTCGCCATCTCAGAGCATCCATTGGAAGCTGCATTTGCAAGCACCTTGAGCCGGAACACCGGTCTGGTAAAATGCAGAAGGTTCTTTTTCCTTCCAAACACAAACAGGCCCACAACTGCCGTTACAGAATATCCCATCCCAGTCGCTGCCGCCGCGCCACTGATTCCCATATCAAATACCGCGATAAACACGTAATCAAGGAGCATATTCAGCACGCCCCCTGCCACGGAACAAATCAGGGAAAGGGACGCCTTCTCACTGGCAATCATATAAAGTGTAAAATTATTCATCAGCAGGATGGGAACTGTAAACAGCAGGTAACGGCTTAAATATGCCACACAATATCCTTCCACATCTGCGGAAAGCCCCATACCTGCAAAAACAGGATTCATCACCTGATATCCCAGGCCGCACATAGCAACTCCTGCCAAAACATTTACCAGAATCAGAAAGGTAAAATCTTCTTTCGCTTCCTGTTCTTTATGCGCCCCCATTTTTTTCATAATCACTGCGCTGCCTCCTGTGGCAAGCATGGTAGAAACAGCCGTAACAAGCTGAATAACCGGCGCCGTCAAATTAATTGCAGATAACGCGTCTGTGCCAATAAGATTTGACACAAACAGACCGTCCACCATGGTATAAAATGACATGAATACTGTCATGACTATGGTAGGAACAGCGAATTTCAAGATATTTTTCAGAGTTACTGGTTTCTCGTATGCATTTTTTTCCATAGATTTTTCTCCTCTCGTATTGATTTTCGTTTCTATGTATAGTACTATAAACCATACAGTAACTGTACGGTCAAGAGAGGATTTAAAAATGGACGAAAGAAATAAACTGCTCACCATTGGCCAGTTTGCAGCCCTTCATGGGATCAATAAAAAAACTTTAATGTGGTATGACGAAATTGGACTGTTTAAACCCGCCGCTGTCAATTCAGAAAACGGATACCGCTGTTACAATTACCGCCAGAGTTCTATCCTGGAAACCATTCTTCTGCTGCGTGAGCTTGATGTGTCTGTCAATGAAATTCAATCCTTTATGAAGAACCGCTCTGCCACCAGTCTCAAATGCCTTCTGGATGAGAAAATAGCCGATTTAGACCGCAATATTGCACATTTAAAAGGACTTCGAAAGACTTTATGCAGCCAGCGCCAGAACATGGTGACTCTCCTCACCATGGATCTGTCTGACATCACTCTGGTGGAAAAAGAAGAACGCTGTCTGATCACAGTAGAGACAAATGAAAAAACTTCCTTTGACAAGGAAGTCGAACTGATCACTGCCGAAACCCGCAAGTACCAGCTCCGACGCCTCCATGATGCTTCTTATGGCACCATGATTCCCACAGAAGATCTATATCATGGAAACTTTAATCATTACACAAAGCTTTTTATTCAGATACCTGTTCCCATAGAACAGAATGAACCGGACCTAATGCAAAAATCCGGGCTGCATATACAGCCCGGCGGAACTTATCTGAGAGCCTTCCACAAAGGAGACTGGGAAGGCGTTTCATTAAAATATCAGGATATTTTGGCTTATGCCGGGAAACGCGGCCTTACACTGTCAGGATATTCTTACGAGATGGGTATTAATGAAACGGTAATTGACCGGATGGAAGATTATATTACACAAATCGAAATTCCCGTTTGTTCCTTACCTGTTCCTCACAGACATTAGTACCGTCAGGATAAATTCCCCCTCCTGTACCTCAATATCCACTGCCCCGCAATACTTCTCAGCAACCCTCTGGATATTCTGAATACCCATTCCATGAAATGCGCCCTCTGCTTTCGTAGTGATGGGAAATCCGCTCTCTCTGTCCCATTTCAGTTCCCCGTTAAAGGAATTGGAAACCTCTGTCAAAAACGCCCGCTTCTGCCACCCGGAAGACACCCGGATATATCCGCCTTCCATTTTTGACGCCGCTTCCAAAGCATTTTCCAGAGCATTGTTCAAAATCACGCTGATATCAAATACATCAATTTCACTCTGCAGGGGAAATTGAAATTCTGAGTTAAAAGAAATCCCAAGCCCTCTGGACTGCTTATATTTCTCCTGAATAATTACGTCTGTCACTGGATTTCCAGTTTTATAAACATAATCCAGCGTTTCCACTGCGCGGCCCATAGGTTCTAAATATGCCTTTGCCTCCTGAAAACGCTTCTGGGCGATCAGCTCTTCCATCACAGCAATATGGTTCTTCACATCATGCTTCATACCCTGAATGCCGCTATACACCCGCTCCATCTCCTGCACATGATCCCGAAGCTCCTGAATCTGCCTCTTTTGCACCGCCTGTCTTTTTTCTTCTTCCCTTTTCTTCTCCAAATCTGCAAAAAGACTTAAAATCACCAGAGTGGACAATATCACCAGAAAATTCATGCAGACTATCATACTGTTAAAATAAGGATATTCATTAAAAATCCCCCTCTTGTCCACCAAATCATATTTGTCAATCATCCACTTAACCATAAAGAAACTAGCAGAGCCGGAAAACCCAGGCGTCAGCAAAAACATTTTCTCCCTTGCAGAAAGTTTTCTATTCTGAATCGAACATTTCGCTGTAAGCCATTTTGCAAGCAATGTGAATATCAATACGTCAAGCACAATATTCAGCAGGCTATTTATAAAAATATGTACCATATTCCATTGCCAGACCAGCGCGAACTCTCCCTCTGTTATATAGTTAAGCGTGTTTACAGTAAAATTGAAAATCTCTATGGAAATCCTGCCTGTAACAGACATTGTCTGCCAGCGCAGAGAAAAGAAGGTAACTGCAAGAAACAGGCTCCAATACCGTTCCCCCCCGCATACAATCATTGCCAGAACAGCGGCTGCAGTCCCCAGCAGATACGCTGTAAAAGACGGCAGTACCAGCGGAATAGCATACAGAATTATCATAACAGTAAAATAACAAACCGCTGGAACATACCTGCGCTGTTCCCAGCTTCCGCCCCTTGTTCCCGCCGGCAGCCTGCGGCAAAGGCATCCCAGGAAGCCTGCGGCCACAATATGTCCGAAAATCATCTCTACAAATTCAATGAGCTCATAAAGCAAACCTCCCCTAGGCGTTGTCATTTCTTCTCTGTCTCCTTTCCTTCCAGTGCAAGATGTCTTTTCTGCCGTTTGATATACTGCAGGTACTGCTGCACAAAGGTTTTATATCTCTGCTTAGCCAGAAAAATCTCTGTGCCGTTATCCAAGGTAATACTTGTGGCACAATAACTGGATACATAAGAAAAATTCACCAGATAGCTTCTGTGCGGACTAATAAAATTTTCTCCCAGTTCTTTTAGAAGCTCTGAGAGTTTTCCATAATATTCCAGGCTCCCATCTGCCGTATGTACTGTCACTTTCCGATTTTGAACCTCTGCATAAATAATAGTATCAATATTTATTTTACGGGTCACTGCTCCGGCTTTTATCACAATGCTTCTCTGCCCTCTGTTCTCTGACAGTCCATCTTCCGCTTTCTTTACCGCAAGTTCCATAACCCGAAAAAATTTCTCTTTCTTGAAAGGTTTTAGAAGATAATGAAATGCCTCCACATCAAATGCCTGAAATACATATTCCTCTAAAGCAGTGAGAAAAATCAACACTGCTTTAGAACTGTTCTTCCGTATCTGTCTGGCTGTCTCCATTCCATTCATACCACCCAGACGTATATCTAGAAAAATAATCTGAAACTGCGCGGCGTCTCTCAGCAGTTCTTCCCCGCTAAAATATTCCTGTACCTGAAAAGAGGGATATACACACTGAATCTGCTCTGCAATCTGCCTGCACACCACGGATTCATCATCACAAACTGCAATCTTCAATCTCTTCCACCTCCAACAAAAATTCACTGAGCACATAATTACTCACTGAAATACCCTCTTCCGTTAAAAATACTCTGCCCTCCCTCTGTTTTAATAATTCCTGCTGCTGCAGTTTCTGTATCACATTCCCATAAATGCTCTCCAATTCCACCCCAAAAGCCTGCTGGAACCTCTTTCTTTCAATTCCTGCTGTCATCCGAAGCCCCAAAAACATAAATTCTTCCATCTGGCGGCTCTTTGTCAAATGAACTATCTGGGTTTCTTCACGATGTTCCCTGGTTCCCGCTGCCTTCTCTCTCTCAGCCTGCTGTAAAATCTCTGTCAGATTACAATATCTGCCTTCCAGATATGTTTCCAGATTCCTTGTGTTAGAAAATCTGGCCTGTTCCAGGTAAGAAGAACTCCCCAGTCCCAGTCCCAGATAAGACTTCATTTGCCAGTAGCCTATATTGTGCCGGCATTCCCTGCCTGGCTGGGCATAATTGGATATTTCGTAGCGCTGATATCCCTTATCTGCCAAAGCTTCTCTGGTAAACTCATACATCTGACGTTCTGTTTCCTCTGTGGGAAGATGCAGAGGAATTTCTCCCCGCTGCCTGCGCAGTTCGTCTTCCCCATATGCTTCATAAAACGGCGTCCCCTCCTCCACAATCAGACTGTAGGCTGAAATATGCTCTGGACGCACTTCTAACACCTTTTTCAAAGTAAATTGCCAATCCTCTAAAATCTGTTCTGGAAGCGCGCACATTACATCCACATTAATATTTGAAAATCCCGCTTTCCGCGCTAAGTCAAAGCTCTCCAAAAATTCTTCAAAGGTGTGGATTCTTCCAATCTTCTGCAGTTCCCGGTTCTTGGCAGACTGCAGCCCCAGGCTCAAACGGTTAATGCCTGCCAGTTTGTAAAAAGCCAGTTTCTGTCTGGTCAGCGTACCTGGATTACATTCCAATGTAATTTCTGCCTCCTGCCCTATATTGAAATTCTGCCGCAGCTCCTCTATAATCTCTGCGATCTGAACTCCTGGAAGAACAGAGGGCGTACCTCCTCCCAAAAATATGGAAGAAACCTGATATTGACTGCAGTCAGGGGCATTCTGCCTGATTTCTTCTATCAACTTATCTACATAATGCCTGCGGATCTCATCATCCGCAGGCATCGACAAAAAATCACAATAATAACACTTTTTCACACAAAAAGGGATATGCACATACAATTCCAAATCTCTCATGGCTTACTCATTTCCTTCTCTTACGAAATCTGTTTCTGCATCCTATTTATCGTCCAGTTTCAGTACGCTCATAAATGCCTTTTGTGGAATTTCCACATTTCCAATCTGCCGCATCCGCTTCTTGCCTTCTTTCTGTTTCTCTAACAGCTTCCGCTTTCTGGAAATATCACCGCCATAACATTTTGCCAGCACATCTTTGCGCATGGCTTTGACGGTTTCTCTTGCAATGACTTTGCTGCCCACTGCTGCCTGAATAGGTATCTCAAAAAGATGCCTGGGAATTTCTTCCTTCAGCTTCTCACACATTTTCCGGCCCCTCTCATAAGCAGTGCCGCTGTGGACGATAAAGGACAAGGCGTCTACTTCCTCCTTATTGATAAGGATATCCAGCTTCACCAGTTCTGAGCGTGCATAGCCCTTCATTTCATAATCAAAGGAAGCATAACCTCTGGAACGTGATTTCAAAGCGTCAAAGAAATCATAGATGATCTCATTTAAAGGCAGTTCATATTTCAAAAGCGCACGGGTTTCCTCCATATATTCCATACTGATATAAGTTCCCCGCCGTTCCTGGCACAAATCCATAATAGCTCCGATAAACTCACTGGTCACCATGATCTCCGCGCTGACCACAGGCTCTTCCATATATTCAATCTCCGCAGGATCCGGCAGGTTGGAGGGATTCGTTAATTCGATGACTTCTCCATTTGTCTTGTGTACTTTATAGATTACGCCTGGAGCTGTCGTCACCAGATCCAGATTATATTCCCGCTCCAGACGCTCCTGTACAATCTCCAAATGCAGCAGTCCCAAGAATCCGCAACGGAAACCAAAGCCCAAGGCAATAGAAGTCTCCGGTTCAAACTGCAAAGCTGCGTCATTGAGCTGGAGTTTCTCTAAGGCGTCCCGCAGATCTGGATATTTTGCTCCGTCAGCCGGGTACATGCCGCAGTACACCATGGGGTTTACTTTCTTATATCCTGGCAGCGGCTCGCTGCAGGGCCGTTTGGCATCTGTCACAGTATCGCCCACCTGGGTATCCCTGACATTTTTCAGACTGGCTGTGATATACCCTACCATTCCTGCGGACAATTCTTCACAGGGAATAAACTGCCCTGCTCCAAAATACCCCACTTCTACCACATCAGCCACCGCCCCTGTGGCCATCATCTGAATGCTGGTCCCCACCTTGACGGTTCCTTCTTTGATCCGGCAGAACACAATCACTCCCTTATAAGAATCATACAGAGAATCAAAAATTAGAGCTTTCAGTGGATTGTCCGGGCTTCCCTGGGGGGCGGGGATTTTTTCCACAATCTGTTCCAACACTTCTTCAATATTCAGTCCCGTCTTAGCTGAAATCTGCGGGGCATCCCCCGCCTCCAATCCAATCACATCTTCAATTTCCTCGATCACCCGTTCCGGCTCTGCGCTGGGGAGATCAATTTTATTGATAACCGGGAGCACATCTAAATCATGGTCCAGAGCAAGGTACACATTGGCCAGTGTCTGTGCTTCAATGCCCTGCGCCGCATCCACCACAAGAATCGCCCCGTCACACGCCGCAAGGCTTCTGGATACCTCATAATTAAAATCTACATGTCCCGGCGTATCAATAAGATTAAAAATGTATTCCTCTCCATTTTTCGCCTGATAGACAATTCGCACAGTCTGGGCCTTAATCGTGATGCCCCGTTCCCGTTCCAGTTCCATATTATCCAGCACCTGCGCCTGCATTTCCCGGCTGGTTAGCAGCCCTGTTTTCTCAATAATACGGTCTGCCAGCGTGGACTTTCCATGATCTATATGTGCAATGATACAAAAATTTCTGATATTTTTTTGGTCAATTACTGCCATACTGCTCCTCCAGATTTCTGATGTTTTTTCCATTTTAGCATAAATGCTTTTGGGTTGTCTATGAAGTTCTTACATTTATCCGCTGTACTTCACGATCAGCAATTCTACCCCCATCCGGTCATTAAGGTTTCCTGTTTTTACGTCTTCCTCCGTCTGCACACAGTCCTCTAAGGCTTCCCGGAGCTGTTCCAGGGAAAATGCTTCTGACTGGACAAGATTTTTTCTGACTGCAAATTCCGGAATTCCTGCCTTAGAAGCAATGAATTTATTATCATATCCCTGCATCCTTAACTCTTTTGCCAATCGTAAAATTTTAAACTGCCGGGCAATCAAAAACAAAATCCGCATAGGCGGTTCCTTCATGGCAAGCAGATCATAATACAGCTCTAACGCCAGTTTCTGCTGTTTCTCTGCAATCTTATTTACCATTTCAAAAATTTTCCCCGTTGTCTGGACGACGCAGACTGCCGCCACATCTTCCGCTGTAATCACTTCCCTCCCTAAGGTATAGCAAAACAGTTTTTCCAGCTCCCTGTCAATATTTTCCATATCATCTCCCGTTTTTTCCAGGAATAAATGCATATCTGCCTGTGTGATCTTTTTCTGTTCCCGCTTCATCCTGGATAAGATCCACCGGGTCAGTACCTGTTCTGGCTGACGGGCAAATTCCACTGCCCGCCCTGCTTTGTTCACAGCCTTATACATCCTGCCACGCTTGTCCACTTCTTCTTCCACAAAGACGAAACAAACAGTTTTAGGAATCTGTTTCATATAATCTGCAAGTTCTTCACAGGATTTTTTGAACACGCCGCTGTCTTCCATCAGAATCAATCTGCGGTCTGCAAAAAATGGAAGTGTCTCTGCCAGATCTATGATTTCCCCGGGATTGATATTTCTTCCCTGAAACACAGTTACATTCATGGTATCACCCTCCTGTGCCATAGCCATACGAAGTTTTTGTTTATACTGGCGTTTCAGATACGCTTCCTCACCATACAAGAGATATACCGGACGGAAATTTCCTGTTTCAATATCTTCCTGGATGCTCTTCATTTATTATTTCTCCTTTTTCAGCCACTGTCTTTTCTCCTATCATACACTATTTAGGGGAGAACTGTCCATACCTGCACGGCCCCGCTCTTTGCTCTCACCCGAATCTGTCCCTGTCTCATAGTATAAAATATCCTGCTTCCAGACGATTCTATCCGCTCTACTGCCTCTGCTCCCGGATGTCCATAAGAATTGTTAATTCCACAGGATATCACTGTCATCTTAGGCGCTAATACGCTCATAAATTCCTCACTGCTGGAGCCATTCGAGCCATGGTGCGCCGCCTTATAAAAATCTACGGAGGATATTCCATACTGTTTCCTGAAATCCTGTTCCAGCAGTTTCTGTTCCTGCTCAATTCCCATATCTCCGGTAAAAATCCCGGTAAACGTTCCGTGCCTTACTGCAACTGCCAGAGATGCTGCATTCCGGTCTGCTTCACTGTTTTCGGAAGGCTTTGTTCCAGGATCTGGCGCAAGCACTGTAAATCTTGTGTCTTTTGTCCCAAATTCCATCCCCGGTGTAACATACAGAATCCGGCATCCTGCTTCTTTGGCAAGAATCTCTAATTCTTCTGCGGCTTCATCTCTCACCATACCATCTGCCAATATCAGATATTCTACCGGATACCCCTGCTGCAGTATTTCCTTAAAGCCACTGATGTGATCGTAATCTGCATGACTCACAATCCAGCCTTTGACAGAGCGGATTCCCCGGCACTTCAGGAACGGAAGAATCCGGTATGTACCCAGTTTCTTCACATCGCTGCTGCCTCCATCCACAAAAAAATGCTCTCCTGATTCTGTCTGAATGAAAGTTCCGTCTCCCTGCCCCACATCCAGCACATTAACTTCAAATTGAGGCTTCTGCCGGATAAATATCAGGCAGAACAAGGCAATTCCTATTCCAGCATACCAACGCCGCTCTTTCCTATTCCACACCAGAACAAGGCAAAGGACCAATAGGCTGTAATAAGCAGCTATAAGCCCTGGCTCCGGCCTTCCTGTGATATATTCGGATGCAGGAAAACTTAAAAATATCCGGCAGATTCCCTGGTTCATCCCAAGAATCCAGCCTGCGGGCTTTAGAACCGCCTTTCCCAAAAGAGGAAAAAAACTTCCTGAAATTCCTCCAAAAACACCCAAAAATAACAGGACTCCCAAAAATGGAAGGACACAGGCATTTACTAAAATACTATAATTTGACATTTCGTAATGATAATACAAAGACAGCGGCAATACCGTTAACTGAATGCAGAGGCTCACCAGTATGGTATCCTTTACCTTCGATACTGCCTTTTCCAATCTTCCAAAACAGATTTTCTCTCCGGCTTTCTCCTCTCCTTTAATACTCTGACATATTCTGTATACCAGGCTTACACCCAGGACAGCCGAATAGGAAAAGAGGAATCCCGTATGTTCCATGAGAAAAGGATTTTTCCAAAGCTGAATCATTGCCACTGCCGCTAAGGCTGTCAAGGAATCATAACTATACCCCAGAAACTGCGCCGCCATGAAAAGCAGGAACATCCCTACAGCACGCCCGGTAGACACTTCCATTCCCGTCAGCATTCCAAAACTTAAGACGATACCCATGGCAAGCAGCGCCCCTGCCTTCCAGGGACAGCCAAGGAGTTTCAAGAGCTTAAACACTCCCATGCCCAGAAGAGATACATGCAGCCCTGAAATCGCCAGGATATGAGAGATTCCTGCCCGCTGGTAAAGTTCCTTAATTTCCTTTTCCAGTAAAGATTTATCTCCCAAGGCCAGATTTGCCATCACGCCTGCCTGATCTTCCTTCATTGAATTCAGAAAAACTTCCCGGACACTCTGCTGAATCTCCTTCAATACGATCCTGTATCTGTCTTCTTTCTTTGACAGAAGAACTATGGATTCTTCATAAACACGAAATTCCCAATTCCTGCTTTGCTGATATTGTTTTTCGTTAAAATTTCCTTCATTGCGGGATATTTGAAAGGGTTCATATCTTCCTAGGACTTTCAGGATGTTGCCTGGCTGATACTGCCCGTTTGAACTGTAAATCAGAATCCCAGAACTGGGATAAACCGCACCCTCCGAATACACCTGGGTGCCTGTAAGATAATAAATAAATTGCTGGTTTTTTTCCTCTATTTTGAAAACCCGTCCCCGGACCGTAATTTCCTGGCCTGGCAAAAGATTCTCTTCCAGATTCATCCGTACTGCCTGCTGTGCCTGCATATGTATTGCACCTATTCCAAACAAACACAGGCAGCAGAGTATTCGCGCCAGAAAAATCTTTCCCTTTTGAAGCCGGAATATTCCCGCGCCCATGCAGCTCTGCAGCATCACAAATAACAGAACAAACCACTGCTGTCCTGCTCTGCCATATAGAATTCCCAGCGTCAGGGACAGGCTCAGACAACAAATTGTCCTATTTGCCATCTTCTTCCTCCTATTTTTTCTTCTCTTTCCTTTTTTCTGCTTCTTTCGTGGGCTTGCTGTCCATAAAATCCAGATTGCGCTCATACATGACACTTAAATCCATTTTCTCCCGATAAATGATATTACTGTCCCCATTTACTGAAATCTGCACTTTATTGACGTCCGGCAGCTCTGCAAGTGAATTTGTAATAGAATAAATCACCACTTGTTCTGCCACTTCATAATTTTGATTCAAAAATCCCTCGCTGAGATTTACAAAGCATACTCCGTCCAGCACAGATACCCCCACCAATTTCGTTCCGTCAGGAATCGCAGCACGTCCCTTTTTGCCTTGGGGACCTTTCAGAAGCTGTTCCATCACCAATTTTTCCAGCGAAATGTTACTACTGTAATGGATCTCCTGTACTTCTTTTACCAGACCGTCCCCCTCTTCATTGGAAAAATACAGGGTAATGCTTGCATTTTGAATGGTATTAATCTGTTCCCCAGGGTTATCAATAAAACTCTCGGCTGTCATCAAGCCCACCGGCGTCCCTTCCTTGTCCACTAACGGCGCATCTCCCACATAAAAAGAAATGCATTCCACACCCTCCACCTGTATCAGCGTCCTAACAATAGCAGCACGGCAAAGTACCTCCTCCACACTGCCCATTTCCAAATAGGCGCTGTTAAAACGCAGAGAAAGCTGGTCTTTTTTCATATTCCAGGACTCCAGCTTTACTTCCTTTGGAATAGGCTTGCGGTAGTCCAGGACTTCTGTATCACGAAACAGCTCTTCTAAAAATTCTTCTATCATTCTCTTTGTCTCTGTTTCCTCCGGTTCATAGCCTACCGCAACCGTTTTTGTTTTTTCTTTATTAATATAATAAATATGATATTCTGAAACTTCCTCCTGGGAATCCCCACAGCCGGCGGTTCCCGCCATAAGAAACACCAGGAACAGAAGCAATGTTTCTGTCACTATTTTCATGCAAATTCTCCTAATATTAGGCAATATAAGTAAGAGGGATCCGGACGGTAAAAATTGTCCCTTCCCCTTCCTTGCTATGTGCCTTGATAGCCCCCCGGTGCATTAATACTGCATTTCTGGTAATTGCAAGTCCCAGCCCTGTTCCTCCGATTTCTCTGGAATGGGACTTATCTGCCCGGAAGAATCTCTCATAAATATGCTCCAAAGCTTCTTCTGGAATGCCGATGCCAGAATCTTCAACCCGCACAAAGAAAAATTTGTGATCTGCATTCAAAGATACATGTACCCATCCATCCGGTTTATTATATTTAATGGCATTTTCCACCAGATTGGTAAGGGCAAGGGATAATTTTACTTCATCAATCTCTGCGCTGACTGGCCGGAAACTCTCAAGGACAAGTTCAATGTTCTGTTTCTCTGCAATTGGCCTGACACGCTTCATAATCAGCTCCAGCATTTCATTCACATTCACCGCTGAAATATTCAGGCTTCCTGCCGACTTATCCATCTTCACCAGAGACAGAAGGTCATTAATAATTTTATTTTCCCGTTCAATCTCCTCTGCAATATCGCTCATAAATTCCTTATACAGCTCTGCTGGGACATCCTCCTGCCCCAATAGTGAATCAGCAAGTACTTTCATAGAAGTTAAAGGCGTTTTCAGCTCGTGGGACACATTTGACACAAATTCCTGCCTGGATTCGTCAATGACCCGCATTCTTCCCAGCATTTCATTGAATGCATCCGAAATAGCCTCTGTCTCTGTATAATCAGAGATCATCAATTTATCTTCTTCATCTTCCGTCTGAATCTCTTCTAAGGATTTAGTAAGCTTGCGGAATGGCTGCACCAGATGTCTGGAACAAAAGAGCGCAAGGGCAAGAATCAGAACAGCGCTTGCCATCTCAATCACCTGGGCGTTTTTCTTCAGGTAATCGTAATTCATCATGATACTGTCTGTGGAGACACTGACTAACATGACTCCCAGCGCTTCCTGAGATTCTTTATTGTTCAAAGGAAGCGCAAGTTCAATATAACGGTTCTGAGCGTCATATTTATTAATTTCTTCCCCCTGAAAACTTTTTACCACTTCCTCTGAGATAATGGTCTTTCCAGTATCCAGTCCATACGTATCCTTCACAATCTGAAATCGGTTATTGATGATCAGCACTCTTCCATCATAAATATTTGACAACTGCTCCAACTGGGCATTAATAATTTCCACGGAAGAGTCTGCCATATAATTATAAGTGACAACCTGGCTTCCCAGCATCTTTGCCTGGCTTAAAATATCAATACTGCGGTTTGCCACCGCCCGGTTCTCATAACTGGTAAGGATACCAAACCGCAGTACAAAGCCAGGAAGAATCCCGATTATCACAATCAGCAGAAACAAACGGAATTTCAGGCTATGTATTATTTTTAACTTCTTCATCTTTATCCCCGCTGCCTAACCCTGATAATAATATCCCACACCCCATTTCGTGTGTACATATTTGGGATCACTGGGATTCACCTCAATCTTCTCGCGAAGGCGGCGCACATGCACATCCACTGTGCGCACATCTCCTGGATAATCACTGCCCCACACAAGATTCAGCAGCTTTTCCCTGCTGTATACTTTATTTGGATGCAGCACTAAAAGCGCCAGAAGATCAAACTCTCTTGCTGTCACATTAATCTCTTTTTCAAGAATAAACAGACGGCGGCTCTCGCAGTCCAGACTTAAATCTCCATTCTCCACAATCCGAATCTCTTCCTGTTTCCTCTGTCTGGGAGAAGTCCTGCGCATAATCGCTTTGATCCGCGCTTTTACTTCCAGAATATTAAAAGGCTTTGTTATGTAGTCATCTGCCCCATATTCCAGGCCAAGAATCTTATCCATATCATCACCCTTGGCAGTCAGCATAACAACAGGCACCATAGAAAACTCACGAATCTGCTGGCACACTTCAAAGCCGTCCATTTTGGGCAGCATGACGTCAAGCAGTATCATATCATAAGTATTTTCTTTTGCAAGCCTCAGCGCCTCTTCCCCGTCATATGCACAATCTACTTCCATGCCGTCCTGCTCCAGACTGAAACGGATTCCTTTTACTATTAATTTCTCATCATCGACTACAAGAACCTTTTTTGCCATCATTTCACCTCATTGAACCTTGACGCTGTCCTTTATTTTGGAAAACACGCCTTCTTTGATCCCTTCTATTTTCATCAAATCTTCAATCTGAGCAAAACTGCCATGTTCTTCACGCCAGGCCAGAATACTCTCAGCCTTGGCCTCTCCGATACCAGACAGTGTCATCAGCTCCTCCTTGGCCGCCGTATTCAAATTCACTTTCCCGTCGTCCTCAGGCAATGCGTCTGCCTGGGCTTCCCCCTGGGCTGCCTCCTCAGCGGTAAGCACCCGGATCATCTGTCCGTCCGTGACACGCTCTGCCTGATTCATGCTTCCCAATTCAGCCTCTTTGGTAACTCCACCTGCAAGTTCCAGGGCATGGAATACCCGGCTGCCCTCAGACAGTCCGTAAACACCTGGATGTTTCACTGCGCCGGAAACCTGGACATAGAGCAGTTTTTGCTCTTCATTTCCTGCTTCCAGTTCTTCCTGTCCGGTATCTTCGTTTCCCCTGTCAGTATCTGAGTTTTCATTTCTGTCTGATAAAAGTATTTCGTCTGTCTCTTTGGATTGTGCCCCGCAGGCGGACAAAAGAAGCATAAGCATCAGAATGAATATGATATTTCTAATTTTGTTCATACCTTTCCCACCTTTCTTTTTATAAAGGATGAGAAAAGCCTTATTCACGAATCCATTCTATTGTAACGAAATTCCTTATTTATTACAAGAGTATTTCAAAAAGTTCTCTTAAATTTTTCTATTCCCATTTAAATAAAATAATACCGCCGATGCAGACTGCCATTCCCAGCACTCTGCGCCACTCAAAAGGCTGTTTGTCCACGCCGAACATGCCAAAAAGTTCAATCACATAGGCTATAATAAGCTGGGAAATTACGATCAGCATTACGGCCTGGGCTGGTCCCAGCGACTCCATAGCCTTTATGACAGTATACGTAATAAACGCCCCGATGACTCCGCCTAAAAGCATATATTTTGGCTGTACCTGCCAGAGAGCCGTAAAACTGCTTCGGTCAGCAAACAGCCAGGCTCCCAGACAGACAATCAGCGCAGAAAACTGAACCCAGCTTGTGCTGACCCACATACTTGTTCCTTTTGTTACTTCTGTATTAAATACACCCTGAACGCTCATTAAAGCTCCTGATAAAAGCGCAATAAAAATTCCAATCATTAGATTCCTCCTGCATACGTTCTTTTTAGATAGGATATCCAATGTTGGAATTTTTATGTATCATCTAATAACAGTTTAGTACCGTTCTCAATATCTGGATCATTTCATCCACATGTTTCCGTTCAATCACCAGAGGCGGCACAAACCGCAGTACATTGTTTCCTGCTGTAATCACAAGAAGCCCTTGTTCCAGAGCTTTGCTGCTCACCTCGCCCACCGGAACTGTTAACTCCAGCCCCTGCATCAGCCCTCTTCCTCTTCTGGCAGTGATACATGGATATTGGGATTTTAAACGTTCCAGCTCTTGCTGCAGATACGCTCCTATTTCTGTCACATGCTCCGTAATCTTTCTTTCTTGAAAAATCGTAAGGACCTTGCTGACTGCCGCTCCCACAAAGGGATTGCCGCCATAAGTAGTGCCGTGATCCCCAGGTTTTAAAGACGCTTGCGCCACTGCTTCTGTCATCACAAAAGCCCCTACCGGAACTCCGCAGCCTAAAGCTTTGGCACAGGTCATAATATCTGGCTTCACCCCATAACCCTGCCATGCAAACATGGTTCCGCATCTGCCCATTCCGCACTGGATTTCGTCCAGGATCAGGATTATATCTCTTTCATCACAAATCTGGCGTATTCCTTTCAAGAAACTGTCCTCTGCTGGATAGATGCCCCCCTCTCCCTGAATAGTTTCTAAGAGTATCGCACATGTCTTGTCATTCACCAGTTTCTTCACACTGTTCAAATCATTATAATCGCCAAATTTTACAATTCCTGGCAGCGGCTCAAAGGGTTCCCGGTAATGAGTGTTTCCAGTAACGGAAAGGGCTCCCAGACTCCTGCCGTGAAACGATTGGTTCATTGCGATAATCTCATGGTCTGTGCAGCCATCCTTAGAATAGGCGTACTTCTTCGCCGCCTTGATGGCCCCCTCAATTGCCTCCGTCCCGCTGTTGGTAAAGAACACGCGGTCCAGACCGGAAACAGCGCACAATTTTTCCGCCGCCTCTATCGTCGGCTGATTATAATACAGGTTGGATGTATGCAGCAATTTATCAACTTGTGCTTTTAATGCCTGATTGTATTCCTGATCTGCATATCCCAGCGCCTGTACGGCAATTCCTGCTGCAAAATCCAGATACTTTTTCCCCTCTGTATCATAGAGGTACACGCCCTCTCCATGATCCAGCACTACCGGAAAACGGTTATAGGTATGTAACATATGATGTTCTGCCTGATTCATCAAACTCTTTGCTTCCATCTTTAGGACTTCCTTTCTGCGGCTGTAAAAAACCGTTCTTCACCATCTCCCAAAATTGCTGTTCCGATACCTTTATTGGTAAAAATCTCCAGAAGAAGGCAATGGGGAATCCGGCCATCTAAAATATGTACTCTGGATACACCGTCTTCTATAGCTTCGATGCAGTTATTCAGTTTCGGCAGCATGCCTCCCCCAATATTTCCATTGCTGATCAGTTCCCGGGCCTCAGAAACCGACAGCTCTGAAATCAGTGTCTCTTTGTCCTGTGGAGCTTTGTATACCCCCTTTACGTCTGTCAAAAAAGCAAGTTTCTCTGCGTTGACTGCCCGCGCGATGGCACATGCCGCATCATCTGCATTGATGTTGTATGTCTCAAAAGAATCGTCCAGGCCCACCGGGCACACAATGGGAAGAAAATCTTTTTCCAGCAGATCATACAGGACTTTCGCGTTCACCCCTTTTATGTCTCCCACATAACCGATGTCCTGCCCTTTGGAATACTTTTTTTCCACTTTTAGAAGTCCGCCGTCTTTCCCGCTGACGCCAATGGCATTGACGCCCAATTCCTGCACGAGCTGTACCAGAGATTTATTTACTTTGCCAAGCACCATCTCTGCCAGTTCCATCGTGGGCGCGTCTGTTTTTCGCAGTCCGTTGACAAATTCTGGCTCCATGCCTACTTTGCTCACCCATCTGCTGATTTCTTTGCCGCCTCCGTGTACAATAATCGGCTTAAATCCCACCAGCTTTAGCAAGGTTACGTCTTCAATCACATTTTTTTTCAGTTCCTCATCCACCATGGCGCTTCCGCCATATTTCACCACAATAATTTTCCGATTAAAACGCTGGATATAGGGCAGCGCCTCAATTAGGACCTCTGCTTTCTGTAAAATTTTCTGCATTTCTCTTTCTTCCATCACTTTTTCCTCTTTTCTTTTTCTATCGACAGAAATCTCTCAGGAGCGGTAGTCCGCGTTAATTTTCACATAATCATATGTCAAATCACAGCCCCAGGCTGCCGCTTCCGCTTCTCCCATCTTCATATCCACAAGAACTGTCACTTCTTCTTCTGATAATATCTTCGTGGCTTCCTCTTCACTGTAATCGGATGCAATGCCATCTTTGTAAATCTGAATCCTGCCGGATTTGCTCTCAAAAAACAGTTCTATGTGTTCTGGGTCAAATTCCGCACCAGAATATCCCAGCGCACATAAAACTCTTCCCCAGTTGGCGTCATGGCCAAAGATCGCTGCTTTGGTAAGAGAAGAACAAATAACGGATTTTGCCAAAGTCCTGGCGTCTTCTTTGTTCAAAGCATGAATTACTTTCGCCTCAAACAATGCCGTAGCTCCTTCTCCATCCCCTGCCATTTTCTTTGCCAGCGTAGTATTTACTAAATGCAAAGCCTCCACAAATTTCTGGTAATTTTCATCCTTTTTAGTAATCTCTGTATTTCCTGCCATGCCGTTTGCAAGAAGAAGTACCGTGTCATTGGTAGAAGTATCGCCGTCCACAGAAACCATGTTATAAGTGTCTGTTACGTCTTCCTGCAGGGCCTCTGACAAAAGTTCCTTTGAAATAGCAAGATCCGTGGTCACAAATCCCAGCATAGTGCACATATTGGGATGTATCATTCCAGATCCTTTACACATTCCTCCTACAGTAACAGTTTTTCCCTCCACTTCAAAGACCACTGCTGTTTCTTTAGACTTCGTATCTGTGGTCATAATCGCGCACGCCGCTTCGTGTCCACTTTCTATGGCGCTGCTGAGTTTTGGCGCCATGGCCTCAATACCAGACACTAATTTCTCCATAGGGAGCTGCATTCCGATGACTCCAGTAGACGCCACCAGCACCTGCTGTGCTGGAATTGCCATCACATGTTCTACTGTCTGAGCCGTCTCTTTACAATACTTCATTCCTTCTGCTCCTGTACAGGCATTGGCAATTCCAGCATTGATGACCACTGCCTGCGCATATTTCTCCTGTTCCACTGCTTGTTTGTCCCATAGTACCGGAGCAGCCTTTACCACATTTCTCGTAAAAGTCCCTGCGGAAACTGCCGGAACTTCGCTGACGATCAATGCCATGTCTGTCCGGTCTTTATATTTTATGCCTGCCGCTGCTGCAGCAGCCTGAAATCCTTTTGCTGCGGTAACACCGCCCGTAATTATTTTCATTCTTTTTCCTTTCTGCTATTGAAACGTTGTAATATTATCATCATTTAATACAAAATCATAATAATTCAAATCTTCCCGAAAGGTCCAGCCCACACTTTTCCAGAAAGAATTTCCCACCTCATTTTTCTTAAAGGCGATCAGGCATACCTTATTAATCTTTTCCTTCTGCAGGGCGCGCATAGCTTCAACTGCCATGGCTTTTCCAATTCCCTGCTGCCTGTAATCTTCCCTGACACATACATGGTAAAAGCAGCCTCTTCTGCCATCATGTCCGCAGAGGATCGCTCCTACAATCTGCCCTCCTGCCTCTGCCACCATACTGGTGGTGGGATTCCTGTGCAGAAACCGCCTCACGCCTTCTCTGGAATCGTCCATGCTCCGGATGCCAAACCCTTTGATGCTTTTCCATAAACAATATACCTGGTCGTAATCTTCTTCCAACATTGCCCGCACTGCAGCTGGAACAATAGCTTTATCCTGTTCTATTTTCATAATTTCTTTTTCCTTATGGGAACATAGGCACAAGCGCAAGCCCCTGGTTCTCCTCAAATCCAAACATCAGATTCATATTCTGAACCGCCTGGCCTGCTGCGCCCTTTACCAGATTGTCAATAGCCCCCATCATTATAATCCTTCCTGTCCTCTCATCTATTTGAAATCCGATATCTGCAAAATTACTTCCTTCTACCCATTTCGTTTCCGGGCACATCCCTTGTTCCAGCACACGGATAAAATATTCTTGATGATAATATTTATCGTAAGCCGCCTTTACCTGTTCACAGGAAGGAAATGCAAAGGTTCCATCTGGCTGTTTCACTTTTTTGAGGGATGCATATTCTGTGGCAAGAATCCCCCGATTCATAGGCACCAAATGAGGTGTGAAACTAATAGTTACCTCTTTTCCTGCTGCATATCCCAATTGCTCTTCTAGTTCCGGCGTATGTCTGTGGCTTGCAACGCCATAAGCCTTCATGTTTTCGTTAACTTCGCAGAACAGATTGGGCAGTTTCGCCCCTCTCCCGGCACCGGAA
This sequence comes from uncultured Lachnospiraceae bacterium, assembly GCA_950097145.1. Taxonomy (GTDB): domain Bacteria; phylum Bacillota; class Clostridia; order Lachnospirales; family Lachnospiraceae; genus Petralouisia. The sequence goes on from CATNCF010000011.1 coordinate 73,844, forward strand.
GTTCCTGATTTTGCGTCCACAATCAAAGTATTGGGATCAATCAAACCTTCTTTTACTAACGGATATGCTGTCAATATGGAACATGTGGTATAACAGCCAGGGTTTGCCACTAACCTTGCCCCCTTTACTTCTTCCCGATTCAACTCGCACAAACCATAGACAGCCTCTTCTAGAAATTGAGGGCTTTTATGTTCAATTTTATACCATTTCTCATAAATATTCACATTTTTCAAACGATAATCTGCGCTTAAGTCAATTACTTTTGTATTTTTTAATATTTCTTCTGTCAGAACTCCTGCCAGAAATCCCTGGGGTGTTGCCGTAAAAATCACATCCACCTGTTTTGCCAGCTCTTCTATATTGTCATCCAGACATTCGTCTTCCACAAGCTGAAACATATTTCCATATACTTTTGCATATTTTTCATCAATATAGCTCCGAGATCCATACCATTTTATCTCCACTTCCCTATGTCCCAGCAGAAGCCTTACCAGCTCCGCACCTGCATATCCAGTTGCCCCGATAATTCCTGCCTTTATCATAAATGAATTCCTCACTTTCTTCTTCCTGGTATTTTTATTCCTTTGCACTCATAAGGTATCATAATACAAGTTTATATATTCGTAAAGACTTTTTTGCATTTTTGCATAATTATTCATATTTTTCGTTTTTATATACAATTTTATATCTAAATAGCAATTGACTTTATCACAATTTTTAATACAGTATACAATTGTAATCTTACATAACAAAGAGATTCCACAAAAAAGCCAGCAACCCAAAAAGACGCAAAGCCTTAAATCATTCATAAAAGTTTTACTCTCTACTAAATCCGCTATATTTAATATAGGGAAATTTAAGCACTAAAAAAGCCCACAACCGACGAATTGATTAATCAGTTACGGACTTTTGATATTATCCAAATATTTTGTTTTCACAATATATAAGAAGATATATTCTGATTACTTTATGATCACCTGTTCTCTGAAACCCTTGGTTTTACTGGTATTGTAAACAGGGGAAGAGGGATTCGAACCCTTTCAAAAATCGCTGAAAACCGCATAAATACTGGATTTCTTCGATTTCATTTTGATTACCTCTGATTACTTTTTGATTACTTTTTGGATTGATTCATCATATAATACAAGCCTTGTTAAGCTGGTTCAATTTTTCATCATTACTTTGATTGCTGTAATAATAATATTGTCTTGTTGTCTTTATATCCGCGTGCCCCATCTGTGCCGTAATGATAGAATCATCAACCCCATGATCAATCAAAGTTGTTCCATATGTTTTCCTAAGTTTATGCATTGTCCTTACTGGAATATTTACGGCAATGCATATCCTGCTCAACTTATGGTTAAACCCATTTTCCGTTATCCTCTTGTGTGTCTTTTCGTCCTGAAACAGATATTCACCAAACGGATTCAGCCACAATATCTTCCTTATCGTATCATATGCTTTGTCATTTAGCAACAAATATCTATCTCCTGCATCTGATTTCGGAAAGTTTTTTACACTAATCACGGTCTTACAATTGTCATCCTTATACTTGACCTCACTTCTTTGTACATGAATAGTCCTGTCATTTCTTCTGATGTCTGACGGTTTTAATGCACTTAGCTCTCCTGGACGCATACCAGTATATATTGCAAGCAATATCCCAAGCTCTCTAATCCTCAATTCCTTTCCATTTATATATTTTACTATGGATTTGATTTCTTCTTCCGTAAACACCTCTTTTTCAGCACATTTCACCTTTTTGGCAAAAATCTTCTTCGATAAGTTCAAATCGCCGAAGAAAGTATGGATGCTTATGTCAGAATACTTATGCTTTTTCGCATATTTAAAAATTCCTATAATCAGGGTTCTCATTCCTGAATACGCCTTGGATGTCAACTGTTTCCTATTAATAGTAGATTTAATGAAATCCTCAAGGCTGTCCTCTGTAATGTTTTTTATGTTTGTATTCTCAAACCCATTCTTGAAGAACCTATTGAAATCTGTTTCGTACCTGTCATATGTATTTTTTTCAATCTCTCCGTATCTCAGTTTTTCACCAGCCCATTCATAAAATGTGCTTTTTAATGTATGGACTTCTCCAAGCTGTTTCCAGTAGCTAACAACTACATCTTCTAAACTCTTTTCTTCAGTCCGTTTTACCAACCTCCTGCCCTCTTTTTTAGAATCATCCGGCAGATATGTATACCATTTCCCATCCTTACCCTGCCAGATTTTATACTGATGTTTCTTTAATAATTCTTCTCTCTTCATAGCTTCCATGCTATTCTGTATATCGTTAATGTCAATCATACCATTATTTATTATAAACTGCAATATTTCGCTCTTATTTAATCCATTTTGCAGGTTATCCATTTCCATATTATTTTCTATAATATTCACCTCTGTATTCCATTAATATTCAAATTGAAAGGCATAAAACTTCTTTATGTCTTAGCCTATATTAAATTTTCACATTATATAAGGCACTGTCCAAACTGCACAATGCCTTATATCCATTATCAATATTTATATTGTCAGCAATTTTTATAATGAAACCTTATCATTATCCAATGCTGGCAGTATTTATATTTTCACACTCATTTGGGGACACGGAAATTTTTCCGAATCCTTCCTATGCTTTACAATCGTTACAAATTATTTATTATATTCTCTCATCATCTACCACTGATTTATGCACTGTAAACGACAGTTCATTTGCAGAATTAAAATTATTGGTGTATTCAATACCAGACGCTTTGAATGCCCCGATATTCTCATAATCCCTTTTCTTGATCACTAAGGTTGGTATTTCAATATTCAGGTTCCCGTCATAAATATTAGCTGCCATAAAGCCTCCTGTTCCATTATTTGATGTCCTATAGAAGGCAGGCTATAATATAAACTCATATTTACAGCCTGCCTTTACGGTTTAAATATATCTGTATTTGGTCTTTGAATTTCCATGAAAGGGTCTGTCAACTGTCATGGAACATATCCCTTTTTCAAATTTATTATCTTTAAAAAGGTTTTTCCTTACCCCATTTTTAAACACTTTATCGTCCAGGATTCCATCCCTGAATTCTTCGTAATTCGTCACATTAGGAAGGGTTACTTCACTGATAAACACATCCCTGGATTTTTCCTTCTGTTCCGGCTTAGGCATAGGGGAGGAAGAATCATATAAAGGCATGGGAGGATTTGCGCTGAATGACGGCGGGTCAATGAATTTCATTTTAAAGTTATTCACAAATTCCTCAGCAGTTGGAAAACTT
>CATNCF010000012.1 GCA_950097145.1 uncultured Lachnospiraceae bacterium
ACAGAAATGGAAGGCCCCAGGGAGACAGGAACGGAAGATCTCAGGGGGACAGAAACGGAAGACCTCAGGGAGACAGAAACGGAAGGCCCCAGGGAGACAGAAACGGAAGAAGCCAGGGAGATAGAAATGGAAGGGGCCAGGGAGATAATAGAAACCGCAATAATCAAAATGGCCGCGGCGGCCAGAGAAACCGTTTTGAGCAGGAGATTAATAAGCTGAATCAAAACAATCCTGCAGCTTCTATGGATGAGACAAGAGGCAAAGAGAGCAGAGAACGAGATAACCGAAAAGGAAACAGCCAGCGACATGAGAAGGAATTGATGGGCAGGAAAAAAGAACGTTTCGATAATCTTGAGAAAAAGACCAGAGGAAAGAAAAATCAACAGCCGGCGCCCAAGAAACAGCAGAAGGAAGAAGAAACCATTAAGACGATCACTCTTCCGGAAAAAATGACAATTAAAGAACTTGCAGAACGGATGAAAGTACAGGCATCTGCAATTATTAAAAAACTGTTTTTGCAGGGGACAATGGTAACAGTGAACAGCGAGATTGATTTTGCCGCGGCAGAAGAAATCGCATTAGAGTTTAACTGTATCTGTGAGATGGAAGAAAAAGTTGACGTGATTGCAGAGCTTCTGAAAGAAGAAGACGAGGATGAGGCAGTTCAGGTTAAACGTCCTCCGGTAGTCTGTGTTATGGGGCATGTTGACCATGGAAAAACTTCCTTGCTGGATGCTATCCGCGATACGCATGTAATTGACAAGGAAGCAGGAGGCATTACCCAGCATATCGGCGCATATATGGTAGAATGCAACGGGGAAAAAATTACGTTCCTGGATACGCCGGGACATGAGGCATTTACTGCAATGCGCATGCGTGGGGCTAACGCCACAGATATTGCCATTCTGGTAGTGGCAGCAGATGACGGAGTGATGCCTCAGACAGTAGAGGCAATCAGCCATGCCAAGGCGGCAGAGGTAGAAATTATAGTGGCAATCAATAAAATTGATAAGCCCAGCGCAAATATTGAGCGTGTAAAACAGGAGCTTGCAGAATATGAACTGATTCCAGAAGACTGGGGCGGAAGTACAATTTTTGTGCCGGTATCTGCACATACCCATGAAGGAATTGATTCACTGCTGGAAATGGTACTGCTGACAGCAGAGGTAAGTGAATTAAAGGCAAATACCAAGCGCAATGCGCGAGGACTGGTTATTGAAGCCCAGCTTGATAAAGGACGCGGTTCTGTGGCAACTATCCTGGTACAGAAGGGAACCTTAAAGGTAGGCCAGCCGGTAGCCTGCGGAAGCTGCTACGGAAAAGTCAGGGCAATGATCGACGATAAGGGCAGAAGAGTAAAGGAAGCAGGACCTTCTACCCCGGTGGAAATATTAGGATTGAATAATGTGCCCAATGCAGGGGAAATATTTGTATGTACAGATTCAGAAAAAGAAGCTAAGAGTTTTGCAGATACCTTCATTTCTGAGGGACGTGAAAAGATGCTTGAGGATACCAAATCCAGAATGTCCCTGGATGATCTGTTCTCACAGATTCAGTCTGGAAATATCAAGGAGCTTCCAATTATCGTAAAAGCAGACGTACAGGGTTCTGTGGAGGCAGTAAAACAGAGTCTTATAAAATTATCAGATGAAGAAGTAGTGGTGAAAGTAATTCATGGCGGCGTTGGCGCTATTAATGAGTCTGACGTCAGTCTTGCATCTGCGTCTAATGCCATCATTATTGGATTTAATGTGCGCCCAGACGCAACCGCAAAAGCAACTGCTGAACGGGAAGGCGTGGACATGAGACTTTATAAGGTTATTTACAATGCCATTGAAGATGTGCAGGCCGCAATGAAGGGAATGCTGGATCCAGTATTTGAAGAAAAAGTATTAGGCCATGCGGAGATCCGCCAAATATTCAAGGCTTCTGGTGTTGGAAATATTGCAGGTTCCTATGTATTGGACGGCGTATTCCAGAGAGGATGCAAAGTTCGTATTTCCAGAGAGGGTGAGCAGATTTTCGAAGGAGATCTTGCTTCGCTGAAACGCTTTAAGGATGACGTAAAAGAAGTGAAGTCCGGATATGAATGCGGTCTGGTATTTGAGGGCTTTAACGATATTCAGGAACTTGACGTGGTAGAAGCCTATACGATGGTGGAAGTGCCGCGTTAAAGAATTCTGTCCGGCACATGAAGTGCAGGAAGCAAATAAGGAGTAAGACAGAATATGAGAAAAAACAGCATTAAAAATACAAGAATCAATGAAGAGGTGCTGCGGGAATTGAGCAATATTATCCGGGGAGAAATCAAAGATCCCAGAATTAACCCGCTGACCTCAGTGGTTGCCGTGGAGGTGGCTCCGGATTTAAAAACCTGTAAAGCATTTATCAGTGTTTTGGGAGAGGAAGATTCCCAGCAGGCTACTCTTGCAGGATTAAAGAGCGCAGAAGGGTATATTCGAAGCAAATTGGCAAAGAATATTAATTTAAGAAACACACCGGAGATCCGCTTTGTTCTGGATCAGTCCATTGAATATGGCGTAAATATGTCAAAACTCATTGATGATGTGAACAGACAAGATGCGGATAAGAAAGATGCATAAAACAAAAGCAGGGAGCGTTCCATATGAAAGATTTGGCTTCTCAGTTGGCACAGGTAAAAACAGTTGCCATTGCAGGTCATGTAAGGCCTGACGGCGACTGTGTGGGTTCCTGCCTGGCAACTTACAATTATATTAACACCTGGTTTCCACAGATTCAGGCAGATATTTATCTGGAACCCATTCCAAATATATTTAAATTTTTGAATCATTCAGATAAGATATGCAATTCCTGTGACAGTAATCAGGTTTATGATTTATGCATTGTGCAGGACTGCGGAGATACTGGGCGTCTTGGGCCGGCTGTAAAGTATTTTAAGACAGCGGGAAAAACGATCTGTGTTGACCATCATGTAAGTAACAGCAGCTTTGCAGATGAAAATTATATTGTTCCAGAGGCAAGTTCCACCTCTGAACTGGTTTTTGAACTGCTGGAACAGGAACGAATTACCAAAGAAATTGCAGAATGCATTTATGTGGGGATTGTGCATGATACCGGGGTATTTCAATATTCCAGTACTTCTGCAAAGACCATGAATGCAGCGGGAATCCTCATGGAAAAAGGCATCAATTTTTCTAAAATTATTGATGATACCTTTTACACGAAGACTTTTGCACAGAATCAGATTCTTGGACAGGCGCTCTTAAAAAGCCGGCTATATCTGAATGGAACGGTAATTGCAACTGCGCTGACCCTTAAGGAAATGGAACAGTTTCAGGTGCAGCCCAAACATTTGGAAGGCATTGTCAGCCAGCTTAGGGTGACCAAAGGCGTGGAGGCGGCAGTATTTCTTTATGAAAATGAGGATCATACCTGGAAGTTGAGTATGCGTTCCAATGGAAAAACGGATGTGGCAGAAATAGCTGTGAAGCATCAGGGAGGCGGCCATGTGAGGGCTGCCGGAGCTACGATGGAAGGTTCGGCAGAGGAAATTATCTACATCATTTGTAAAGAGATAGAAAGGCAGCTCCATGATTAGCGGAATTATCAATGTATATAAAGAAAAGGGTTATACTTCTCATGATGTGGTTGCAAAACTGCGGGGAATTTTAAGGCAGAAAAAGATCGGACATACTGGAACGCTGGATCCGGACGCAGAAGGGGTTCTTCCAGTGTGTCTGGGCAAGGCAACAAAAGTCTGTGATTTGCTTACAGAAAAAGACAAGGAATATGAAGCTGTGCTGCTGCTGGGAACAGCCACAGATACCCAGGATATAACAGGGACGATATTGAATGAGAAAACGGTGGACTGCAGTGAGAAAGAAATCCATAAAATTATCATGGATTTTGTTGGCAGTTATGATCAGATTCCACCTATGTATTCTGCGCTGAAAGTTAATGGAAAGAAACTTTGCGATTTGGCAAGGGAAGGCATTACCGTAGAACGCAGGCCCCGAAGGATTCAGATTTATGAGATTAAAATTATAGAAACGGCGCTGCCTAGGGTGCGTATCAAAGTGCATTGTTCCAAAGGGACCTATATTCGCACCTTGTGCCATGATATTGGAGAAAAAGCGGGATGCGGCGGCTGTATGGAAGCTCTGGTGCGTACCCGGGTTTCAGAATTTAGGTTGCAGGAGGCCCGCAGGCTTTCTGATATTGAAGCGCAGGTAGATGCTGTTCGCCAGCAGAAAAAAGACAGTGAGCTTACAAAAGCAGATTTGAAGGATCTGGTAAGAGATACAGACAGTGTTTTTCTGGAATATCCATGTGTCTGTGTCAGAGAAGAATTTTCAAAACTTCTCTATAATGGAAACCCTCTCAAAAAGGAATGGATAAGAAACTGGCAGAATTTCTATGAGACAAAGGTTCTGCGGGTCTATGACAGCAGTCAGCGCTTTGTTGGAATTTATCAATGGAAGGAGTCTGGCATGGATATCCGCCCAATTAAGATTTTTATGGAATAGGACAGAAATTATGGAATACATAAGGCATAGCATGACATTTGAAATACAGGAACCTACGGTGCTTTCTTTAGGAAAATTTGACGGGCTGCACCGTGGACATGAATTGCTGCTGGAATATATGGCAAAAAAGAAGCAGGAACATCCAGAATTAAAAGCAGTAGTGTTTACTTTTGATATTCCTCCCCGGGAGCAGGTACAGAATATTTCTGCACAGGTGCTCACAACCAGATTCGAAAAAGAACAGCTTTTTCAGAACATGGGGATTGACTATGTAATTGAGTGTCCCTTTACCCGGGAAATCATGTGCATGGAACCAGAAGAATTTATCCGCAGAATTGCTTCAGACCTTCATGTAAAGTATATGGTAGTGGGAGCAGATTTCCGTTTTGGCTACAAGCGCAGAGGGGATTACCGGATGCTGATGGAATATGCGGATCAGTACGGGTATTGTGTAGAAGTGCTGGATAAAATCCAGGAAAATGGAAGAGATATCAGCAGTACTTTTGTCCGGGAAGAAATTGCATCAGGGAATATTGAGAAAGCAAACGAATTGCTGGGATATGCATTTTTTGTGGAAGGACGGGTTTTGCATGGCAGGAAAATTGGAAAGGCTGTGCTGGGAATTCCCACAATCAATCTGATTCCCCCGCCGGACAAGCTGCTGCCTCCCTTTGGCGTTTATGTGACAGAGACAGTGTGGGAGGGGCAGAATTATCCTGGGATTACCAATGTGGGATGTAAACCTACAATTCAGGGAGATAATCCCGTGGGTGTGGAGACGCACTTATTTGATTTTACAGAAAATTTGTATGGAGAAGAAGTACAAATCCGTTTTTTAAAACATGTCCGCAAAGAGCAGAAATTTGAGACTCTGGATGCGCTTATGGCGCAGATGGAACTGGATATACAATATGGAAGGCTGTATTTTAACACAGGAAAAGGAGTTCAGAAGAACTAAAGGGTGAATTGCATGGAATTAATATTAAATTTGCTTGGTGGCCTGGGATTGTTTTTGTTTGGTATGAATTTTATGAGCCAGGGATTACAGAAAGCAGCAGGAGCACGGCTTCGATCTATTTTGGAGGCTATGACGAAAAACAAGATTGTAGCGGTGCTGTTCGGAGCGTTGTTTACGGCTATCATACAGTCGTCGGGAGCAACCACGGTTATGGTTGTCAGCTTTGTAAATGCAGGAATTATGACGCTGGCTCAGTCTGTGGGAATTATATTTGGAGCGAATATTGGAACAACCATTACTTCCCAGTTAGTAGCGTTTAATCTGACAGGTGTGGCGCCTTTTATTTTATTTGCGGGAGCTGTCCTTATTATGTTTGGCAAGAAGCCCATGGTAAAGAAAGTCGGAGAGGTGATTCTTGGATTCGGCGCGTTGTTTATGGGAATCAGTATGATGAAGGATGCCATGACAGATCTGAGACATTATCAGGCAGTGTTAAACGTCCTGGGCAGTATGGATAACCCTCTGCTTGGAATTTTATTTGGAACATTGATTACTATAATTGTACAAAGCTCTTCTGTAACAGTAAGTATTCTGCTGTTGATGGCAAGCCAGGGACTGATAGATTTATCTGTCTGTTTCTATGTGATTCTGGGCTGTAATATTGGTTCTTGCACTCCGGCGGTTCTCGCAAGTCTGGATGCAAAAAAAGAGGCGAAGCGTGCAGCGGCCATCCATGTCATGTTTAATGTTTTAGGTATGGTGATAATAGGGATACTGCTCGCCTTTGGAATGGAATATTTTGAAAACTTTATTTTACATATATCCGGTTCTGATGTGGGCCGCTGCGTGGCAAATGCAGATACGTTTTTCAAGATTTTCCAGACGCTGATTTTCCTGCCGATCTCTGCACAGTTTATCGCTATGACCAGGCGCATTATTCCAGGCGAGGATCAAATGCAGAACGAGTATCAGTTTATGTATATTGGAAAGCAGACGATTTTTGCTCCTTCTACAGCAGTCGTGGAGACTACCCAGGAAATTGAGCGCATGGGAACCATGGCCAGGGAGAATATGCAGCTTGCCATGGAAGCGTTTTTTGATGGAAATCAAAATAAGATTGCTAAGGTTTATGACATGGAGAAACAGATTGATTTCTTAAGCAAAGAGATTACAGATTATCTGGTAAAGATCAATCAGCTCCAATTGCCTGTGGTAGATGCAAAACGTATTGGCGGTCTCTTCCATGTGGTCAGCGATATTGAGCGTATTGGGGATCATGCAGAAAATATTGCGGATGCGGCGGTAAAAAGCGCAGAAGAAAATCTTGAATTTACCAAGAAAGGACAGAAAGAGATACAGGAAATGCATGAGAAGACCATGGAGATTCTGGAGAAATCCATGGAAATGTTTACCACCCTGGACCGAAAAAATCTCCCGGATATTTTAGAACTGGAGGATAATATTGATAATATGGAACGCCAGCTCCAGCAGAACCATGTGAAACGTATGGCAAAGGGAAAATGTTCTCCAATGACAGGCATTTTGTTTACAGATCTTGTGACAGGCCTGGAGCGTGTGGCAGACCATGCCACCAATATTGCATTTTCAATTCTGGAGGATGATCCGGAAGAGATCCGACAGTCCTAAAGAATGTTACAGTTATTACGTAATTATTACAAAAATCTTGACAATATATGAAAGCCTTGTTATAATGGCGTAAAATCAGTAATAAACTTTTCCTGGAGGTAAACAGATGAGAAATCACATTAAAAATGAATGGAAAAAAGTAATTGCAGGATGTCTGGCAGGAGCAATGGCACTCGTACCACATATATCTGTACTGGCGGCAAATCAGGGAAGCGCAGGTGTTTCAGCTATGTTCAATGAGTGTCTGGTAGAAGGTACAGATGCTGGGAAATCTGTGTCAGATGCAGAGGTAACAGCTTCCACTGAACCAAAGACTGTATGCGGTTACACAAATCTGGGAGTTGCTAATGTGGAGAATCATTTGAACATCAGAGAAGGCGCTGGGGAAGAAAGCGAGCTTGCAGGCAAGCTTCCACGGGATGCAGGATGTGAGATTTTATCGCAGGAGGGAGAATGGTTCCAGATTCAGTCTGGCGATGTGACTGGATATGTGAAGGGAGAGTTTCTTCTGACTGGAGAAGCTGCGGCTCAGCGGGCAGACGAAGTGAAGTCAATTGTAGCTGTTTCCAGGACCCAGACATTGAATGCAAGAGTAGAACCCAACACAGAAAGTACGATCTGGGTTACTATTGCAGAAGGGGAAGAAATGCAGATGGTGGAAGACCTGGGTGACTGGGTAAAAGTTGACATAGATGGCGATGAATGTTATGTGGCAAAGGAATATGTGGAATTGTCGGAGCAGCTTCCAAAAGCGATGACCATGACGGAGATTCGATATGGCGAAGGTATCTCAAATGTGCGTGTGGATATGATACAGTACGCATGCCAGTTTGTAGGAAACCGTTACGTCTGGGGCGGGACAAGCCTGACAGGCGGTGTAGACTGTTCCGGATTTACCATGCGGATTTATGAGAAATATGGTATTTATCTGCCCCATTCTTCCAGTGCGCAGTCGGGTTATGGAACCAGAATCGATCCTTCCGAGGCAAAACCAGGAGACTTGTTCTTCTATGGAAATGGCGGGGGAATTAATCATGTGGCAATGTATATTGGAAATGGGCAGATCGTACACGCCAGCTCCGCTAAAACCGGAATTAAGATTTCCAATGCATTTTACCGTTCTCCAATTTGTGTGACAAGACTGATCAATGATTAGGAGCGAATTGTTTAGAATAATTTCTTTACAAGCGAAAAACCATATGATATAATGCTATCTGGCGAGTGTCCAGAGGATGCCAGCCGAAATTTATGAGAAGCCCATATTCAGTAACCGGATACTCCGACCATTACTTGATATCTCTAAGCTTTTCTGCATAAGGAAAAGGGAACGGGCGATACTAATATTTAAGGAGGTTATCATTATGATAGCAAAGGAAAAGAAACAGTCAATTATCGCTGAGTATGCAAGAACACCTGGCGATACAGGTTCACCGGAAGTTCAGATTGCGATATTGACAGCAAGAATTCAGGAATTAACAGATCATTTAAAGGATAATCCTAAGGATCACCATTCCAGACGCGGACTTTTGAAGATGGTAGGTCAGAGACGCGGTCTGCTGGCTTATTTAAAGAAAGTGGATATTGAAAGATATCGTACATTAATTGAGCGTTTAGGGCTGAGAAAATAATTCTACATGCCCATAATAGAGCGGTTTTCCGCTCTATTTTCTTAGTCTCACAGGACTGGGAAATATTGTGTTGATGCGGATTGGTCCGCTTTATTTAAGGAGAAAGCTTATGTATAAACAGTTTACCATGGAACTGGCAGGCAGGACGCTGAAGGTTGATATCGGCAGAGTGGCTGCCCAGGCAAACGGTGCAGCATTTATGCATTACGGAGATACCGTTGTATTATGTACTGCAGCTGCATCGGACAAACCCAGGGAGGGAATCGATTTCTTTCCGCTGAGTGTGGAGTATGAAGAAAAATTATATTCCGTAGGAAAGATCCCAGGAGGATTTAACAAGAGAGAAGGAAAGGCATCTGAGAATTCTGTGTTAACTTCTCGTGTCATTGACCGTCCTATGCGTCCTTTATTTCCGAAAGATTACCGGAATGATGTAACATTGAATAATCTGGTTATGAGTGTGGATCCTGACTGTCGTCCCGAACTGGTGGCGATGATAGGTTCTGCAATTGCAACCAGTATTTCTGATATCCCTTTTGCAGGTCCCTGTGCTACTACCCAGGTGGGGATGATGGATGGAGCATTCATTGTTAATCCTTCACAGGAGCAGTGGAAGAATGGGGATTTGAATTTGACCGTGGCGTCCACCAGTGAGAAGGTCATCATGATTGAGGCTGGGGCAAATGAGATTCCAGAGGAACGGATGATTGAAGCTATTTATATGGCTCATGAGGTAAATCAGACGATCATTGCTTTTATCAATGAAATGGTGTCAGAGATTGGAAAAGAAAAACATGCCTATACAAGCTGTGCAGTGCCGGAAGAACTGTTTGCTGCCATCAAAGAGATCGTGCCGCCTGCTGTTATGGAAGAGGCTGTGTTTACGGATGTTAAACAGATTCGTGAGGAAAATATTAAGAAGATTACCGAGAAGCTGGAGGAGGCTTTTGCAGATAAGGAAGAGTGGCTGGAAGTGCTGGGAGAAGCGATTTACCAGTACCAGAAGAAGACTGTCCGCAAAATGATTTTAAAAGATCATAAGAGACCAGACGGCAGAGCCATTGACCAGATACGCCCTCTTGCCGCTGAGGTGGATTTGATTCCGAGAGTACATGGTTCTGCTATGTTTACCCGGGGCCAGACCCAGATTTGTGATGTGGTGACACTGGCACCGTTGTCTGAAGTTCAGAGAATTGATGGCCTGGATGAAAATGAAGTAAACAAGCGTTATATGCATCATTATAATTTTCCATCTTATTCTGTGGGAGAGACAAAGCCAAGCAGAGGTCCTGGACGGCGTGAGATTGGACACGGCGCTCTTGCAGAGCGTGCGCTGATGCCTGTACTTCCTTCTGAGGATGAATTCCCTTATGCAATCCGTGCAGTATCAGAAACTTTTGAATCTAATGGTTCTACGTCTATGGCATCTACCTGTGCCTCCTGCATGGCGTTGATGGCAGCCGGAGTTCCTATTAAGAAAATGGTAGCGGGCATTTCCTGCGGCTTGGTGACAGGGGATACCGATGAGGAGTATCTGGTCTTGACAGATATTCAGGGTCTGGAAGATTTCTTTGGAGATATGGATTTTAAAGTGACAGGTACACACGACGGCATCACCGCAATTCAAATGGATATTAAGATTCACGGACTTACCAGGCCTATCGTGGAGGAAGCCATCCGCAGAACCAGGGAGGCAAGACTTTACATTATGGACGAGGTAATGTCCAAGGCGATTGCAGAACCCAGGAAAGAAGTAGGAGAATTTGCTCCCAGAATTGTGCAGATTCAAATCGATCCAGCGAAAATTGGCGACGTAGTGGGCCAGAGAGGCAAGACAATTAATGCAATTATAGAACAGACAGGCGTGAAAATTGATATCAGTGATGAAGGTGCAGTTTCCATCTGCGGAACGGACAAGGCTATGATGGATAAAGCTGTGAATATGATTGAAATTATTACCACTGATTTTGAAGCAGGGCAGATTTTTACTGGCAAGGTTATCAGTATTAAGGAGTTTGGAGCCTTTTTGGAGTTTGCTCCTGGAAAAGAAGGAATGGTCCATATCTCCAAAATGTCCAGAGAACGTATCAACCGGGTGGAAGATGTGCTGACACTGGGAGATATGGTAAAAGTTGTCTGCGTAGGCAAAGACAAGATGGGGAGAATCAGTTTTTCCATGAAGGATGTGCCAAAGGAAAAGCATTAGAAGTTTTGGTCAATTATATAAGCGGATTAAGAATCTCTGCACATTTGTGCGGAGATTTTTTGCAGTACTAAGAATAGAGATGCGAAATACGAAGGAAGAGAGGCTTAGGCTTTATGTCTTAAATTTGACATTGCCTAAGCTTTGATTTTAGAAATTTCTGATGATTCATGAGTAGGATGGATGTAAAACAAAATAACCCCCTCAGCATATACTAATAGAAAAAGGAATCCATATGGACAGAGTCAGAAAGATTATGAATACCCAGGCGGCATATAACAGAGGGTATTTTGGAGAAAATGTAGGTGTGGCAATTTTAGATACTGGAATATTTCCCCATGCAGATTTTGGAGGGAGAATCAGATATTTTATAGATTTTATTAATGGAAGAAAAATGATGTATGATGATAATGGACACGGGACGCATATTGCAGGGATTATCGGCGGAGACGGAGGGAGTTCTGGAGGAAGATACATGGGGATAGCTCCGCGCTGCCATTTTATCATTGTAAAAATTTTAGATAAAAAAGGAAATGGAAATACAGAAAATGTAGTGCAGGCAATTGACTGGCTGGTACGCCGCAAAGAAATGTATCACATTCGGATTGTAAATATCTCTATTGGCATGGTGCTTCAGGCGGAGAGCCAGGAAAGAGTAAGGCTTTTAAAAGCGGTAGAATACGCCTGGGATAATAATCTGGCTGTGGTGGCGGCAGCAGGAAATAATGGACCTGGAGAACGCAGCGTTACTGTGCCGGGCATCAGCCGTAAAGTGATTACTGTGGGATGTTTCGATGACAGCAGGGAACAGATCGGCCGTTCTCTGTTAAAACCAGAATATTCTGGCCGGGGACCCACGGATCATTGTGTGGTAAAGCCGGAATTGGTGGTCCCTGGTACAAATGTTGCAAGTTGTGCGAAGCAGCAGGGCATGTATACGAAAAAAAGCGGAACTTCTATGGCAGCGCCTATGGTGAGTGGAAGTATCGCATTGCTGCTGAGTAAATATCCGTGTTTTTCTCCGGCAGAGGTTAAGCTGAGGCTGTATCAGAGAGCGGTTGATTTAGGCCTGCCGCAGTCAAAACAAGGATGGGGAATGGTAGACATTGGAAGGCTCTTGTGATAAAATGGACTGACTAGTACGAGAGGATGAAATACATGAAGAAAATTAAGAAATTTTTATTGGGAAGAGCAACCATCGTTGCATTTGCAATTCTGCTTCAGCTTGTCTGGATATTGTCATTCTTACAGGGATTCAATATGAAAGGGTCTTTTATAAATACGCTGATTGATATCATTGCGATTTTTGTTGTGCTTGTAATTGTTAATAAGAAAAGCAATCCTTCCTACAAAATCGCCTGGATTGTAGTGATCCTTTCCATCCCAATTGTAGGTCTTTTGGTTTATTTTATTTTTGGACGTTCAGAGCTGACGCGTCCTACCCGCAAAAGGATGGAGGCGGTCAATAGTGAACTAGAACTGGAACTTCCAAAACATGCAGATATTCTGGAAAAGCTGAAAGAAGAAGATAAGGCCGTATACCGCCAGGCAAAATATATTCGTGACTGGGCAAAATTTCCAATTTATCAGAATACAAAGACCAAGTATTACAAAACTGGAGAAGAGATGTTTCCGGATATATTAGAGGCATTGGAACATGCCCGGCATTTTATTTTTATGGAATACTTCATTGTGGAAGAAGGATATATGTTTGGAAAGATTCTGGACATTTTAAAACGCAAGGCGGCAGAAGGAGTGGATGTACGGTTTATCTATGATGATTTTGGATGCGTGACGACGCTTCCTGAAAAATATTACCGCACCATGCAGGAATGGGGGATTCAATGTGTGCGTTTTAACCCGCTTTATCCTGTGATGTCTGTCATTATGAATAACCGTGACCACAGGAAGATTCTGGTGTCAGACGGAACGGTTGGATTTACGGGCGGAATCAATCTGGCAGATGAATATATTAATAAAGTGGAACGATTTGGATATTGGAAAGATACCGGACTCAGGCTGGAAGGAGAAGGCGTATGGAGCTTTACTATAATGTTTTTGGAGATGTGGGATTATATCAAACGTACCAGAGAGACAGATTTAAATCAATTCCGTCCAGAGCATTACCAGACAGAGTCTTTTACCGATGACGGTTTTGTCCAGCCCTATGCAGACAGTCCCCTGGATTCAGAAACCACAGGGGAGAATATTTATATGAACATGATTGCAAAGGCAAAAGATTATGTCTATATTTTTACACCGTATCTGATTCCTGACCATGAAATGATAAGGACGCTGCAGAACGCGGCAAAGAGCGGAGTGGATGTGCGGATCATTATGCCTGGGATTCCAGATAAAAAAGTGGTTTACTGGATGAGCCAGTCTTATTACGAACCATTGATTGAATGCGGTGTTCGGATTTATCAATACAAACCAGGATTTCTCCATGCAAAATGTTTTGTCAGTGACGACAGGCTGGCAACCGTGGGAAGCATCAATATGGATTACCGGAGTCTGTATCTGCACTTTGAATGCGGTGTCTTTCTGTATCGATCTTCGGCCGTTTTGGATGTCAAAGAAGATATGCTTCAGACTATGGCAGTATCAGAAGAAATTAATATGGAATTCTGCCAGAAGCGTCCGGCGGCAATCCGTACTTTTTTGGGAGTGGTACGTTTATTTGCGCCGCTTCTCTAAGGCCAGAGCGCCAAAAGAGGAGAAAACGAGTTTTTTGGCACTCTGTGCAAGAAAGTGGAGGATTATACAAAAAAGGCTTCCAGCGCTTTTCGGAAATAGTCCTTGAATAATGCTTTTTTTACAGACTCTCCAAATAGCACGTTGACGGAACCGATTTCCTGATTGTTTAATTTGTATACCAATTTTCCGGCAGGCTGCCCTTTTTTTACCGGGGCGTCAGCGTGTTTTGGCAGTTTCAGTTCCTTGGTAATTTGTGAAAAGTCTGCTCCTGTTACATCCAGATAGGAGAAGTCAGATTCATAGATAAGGGAAGCCTGATCAGCCACGCCGCCCTGTACGGCAAGCTTTGGAAGTTTTTCTTTTGCCTGGTCCGTGTAGACCTGGCATTTTCCAAAACCGTAGTTGAGAAGTGTAGTGGCGTCCTGGAATCGTACCTTGTGATCCGGAGCGGCCAGAACTACAGCAATAAGTTCCAGTCCGTCTTTTTTTGCAGTGGCAGAGACACAGTATTTCGCCTGATCGGTAGATCCTGTTTTCAGACCGGTGGCATAGGGATACTGCCGTATAAGCTTGTTGGTATTGGTGAGGCCAAATTCGGAAGAACCTCTTTTGGTTACATGTGTGATATTTTCCATCCATATGGTACAATAGTTATGAATCTGAGGATATTTGGTGATCAATTCCCGGGACATAAGAGCAACGTCTTTTGCAGTAGTCATATGTCCCTCTGTATCCAGTCCGCAGCAGTTGACAAAAGTGGTGTGGTTCATGCCGAGATTCTTGGCGCGTTCATTCATTTTTGCCACAAATTCCTGTTCACTTCCGCAGATATGCTCCGCCATGGCTACACAGGCATCATTTGCACTGGCTACAGAGATACATTTCAGCATAGTTTCCACGGTCTGGGTTTCTCCAGGTTCCAGAAAGACCTGGGACCCTCCCATGCTGGCTGCATATTCGGAAACGGTAACAGTGTCTTTCAGGGATATTTTTCCGCACTCTAACGAATCAAAGATAAGAATCATTGTCATGATTTTGGTGATGCTGGCAGGATGCCGGAGAGTGTCAGGATCCTTTTCATAGATGATCTGCCCGGTAGAAGATTCCATCAGCACCACAGAAGGGGCGGAAACAGATATCTCCGGGGCAGGCGGTTTTTGCGGCTCCGTTTGGGAGACAGGAAGCCAGGAAGAAAGCATCAGGGAAACGGATAAGAGAAAAGATAAAATACAACGCATAGCATAACCTCCGGGAAATGCGGCTAATCATATAGCACATGGTAATCTATTACAGTGTAAGCAAAGGGCGTGGACAATATGACAATTTTGATGATAATTTTGTTACTGATATCAGGATATATTTTATGGCAGAAATGGGAACTTACGAAATTCCGGGTTTCCAGATACAAAGTCTGTTCTCATAAGCTGGACAAACCCGCTGCAGCGGCAGTTATTGCAGACTTGCACGGATTTTCATATGGAAAAAGAAACAACAGGCTTCTGGAGCAGATTCGGAAGATAAAACCCAGCATGATTTTGATACCTGGGGATATGCTTGTGTCTAAATATCCAGAAACTTACCAGACTGCTTTGGAAACATTGGCGGAGCTTGTAAAAATTGCTAAGGTTTATTACAGTTATGGGAATCACGAAAGCCGTTTGAGAGATTCAGAGCGGATGAATCATCCTCTGTTTATGCAGTACATGAAACAGGTAAAGGAACTTGGGGTGACGGTTCTTGAAACAGAGAGCCGGCAGGTTATGCTTGGAGAAAACAAGATTATGCTGTCAGGGCTGGAACTGGAACTTGATTACTATGAAAAGGGCAGGATTGTTCCTATGGAGCCGTCATATATGGAAGAACATTTGGGAAATCCCCGAGAAGATATGCTGCAGATCCTTCTTGCCCATAATCCTGCCTATGCTGAAAATTATGCAGCATGGGGGGCAGATGTGACATTTTGCGGTCATAACCATGGAGGGCTGATTCGGATTCCAGGGATAGGCAGCCTGATTTCTCCGCAGTTTACGCTGTTTCCGAAATATGACGCAGGTGATATCCGTTTTGGGGACAAGCATGTGATTGTGAGCAGAGGGCTTGGCACCCATACGTACCACGTGCGCATATTTAACCGCGCGGAGCTTTTGGATGTTAAATTTTTGCCAGAAAATTCTTGAAATGCCGTTCCAATACAGTTAGAATAATAAGCGGTGCTTTTTAGGTGCGTACAGAACAGCAAAGAGGTAACTATGGATTTAAAAGTAAAGCTGCAGGTGTTTGAGGGACCGCTGGAGCTTCTTCTGCATCTGCTGGAAAAAAATAAAGTGAATATATATGATATTCCAATTGTAGAGATTACCAGTCAGTATATGGCATATATCAATGAGATGAGGCGGCAGGATTTGAACGTTGTTAGTGAATTTCTTGTGATGGCGGCAACGCTTTTGGATATTAAATCCAGAATGCTTCTTCCTAAAGAAGAAAAGGAAGAGGAAGAGGAAGATCCAAGGGCAGAATTGGTACAGAAATTATTGGAATATAAGATGTATAAATTTATGTCTTATGAATTAAAAGACCGTCAGGTAGACGCCCAGAAAGTCATGTATAAGTCCGCCACGATTCCGGAAGAAGTACGGCAGTACGAGGAACCAGTGGATTTGGAAGAGTTAATGTCAGATATTACCTTGAAAAAACTCAATACTATTTTTAAATCTATTATGCGAAAAAGAGAGGACAAAATTGATCCCATCCGATTCAAGTTTGGTAAGATAGAAAGAGAGGAAGTGTCGCTGGAAGAACGGATGGGCTATTTAGAACAGTATGCAATGGCGCATCATCGTTTCACGTTCCGGGGGATTCTGGAAGCGCAGAGCACGAAAATGGAAATTATTGTTACATTTTTATCTATTCTGGAGTTGATGAAAACCGGAAAAATACTGATTTCTCAGGAACATATTTTTGATGATATTTATATTGAGTCGAAAGTTGCTGCATAACTTGCAGGCAGAATGGAGGCATATGAAGTCAAAACAATATCAGGCAGTCATTGAGGGGATTCTTTTTACCATGGGAGAATCAGTGGAGATAACAAGACTGGCAGAGGCTTTGGAACTGGAAACGGAACAGGTACGCCAGATTTTACATAAGATGATGGAGGGTTATCAAAAGGAAGACCGGGGAATTCAGATTATGGAGATTGACGGTGCGGTTCAGATGTGTACCAAGAAAGAATTATATGAATATTTGATCAAAGTTGCAAAACAGCCGAAGCGGCATGTACTGACGGATGTGCTGTTGGAAACATTGTCTATCATTGCTTATAAGCAGCCAATTACCCGGCTTGAAATTGAAAAAATAAGGGGAGTATCCTGCGCCCATGCAGTTAATAAGCTGATGGAATATAATCTGGTCTGCGAACTGGGAAGGCTGGATGCGCCAGGGCGTCCTTTGCTATTTGGGACAACAGAAGAATTCCTGCGCAGTTTTGGCGTTCAGTCCATCGACGAGCTGCCTGTTCTGAATCAGGATCAACTGGATGAATTCCGGCAGCAGGCAGAAGAAGAAATGAATTTGAAACTAAATGTATAAGCATACATAAATAGCCAGCTTTTTCATATAATGAAGGGAAATCAGAAAGAGGGTACGGAAAAGCCTTATTATGAGAATCAGGAAATTATGGACGATATGCCGTCAGGAGAACACACGGGGGAGAGAGAAAGAACAAAAGAAGAACAGCCAGTACAGGGAAGCAGGATTCGGAAGCCGTATCCTGCTTTTTGTACTGTGCATATTTATGGGGATATCCGGGAGTATTGGTTCTGTTCACACAAAGGCTTCCCAGGCGCCGGAAACGGAAGGACAGCAAAAGGAGACGCAGGAAGCAGTTTCTGCCCAGCCGAAGGATCTTACCTTATATGCCAAATCGGCAGTATTGATGGACGCTGACAGCGGACGGGTTCTTTATGAAAAAAATGGCTATGAGCATATGCCGAATGCCAGTACTACCAAAATCATGACTTGCATTCTGGCGCTGGAACAAGGAAATTTTGAAGACAAAGTAAAAGTCAGCAGTTATGCGGCGTCTATGCCCAGGGTACGGCTGGGAATGAGTAACGATGATACATTTCTTTTGAAGGATTTGCTGTATTCTCTGATGCTGGAATCACACAATGATTCGGCTGTTGCAATTGCAGAACATATTGCAGGGAGCGTAGAAAAGTTTGCAGACAAAATGAACCGAAAGGCCAAAGAATTGGGATGTAAAGATACATATTTTATTACGCCAAATGGGCTGGACAGCCAGAATGAAATAGGGGTGCATGGTACAACAGCAGAGGATCTGGCAAAAATTATGTGTTATTGTATCAAAAATGAAGATTTTTTGGAAATTACCAGAACCGCAAGCCATCAATTCACGAATCTGAAGGGAACGAAATCCTATGTCTGTAATAATCATAATGCGTTTTTGCAGATGATGGAGGGAGCGTTGTCCGGCAAGACTGGATTTACTGGGAATGCCGGCTACTGCTATGTGGGGGCCCTCAGACAGGGAGAAAGGACGTTTGTGGTTTCACTGCTTGCCTGCGGATGGCCTAATAATAAAACTTATAAATGGGCAGACACGAAAACCCTTATGAATTATGGGCTGGAGCAGTATCAGAAAATGGATGTTTATGAATATGACAGAGAATTTCCCCCAGTAAACGTATTAGATGCGGAACCGGAAAATGGGAGGCTTTATCAAGAAATAACGATTCCTCTAAAGCTGCCAGAAGAAAAACTGATGGTTCTCAAACGGGCCGATGAAGAAATTAAAACAATATATGATATTCCAAAATCCGTGCAAGCTCCAGTGGAAGAAGGACAGAAGGTGGGCAGAGTGTGCTATTATCTTGGAGAACGGCAGATTGCGGAACTACCAGTCTGTGCAGGAAAAACAGTAAAAAAGCAGCAGACATCCTGGTATCGGGATTATCTTTTAAAAATGTTTTTTATGGAGAAAGAATTAGTTCTTGGAGATGAGGGAGAAGGAGAGTGAACAACATGTGTGAATAGTGAAAAAATTAACATAAATATTAATTATCTATTGAAATAATTTGTTAAAAGAGATACAATTAAAATCGGAAGAAAATTTTGTAAAATTTTAAAAATACATGATGGAGGTTTAAGTAATGAGTAATTCTACTAACTCAGCAAGACAGAGAATTTCCGGTCTTCTTGATGAAAAAAGCTTTATGGAAATCGGTGCTCTGGTAACTGCAAGAAGTACAGATTTTGATTTGAGTCAGTCAAAGACGCCGTCTGACGGAGTTATTACCGGATATGGCCTGATTGACGGAAATCTGGTATACGTGTACAGCCAGGATGCCTCTGTACTAAACGGCACTATTGGCGAAATGCACAGTAAGAAGATTGCCGCAGTTTATGATATGGCGATGAAGATGGGCGCTCCTGTTATCGGTTTGATTGATTGTGCAGGTATGCGTCTGCAGGAATCTGTGGATGCTCTGCATGGTTTTGGTGAGATTTATGCAAAACAGGTGGCAGCCAGCGGCGTGGTTCCTCAAATTTCAGCAGTGTTTGGCGCATGCGGCGGCGGGCTGGCAGTTGTTCCGGCATTAAGCGACTTTACATTTGTGGAGAAGGAAAAAGGCAGAATGTTTGTGAATTCCCCCAATGCTATTAAAGGAAACCATACAGGCAAATGCGATACGGCAAGCGCAGAGTTTCAGAGCAGAAATAACGGCTGTGTCGATGGTGTTGGAACTACGGAAGAAATCTTGGGGGCTATCCGTGAGCTGGTATGTGTGATTCCAGGCAATAATGGAGAATGCGGCAGAGAAGATGAATGTTTGGATGATTTGAACCGCATCTGTGAGAATCTTGCAGGATGCAAAGAAGATGCCAGACTGGTTCTTACACATATTTCAGACAGTAATATTTTTGTTGAGACAAAGAAAGACTATGCAAGAAATATGGTAACTGGTTTCATTAAGCTGAACGGTATGACTGTAGGTGCAGTGGCAAATACTTCCGCAGTGTATGACGAGAACAGCGAGAAAGCAGAAAGTTTTGAACCCGCACTGTCAGCTAGAGGGTGCAATAAGGCTGCAGAATTTATTAATTATTGTGATGCATTTGACATTCCGGTTTTATCCTTGACAAATGTAGAGGGATTTGTGGCTACAGAATGTTCAGAGAAGAATCTTGCCAAGGCAATGGCACGGATGACGGCAGCATTTGCAGGGGCTACTGTACCGAAGGTAAATATTATTATCGGCAATGCTTATGGAAGCGCGTATGTCATGATGAACAGCAAATCGATCGGAGCGGATCTGGTCTATGCGTGGGAAGGAAGCAAAGTGAGCATGATGGATGCGGCCTTGGCTGCAAAGATTATGTATGAAGGCGAGCCGGCAGATGTGATTGCAGAGAAGAAGAAGGCATATGAAGAATTACAGTCTTCTGTCCAGACAGCGGCGAGACGGGGACAGGTTGATTTGATTATTGCGCCGGAAGACACCAGAAAATATGTGGTAGCGGCATTTGAAATGCTCTATACCAAAGGAGCAGGCGCACCGGTTAGAAAACATACAGCAAAGTAGAAAGGTGAAGTTTATGAAAAAGAAAATATTGCTGATGATCAGTATGTGTCTTATCGTACTCGGGCTGACAGCATGTGGAAAAGCGGATCCTACAACAGTGGATTATAACGGCCATTCCTATGATGAATTGAAACAGACATGCGAAGGAACGGTGTCATCTTTAAAGGAGATGCCGGACGAGCAGAAGCAGATTTATCTTGCTATGGCAGACATGACGGATGTCGAAAGGAATTCTTATATTCTCTCACTTGCCCCAACAGCTACGGAAAAGGACATCGAAGAGATTATCCGCCAGACCAATCTGATTATCCGCTGGGATGAAGCAGTGGCAGATGTTGGAGAGTTTGTAGAACTGGGTGAATTCACCATTACAAAGTCCGGTAAAACATTGACCTGTGAACAGGAAATTATTTATGAGAAACGTCCAGTTCTTTTAAGCTATGTTTATCAGTATTATAACATGGAGCTTGAGGACATTGGCGTTGAGGCAGTTCAGACATTGGGCGAGAAGATGACGAATGCCGGATTAAATACATTAATGGGTATGGGCGTGGTATTTACGGTATTAATTCTTATCAGCCTGATTATCTATGGATTTAAGATTTTCCCATACCTGGAAGAGAAGAAAAGGACAAAGACAAATGCAATCGTGGATACGCCAGCACCAGCGCCAGTACCTGCACCGTCGGCAGCGCCAGTGGCTCAGGCACAGGATGATTTGGAACTTGCAGCAGTGATTGCTGCGGCAATTGCGGCAGCTACCGGAACTTCTACAAGTGATTTTGTAGTGCGTTCTATCAAAAGAAGATAATAGAATATTCAGGAGGAAACGAAAATGAAAAGTTATACAATTACTGTGAATGGCAGCGTTTATGATGTTACTGTAGAAGAGAATGGAGCAGGCTCCACACCTGCGGCAGCGCCTGTAAGGGCAGCGGCGCCCGCAGCAGCACCTGCGGCAGCGCCAGTTCCAGCGCCCGCAGCAGGAGGAGCCGGAAATGTGAAGATTGAAGCAGGAGCAGCCGGAAAGGTATTTAGTATTGACAAGAAATCTGGAGATGCTGTAAAACGCGGAGATACCATTTTGGTACTGGAAGTTATGAAGATGGAGACCCCTGTAGTGGCACCGGAAGACGGAACGGTTGCAAGCATTGATGTAACTGTGGGACAGTCTGTGGAATCAGGCGCATTACTGGCAACTATGAACAACTAATTTTTTGGAGGTAAAATATGAGTTACGTAGGAGAAACTTTATCCAACCTCCTGCATCAGACAGCATTCTTTAACCTGACCTGGGGCAATTATGTTATGATTTTGGTTGCATTTATATTTTTGTTTCTTGCAATCAAAAAAGGATTTGAGCCTCTGCTTTTGGTTCCGATTGCGTTTGGTATGCTGCTGGTAAATATCTATCCGGATATTATTGCGTCGCCGGAAGAGACCAGTAACGGCGTAGGTGGTTTACTTTATTATTTCTATAGTCTGGACGAGTGGTCGATCCTTCCCTCACTGATCTTTATGGGAGTGGGAGCTATGACAGATTTTGGTCCCCTGATTGCGAATCCTATGAGTTTTCTGTTGGGAGCAGCGGCACAGTTTGGTATTTTTGGCGCTTATTTTATGGCGATTTTGTTAGGATTTAATGATAAGGCGGCGGCGGCAGTTTCCATTATTGGTGGTGCAGATGGTCCTACATCTATTTTCCTTGCTGGTAAACTGGGACAAACCGGTCTGATGGGCCCTATTGCAGTGGCTGCATATTCTTATATGGCGCTGGTACCTATTATCCAGCCTCCTATTATGAAATTGTTTACAACGAAGGCTGAGCGCGGTATTAAGATGCAGAACTTAAGACCGGTATCTAAGCTGGAGAAAATCTTATTCCCAATTGTGGTAACGGCGGTAGTATGTATTCTTCTTCCTACAACGGCACCCCTGGTTGGTATGCTGATGCTCGGAAATCTGTTCCGAGAGTCCGGTGTGGTCCGCCAGTTGTCAGAAACGGCTTCCAACGCCATGATGTACATTGTAGTTATTTTGCTGGGAACCTCTGTAGGAGCCACCACCAGCGCAGAAGCATTTTTAAATATAACCACATTAAAGATTGTAGCGCTTGGATTGATTGCATTTATGTTCGGTACGACTGCTGGTGTATTGTTTGGTAAGCTGCTGTGCAAAATTACTGGAGGCAAGATTAATCCGCTGATTGGTTCCGCGGGAGTATCTGCAGTTCCTATGGCTGCGCGTGTATCACAGAAAGTAGGTGCAGAAGAAGATCCCACAAACTTCCTGCTGATGCATGCAATGGGACCAAACGTTGCTGGCGTTATCGGTACTGCGGTGGCAGCCGGCGTGTTTATGGCAATCTTTGGAATTTAATAGAAGGAAAGGGTGAAAGAAAAAATAAACAAAGAAAGGAAAAATATGCAAACACGTCTTTCGCCCTTTATGTTTGCGCCTCAAATGAAAATGCAGGCATTTTCTCTTGAGGCTTGGTGCAGATTATGGCTAATAAGAAAGCAGTTAAAATAACAGAAACCATATTGCGGGACGCACATCAGTCTCTGATTGCCACACGTATGACAACAGAACAGATGCTGCCAATTATTGATAAAATGGATAAAGTAGGCTATCATGCCGTAGAGTGCTGGGGGGGAGCGACTTTTGATGCATCCCTGCGTTTTTTAAAGGAAGATCCCTGGGAGCGTTTGAGAAAATTAAGAGCAGGATTTAAAAATACCAAATTGCAGATGCTGTTCCGTGGACAGAATATTCTGGGATATCGTCCTTATGCAGATGATGTGGTAGAGTATTTTGTACAGAAATCTATTGCAAACGGTATAGATATTATTCGTATTTTTGACTGTCTGAACGATTTGAGAAATCTGCAGACAGCGGTAACTGCTACCAATAAAGAGAAGGGACATGCGCAGGTTGCGCTTTCCTATACATTGGGCGATGCCTATACACTGAAATATTGGACCGATATGGCGAAAAAGATAGAAGATATGGGAGCAAACTCTATCTGTATTAAAGATATGGCAGGGTTACTGACCCCATATAAAGCGGAAGAACTGGTGAAATCCTTGAAAAAGGCTACTAAGCTTCCTATTGAGCTTCATACCCATTATACTTCTGGCGTTGCTTCTATGACTTACATGAAGGCAGTGGAAGCAGGCTGTGATATTATTGATACTGCTATGTCTCCTTTTGCACTTGGAACCAGCCAGCCGGCTACGGAAGTTATGGCGGAGGCATTCCGTGGAACACCGATGGATCCAGGATATGACCAGATGCTGTTAAAGGAAATTGCAGATTATTTCCGTCCGATGAGAGAGGAAGCTCTAAAGAGCGGCCTTCTGAATCCCAAAGTGCTTGGAGTGGATATTCAGACATTATTATACCAGGTGCCGGGCGGTATGCTCAGCAATATGGTTTCCCAGTTAAAAGAGCAGAATGCAGAAGATAAATATATCGATGTGCTGGAAGAAATTCCACGGGTACGGAAAGATCTGGGTGAGCCGCCTCTGGTTACGCCTTCTTCCCAGATTGTAGGTACACAGGCTGTATTTAACGTATTGATGGGAGAACGCTACAAGGTTGCTACCAAGGAGACAAAGGATGTTCTGCTTGGAAAATATGGGCAGACGGTAAAACCGTTTAATCCAGAAGTCATCGATAAAGTACTAGGTGAGGATAAGAAGAATGCGATTACCTGCCGCTATGCGGATTTATTGGAGCCTGAACTGGATAAGATTGAGGCGGAAATGAAACAATGGAAGCAGCAGGATGAAGATGTACTTTCTTATGCATTATTCCCACAGGTCGCTACAGAATTCTTCAAATACAGAGAAGCACAACAGACAAAAGTGGATGCATCCCTTGCAGATACTGAGAATGGAGCTTATCCGGTATAAGAAAATGCATTCAGTGATCAGAAGAGATACTGTTCGTTCGAACAGTATCTCTTCTGTATAGGAAGGAATTCATGGGACAATGAGCAGTACCAATGATTTAATGGTAAGAATCAATGAACGGTATGCAGCTTTAAGTAAAGGGCAGAAGCTGCTGGCAGCTTATATTACAGACAATTATGATAAAGCCGTCTTCCTTACTGCCGCAAAGCTGGGAGAGGTGGTAGGAGTCAGTGAATCTACTGTGGTCCGTTTTGCCATGCATTTAGGCTATAAGGGATATCCGCAGTTTCAGCAGGCACTGGCAGAACTGGTCCGGGGAAAACTGAATTCATTGCAGAGGATGGAAGATGTATATGGAAGGATTTCTCAGTCGGAAATTCTGGCGACTGTGCTGCAGTCAGATATGGACCGGATTCAGGCAACGTTACGGACTATTGACGAACACACCTTTGACCTTGCAGTAGACACAATTCTGACGGCTAAGAAAATTTATGTGATAGGAATCCGAAGCTGCGCGCCTATTGCAGAATTTCTGGCATTTTATCTGAATCTTATGATGGAACATGTGCAGCTATTGCATACCACCAGTTCCAGTGAGCTGTTTGAACAGATGCTGCACATTGGTAAGCAAGACGTAATTTTTGGAATTAGTTTTCCCAGATATTCTATGCGCACATTGAAAGCAATGGAGTTTGCCAATAGCAGGAACGCAAAGGTAATTACGCTGACAGACAGCGTTCATTCTCCCATGAATCTGTACTCGTCCTGCAATCTGATTGCAAACAGTGATATGTCTTCTATTGTGGATTCCCTGGTGGCTCCTTTAAGTGTTATTAACGCATTAATTATGGCTGTCTGCATGAAGCGCCAGAAAAAAGTTATAAAGAATCTGGAATTATTAGATAAGGTCTGGGAAGAGTATCAGATATATGGTAAAGATGAGATTGATTATATAGACAATTCCATTGAGATGCGTTATACAGGAGCAGAGCAAGGCAATAACAGCGGCAGAACATGAAGTATTATCCGGAAACTGTTTGTTTGTGAGAAACTATATAAAAAGAGGTCAAGTTGAAGAAAATAATTGTAATTGGCGGCGGCGCCGCTGGAATGATGGCTGCAATTCAGGCGGCCAGCAAAGGAAACCAGGTGGTGCTGTTGGAAAAAAATGAAAAATTAGGCAAGAAAGTTTATATTACTGGAAAAGGAAGATGTAATATTACCAATGCCTGTGATACAGAGGATTTGTTTAAACATGTATTGCGCAACAGGAAATTTTTGTACAGTGCGTTTTATCGTTTCAGTAATTGGCAGGTGATGGATTTTTTTGAAAATCATGGTCTTTCTATCAAAACTGAGCGGGGAGAGCGCGTTTTTCCCCAGTCAGATCATTCTTCCGATGTTATACAGACGCTTCAAAAGGCATTGGAACAACTGGGTGTGTCTTTGCGTTTTCACACAAAGGCGGCAGAACTTCTGGAACATGGCAAAAAAATGACAGGAGTGAGACTTTTAGACGGTACAGTAGAATGTGCCGACGCAGTGATTCTTGCCACAGGGGGCTGCTCTTACGCCAGCACTGGATCAGACGGGGATGGCTATAGATTTGCGAAGGCGCTTGGACATACCTTGATGAAACCAAGGCCCTCCCTGGTGCCGTTCGAAGTCCAGGAGCCATGGATAAGGGAATTGCAGGGTCTGTCACTGCGGAATGTGAAAATATGCATCCGCAAAGGGCGGAAGAACTTATACGAAGAATTTGGTGAAATGCTTTTTACCCATTATGGGGTCAGCGGGCCTCTGATACTCAGTGCAAGCGGTATCATTAATGACTATATAGATGATGTGCCTCTGTCTCTTACCATTGATTTGAAACCGGCGTTGTCAGAGGAACAATTGGACAAGCGCGTATTAAAAGATTTTCAGGAAAATCAAAACCGGCAGTTTAAGAATGCTGTGCAGAAGCTTTTTCCAGCAAAGCTCATACCAGTTATGATCTCTTTAAGCGGCATTGAACCAGAGAAAAAAGTCAATGAGATTACAAGGGAAGAACGGCTTAATTTTGTCCGGCTCATCAAAGAGATTTCGTTGAATATATCCGGGTTTCGGGATTTTAATGAGGCGATTATTACCAGAGGAGGCGTCAATGTCAAAGAAGTTAATCCATCTACCATGGAATCAAGATTGGTGAAAGGATTATATTTTGCCGGAGAACTGCTGGATCTGGACGCTCTTACAGGGGGATTTAATCTGCAGATTGCATGGTCCACAGGGTATCTTGCTGGAGACAGTATTGAATAAAATTTACAACAGAATTTTTTAGAAAATATAGAATTGGAGGAAACAGAATGGCATTTAATATTGCGATAGACGGTCCGGCAGGCGCAGGCAAGAGTACCATCGCCAAGCGTGTGGCAAAGGAGCTTTCTTATATTTATGTAGATACAGGAGCTATGTACCGTGCCATGGCATTATATTTTTTAAGAAAAGGAATACAGCCGGAAGATGAAACAGCTATCAGTGCGGCCTGTGATGAGATTACGGTGTCTCTTTCTATGGAACATGGAGAACAGCAGGTTTTTTTAAATGGAGAAAATGTAAACAGTTTTATCCGTACAGAGGAGGTGGGAAAAATCACCTCTGCTGTCAGCGTCTATGGAAAGGTAAGGCAGAAATTGACGCAGCTTCAGCGCGATTTGGCGGAACATACTGATTTAATTATGGACGGCAGGGATATTGGAACCTGTGTGCTGCCAAAAGCGCAGGTAAAAATATATCTTACTGCAAGTGTGGAAACCAGGGGAAAGCGGAGATTTCTGGAATTGCAGGAAAAAGGTGCAGTCTGTGAAATGGAACAAATATGCGAGGATATCCGCGGAAGGGATGAGCAGGATATGAATCGTAAAATTTCCCCCTTAAAACAGGCAGAGGACGCCATATTGATTGACAGCTCAGAGATGACGATTGATGAGGTTGTAGACAGAATTTTGGGAATTGTGGAAGAAAAATGCAGATAAACCATGCTTCGGGGTTGTGAAATAAAAAGAAATAACCGATAATGACAGAGAGGATTTACGTTGTATGGAAGTGATTTTGGCAAAAAGTGCTGGGTTCTGCTTTGGTGTCAGGCGTGCAGTGGATACTGTTTATGCCCAGGCGCAGCAGAACAAAGGGAAAATTTATACTTACGGTCCCATTATACACAATGAAGAGGTGGTAAAGGACCTGGAAGAAAAAGGCGTTTGTGTGGTGGATACAGCAGAAGAGCTGAGAAGCTGCAAAGATGGGACAGTAATTATACGTTCTCATGGCGTAGGGAAGGATATCTATGACTTGCTGAGACGGGAAGAAATTCCTTATGTGGATGCTACCTGTCCTTTTGTGCGTAAAATTCATAAGATAGTGGAAAAATACAGCAGTCTCTGCCATGTGGTAATTATAGGAAATGAGAATCATCCTGAGGTGGAGGGAATTAAGGGCTGGAGCAGTGATATTGCCGGAACAAGCGTGATTTCCTCGGCAGAAGAAGCACAAAATTTTGTGCTGAAAGAGGACAAAAAAGTCTGTATTGTATCGCAGACGACATTTAACAACAAGAAATTTCAAGAATTAGTTGAAATTCTCGAGAAAAAAGGTTATGATATAATTGTTTTAAATACGATTTGCAATGCGACCCAGGAACGGCAGGAAGAGGCAGAGAAAATTGCTGGTGAAGTAGACGCTATGATTGTGGTCGGAGGAAAAAACAGTTCCAATACGCAAAAGTTATTTGAAATATGTAAAAAAGAATGTGAAAATACTTGCTATATACAGACACTGGGAGATTTGGATTTGTCTAAATTACAGTCCATTAATAGCGTAGGTATTACCGCAGGGGCTTCTACCCCAAACAAAATTATTGAGGAGGTTCAAAAAAATGTCAGAAATGAGTTTTGAACAAATGCTGGATGAATCATTTAAAACAATAAGGAATGGAGAGGTAGTCGAAGGTACCGTTATTGATGTGAAACCAGACGAGATCATCTTGAATATTGGTTACAAATCCGATGGAATCATTACCCGAAATGAGTATACAAACGAACCAAACGTGGACCTGACTACTGTAGTTTCCGTAGGAGACACTATGGAATCAAAAGTTTTGAAAGTAAATGACGGCGAGGGACAAGTGATGCTGACTTACAAACGTCTTGCCGCTGAGAAAGGAAACAAGAAGCTGGAAGAAGCTTTCAATAATCAGGAAGTACTGACCGCAAAAGTGGTACAGGTATTAGAAGGCGGCTTAAGCGTCGTAATCGATGAGGCAAGGATATTTATTCCTGCAAGCCTGGTATCTGATACATATGAAAAGGATCTCGGCAAATATAAGGATCAGGAGATTGAATTTGTAATTACAGAATTTAATCCCCGCAGAAGAAGGATAATCGGAGACAGGAAACAGCTTCTGCTTGCGAAAAAGGAAGAACTTCAGAAAGCATTGTTTGAAAGAATCAGCGTAGGAGATGTCTTGGAAGGAACTGTTAAGAATATTACAGATTTTGGAGCATTTATCGATCTTGGCGGAGCAGACGGACTGCTGCATATTTCCGAGATGTCTTGGGGAAGAGTGGAAAATCCCAAGAAGGTGTTCAAAGTCGGCGATGTAGTTAAGGTATTTATCAAGGATATCAATGAGCGAAAGATTGCACTGAGCATGAAGTTCGAAGATGAGAATCCCTGGAAAGATGCTGCTGAGAAATACGCTGTAGGTAATATTGTAACTGGAGTAGTTGCAAGAATGACAGACTTTGGCGCATTTGTAGAGCTGGCGCCGGGGGTTGACGCATTGCTTCACGTATCCCAGATTTCCAGAGAACATGTGGAAAAGCCAGCAGATGTTCTGAATATTGGCCAGGAAATTGAAGCAAAAATTGTTGATTTCAATGAAGAAGAGAAGAAAATCAGCCTGAGCATCAAGGTGCTGCTGAATGAAGCAGAAGATGCGCAGGAAGAAGAGGAAAATGTAGAAGAATAGAGGAACTGCTATGAATGGGTATGAAGAATTCAAAAAAGATATTTTCGGATTAACTAAAATAGATCTGAATTCTTACAAAGAAAAGCAGATGAAGCGCAGGATTGAGACCTTGATTTCCAAAAATAAGATTGACAGCTATAAGAATTATGTGGCGTTGATTAAGAAAGATAAGGAAAAATTTGAGCAGTTTGTTAATTTCCTGACAATTAATGTATCGGAATTTTATCGAAATCCTGAACAATGGGCGCTTTTGGACAAAGAGGTATTTCCTGAGCTGATTAAGAAGTTCGGTAAGAACTTAAAGATTTGGAGTGCGGCATGTTCTACTGGAGATGAGCCATATTCTCTGGTTATGGCATTGTCCAAGCATCTCCCGATAAATCAGATTAAGATTACGGCAACAGATATTGATAAACAAGTGCTTGAGAAAGCCCGTATGGGATTGTATAATGAGAAGAGCATTGCGGCAGTACCGCCGGAGTTCAAAAAGAAATATTTTACAAAGATTGGAAATTCTTATCAGATATCCAATGAGATTAAACGCCAAGTGGAGTTTAAGGAACATAATCTTTTAAAAGATCCTTATCCTACAGGATGTCATCTGATTGTCTGCAGAAATGTGCTGATTTATTTTACAGAGGAAGCAAAGGAAGAGATTTACAAGAAGTTCAATGCTGCTCTGGCAAGTCAGGGAATTCTGTTTATTGGAAGTACCGAGCAGATTATGAATTATAAAGAGCTTAATTATCAGAGGAAGCAGTCATTCTTCTTCCAGAGAGAAAAATAGCCAGAAAAATAAAACCAGCTTTTCCACAGATCAATGGAAGAGCTGGTTTTTTCATGATCAAAAACCCTCTGAACAGAATTCTTTCTTACTTGATCTGTGAGGATTCTTTTTTGCTGCTTGAGAGCCATTTCAAAATATGTGCGGCATATTTTTTCAGCAGTTCCGGCGAAGATAAAAACTCTTCAGTGATATCAAACCAGGTAATTCTGTCTTGGTATTCTTGTTTAAAACAGGGAGAAATAATTTCCTGATATTGGGGCAGATAATGTCCTGATTTCTTCATATAGCATGTGGTAGCTTTGGCTTTTTTACGAAAGGCTCTGTCTGCGTAGGCAGCTACGCTTTTGTGGATGGCGCGGTCTTCTGACGGAAAATAATAATAGTCCTTATAGTTTGGATAAAAGTGTTTTAGTTCTCCCTGATAAATGGAAATTTTTAATTTTGCCTGCTGGTGGAATCCAGTGAGAACTATTTGTCCTGAGCCATAGGAGAAGCGTTTCGGCAGGGAAAATTTGGGGGATAAGGTTAGGATTAACTCTTCGTTTTGCTGATGATCGAAAGTTTCATGGACATTTGTTTCATGGGAAATTACTTCAAAATCTCCCTCAAACATTCTGGAATAGGAAAGAAGTGGAAGGAGCATAGTCATCCCCAGAATGTCTTCATAATTGTGAAGCAGAAGCAGTGAGAGTCCTTTTTCAGAAGGATGGCTGATATATTCCAGGTAGACATCAATCAAATCGCCGCCGGAATATTTGTCTTCCCTATCAATGTCCAAAAACTTTTCCAGAGATTTTTGTTTCAGGTTTTGCAGATTTAAGATGGATTGAAATTTGGATAATTTTCGGTAAATGTCCAGATGCTGCAGTTTGTCGAGGGATTCTGCCAGGCCATACAGGGCGCAGCGTTCTTTGAGATAGCGTACGTCGAAGCCCATGCCATTGTAGGATACCAGGCTTTTATATTTGGATAGAAGTTGTAAAAAGGCTGATAGAATCTGTTCCTCCTCTTGTGGGTTTTCAGCAAAAAACTGGGTTAGATCTATGGTACTGCCATGTCTTGCAGCACAGCCAATGAGATAGACATAAGTGTGCGAAGGAGAAAATCCTGTGGTTTCGATGTCAAAAAAAAGGGAAGATTCTGGAAAGAATTCCTGATTGATGGGGTTATCAAGGGTAAATTTTGTCTGGTCTTGCAGGATTTTCATAGGTGCCTCCATATATGTATTTTGATTTTTACAGATATTTTGTTGTTCGTCTTTCATATTATAGTATATTTTTGCAAGAATTTCCAGTTTTGAATTGTTTGGAAAGAAATATGTCGAAAAAATACAAAAAGTATGTACTAGTGGAAATAAAATGTGATATAATTAGAAAAATAATTTGTCCTGTTTCTATGATGCTAAGACAAAGGATAAATTGTAATACTAATCTATAAGAAAGTGGGGCACGAAAAATGGGTTTCATGACATTTAAGGGCGGTGTTCACCCGCACGATGGAAAAGAATTTTCCAAAGACAAGCCGATATGTGAACTATTACCCAAAGGTGAACTGGTATTTCCTGTTTCCCAGCATATTGGAGCGCCGGCAAGCCCGATAGTGGCAGTAGGCGATACTGTGCTGCGTGGACAGAAGATTGCAGAAGCAGGTGGATTTGTATCTGCGCCAATCTATTCCTCAGTATCAGGCACAGTAAAGGCAATTCAGCCGCGCAGGGGTGCAGTAGGAGACATGGTGAATTCTATCATCATTGAGAATGATGGGGATATGAAAGAAGTTGAATTTTCTACTGTTCAGGATATCACAGCTCTTTCTAAAGAGGAAATTATTGCGAAGGTGAAAGAAGCAGGTGTTGTGGGAATGGGTGGAGCAGGATTTCCAACCCATGTGAAATTGTCACCAAAGGAACCTGGTAAGATTGAATATATTATTGCAAACTGCGCAGAGTGCGAACCTTATCTGACTGCAGATTACCGCCGTATGCTGGAAAATCCTGAGGAATTAATTGAAGGAATGCGCATTGTACTGCAGTTATTTGATCACGCAAAAGGATTATTTGGTATTGAAGATAATAAACCAGATTGTATTGCGAAAATGCAGGAACTGACCAAGAATGAGCCGCGGATGGAGGTCTGTCCGCTGAAAACAAAGTATCCTCAGGGCGGTGAGCGCCAGTTAATATATGCCACAACCAAAAGAGAGATTAATTCCACCATGCTTCCTGCAGATGCAGGATGTATTGTAGATAATGTGGAGACTTTGATTTCTGTTTATAAGGCAGTAAAGCTTGGGAAACCAGTGATGAACCGTATCTTTACGGTAACTGGGGATGCTGTGGCAGAACCTGGGAATTTTGATATCTGCCTTGGTATGAGCTATGCAGAAGTATTAGAGGCGGCAGGCGGGTTTAAGACAC
Organism: uncultured Lachnospiraceae bacterium; assembly: GCA_950097145.1. Classification (GTDB taxonomy): domain Bacteria; phylum Bacillota; class Clostridia; order Lachnospirales; family Lachnospiraceae; genus Petralouisia. The sequence goes on from CATNCF010000012.1 coordinate 32,378, forward strand.
AGCCTGAGAAAATTATTTCCGGCGGTCCTATGATGGGCTTTTCCATGTTTAGTCTGGATATTCCTACTACCAAGACATCATCTTCTCTGCTGTGTCTTGTAAAAGATGATGTGGCAGCAAGTGAGACTACTGCATGTATTAACTGTGGCCGCTGTGTGTCTGCGTGTCCGGAACAGATTATTCCTACACGTCTTGCAAAGATGGCTGGCCATGGCGATATGACAGGATTTGAAAAATGGAATGGTATGGAGTGTATTGAATGTGGAAGCTGTAGTTATATCTGCCTGGCGAAGATACCGCTGGCACAGTCCATCCGGACTATGAAAAAGCAGATTCTTGCAGAGAGAAGGAAGAAATAGTTTTATAATAGATGAAAGAGAAAGAGGTGTCTTATTGTGAGTGATTTATATAACGTATCATCATCATCACATATCCGTGCCAAAGATACATCCTCCAAAATTATGCTCTATGTGATCATTGCCTTATTACCGGCAGCAGTTTTTGGAGTCATTAATTTTGGTATACAGGCGCTGGTGCTGATTTTGATCTGTATTGCAACCTGTGTGGCTTCGGAATGGATTTTTGAGAAGCTGATACATAAAAAAAGTACTATCAATGATTTTAGCGCAGTGGTAACAGGTCTTTTGCTTGCGCTGAACCTGCCTCATACATTGCCCATATGGCAGGCAGTTTTAGGCAGTGTGTTTGCCATTATTATCGTAAAAATGATGTTCGGTGGCCTTGGGCAGAATTTTATGAATCCGGCCTTGGGCGGCAGATGCTTTCTTCTGGTGTCGTTTGCAGGAACGATGACAAGCTTTACCTATGACGGCGTGACAGGGGCTACTCCGCTGGCGCTGCTCAAGAGCGGTGAGAGTGTAGATACCATGAAAATGTTTTTGGGAACCACAGCGGGGACCATAGGCGAGACCAGTGTGATTGCTATTTTAATAGGAGCGGTCATCCTGATTATGCTGGGTGTCATTGATCTTAAAATCCCGGCCAGCTACATTATAACCTTTGCAGTATTTATCCTGCTTTTTGGAGGACATGGATTTGATATCAATTATCTGACAGCACATTTATGCGGCGGCGGACTGATGCTGGGAGCCTTTTTCATGGCAACGGATTATGTTACCTCCCCGATTACTCCTATGGGCAAAATTGTGTTTGGTATTCTGCTGGGAATCCTTACGGGATTATTCCGTATTTTTGGCGCCAATGCAGAAGGCGTGTCCTTTGCCATTATCTTAAGCAACCTTCTGGTGCCAATTATTGAAAAGTTTACCATTCCACGGGCATTTGGACAGAAAAAGGAGGTAAAGCATGAATAAGAAGATTGTACATGACGCGTTAATTTTAACCGCCTTTACACTGGTTTTGGGATTTCTTCTGGGCGCTGTCTATGAGATTACAAAAGAGCCTATTGCGGCGGCAGAAAAAGCAGCGTTAGATGAAGCGTATAAAGTTGTATTTGCAGATGCGGCTTCTTTTGAAGAAGATTCTGAGTTTGATGCGGCAAAGGCAGCGGAAGTTTTAACTGCAAATTATTCAAAAGATGAGATAACTGCCGTAAACAAGGCAGTGGATGCTTCTGGCAATGTTCTTGGGTATGTAATAAATGTTACTTCCCATGAAGGAAGCCAGGCAGATATTTCTTTTTCTGTTGGAATCCAGAATGACGGAACTTTGAATGGATATTCCATTACTTCCATCAGCGAGACTCCCGGTCTGGGCGTGCTGGTTCAGGAAGAACCGTTTTATTCTCAGTTTGAAGGCAAGGCAGAGGAGAACTATACGGTGGTAAAGACAGCGCCGGCGGCAGACAATGAAATTCAAGCGGTTACTGGAGCTACCATTTCTTCCAGGGCAGTCACCAATGGTGTCAACGCATGTCTGGAATATTTCAGAAGTGCTTTGCAGGGAGGTAACTAAGTATGAATAAATATGTTGAACGTTTATATAATGGTATTATTAAAGAAAATCCTACGTTTGTATTAATGCTTGGAATGTGTCCCACATTGGCGGTTACTTCTTCCGCAGTGAACGGTATTGGCATGGGGTTGTCTACTACAGTGGTTTTGGTTATGTCAAATTTGCTGATTTCCATGTTCCGTAAAGTGATCCCTAATGGTGTGCGTATGCCGGCTTATATTGTAGTAGTGGCTTCTCTTGTTACGATTGTCCAGTTTGTGATGCAGGCATATACGCCTTCACTGTCCGCTTCATTGGGTGTTTATATTCCATTGATAGTTGTAAACTGTATTATTTTAGGAAGAGCAGAGAGTTATGCTTCTAAGAATCCCATTGCTCCATCTATTTTTGACGGGCTTGGCATGGGACTTGGATTTACCGTGGGTCTGACTTGTATTGGACTGATTCGCCAGATTTTGGGAGCTTCTCTTGGAATTACTGTGTTTATTATGGCTCCGGGAGCGTTCCTGGTACTTGCTTTTCTTGTTGCAGGCATGAATGTAATCCGGGATAAGATGGAAAAAAAGGGCAAACCGCTTGCTGCGCCTTCCGGATGTCTTACTGGAGACTGTGCTAGTTGTTCCCAGTCTGCAATGTGTACTGGAAAATTACCAGAATCTGCAAAAAAGGCAGAAGAATAGGAGGCAGAATAGATGAAAGAATTATTGATCATTGCAATCGGCTCTGCCATTGTAAACAACGTAGTATTAAGCCAGTTTTTGGGAATCTGTCCGTTTCTTGGCGTTTCTAAAAAAACAGAGACAGCAGCAGGAATGGGCGGCGCGGTAATCTTTGTTATTACTCTTGCGTCCTTTGTTACTGGCCTGATTTATAAATTTATCCTGGTGCCCTGTCACGTGGAATATTTACAGACGATTGTATTTATTCTGGTTATTGCATCACTTGTTCAGTTTGTGGAAATGTTTTTGAAGAAGAACATGCCCCCATTATATGAATCCCTGGGGGTATTCCTTCCGCTGATTACTACCAACTGTGCGGTACTGGGTGTTGCCCTGAATAATGTCAGCAAGGGATATGGCCTCTTAGAGGGCGTGGTAAATGGTCTTGCAACTTCTGTTGGATTCTTTATCGCTATTGTAATTATGGCGGGCCTCCGTGAGAAAATTGAGTATAATGATGTTCCCAAGCGCTTTCAGGGTACAGCAATTGTGTTAATTACAGCCAGTTTAATGTCAATCGCCTTCATGGGATTCTCGGGAATGATTTGACCTAAGGCATCCAGGAGGGATCCAGCAAAGCTGGGAGGATGTCTTAGATCATCCAGGAGGCACTGGGCAAAGCTGGGAGGACGCCTTAGGTCTCCTGGAGTAATCAAAGAAGTAAAAAGGAGAAAAGAAGCATGAATATAACAGCAATTATCATTGCCGCCCTGGTAGTGGGCGGAACGGGTATTTTCCTCGGCTTTTTCCTGGGAATTTTCGGGGAAAAGTTTAAGGTGGAAGTAGATGAAAGAGAAGAGGCAATCACAGGTGTTCTTCCGGGAAACAACTGTGGCGGCTGCGGATATGCAGGATGTTCCGGCCTGGCAGCGGCAATTGTAAAAGGGGAAGCCCCGGTGAATCAATGTCCTGTAGGCGGCGCGCCTATTGCGGCTGAAATCGGTAAGATTATGGGAGTTTCTGCAGGAGAGGGCGTAAAAAAGGTTGCATATGTTAAATGCGCCGGAGACTGTGAGAAAGCAAAGCAGGATTATGAATACACAGGAGTAGAAGATTGTGCGGCAATGGCATTTATCCCCAATGGAGGTCCGAAAGCATGTAATTATGGATGCTTGGGGTATGGAAGCTGTGTAAAAGCCTGTCCCTTTGATGCCGTACATATTATTAATGGCATTGCAGTTGTTGATAAGGATGCCTGTAAGGCATGTGGAAAATGTGTGGCGGCATGTCCTAAGAACTTGATTGAGCTTGTGCCTTATGATGCGGTACAAAAAGTACAGTGTAATTCCAAAGACAAAGGAAAAGATGTTATGGCAGCATGTTCTGTGGGATGTATCGGTTGTCATCTTTGTGAGAAAAACTGTCTGGAACATGCCGTTACTGTTACAGATAATATTGCTCATATTGATTATGAGAAATGTACGGGATGCGGAACTTGTGCAGAAAAATGTCCTAAGAAGATTATCACAAAAGTTTAGAATTATATTATAAGTTATAACCGTTTCTTTTTTGTTGTCTGTGCAACATAAGACTTCAAAGGGGAAACGGTTTTTTAAGGAGACAAAACATGATATACACTGCGTATGAGCTGATATGGCTCTTTTTTATTTACAGTTTTCTGGGGTGGTGCCTGGAAGTGGTTTATGCGGCGGCAGCCCAGAAAGCATTCGTGAACCGAGGATTACTAAATGGCATTTTATGTCCAGTCTATGGATTTGCTATGGTATTTATGCTGGTTTTTATGGATTCTCTGAGAGGGGAATGGTTTTATTTATTTTTGGGATGCATGATTGTTGGCACAGTGACAGAATTATTGACAGGTCTGGCGCTGGAACAGATTTTTCATCTGCGTCTTTGGGACTATTCTTCTAAAAAATTTCAGGCAGGAGGTTATATCTGCTGGTCTGCGTCTCTGATCTGGGGACTGCTTGGAATTGTTATGATGAAATTTTTAAACCCGCTTTTTCTTGTGATCATACGGGAACTGCCAGGGCTTCCTGGAATGATTTTAATGATCTGCCTTTTGGTGATTTTTGCGGCGGACACGGTGACAACCACAGCGGCGCTGATGAAAATGAAGAATCAGAGCCAGGCTTTTCAAGATATTGCACAAGGCTTTCACCAGGCATCTAAATCCCTTCAGGAATTTATCATAAAAATAGTACACCGCCGGATGTACCGTGCGTTTCCGAAATTAAAAAAAGAGGAATCAGAGGAGAAGCGCCGGGAACTCCTTTGCCGAAAAACCATATTTGCTTATGGCTGCAGTTTTCATAAGGTTTTGTGGATTTTCTTTTTGGGGTCTTTTCTGGGTGACTTGACGGAGACAGTATTCTGCCGGATTACCATGGGAAAGTGGATGAGCCGCAGCAGCGTAGTTTATGGTCCATTCAGTCTGATATGGGGGCTTGGCGTGGCAGGTGCGACAATTCTTTTGTACCGTTTCAGAAACCGTGAGGACCGCTATATTTTTCTGGCAGGAACCCTTTTGGGAGGCGCGTATGAATATATATGCAGTGTGTTTACCGAATTGGCATTTGGAACGATATTTTGGGATTACAGTGGCATCCCCTTTAATCTTGGCGGACGCATTAATTTACTATATTGCTTTTTCTGGGGAATTGCAGCCCTGGTCTGGATGAAAATCTGTTATCCCAGGGTATCGAACTGGATTGAGAAAGTGCCAAAGAAGGCCGGAATCTGTATCAGTTATGCAATTTTAGCATTTATGTTTTGTAATGTGATGATTTCCGGCATGGCTTTGGGACGTTATAGTGAACGGCTGCAGGGGATTCCAGCAGAACATGGTGCAGCAAGGTTCATAGATGAGAGATTTCCGGATAAGAGAATGGAACAGATTTATCCCAATATGAAGATGGCAGGATGAAGATAAAAATTATACTATATTTTTTTAACAAACTGTGGTAGAGTAGTAGAGGCATAATTATGGAGGATATGGTATAAGATGGAGACAAAAGAATACTTTAAAAATAAAAAAAGAGTGGTGGTCAAGATTGGTTCGTCATCTCTTCACCATGAAGCCACAGGGAAACTGAATTTTACTAAGCTGGAGAAACTTGTGAGGGAGCTCTGCGACATCCGCAATCAGGGCCTGGATGTGTGTCTGGTAAGTTCTGGTGCAATTGCAGTGGGACGTCAGGTGATGGAGTTTCAGGAGCGTCCCCAAAATATTTCCACGAAGCAGGCATGTGCAGCCGTGGGGCAGGCAAGGCTTATGATGACGTATCAGAAGATGTTTGCAGAATACCACCAGGTGGTGGGACAGGTTCTGATGACAAAGGGAACTATGCTTGATAATGTTTCAAGGAAAAATGCACAGAATACCTTTGAGGAATTGTTTCGGCTGGGAGTCATTCCAATTGTAAATGAAAATGATACAGTTTCTACTTATGAGATGCGGTTTGGCGATAATGACAGTCTGTCGGCAATTGTGGCGGCGCTGACAGGGGCTGACCTGCTGATTCTGCTTTCAGATATTGACGGTTTGTTTACAGATGATCCCCATGATAACCCCAAAGCAGAATTGATTGAAGTGGTGGACAGGCTGGATGAAACCGTGTGTTCCATGGCAAAGGACACCGCCGGAAGTGACGTGGGCACCGGAGGAATGGAGACAAAACTTACAGCAGCGCGGATAGCAACGCTTTCAGGGGCAGATATGGTGATTGCCAATGGGAAAGACGTAGGGATTTTACATGAAATTTTTCAGGGAGAATTTGTGGGAACCTTATTTCGTCAAAACTATGATGAGGATTTCTACATAGCAGACTTCATCGAACAAACATTAGCATGAGGAGGGACCCACGGAGTGGTAGGAGCCCTTGTGCTTTGAAGAACAGCCAAAAAAGTAGTATAGCATGAGGAGAAACCCACAGAGTGATAGGAGCCCTTGTGTTCCCTGCCGGTTCCAAAAAATAAAAAGGTAGGAGCCCTTGTGCTTTGAAGAACAGGTGAAAGAAAAAAAGAAGGAAGGATAAAAACACACATCTTCCACCTTTTGTGTTTGTACCTTGAATGAAAATCCAGGCATTTTCATTGGGGTTTGGTGAAAATTATGGAGCAGAGTAAGATTGACAGAATTAATGAACTGGCAAGAAGATCGAAAGCAGAAGGACTGACAGAAGCAGAGAAGAAGGAACAGGCTCTGCTGCGCAAGGAATATATTGCAAATATCCGCAGAAACCTGCGTGCGCAGCTTGATAATATTGATGTGGTAAATCCAGACGGAACCATTGAAAATTTGGGCGAAAAAGTAAATGCATCAGATAAAAATTGAATTTAAGAGGGGTGTAAAGTGGTTCAAACTAAGAAACAGATACGTTTATCTTTAAAGCAAAAGAGAAGTGTACTTTCAGATCTGGAAGTCAGATCTTTGTCTGAAACAATTTGTGATGTTTTGCAAAAGCATCTCTGCTTTCAGAACGCTGATAAAATTTGTCTGTATTATCCATTAGGAAAAGAAGTAAATCTCCTTCCTTTGGCTTCTGCCGCGCTGGCATTGAGAAAGCAGACGGCATTTCCCAGAGTGAATGGCAGCGAATTGGAATTTTACCAGGTGCAAACCTTATCAGAATTTGTCCAGGGTACCTTTGGTGTTATGGAGCCTGTGAGCAGCGAGAAGATAAGCGCGGAACATGGTCTGGTTTTAGTACCAGGTCTCGCTTTTGATACAGAAGGCGGCCGCATGGGCTATGGAAAGGGATATTATGACCGGTATTTTGCCAGGTATCCAGAGTGCTGCAAGATTGGAATTTGTTATGAAATGCAGTTAATTTCTAAGGTGCCCTGTGACCAGCATGATGTCCGGATGGACGGCGTGGCCACAGAGCAGGGATTACATGATGTTTTTTGAAAATAAAATAAGGTGTTACTCTGTGAATTTTTATTTTAAATAGCCATCTTTTACAATATCTTTTAGAATCTTTGTAGGAATTTCGAAGGTGACTATTCCCATATAACCAGGGGCGACCTGATATTCGTCAAAAACAATTGTCAGTGTTCCAGACTCATTGACATAAAAATTGACGTCTTTGGAAATTTCGTTGAAATTACATTCTGGTATGTCACTATCCAGCCAGTAAGTTTTCATATCATCTTCTGCCATCTGCTGTTTCATTTGAGTTTTGATATTGTCGGAGATGACAGTTTGATAGTCCGTGTGTTCCAAAAACAAATCTTGTAAAGTAATCATTTTTCCAGTAGTCTTGTCGATGTGATAGATTTTCTGGCTTTGGCTGGCGTCTGCCATGGTAATATATTGCTGGAAACGCAGAGAAAACAGTTTGTCATTATCAGTGACAATGTCATAATCAAGTGTTAAATCCTCTACGCCCTCTCCGCCGGCAGCTTTGACGTCAGCTTCATAAGTGTCAATAATTTGGTTTGTGTAGGCCGTGACATCGTCATTGAGACTCTGGGCAGCGTCATCCAGGATTTCTCCCTCTTTATTTTCTATCTGGATTTCTGGGATTTTTAAATCTGCCTGCATTTGATGTTCCTTGTGCTGGTATTCCCGGAAAGTAACCACTTTAACAATTGCACCAAGAATAGGAATTTCTTCCATGGCATGTGCAATCCCTGCGCTGGAATTTGCAAGAATGGTTATTGCCAGGATGGCAGCAGTGGCGCTGCTTATTCCACCCAAAACGTAACGGCGGATTTTGATAAATTTTGATGTTTTATGTCTTGATTCTGAGGAAGCTTCCGGCAGAGATTTCATATCTGTTTTTGCCTGGGCAATTGACTGTTCCATTCGGGATTTCAGTTCCTGCGGAATGGGAATATTTTGGTAATCGCGTTTCATTTTTCTTAAATCATCTTTCATAGCAATCGTCTCCTTCCGTTAACTCAACCCGCAGTTTCTTTAAACTGCGGTATAAGATACTTTTGACAGTACTGAGATTTTCTTCCAGGGTATCTGCGATATCCTGCAATCTGCAGTCTTCGAAATAGCGCAGGGTTACAATGGTGCGTTCTTTGCTGTTTAGTATATTTAGCGCTTCTAAGGTATCGAAGTCAGTATACCGATCATTTTTGCCCTGTTCTGATATTATTTCAGCAGATATTTCGCTGGAGTTCTGGCGCAGGGCAGAGAGGGCAGTATTAATAACAATACGGAAAATCCAGGTTCTGATATAATTTTGATTCCGTACAGTGGAAGCATTTTTAATGGCGAGATAGGCACTTTCCTGTACGATATCCATGGCGTCCGGTTCGTTTTTTACATAGGAGAAAGCGAGGCGGTACATGGAGGCATAATTCGAAATAAGTTCTTGTTCAACAAGTTCCTGTATCATTGGTGGATTCATTACATTTCATTTCTCCTTCCTTTATTTATACGTTAGACGCGGGACATAGAGAGAAAGTTTCAATATCAATAACTTTATCTAAGATTTTATCAGGTGTTAAGGATTGGAAAAAGATAATTCCAATAAAAGAATGACAAATGAAGAAAGAATTGTTATACTGTAAGAAAACAGCCAAAATTCCAGGCATAGAAAAAGTATATGGAACGGAGGAAAGGTATGAAAAATTTTACGTTAGAGGAAATTGGCAGGAGCGCAAGAAAGGCAGAAACAGTTCTGCGTGTCCTGTCTGCCAGCCAGAAAAACAGGGCGCTGATAACTTCGGCAGATTATCTGGTGCAAAATACAAAAGAACTGTTAGAGGCGAATGAAAGAGATGTGAAAACAGCAAAAGAAAACCATATGTCTCCGGCGCTGTTAGACCGGCTGCTTCTGACAGAGGCTCGTATTGCACAGATGGCAGAGGGACTCCGAAAGATTGCAGAACTGGACGATCCGGTGGGAGAGGTTTTATCCATGAAACAGCGTCCGAATGGATTGATGATCGGGCAGAAGCGTGTGCCTCTGGGAGTTATCGGTATCATATACGAATCGCGCCCCAATGTAACATCAGATGCTTTCGGACTTTGCTTTAAGGCTGGAAATGCAGTGGTTCTCCGTGGGGGAAAAGACGCTATAAATTCCAATGATGCCATTACAAGAACATTGCAGAAAGCCCTGACAGCCTGCCAGCTTCCAGCAGAAGCGATTTTGCTTATTACAGATACCAGCCATGAAACAGCAGAGGAATTTATGCGCTTGAACCGTTATATCGATGTTTTAATTCCCCGGGGAGGTGCAGGTCTGATACGGACGGTGGTGGAACATGCCACAGTTCCAGTTATTGAAACGGGTACAGGAAACTGTCATGTATATGTGGATGAGACGGCAGATCTTAAGATGGCGGTTGATATTATTTTTAATGCTAAGACACAACGGGTAGGCGTGTGCAATGCTTGTGAATCTCTGGTCATTCATGAGAAAGTAAAAGATGAACTTCTTCCTCTTTTGGTACAAAAACTGAAAGAGAAAAATGTTGAACTTCGCGGAGATGAAGAAAGCTGCAGCGTATGTGCAGAAATCACGCCGGCATCAGAAGAAGACTGGGGAACGGAGTATCTGGATTATATTTTATCAATTAAGACTGTGAAAGATATCGATGAGGCCATTGCGCATATTAACCAGTATAATACCGGGCATTCTGAGGCAATTATTACCAGGGATAATGACAATTCCCAGAAATTCCTGGATCAAATTGATGCAGCCGCAGTATATGTCAACGCTTCTACACGGTTTACGGATGGGTTTGAATTTGGATTCGGTGGAGAAATTGGAATCAGCACTCAGAAACTTCATGCCAGAGGACCCATGGGATTAAAGGAACTCACAAGTACCAAATATATTATATATGGAAATGGGCAGGTGAGACCGTAGTATGGAAAAGTCCTATCATATATTTTCTGAGACTGAAATTACACGGGAACTGTTTCAGGGATTTCTGAGGTATCAGGAAGTAAGGAAATGCTGGCAGAAGGGGCCGGAAGGATGGGGGTTGAAAAATGTTTCCTATGTGGAAGAATGGAGCGGTGCACAGTATGAGTTTTTGGTGAAATGCCTGAAAAATACAATAGCTGCCGGGGGTTTTGTGTTTGGCGTATTTGAGTGCAGCAGACTGTTAGGATTCGCTTCTGTGGAGAGCGGTCATTTTGGAACCAGAAAACAGTATGTACAGCTCTCCTGTATTCATGTTTCCTGGGAAAGCAGGGGAAAAGGGCTGGGGCGCGGACTGTTTCAGTGCGCATGCAGCGGGGCCCGGAAACTGGGAGCAGAGAAGCTCTATATTTCTGCGCATCCCGCTCAGGAAACACAGGCATTTTATCATGCGTTAGGCTGTGTGGAAGCAAAAGAGTATCATGAAAAGAGTGCGGCCGGGGAGCCAGGGGACTGCCAGTTGGAATATGTTTTGTAAAAAGGAACGTTAGTAAAATTTAGCTGATATCGATATGATTCCTGCTCTGCCGTTCCGATTTTTGATGATGATGGAGAAGTTTTGCATTCTAATGTTTTTCATGTGGAATCTGTGATAAGACATGCTGTGGATAGGAAATTGTATCTATATGATATTATAAACATAAAAAAAGAAACGAGTATCCCGCTTGAGCCATAAGACTGCACGGTTAAAAACTCATTTCTTATTTTAATTATATGCCAGAAAGGGAGAAAAGTCAAGAGAAATGTATAATGAAGTGGATTTAGATAAAATAGATATAAATTCAGAACCGCCGATGGAAGAACCAGCCAGGCAATATTATTTTATGGCAAAATGCAGGGAATGGATCAGGGAGTTTGAACGGAAAAACGGACGATGCCCCACTGCGTTTACTCAAACGTTCGGCTGCCAGATGAATGCCAGAGATTCAGAGAAACTCACAGGAATCCTGGAAAAAATCGGATATAAGCAGGCAGAAAGCGAGGAGGCAGATTTTGTTATTTATAATACTTGTACGGTAAGGGAGAACGCCAATAATAAGGTGTGGGGCAGGCTGGGCTATTTGAATGCATACAAGAAGCAGCATCCCCATATGAAAATTGCGCTCTGCGGATGTATGATGCAGGAACCGGAAGTCATCGAAAAACTGAGAAAAAGTTACCGTTTTGTGGATTTGGTTTTTGGAACTCACAATATTTATAAATTTGCAGAGCTGCTGGCAGAAGCTTTGGAACAGGAAGGCATGTTCATTGATGTATGGAAGGGTACGGACCAGATTGTGGAGGATTTGCCAATAGAGCGCAAATATGCTTTTAAATCTGGTGTAAACATTATGTTTGGATGTAATAATTTCTGCAGCTACTGTATTGTTCCATATGTCAGGGGAAGGGAACGGAGCCGGAAACCCCAGGACATTTTAAGAGAGATTGAAAGACTTGCAGCAGACGGTGTAGTAGAAATTATGCTTCTGGGGCAGAATGTGAATTCTTATGGAAAAACTTTAGAAGAACCGATGACTTTTGCCCAACTGCTCTCAGAAGTTGAGAAATTGGAGGGGATTGAACGAATTCGGTTTATGACTTCCCACCCTAAGGATCTCTCGGATGAACTGATTGAGGTTATGGCAAATTCCAATAAGATATGTAATCATCTGCATCTGCCCCTGCAGTCTGGAAGCAGCCGTATTTTAAAAAAAATGAACCGCCGATATGATAAAGAACAGTATCTTGCCCTGGCGGCAAAAATACGGAAGGCCATGCCGGGACTCGCATTGACTACAGATATTATTGTTGGATTTCCAGGGGAAACAGAAGAGGATTTTGAAGAAACCATGGATGTGGTAAGGCAGGTTGGCTATGACAGCGCATTTACTTTTATCTATTCCAAACGTACAGGGACTCCGGCCGCAGCCATGGAAGAACAAGTACCAGAAGCAGTGGTGAAAGAACGTTTTGACCGTCTGTTAAAAGAGGTGCAAAGAGGCGCTGCGGAACGTGCCAGGGCCCTGACTGGAAGCGTAGAGAAAGTTTTGGCAGAAGAGATTAATGAACAGGATGAAGCACTGGTAACAGGAAGAATGGGCAATAATTTTATCGTCCATTTTCCAGGAACGGAGGATCTGATCGGCAAGATTGTTAACGTGAAGTTAAAGGAATGCCGGGGATTTTATTTTTATGGGGAAATGACAGATTAGAAAGGTGGCGTTATGTATTCATACATGAAGGGTGAACTGATTGAGATTTTAGATGATACCATTGTACTTGAAGTGAATCATATTGGCTATAATATCCATATTCCGGCAAGCATCATCGACAATTTCAGCGGGACAGGCCAGACAATAAAGATTTATACTTATTTTCACGTAAAGGAAGATTCCATGAAGCTCTATGGCTTCCTCACCCAGGATGATCTGAACGTGTTTAAACTTCTGCTGGGAGTTAACGGAATCGGTCCCAAAGGAGCGCTGGCCATATTGACAGTTATGACGCCGGACGATCTGCGTTTTGCCATACTTGGAGACGATGCAAAGACCATAGCAAAAGCTCCGGGCATTGGAATTAAGACTGCACAGCGTCTGATCCTGGAGTTAAAGGATAAACTGGATCTTCAGGAAGCATTGGAAGTTAAGGCGGCGCATATGGCAGAGGAGCCAGGAGAAAGTTCCGCCGATTCTGGTATAAAAAACGAGGCTGTACAGGCATTGGCAGCTCTTGGATATTCCTCGACAGAGGCTTTGAAGGCAGTAAAGGCAGTGAAATTTACAGAAGGCATGACGGTGGAAGAGGTCTTAAAGGCGTCTTTAAAGCAGATGGCATTCTTATAGGAGGTTCATGTGAGTTCTGAAGTGTTTACAAGAGTAAAATAGTAGTGGATTTTGAAAGTGGAGGACAAATTATGACTACGATAAAGAGAATGGAAGAAAAGGATACACAGGATATATTTGAAATGATGCGGGATTTTTATGATTCTCCGGCGATTTTACATGAAGTGCCGGAAGAGGTTTTAAGGCGTGATATCGAGGCTTGTATCAGCGATAATCCATACATTGAAGGGCTTGTCTTCCGTGCCCACGGAGTAATTGCAGGATATGCCATGCTTTCCAAAAGCTTCTCCACGGAGTTTGGCGGAGCTTGTATCTGGATAGAGGATCTTTACATGAAGCCGGAGTACCGCAATGGCGGGATAGGAACCCAGTTTTTCCAGTATCTTGAGACGGAATACAAAGGCAAGGCGGTGCTTTTGAAATTGGAAGTGGAACCAGGGAATACTTGGGCGATTGAGGTATACAAAAAGTGCGGATATAAAGAACTTTCTTATATGGAAATGATTAAGGAGTTATAGATGAAAAGGAAAGTACCGATCACGGAAAACCTTTGATTGAGGAAGGACTTCCGTTGATTATGCCAGATACGTAGAATCCTGTCAGGGTGTTGGAGTTTCTCTGGCTTTGCCGAATTGGAAAAATTTGAACGTTAGAATGATATTTTATCATTGACATTATAGAACAAATGTTCTATAATGGTGATAGAGGTGATTTTATGCAGATACGGCTAATAGAAGCTTTTAGGGAATTTGAAGCAAAGTATGCATCGTTAAAAAGAATTACAGCAGCATGGTATAAGACTCAGTGTGGTGTCTTTTCTAACAATAAAGCATCTGAAACGAAAAATAAAAACGGTTATTCCGAAGAATGGTATCGAGCCCGCATGGTTTGGAGTTTGGTAAGAACGCAGTATTGTGCTCCGGAAAATATCTGCGTGGAATTTTCAATTCCAAAGGGCAGCAAAGGGGCAAATCCATTAAAACCAGATCTTGTTATTTTTACAGATGCAGATTGGAAAAGAGAATACGACAATTGGAAAGATAAAGATACGAAACTGCCAGAAAGCCTTGCAAAAAAAATGTTGGTTGTAGGGGAAGCTAAGAATAATACGAACGAGGTCAATCGTGCAGTTACTGTGCAAATGTCCGAAGCAATGAACAGTGCGGTTGGATGTGAAGAAGTTTATGGTTTATATTTCGATTGTATGGATGATATATTACTGTTTAAGAAGGTTCGGAATCATTCTATACAACGTTATTACGAGAAAATGCAAAAAATAGATGGCGATGAAATTGAAGCTTTAAATCTGGTATACCGTGACACATTACAGAATATGCCTAAATTTGAAGATTTACTGGAACATAATCTTCCTTCTGACATGGTAAACAGAAGAAATTTTAATCATACGCAGCCACTGAGAGAAGAAAGTTTTTCTGAAATTTTAGAGATTATAAACAGAACCGTAGACAGATTGGGATTATCCCGGGATGCACAAGATTTAATTGTAGAGTTTTTGACTTTGAAAGCAGCAGATGAAAAAGAAGTATTAAGAAAACAAAAGAAGTTTTTTGAATTTTATATTTTAGATGAAGAAAGAAATGGCTTATTTGGGGATCAAACATTTAGAGGCCGTATTAATGAGATTTACAAAAGGGCAAAAAGTGAATATAGCGGCACCATATTTAATCCATCAGCGCTAACATATAAGGAAAAGAATCATA
This sequence comes from uncultured Lachnospiraceae bacterium, assembly GCA_950097145.1. Lineage (GTDB taxonomy): Bacteria > Bacillota > Clostridia > Lachnospirales > Lachnospiraceae > Petralouisia. The sequence continues at coordinate 47,431 of CATNCF010000012.1, forward strand.
ATCTTATTCCATCTCATCCAGATGATGAAAAAATGCTTATATCTATTATCACCATTTTCCAAGAAAAAAAGATTTCTATTATAGGCTCCAGGCATACCGGCTTTAATCAAATAATTTTTAACAATTTTGGAAATAACATTGAAAAGGCGAAAGAAAAACAGTTTTTTACGCCAGTTCCAGTGGTAGAGGCGATTGTAAAGCTTGTAAATCCTCAAAAAAACGAAAAGATTTGTGATCCGTGTGCTGGAATATGCGATTTTTTAGCCATGGCATTTAGACATGTAAACAGAAAAAATTTATCTGGATTAATGGACGCAAATGACTATTATGGATTTGATAAAGATAATAAAATTTTAAAATTGGCAGAACTTAATCTTGTATTAAATGGTGATGGAAATGCTGTGATAAGAAATATGAACACAATTGATCATAAATTACTTGTAAATGGACAATATCAAAATATTAAATTTGATATTGATGATTATAATGTGGAGGATTGGACAAATAAAAATGATGAGTCACTGAATGTGCAAAAATTTGATGTAATTTTGACCAATCCTCCATTTGGAAGGGGAAGAGATTTACAGACAGGTAAGAATGGCAAGTGGGATGTATCAAAAAAAACCATTCAATTGTATGAAGTATGGATGAAAAAAAAACAGCCTAAGAGTATAGATATGGGAGTTATTTTCCTGGAAAATGCAGTTAAAATGCTTAATGATGGGGGAAGGATGGCAATTGTTTTAAGTAATTCTATTGCGAGTATTAAGGACTGGGAATGTGTAAGAGAATGGCTGATATCAAAAATGAGAATTGTTGCATTAATTGATTTGCCAGCGAATACTTTTGGACAGACAGGTGTTGCAACCACAGTAGTGATTGCATATAAGCCAAAGAAAAATGAAATGCATCTTTTAAATGAGGATTATGAGGTCTTTGTAAAGGAAATTGAACATGTGGGATATACTGTAAAAGAGAAAAATAAGGTGATAGATATGCCGCCAAATTATTTAATAGATGAAAACACTTATGAAATAGTCTGTGATAAAGACGGAAAAAAATGTATTTTAAGTGATTTTCCAGAACTGGTTTCTACATTTGGAGAGTGGCTGGAAGATAATAAATATGTCAATCAGGAGATATACCGGGCATTTCATGGAGAATCTTATCAGAAATGGAGTAATTAGATGAATTATTACAAAAAGCCAGAATTTGTAAAAATATCTCAAATAAAAAATAAACATTATTCCTTACATCCTATGGAACATAGAATTGTACCAATACCAGGACGTAATTATATACTGTTAAGAGAACTGTGTGATACAGAAGATGTGGGAAAACAGATTGATGTTTCAGAATATTTACCGTTCGATACCAAATATTATTTGCAGACTATTAGCTGTATGGAAGGAAATATTGTATCTCTGCAGCAGGGAAAAAATATTTCTCCCTTAACTTATAATAAATCTGCCAAAAAATTATCAAAAGGAAATTTTTGCATTAGCAGGAATGCATCGATTGGAAAAATAGCTTATGTTTCTAATGATTGTAAGGCTATCGTGAATGGAGGAATTTCCTTTTTTAAATTTAAAGATGAATATAAGTATTACATTCCAGCTTTTTTTATTACAAATTATGGCGAAGATACCTTAAAATGCACTACATCTGGAGGCGGAACCCAACAAAATGTAAAGCGGGAGACTTTGCTGAATATAAAAATTCCACTTCCAGCGAACAACATGAATCACTCTCAAGAAGAAGTGATAACGTACGTTTCTGCTTTGGTCCAACTTTTAATTGAAAAAGAGATGATGATTGAAAAAAAAGTTAAGAAAATCAATGCTATCATAGAAAATGAAATGAAGAAAAAACAAAGTAAAACTCCATATAAGTTTCCGACAATAAAAGAGATCAAGAACAGAGGGTACAGATTAGATACAGGTGTATATGAAAGAAAATATAAAGAAGTAATGAATCAGATTGTGTCGTTTGAAAAAGGATTCCATATGATACGGGATATGGAATATGACTGGATTTCTGGAAAGACGCCGGATATCATTTTACCATGTGAAAAGGGCAAATATTGGTGGATCGCGGTAGGAGATATTTCATATGGATTAAAATTTAAAGAACTTAACAGGTATAATACAGCAGAAAATATTTCTGGAAAATTGGAAGACGGAGATATCTTGATTACCAGAAAAGGTGCAACTGTTGGAAAAATGAATATGTATTTTGATTTATATAATATTCCAGCGTTTGTGAATGAAGATATTAAGGTTTTGAGATTAAAGGAAAAGATGGAAGAAAAAGTATTTATTGGTATGTTCTTAAATTCAAAGTATGGGCAGGAGCAAATGCTCAATCTTGCGTCCAGAGGGACAAAACAAGGATTAACAAATGAAAATATTTTGGATATTTGCGTACCTGACTTTGATGATAAGGTTAAAGCAAAGATATTTCAAGAGTATTACCAGAACTGTGAGAATAAACGGGAACCATCCGAGCCATATTTAAGATATCATATTATGCGCAATCAAGAACTGGGGATATGTCAGCTTAACATGGAGATGTTTATGATTAAAAGAAAGCTGGAGGGAATCGTTGCACAGATTGTAAAGCAGCATGAAATCCAGATAGATTACATGTTGTAAGCAGCCCAACAGCAGAAAGGACAAGCGTTTATGGAAAAACGTGTAATATCCACACAGATCCAGGAGGAGGACCAAAAGATTGAGACAAGCCTCCGGCCTCAGAGTCTGGAAGAATATATAGGACAGGAAAAAGCAAAAAAGACCTTAAAGGTATATATCGAAGCGGCGAAACAGAGAGGAGAATCCTTAGATCATGTGCTGTTTTATGGGCCGCCTGGATTGGGTAAAACCACCCTTGCAGGAATTATTGCAAATGAAATGGGAGTACATATGAAGGTGACCTCGGGTCCTGCCATCGGAAAGCCGGGAGAAATGGCGGCGATTTTAAGCGGACTTCAGGAAGGAGATATCCTGTTTGTAGATGAAATCCACCGTTTGAACCGTCAGGTGGAAGAGGTACTTTACCCAGCCATGGAGGATTATGCCATAGATATTATGATTGGAAAAGGAGCCACAGCCCGTTCTATCCGGTTAGATCTTCCGCATTTTACTCTGGTAGGGGCAACTACCCGTGCAGGTCTGCTGTCCGCTCCCCTCCGGGATCGTTTTGGGGTTGTGCATCATTTGGAATTTTATTATCCAGAAGAATTAAAAGTGATTCTTCTGCATTCAGCAGAAAAGCTTGAGGTTGAGATTGACGAGGAAGGCGCTTTTGAACTGGCAAGGCGTTCCAGAGGAACGCCGCGGCTGGCAAACCGCCTGTTGAAGCGCGTCAGAGATTTTGCGCAGGTAAAATATGACGGCAGGATTACCAAAGAGGTTGCCGTCTTTGCACTGGACTTGCTGGAAGTCGACAAGTTCGGACTGGATCAGAATGACCGGAATATCCTGATGACTATGATTGAGAAATTCCAGGGGGGGCCCGTGGGGCTTGATACACTGGCTGCGTCTCTGGGCGAGGATTCCGGCACGATTGAAGATGTTTATGAGCCATATCTTGTTAAAAATGGTTTTATCAACCGGACGCCGAAAGGAAGAGTAGTGACAGATTTTGCTTATGGGCATTTTGGAATTGCAAAAAATGTCTTATAGTGTTAAAATGGTAAAAGTTAGGATCATGGGATATACATGTGGTTTCAGGGAGGATTCATATATATGTCAGAGAAAACCAGTGCAGAAGTATTGATAGGCGGCAAAATTTATACCTTAAGCGGTTATGAAAGCGAAGAATATTTGCAGAGAGTTGCAAATTATATTAATAATAAAATGAATGAATTTGATGAGATGGAACAGTTCCGCCGGCTTGCAGCAGACATGAAGTCTACGCTGATTGAGCTTAATATTGCAGATGATTATTTTAAAGCAAAAGAGCAGGCAGAGAATCTGGAAGAAGCTGTCCGTGAGAAGGAGAAAGAAATATACGAGCTTCAGCATGATTTGATTTCAGCTAAAATACGGGTGGAAAGCAGTGAAAAGATGGCTGCTGAATTGGAGAAAGAAAATAAAGAACTGCTTCTGAATAAATCCAAGCTGGAAGCATCCCTGGAGGACGCTTTGCTGGGGAAGGTAAAGGGACAGGCTGCCATTCAGCAGGAGCTGGAACCTCAGGATAAAGGACAGGCTTTTATACAGCCGGAACCTGAAGCTTTAGATAAAGGGCAGGATACAAACAGGCAGAAGAATGAGAAAAAGAATGGGAAAGAAAGGGTGACTCAAAAGAAATAGTCTTGAGTCACCCTTCTAAGTAGAAAACAGGAGGAACAGAGGATTGACTACAAAGACGGAATTATTGGCTCCGGCGGGATCTTTTGAAATTTTAACTGCTGTGTTGAATGCCGGCGCTGATGCAGTATATGCTGCTGGAACTAGATTCGGCGCCCGCGCCTATGCCAGCAATTTTACAGATCAGGAGCTGCTTTCTGCTCTTGAACTTGTGCATATCAAGGGAAGAAAGCTGTACCTTACCGTAAATACATTGTTGAAAGAAGAGGAAATAGAATCGTTATACCAGTATCTCTGCCCTCTTTATGAAGCAGGTCTTGATGCAGTGATTGTACAGGATTTCGGCGTGATGCGGTTTGTAAAAAATCATTTTCCAGATCTTCCCATTCATGCAAGCACCCAGATGACAATTACTGGTGCGTATGGGGCTAAATTTCTGTTGGATCAAGGATGCAGCAGGATTGTGACGGCAAGAGAATTGTCCTTAGAGGAGATTTCCAATATATACAAGACCACAGGAGCAGAAATTGAGAGTTTTGTTCATGGGGCGCTGTGTTATGGTTATTCCGGACAATGCCTGCTCAGCAGCATGATTGGAGGCAGGAGCGGCAACCGGGGGCGGTGTGCACAGCCCTGCCGCCTTTCTTATGAAGTTTTGGGACATCTGAAATCTGCAGCATCCAAAAGATCACAGGAAAACTTTCCTTTAAGTCTCAAAGATCTCTGTGCCATTCATTTCATTCCAGAATTAGTGGAATGCGGAGTCCATTCCTTTAAAATTGAAGGAAGAATGAAGCAGGCAGAATATGCAGCAGGTGTGACAAGTATTTACCGGAAGTATATAGATTTGTATGAGTCTGGCAGAACATTTCAAGTGGAGAAAACGGATTACCAGATCTTATTGGATCTGGGCAGTCGCTGTGGATTTACGGAAGGGTATTTTAAGAATCAAAATGGAAGGGATATGGTTACCTTGGGAACACCTTCCCATGCAAAACGCAATGACGGCTTACAAGAACGCATGCATAGGCTCTATGTGGAAACAAAAAATAAAGAAAAAATAAATGGAATCTTAAGACTTTTTCCGGGGGAACCGGCAAGTCTTGTGTTACAATATAAAGAAGTGCAGGCAGAGGTGTCGGGAGACGTCGTGCAGCGTGCAGAAAAACAGCCTTTATTGGAAGAAACCATATTGGAAAAAATCAAAAAGACTGGTAATACTCCCTTTGAGCTGCAACATATGACGCTGCAGATGGGAGAAAACATTTTTCTGCCAGTGAGAGCATTAAATCAGCTTCGGAGAGCGGGAATGAAAAAGCTTCTGGACACAGTGACGGACAGGTATCGCAGAAACAGCCAGATTCCTCCAAGGCAGAGAGAGGAAAAATTTTCAGCGAAGAAAGAGAAGAACAGAAAGCATACGAGTCCCCGTTTGTCTGTTCTGACAGAAACTATAGAACAGTTTCAGGCTGTTTTAAACCAGCCTGAACCACAGCGTATCTATTTGGAAGCTTTTATTTTGGACAGAAAACATGGGTTTTCAGAATGGAAAGAATTGGTAAAGCAGACACATGATGCAGGGAAAGAATGCTATCTGGCGCTGCCTTACCTGTTTCGGATGAAAACGGCAGCATGGTTTGGACAGAGATGGAACTACATTGCTGCGGCAGGGGCGGACGGATATCTGATCCGGAATCTGGAAGAACTCTCTTTCTTAAAAGAAATGGGGACGGAACTTTCCTGTATTCAGGGAGATTATGGTTTGTATGGGACTTCCAGCGAAGCATTTCAGGCAATGGCAGATTTTTCCCTGAACCAGTATACGCTGCCAGTGGAGCTCAATTTCAGGGAACTGAAGGAACTGGACTGTTCGGGCGGGGAGATGCTTCTATACGGCTTTCAGCCAGTGATGCTGAGCGCCCAGTGTCTGCGTAAAACTATGGCGGGCTGTGACGAAAAGGAAGGCGTCTTTTACCTGAAAGACCGTTATGGCAAGCTGTTCCCGGTGAAAAACAGGTGTGAAGACTGTTACAATATCATTTACAATATCAGTCCCCTGGCTCTATTCCATCAATGGGAAAATATTCAGCGTTTGGCGCCGGCAGGGGTCCGGCTTTCTTTTACAATAGAAAATCGTCAGGAGATTGAGAAAATTTTTCACTATTTCAGGCAGGCGGAAGAGAAAACATTAGACCGGGAGAAGTATTTGAAAAATTTTACCAATGGACATTTTAAGCGAGGAGTCGAATAGTATATGCTGCATTTGATTACAGAACTATCGAAATATACAATGATTATCCTGTTTGCACTTTATACTTATCAGTGTTTTTCTGCACTGAAGCGGAGTGTGGACAAGGAGGAACAGGCAGAGAAATTCAGAAGCCAGGTAGTCTATATGTACCTGTTTCATTTCAATGCTTACGCCGTGCTGTACTTGTCTATGGAGAAAAATACTGAGATTATTAAATTTTATCTCATGCAGGCAGTGTTTTTTGCGGCAGTACAAATCTGTTATGGGATTTTTTATAAGAGAGCATCCCGGCTGGTAGTCAATAATATGTGTATGCTGATGTGCATTGGCTTTGTAATTCTGACCCGCCTCTCCTATGACTATGCGGTGAAACAGTTTCAAATTGCAGTGGTTTCCATGGCGGCTACGTTGCTGATTCCGTATTTTATCAGCAGGTTTAAGTATCTGAAAAGCCTGACCTGGCTGTACGCTCTTGCCGGAATTACCATGCTGGGTGTTGTGGCAGTACTGGGAGCCGTATCCCATGGAGCCAAACTGTCTTTTTCCATTGCGGGAATTGCGGTGCAGCCTTCCGAATTTATCAAAATCATATTTGTATTTTTTGTGGCCTCCATGTTTTATGAGTCTACAGAATTTATTCAGGTAGTGAAAGCCACAGTGATTGCAGGGCTTCATGTGATTATTTTAGTGCTGTCCAAGGACTTGGGAGCTGGTTTGATCTTCTTTATTGCTTATATGGTAATGCTGTATGTGGCAACCAGGAAATTGTATTATTTTGCAGGGGGGCTTTTGTGCGGCGCAGTGGCGTCAGTGGCGGCTTACTACTTGTTCAATCATGTCCGGGTGCGCGTAGTAGCCTGGCAGGATCCCCTGGCCGTTTTTGAGAGAGAGGGAAACCAGGTATCAAACTCTCTCTTTGCAATTGGAACTGGCGGATGGTTTGGCATGGGGCTGAATCAGGGAATGCCCAACAAGATTCCAGAAGTGAAACAGGACTTTATCTTTTCAGCAATAGCGGAGGAATTAGGAGGAATCTTTGCCATCTGCCTGATTTTGGTATGTGTAAGCTGTTTTCTTATGTTTCTTAATATTGCCATGCAGATCAAGGATACTTTTTACAAATTGGTTGCTCTGGGGCTTGGAACCATTTATGGCTTCCAGATCTTGTTGTCTGTAGGCGGAGATATTAAATTTATCCCTTCTACAGGCGTAACGCTGCCCCTGGTAAGTTACGGCGGAAGTTCTCTGCTGAGCACATTGATTATTTTTGCTGTTATCCAGGGATTGTATCTGTTCCGGGAGCGGACAGAAGGAGAACAGGGATTTGACAGGAGAAACAAGAACAGGAATGCAGGAAAGAAGGAATCTGTGAAAAAGAAATCCGCCAGACGGAAAGGAGGAATGAAATCCCATGAAGAAAACATCCACGGAACGAAAGTTGAAGACTTCGACTAAGAGCAGCAAAAACCGGGAGTTTGTGATTATTACCTATCTATTTGTGGCTGTGTTTATCATGATGATGGGATATTTTGCCTATTTTCAGATTTTTAAAAGCGAGGATTTTATCAACAGTCCTTATAATACCAGGCAGAATACCTTTGCAGAGCATGTAGTACGGGGAGAAATCCTGTCTTCCGATAAAAAAGTGCTGGCGCAGACTATTGTGGGAGAAGATGGCAGTGAGACCAGATATTATCCCTATGGCGCTATGTTTGCCCATGCAGTAGGCTATGACAGCAATGGAAAATATGGAGTGGAGTCTTTTGGTAACTTCAGCCTGCTGCGTTCCCATGCATTCTTCTTAGAACAGGTGCTGAATGGCATACAGGATAAAAAAAATCAGGGTGACAATGTGGTGACTACGCTGGATTACAGCCTGCAGGAAACGGCTTACAACGCCCTTGGCGGGAACCGCGGGGCAGTTGTGGTTCTGGAGCCGTCCACAGGAAAAATTCTTGCCCTGGTGTCTAAACCGGATTTTGATCCCAATACCATAGCGTCAGAATGGCAGAACATTATTTCTAATACAGACAGTGAAAATTCTATACTGGTAAACCGTGTGACCCAGGGGCTGTATCCGCCGGGATCTACGTTTAAGATTCTGACAACCTTGGAATACATGAGGGAAAATTCTAATTATCAGGATTATTCCTATGAATGTACAGGAAATATCACTATGGAACATACAGAAATCCATTGTTATGACAATGCGGTGCACGGCATGGAGAATCTGGAAACTTCTTTTGCAAAATCCTGCAATACTTCCTATGCCAATATCGGATTAAGCCTGAACAAGAAAAAATTTGCGGGACTTTGTAATGAACTGCTATTCCACAAAGATCTTCCCAGTCCTTATCCTTCCAATCAGAGCAGTTTTGAATTAAATGAAAAATCCAATACAGATCAGGTGACTCAGATGGCAATTGGACAGGGCAAAACATTGGTGACGCCTCTGCATATGGCATTGATTACTTCTGCCATTGCCAACGGCGGAGCATTGATGCGGCCGTATGTAATTGACCATACTGAAAATTATAAGGGGGTTGCGGTAAAAAATTACAAGCCTTCTGCATATGGTAATTTGATCACGAAAGAGGAAGCGCAGAAGCTTCAGGGTTTTCTGTCAAAAGTGGTCAGTGAGGGAACTGGTTCCAAGCTCAGCGGACAAATTTATCAGGCGGCAGGCAAGACTGGTTCTGCAGAATTCAGTAATAATAAGAATGAGAGCCATGCGTGGTTTACCGGATATGCTTCCACCAAGGAAAAGGGCAGTATTGCTGTCACTGTGATAGTTGAAAATGGAGGGGCTGGAAGCACTGCGGCTGTGCCGATTGCAAAACAGATATTTGACTCATATTTTTCCAGGTAAAGAAAAATCTTGCAAGATAACATAAAAAGGGGTATACTGTTTCTAAAGTCGGTAAACCACATCAGGAGGTATTGCAATGATTGAAGCAACGAGTTGTGGTGGTGTGGTAATATTTCGTGGGAAGATTTTGCTTTTGTATAAGAATTATAAGAACAAATATGAGGGCTGGGTTCTTCCAAAAGGAACCGTGGAACCAGGCGAAGAATACAGGGACACAGCGGCACGGGAAGTGCTGGAAGAGACGGGAGTGGATGCCCTGATTATTAAGTATGTAGGAAAGAGCCAGTATTCTTTTGCCATTCCGGATGATACGGTGGAGAAGGATGTCCATTGGTATTTGATGATGGCAGACAGTTATTACAGTAAACCACAACGGGAAGAATATTTTGTTGATTCAGGATACTACAAATTTCACGAAGCATATCATTTACTGCGTTTTGCAAATGAGAAACAGATACTGGAAAAAGCATATAATGAATATCTTGATTTGAAAAAGAGTAATCTTTGGGGCAACAGAAAATATTTTTAATCTTAGAGGATTAAGGTGTCAAAAAGTGCTCACGGGAAGCGGGCACTTTTTTCATCTTATCTGTTTTTAAAGTGATTTGGAGAATGAAATGGTATTTTACAAGAGTTTTTATGCAGGAGAGAGTATATCTGGAAAAAAAGAAAAAGTAAAATGGAAGATTCTCCATAATGCCGGCCAGTTAGAGCTCTATGTGATTGCGCTGAGCAGCAATCCAGAAAATCTTATGGATATTATTCCTTCCTGGGAGCTGATGCAAAAACATTATCCCAGCCAGGATATGCTGATAATTGGTGTGGATAAGGGGTATGAGAATGCTATGGAACTGGCAGGAAAGATTGTAGTGGACGTATTTCAGAAAACCGGAAATCTGAATATCAGAGATTATTTTCTGGAGCAGCACAGAGAAAATCTTAGGAGAGAGCCTGTATGGAAATCCTGTTTCTGATTTTAAAAATAATTGGCATATTATTTTTTATTATTTTTCTGCTGCTTTTGGCGCTGATTACGGTTCCGGTCCGCTATCGCATTTGTATGGAAGCACAGGATGATATTGGGGCGGCAGGGATATTTTCCTGGTTCTGTCGTCTGATTAGTTTCAAAATCAAATATAACGAAAAAGACATAGCATTTCAATTACGGATACTGGGAGTTCCTATGCTGCGGGACAGGGAGAAACATAAGAATTCTAAAAAAAGGGACAAAAAGCACAGAAAGAATCCCAAATCAGAAATTCCAAGTCCAAAAGAACCGCCAGTTCCCGAAGAGCCAGAGCCTGCGCAGACGCCTGTTTCAAAAGAGCAGCAGGCAGAAGGCGGAACGGAAGAACAGGGCGGATGGATGGAGGATATCCGCAGCAAACTTAAAACTCTTTGGCAGTGGATTTTGAATATGAAAGATAAAACTATTGCAGGAAAAGAGAAAGTACAGAACATAAAAAAGCTGGTTTTGGAAGAAACTAATAAGAGTGCGTTACTGCATCTTTTTCAGGAATTCAGATATCTTGTGCGCCATTATTCTCCGCGGAAAGCTTCTGGAGATTTGGCTTTTAGTATGGGAGATCCCAGCCGGACAGGGCAGATTTTAGGATGCGTGAGCCTTTTACCATTCTGGGCAAGATACCGGATTCAGGTGACGCCGGATTTTCAGGCAGAGGGATTTTATATAAAGGGGAAACTGCAGTTAAAAGGACATATCCGGGCGTTTCATATGATATGGTCTGTGTCCCGGTTGATCAAAGATAAAAATATAAGAGCATTGATAACAAGATTTAGAACATAACAGGAGGTATATTGATTATGCAGGATAATAATTTTAACACCACCGTCCAGTCCCTGTTTAAAGGCATGGACAGTTTTATTACCACTAAGACTGTGGTGGGAGAGGCTGTGCACATTGGAGATACCATTATTCTTCCGCTGATTGAAGTGTCTTTTGGCGTGGGAGCTGGGGCATTCTGCCAGGATAAGAAAAATAATGCAGCAGGCGGAATGGGAGGAAAAATTTCCCCCAGTGCAGTTTTGGTGATCCAGAATGGCTGTGCCAAGCTGGTCAATGTAAAAAATCAGGACGGCATCACCAAAATTCTGGATATGGTGCCGGATTTAGTAAGTAAATTTGCCAATAAGAATTCTTCAAAAGATAATTCGGAGGCGGATGAAGCAGCAAAGAAAGCGGCAGCGGAAAATTTGGCTGACAAGCTTCATGTGGCAGCAGGACAGGAATAAATTCTTAAAGTGCGGAGTTAAAAGGCGGAGAACTGCCAGGATAATATGTATGAAAACAAGAAACAGAGCATATATTAGTTAGTAATATATGTTCTGTTTTCTGGTGATGGCATGAAACGACTGATAGGATTTATTTTATTTTGGATTGCAGTGGGAATGGCAATCATGATTTTTCTTCCCAACGAGGTGCTGGGAATATTGATTATATTTGTTCTGCTGTTGCTGGGATATAATTTGTTTTGCTGTTAAGGAATTATGTATAAACAAAAAGAACAGTGCATTGATGAACAATGAACTGCTCTCTGCCGACTATTTGAAATAAACTAAGCTCTTTCAACTTTTCCGCTTCTTAAGCAAGAAGTACAAACATACATCTTCTTAGAGGCTCCATTTACTTTACATTTTACGGATTTGATGTTAGACTTCCACATTCTGTTGGATCTTCTATGAGAATGGCTGACATTCTTACCGAAATGCGCGCCCTTGCCGCAAATGCTGCATTTTGCCATAATTGCACCTCCTTGCAACTTATTAAGCCCGCCATTTACAGGCTCACAACAAGTGTATTCTAACAGAAAGACCGCCATATTGCAAGAGTAAAATGAATTTTTTATAAAAAACAGAAATATATGTTTCTTTTTTGGGGTAAACAGGGTATAATATGACAAGATAATAGAAATATTGAACCGAAAAACGGAGGTTGCAGTATGAAAGGACAAGTGGACACACAGTATGGTAAAGTGCTGATTGATACGGATGTTATCGCAATATATGCTGGTTCCGTGGCAGTGGAATGTTTCGGAATCGTTGGTATGGCTGCCGTAAATGTTAAAGATGGCCTGGTAAAGCTGTTAAAACGCGACTATCTGAATCATGGAATAAATGTTACTCTAAAAGAGAATAAGATCACCTTGGATTTCCATGTGATCGTTTCCTATGGGGTAAGCATTTCTACTGTTTCTGATAATCTGATTGGTACAGTGAAATATCAGGTAGAGGAATTCACCGGCATGGAAATCGAAAAAATCAACATCTTCGTGGAAGGTGTCAGAGTGATTGATTAAGGAGGACGCAAACGTGGCAGTTACTACAATAGATGCGCCCATGCTTGCCAAAATGTTTTTGGCGGGTGCGAAGAATCTGGAAGCAAAAAAAGAGTGGATTAATGAATTGAATGTATTTCCAGTTCCGGATGGTGATACCGGAACGAATATGACGATGACAATTATGTCAGCGGCGGCAGAGGTAAGCAGTTTAGGTCCGGACTTGGACATGGCGTCGCTGGCGAAGGCAATTTCATCAGGTTCTCTGCGGGGGGCAAGGGGAAATTCAGGCGTTATATTATCTCAGTTGTTCCGGGGATTTACAAAGGGAATCAGTAAATATGATAAGATTGATGTCATTATTTTAAGCGATGCTCTTCAAAAAGCAGTTGAGACCGCATATAAGGCAGTTATGAAGCCAAAAGAGGGAACCATTCTCACTGTGGCGAAAGGCGGTGCAGACAAGGCGCTGGAACTGATTGGAGAGACAGAAGATCTGACTGTATTTGTAGATGAAGTGATAAAACATGCAGATTATGTGCTGAGCCAGACGCCGGAACTGCTTCCAGTGCTGAAGCAGGCAGGAGTTGTGGATTCCGGCGGACAGGGGCTTGTTACCATATTAAAAGGAGCTTATGACGCTCTTCTGGGAAAAGAAGTTGATTATACCATTGAAAGCGCTGGTGCAGGAAGCGGCGTGGTGAAAATTTCCCAGCAGGCGGAACAGGATATTAAATTTGGGTATTGTACAGAATTTATCATTGTGCTGAACCAGTCTTTGAAGGAGAAGGATGAACTTGACTTTAAGGCATTTCTGGAATCTATCGGTGATTCCATTGTAGTGGTTGCTGATGACGAGATTACAAAAGTCCATGTACATACCAATGATCCTGGACTTGCAATTCAGCGGGCGCTGACCTATGGTTCTTTAAGTAAGATTAAGATTGACAACATGCGTGAGGAGCATCAGGAAAAGCTCATCAAGGATGCTGAAAAAGAAGCGGCAAAACAGAAGGCTGCAGATGAGAAGAGACGCTCCCAGCAGGACGCCCTGGTGCAGAACGCCCAGCAGCCTAAGAAGGAAATAGGGTTTGTGTCTGTTTCCATTGGAGAGGGAATCAATGAGATTTTTAAAGGATTAGGCGTGGATTATATTATTGCCGGCGGACAGACCATGAATCCCAGCACCGAGGATATGCTGAATGCCATTGAAGAAGTGAATGCAGATAATATTTTCATTCTTCCAAATAATAAGAATATTATTCTGGCGGCTAACCAGGCGGCCTCTCTGATGGAAGAGAAGAATATTTTTGTGATTCCTACCAAGACGGTTCCACAGGGAATCTCAGCGCTGATCAATTATATGCCTGAAAGCTCAGCAGAAGAAAATGCACGGCGCATGACAGAGGAAATTTCCAATGTAAAAAGCGGACAGGTAACTTACGCAGTAAGAGATACCTTGATTGATGACAAATCTATTAAGCAGGGAGATTACATGGGAATCGGAGACAGTTCTATCCTCTCTGTGGGCAGGGATATGGAGACTGTTACCAAAGAAATGACAGCTCAGATGGTAGATAAGGATTCCGCCATTATCAGTATCTATTATGGAGAAGAAGTTACAGAGGAAGCTGCTAACAAGCTTGGAGCAGATTTAGAAACCCAGTATCCAGACTGTGAAGTGGAAGTTCACAGCGGCGGACAGCCAATTTATTATTATGTGATTTCTGTAGAATAAGGAGCGATCCCATGGACAAAACATCTAGTATTGGAACATTAAAAGGGATCGGTGTAAAGACGGAACAATTATTTCAAAATTTAGGAGTATACACCATTGGTGATATACTCCTTCATTATCCCAAAGATTATGATAGAATGCCGACAATTACCCCTTTGGCAGAATTGCCGCTATTGTTGGAAACCCCTGGGAAAACCAGCGGTTCCACGCAGGTGGAAGAAACATCGGTTCCGCACCAGACAGAGAGAACAGTTACAGCGGCAGTGGCCGCGAGGATTGATAAGGCGCCGTATGTGCGCGCAGGAAGGAAAATGCAGATCACTTCTCTTGCTCTGCAGGAACAGAATGTGAAGGCAGATTTGGTGTGGTTTCGGATGCCGTATCTGAAAAGTACTCTGAAAACAGGAGAATGGTTTATCTTTCTGGGAAAAGTCACAAGAAAGGGTAATGCATTTCATATGGAACAGCCCCAGATTTTTACACCGGAAAAGTATCAGTCCATGCAGAACTGTCTTTGGCCCTGCTACGCCCTGACTGCCGGATTGGGGAAGAATAAGCTGTCCCAGACCATCCGACAGGCTCTGGAATCCTTGGATCTGTCCGTGGATTATCTGCCGGAAGAGATTCGGGAGAGGCATGGGCTGGCAGAATATAATTATGCCATAGAAAATATTCATTTTCCAGAAAATGAAACTGCCCTGGAACAGGCAAGAAGACGTTTGATTTTTGACGAGTTTTTCCAATTTATTCTCTCAGCGGGCCTGCAGAAGGGACAGATGGAAGAAGTGATTAATGATTTTACATTTCTGCCGCTGGAGGAGCCTGGACATTGGGCGCAGCAGGTGATGGAGAATCTTCCCTATGAACTCACCAAAGCTCAAAAGCGTACGCTATTGGAAATCCGCAGAGATCTCAGAGGACAAAAAGTGATGCAGCGCCTGGTTCAGGGGGATGTGGGTTCCGGCAAGACCATCATCGCATTTCTGGCGATGCTGGACGCAGCCCAGGCGGGATATCAGTCTGCACTGATGGCGCCCACGGAAGTCCTTGCTATGCAGCATTATCAGAATTTTACAGAAATGTGCGAAGCATATGGATTACATATTCCGGTGGTTCTCCTGACCGGTTCTCTGACAGTAAAAGAAAAACGCCGCGCCTATGAGAGGATGCAGCTTTATTCCAACGCTATGATTGTGGGGACACATGCCCTGATTCAGGAGCGTGCCGTCTATGACAATCTGGCTCTTGTAGTTACCGATGAACAGCATCGGTTTGGGGTAAAGCAGAGGGAATCTCTGTTTTTAAAAGGAAGCCAGCCTCACGTACTCGTTATGAGCGCAACCCCTATTCCGCGGACTCTGGCAATTATTCTCTATGGAGATCTTGATATTTCTGTTATTGATGAGGTCCCAGCAAAACGTCTGCCTGTGAAAAGCTGTGTGGTGGGGAAAAAAGCCAGGAATACTTCTTATGACTTTCTGCGGAAAGAAATTGCCAAGGGGCACCAGGCATATGTAATCTGTCCTTTGGTGGAGGACAGCGAAGGGCTGGAGGCAGAAAATGTAACAGATTATGCAGAACTTCTGAAACAGGAAGTTCCACCTGAAATTATAGTGGAATGCCTTCATGGAAAAATGAAATCCGGAAGGAAAAATTTAATTATGGAGCAGTTTGCAAGGAATGAAATTCAAATTCTTGTTTCCACCACAGTGATTGAAGTGGGAGTAAATGTGCCCAATGCTACAGTTATGATGATAGAAGACGCCCAGCGTTTTGGACTTGCCCAGCTCCACCAGCTTCGGGGAAGAGTCGGGCGCGGAATGGCCCAGTCCTACTGTATTATGATCAATACCTCAGATTCTGAAAAGGCAAAAAAGCGTCTGGAAATACTGAATAGGTCCAATGATGGTTTTTTCATAGCAGCGGAGGATCTCAAGCTTCGGGGGCCTGGAGACTTTTTTGGAATCCGCCAGAGCGGCCTTTTGGAGTTTCGGCTTGGAGATATTTACCAGAATGCCGATCTGCTGAAACAAGCTTCTGAGGAGGCTCAGCTTATCTTAGAGGAAGACCGAAGGCTTGAGAGTGAAGCACATCAGAAGATCCGGGATCATATCCAGTATTGCCTTAACAGCCAGGCGGAACTTGTCAATTTGTAAACTGAAATAAAAAACCACTATGGAATTTATCAGTTCCATAGTGGTTTTTCAGTACAAATGTCTGAATCATTCTATTGCAGGCTCAGCCTGTAAATTACTTGCCAGCCATCTGTCTCTCCTGGGCCTCGATCATTTTCTTCACCATATACCCTCCAACAGAACCATTCTGTCTGGAGGTCAAGTCACCGTTATAACCGTCTTTTAAAGGCACGCCAATTTCGTTTGCAACCTCAAATTTGAACTTATCCAATGCACTTTTTGCTTCCGGTATTACTGCTTTGTTAGATGAATTTGACATTATCGTTCCCTCCTGTATCTTTTGTCAGATTTACCGCTTATTCATCGGTGTTTTGTAACCCTTGGCTACAGTGATAGTATATGCAGCAATCGTGGGAATAGACATGCAGTTCTTACCGCTTTTGACATAAAATGCCATAATATTATCTTAATCGTTAAGCTGTTTCAGCCCGCTGATATCCGGGGAAGCCACCAGAGAATAATTTGTATAATAGACCACAAATCCTGGTTTGCTGCCTTTGGGCTTTTTCACATTTTTCTTTTCCAGATAGTCGATTTCTACCTTATCGTTCTCCCGGCCTTTGGAATAATAGGCTGCAAGCCGTCCGGCTTCTTCAAAGGTACGGTCCGGCAGTTCCTCTCCATTAGTTTTTACGATAACATGAGAACCAGGAATTCCCTTTGCGTGAAACCACCAGTCATTTCCCAGTGCAAATTTAAAAGTCAGGTCATCATTTTGAAAATTATTCTTTCCGATATAAATATGGAAGCCGTCGGAGGAAAGGTAGTGAAAAGGTTTGCTTTTGATTTTTTCTTTTTTTCCAGTATGCTTCTTTTTGAGATAACCGTATTGAGTTAGTTCTTCTTTGATCTGTGTGAGATCTTCTTCGGAAACAGCAATATCCAGGGAAGTGGAAATGGATTCTAAATGTTCTATTTCTTCTTTTGTCTCAAGGGTTAAGTCTGTGAGCGCCTCAAAGGTTCGTTTCAGTTTATTGTATTTGTCAAAATATTTTTTGGCATTCTCCTGGGGCGTCAATTGTGTGTCCAGAGGAATGGTGACGGGCTCATTGGTATAGAAATTCTGGGCGGTAAGTTTTTTGGCGCCTTCTTCAAGCCCATAGCCGTAGGTGTTGATTAATTCTCCATATACCTTGTATTTTTCGCGTTTTTCTGTATCTTTCAATTGTTTGAGCTGCAGATCGTATTTTTTGCGGTTTCGTTCCAGGACGGTAGAAACCACCTTCCGCAGATCCACAGATTTCTGCCGTATGCGGGTGTAAGTATTTTTATCCGCATAGTAAGTTTCCAGAACATTGGAAATGCAGGGATATTCATGAATAGTAAGATCTGCGTACATTGTCAGAGCCACTGCGGCAAATTCGATAGGTTCTTTTCCGTTTTTTATAATATTGGGGGCAAATCTTCCTTCCCGGATGTCCTCCATCATCCAGGAAAAATGGTGGTAGAGGTGCAGTTTTTCTTCTTCGTTTATGGCACATGAAGGGCGATCCCCTTCCAAATCAGCACGGAAGCACAGCTCGGAGGCAATGACCGGACTGATTCCGGTATAGGAAGTATAAATGCTTTTTTGCAGAGTTTGCGGCCTGGAGAAAATTTCATCAAAAAATTCCTGCTGGGAAGTTTCCAGGGGATTGCACTTTTCCAGTGTCTTTGGGATATAGTATGTCCGTCCCGGAAGAACTTCCCGGACAGAACTGACCTGGGCAGAAATATGTTTAATACTGTCGATGATTTTTAGGTTTTCATCACAGAAAATGATATTGCTGTGTTTGCCCATGATTTCCACAATCAGCCGTTTCTGGCATAAGTCGCCCAATTCATTGAGGTGCTCTATGTCAAAGTTAATAATCCGTTCCATATTGGGCTGGCATATCTTTGTAATCCTTCCATTTGCAATATGTTTTCTTAAAAGCATACAGAAATTAGGGGCTGTCATGGGGCTTTGTTTATTTTCTTTTGTCAGATAGACCAGCGGGAGAGAGGCGCTGGCAGATAAAACCAGGCGGATCTGTCCGTCTGTTCCTTTTAACGTCAGCAGGAGTTCATCGTGTTCCGGCTGCGCAATTTTGCTGATTCTCCCATTTAAAATCGTTTCATTCAGTTCTTTTACAAGATTTGCTATTACAATTCCATCAAAAGCCATGGTCGGTCGTTCTCCTTTATGTAAAATTGTCTAGTTATTGTCTAGTATATACCAACTTTTGTGATTAGAAAACCATAAACTGCAAAAAAGAAATTTGACTATTTCCAAAAACTGTTTTATAATACTAATAATTATGTATTTTGGAGTGATTCATGCAGGCACACAGGAGGAAGTATGATAAAGAGCATGACTGGTTTTGGGCGCTGTGAGACTGCCGATGGGACACGGAAAGCCATTGTGGAGATAAAGTCAGTGAACCACCGCTATCTGGACATAGGCATTAAGATGCCCAAGAAATTGAATTTTTTTGAAAATACTGTCCGTACCTTGCTGAAAAATTATGTCCAGCGGGGAAAAGTCGATATTTTTATTACTTATGAAGATTGTACTGAGAATCAGGTATTATTGAAATACAATGAGAGTCTTGCGAAAGAATATGTAAACTATGCTCAGCAGATGGCTGACCGTTTTGAGCTCCCCTTAGAGCTGAATGCGGCAGTACTTTCCAGATATCCGGAGATTCTGGTGATGGAGACGCAGGATATGGATGAAGAAGAATGGAGTCATTTGTTAGAACAGACGATCCGCGGAGCGGCAGAGCAGTTTGTTGAGACGCGTATCCGGGAAGGGGAACAGCTTAGAGATGATCTTCTGGATAAACTGGAAGTAATGTCAGACTATGTGGAGCGGATCGAACAGCGTTCTCCGGAGATTGTGAAAGAGTACCGGGACAGGCTGACAGAGAAGGTGCAGGAACTTCTGGAACATACACAGATAGATGAGAGCAGGATTCTGGCAGAGACGGCTATTTTTGCAGATAAGGTTTGTACGGATGAAGAACTTGTCCGTTTGAAAACCCATATCTCCAATATGAAGGATACATTGATACGGGGAGAAAGTGTTGGAAGGAAGCTGGATTTCATTGCCCAGGAGATGAACCGTGAGGCCAATACCATCTTGTCTAAGGCAAATGATATCGAAGTCTCTGAGATCGCCATTGATTTAAAGACAGATATCGAGAAGGTCCGGGAACAGATTCAGAATATTGAATAATGACAGCAGAGGAACGAATATGAAGAAAAAAGGGATTTTAGTGGTAGTTTCCGGTTTCTCCGGTTCCGGCAAGGGAACCATTATGAAACGGCTTCTTGCGGATCATGCAGATACTTACGCTTTGAGCATATCTGCTACAACGCGTTCCCCAAGGCCGGGAGAGACCCATGGACAGGAATATTTTTTCGTGTCCCGAGAAGAATTTGAAGAGATGATCCGCCAGGGCGCATTGATTGAATATGCCCAGTATGTCAATCATTATTACGGGACTCCCAGGAACTATGTTATCGAACAACTGGAGCAGGGGCGCGACGTGATTCTGGAAATTGAAATACAGGGCGCCCTTAAAGTGAAAGCAGCCTATCCAGATACGCTGCTGCTGTTTCTGTCTCCCCCTGGCGCAAAAGAGTTAAAGCGCCGCCTTGTGGACAGGGGAACAGAAGAGGAGTCTGTAATTGCTTCCCGGCTCAGCCGTGCCTGGCAGGAGGCCCAGGGAGTAGAGAATTACGATTATTTTGTGATCAACGATGATTTAGAAGAATGTGTGCAGGAAGTACATTCTATCATAAGAAATGAGCATGCCCGTGTGGCAAGGAACCATGTATTAATTGAAACTATTAGAGCAGAGCTTAGGAACTTTGCGAAAGGAGAATGATTATTATGATGCTGCATCCCTCTTATACAGATTTGATGAAGGTAGTAAACAGCGGTGTTGAGATTGGAGAAGAACCAGTGGTAAACAGCCGTTATTCCATTGTGCTTGCAACGGCAAAGAGAGCAAGGCAGATTATCGGGGGCGATGAGCCTGTCATTGACAGTGCATCCAACCAGAAACCGCTGTCCATTGCAGTGGAGGAAGTGTATAACAGCAAGGTAACCATTGTCGGAGAGGACGACAGCCAGGAACAGGCGTCTACAGAAGAATAGGAACAATTGCCACACCATCCTGCCGAATACAGATCGTTGTTTGTATTTTGCGAATGGTGTGTTCTTGTTAGAGAGGAATCTATGAAAATATTATTTGTTTCCCTAGGATGCGACAAAAATTTAGTAGATACTGAATTTATGATAGGATCATTAGGGGCAGCAGGCCATACGTTCACGAATGAAGAAGCGCAGGCAGACGCCATTGTGATCAACACCTGCTGCTTTATCAATGATGCCAAGGAGGAAAGTATCAATACGATTCTGGAACTGGCGGAATATAAGGACAAGGGGAGCTGCAGGGCTTTGATAGTCACTGGATGCCTGGCCCAGAGATACCGAGATGAGATTATAAAAGAGATTCCCCAGGTGGATGCAGTGCTGGGAACCAATTCCTATGAAGAGATTGGCAGGGCACTGGAAGAAGTACAGAAGGGAAGCCGGTATGAACAATATCTGCCCCTTGCGGGCATTCCTATCCACAATGCAGGACGCGTCCTCACTACTGGCGGGCATTATGCACATTTGAAGATTGCTGAGGGATGCGATAAGCACTGCAGTTACTGCATTATCCCTCATATCCGGGGGCATTACCGGAGCGTGCCCATGGAAGAACTGCTGGAACAGGCCAAAGAGCTGGCAGGGCTGGGAGTCAAAGAATTAATTCTGGTGGCGCAGGAAACCACACTGTATGGTGTGGATTTATATGGAGCCAAATCCCTGCATCTTCTGCTGGACAAGTTAAATGGAGTGCCGGGTATCCAGTGGATCCGGATTATGTACTGTTATCCAGAAGAAATTTATGATGAACTTTTAGAGTCCATCAAACGGAACAAAAAGGTGTGCCATTATCTGGATATGCCTATTCAGCATATTAATGATACGATTCTTAAACGCATGGGAAGAAGGACCAGCAAGGCGGAATTGACAGAAAAAATTGTAAAGCTGAGAGAAGAAATTCCGGATATCGCCCTGCGGACTACATTGATCAGCGGATTTCCAGGGGAAACCCGGGAAATGCATGAGGAGCTTATGTATTTCCTGAACGAGATGGAATTTGACCGCCTTGGGGCTTTCACTTATTCTCCAGAAGAAGGCACGCCAGCAGCAGAATTTTCCGGTCAGGTGGAAGAGACGCAAAAGGAAGAATGGCGTGATGAAATCATGGAACTGCAGGAAGAAATAATTTTTGATAAAAATGAGGAAATGGCAGGCCGGGAGTTATTGGTAATGATTGAAGGCCGGCTGGATGGGGAGAATGCCTATGCAGGCAGGACGTACCGGGATGCGCCGGAAATTGACGGTTACATTTTTGTAAATACACAGATACCGCTGATGACAGGTGATTTTGTGAAGGTGAAGATTACCGGAGCATATGAATATGATTTGATAGGAGAACTAATACCATGAATTTACCGAATAAACTGACTGTTCTGCGTGTAATACTAATTGTGCCTTTTGTAGTATTTATGCTGGTTCCAATTTGGGGAAACGGCCTCAGTATGTATATGGCGGTGGCAATTTTTATTATAGCCAGCCTGACAGACCTTCTGGATGGGAAAATTGCCAGAAAACATAATCTTGTTACAAATTTCGGCAAATTTATGGACCCCCTTGCGGATAAACTGTTGGTGGCGGCAGCATTAATCTGTCTCACAGCAAACGGAAGGCTTCATGCATGGATTTCTATTATCATAATCAGCCGCGAGTTTATTATCAGCGGATTCCGTCTGGTGGCTTCCGATAATGGCATTGTCATTGCAGCTAGTTACTGGGGAAAATTTAAGACTACATTCCAGATGGTGATGATTATTATGCTGATATTAAATTTTGATAACAGAATTTATCAGATTTGTGCTGTAATAATTACCTATATCGCACTGTTTTTGACGATTATTTCCCTCATTGACTATATCATCAAGAATAAAGAAGTTTTGAAAGAGCAAAAATAAGATGTGGCAGAATTTGAAGTCAGGAAAGGGATGATTATATGACAGTAGAATTGATTTGTGTGGGGACAGAACTGCTTTTAGGTAATATTGTAAATACCAATGCAGCATTTATTTCTGAAAAATGCGCCATGCTGGGATTATCCATGTATTATCAGAGTGTAGTGGGAGATAATCCAGGACGTTTGGAAGAATTGCTCAGAACTGCCCGAGAGCGTTCTTCTGTGATCATATTGTCCGGTGGGTTAGGCCCCACTCAGGATGACCTTACCAAGGAAACGGCGGCAAAGGTACTGCACCGGAATCTTGTTGAGGACAAGAAAGCAAAGCAGAAAATTCAGGAATTTATGGAAAAACGCGGGCGCAGGATTACAGAAAATAACTGGAAACAGGCTTTTGTGCCGGAGAATAGCCAGGTATTATATAATTCCAATGGCACAGCGCCAGGGATTATTATGGAGGAAGGCCAGACCAGGATGATTCTTCTCCCAGGGCCGCCCAATGAACTGATTCCCATGTTTGAAGAACAGGTCTTCCCATATCTGCACAAGCTGCAGCCGGAGACAATCTGCTCTAAAATGGTAAAATTATGCGGGATTGGAGAAAGTTCGGCAGAAACAAAAATATTAGACTTGATTGATGCACAGACCAATCCTACTGTAGCTCCATATGCCAAAACCGGGGAGGTACACCTTCGGATTACTGCAAAAGCAGAAAGCAAGCAGGCGGCGTACGCATTGATTGAGCCTTTGGAACAAGAACTCCAAAACCGTTTTGGAAGCCTTATCTATACAGACGACTCCAACGTAACATTGGAGATGGCGGTATATCATCTTTTGAAAGAAAAACAGCTTACAGTTACGACAGCAGAGTCCTGTACCGGCGGGCTTTTGGCTGGAAGGCTGATAAATGTTCCAGGTATTTCAGAATATCTGAAGGAGGGGTATGTCACCTATTCCAATGAGGCAAAGGAAAAACTTCTAGGCGTTGAGGCAGAAATTCTAAAGAAACATGGTGCAGTCAGTTCCCAGACGGCAGAAGCTATGGCAAGGGGAGGAGCTAAGGCAGCGGGAGCTGATATATGTATTGCAGTGACTGGCATTGCCGGGCCAGACGGCGGCACCATTGAGAAGCCGGTAGGGCTTGTATATATGAGCTGTTTTTGCAGAGGAAAACTGTATACAGAGAAAAATCATTATTCCGGGGATCGCGGCAAGATACGGGAATATGCAGTAGCAAGTGCGCTGACGCTGCTTAGAGAAGCAGTACTGAAATACAAAGACGAGGGATAAGAGGATGAGAATTATAGCAGGAACGGCAAGGAGCCTTCCACTTAAAACTATATCCGGATTGGATACAAGGCCCACAACTGACCGGATCAAAGAAACTTTGTTCAATATGCTCAATCCATATTTATTAGACTGCCGCTTTCTGGATTTATTTGCAGGAAGCGGGCAGATTGGGCTGGAAGCAGTCAGCCGTGGCGCCAGAAACGCTGTTTTTGTGGAAAATAGTAAAAAGGCGGCGAACTGTATCGATGAAAATATTAAGTTTACGAAATTTACAGAAAAATGTATCCTCCTGGTGAAAGATGCAGTATCAGCGATTCATCAACTGGAGGGAACAGAATCTTTTGATGTGGTATTTATGGATCCGCCTTATGGAACAGGCATGGAAGAAGGGGTTCTTAGAGCGCTGGCAGGTTCCGGTCTGCTTCATGATGAGTCCATAATTATTGTGGAGACTTCTTTGGAAACTGATCTGTCTTATGCCAAAGAATGGGGATATCAGATTACGAAAGAGAAAAAATATAAAAATAATCAGCATATTTTTATGAAATTTGCAGAGGAAAAAGTATGAGGGATGCATATGAAGAGAGCAATTTATCCGGGCAGTTTTGATCCGGTAACATTTGGGCACATAGACATGATTGAGCGTTCGGCAAAAATAGTTGACGAACTGGTGGTTGCAGTTTTGAATAATAGTGCAAAAAATCCATTGTTTTCTGTAAAAGAACGTGTTAGTATGTTAGAGGAGATCACAAATCATCTTTCGAATGTGAAAATTACTTTTTTTGACGGACTGCTGATTGATTACGCAAGGAAGATTGATGCTGCGATTATCATCCGGGGACTTCGTGCAATTACAGATTTTGAATACGAGCTGCAGCTTGCACAGACGAACCGGATTGTTGATTCAAAGGTAGATACTATATTTTTGACTACCAGTTTGGAATATGCTTATTTAAGTTCTACCATTGTAAAAGAAGTTGCGTCCTATGGAGGAGATATTTCACATTTTGTGCCAGAACAACTCATGGGGCGTATTTATCAAAAATATACAGAAGTTCAGAGACAGGCGGGGAAGACATAAATCTGCTGGCTCTGAATATTAAAAATATAAAGAGTAAGGAGCATGATCTATGAGTAGCAGAATTGAACAGGCAATTGATGAAATTGAAGATTTCATTGAAAACTGTAAATATCAGCCTCTCTCTAATTCAAAAATTGTTGTAAATAAAGATGAATTGGAAGATTTACTGGCTGAACTTCGGCGGCGGACACCAGATGAGATCAAGCGTTATCAAAAAATGATAAGCAATAAAGAAGCGATTCTTGCAGATGCCCAGGCAAAGGCAGACGCCATTATTGCCCAGGCAGAAGTACATACAACAGAACTGATTAGTGAGCATCAGATTATGCAGCAGGCATATGCCCAGGCAAATGAGGTAGTGATGATTGCAACCAACCAGGCAGATGAGATATTGAATAATGCCACCAATGATGCCAACGATATCCGATTGAGCGCCATTCAGTATACGGATGGCCTGCTGAATGATTTAGAAGAGATTTTGGGCAATGCCATGGAAACTACTAAGGCCAGAACAGATAATCTGCTGAATTCTCTTCAAAGTTTCTATGAACAGGTGGATGCAAACCGCAGATCGCTGGTTCCTTCTGAGACAGAAACAGTTCAAAATCAGGAAGGGCGGGAAGCAAGGCAGGAGCCGCCTTCCGAAATACAGATGACGGATATTAATTAGTGAAGGCGCCTTTTATGGCCAAAACGGATATGCTTTATGCTTAGAACTGTACCAGAAGAAGCGCAAGTCCAAAAGACAGGGCGGTTCCAAGCAGTTTTATTTTCAGATAGGGCAGCATGGAAAACCCAGTGTCTTTTACCATGGATGCTGTCTGGGCAAATCCTGATAAACCGCCAAATGCCGTGTATGCCATCATGAACGGATAGGCAAGGCGGAACTCTAAGTTTTGTCTGGCAGTGTATGCAATACCATTCGTGATTTCTGTGAATCCGATCAGAATACATTTTACTATGGGGCTGCTGATGGGAAGCAGGGTAGTCATCTGTGCCAGAATGGCAAATAAGATAATATAACCTCCCAGTTTTGCAAGTGTTTCAAATCCGTTCATAATTCCGGCATCTATGAGTTGAAAGTTCATGGATGCTGTTTTTTTCAAGTTCTCCGGCGGTACATGAAACTGTTTGTGCCGATTCCAGAACATGTAGAGTACTAAGGGCGGCACATATAAAATCAGATAACTGGCAAAGCGAAATTCAGGCCGGCGAAGGCTTTCATTTAAGATGAAGCTTCCAATAAAAACAGGACTGATGTTATTGCATATACAGAACAGCCGCTGCCCTTCCTCACGGCTCATTTTACCGGACAGCACCAGTTCGGAAGTGATTTTGCTGCCCATAGGAAAGCCAAACAGAAGCCCGGCAGTGAGGGGATAAATTCCAGCGCTGCTGATGGGAAATACATGCTTTAAAAACCTATGGATGATTTGGGCAAAACGGTCCAGAATTCCAGAGTGAATCAGGATATGGGACAGTATGGAAAAGGGCAGAAGTGTGGGAAGCATTTTTTCATACCACAGGTTTAATCCTAAGGAGGCTGCGCGGACCGATTCTTCTGGAAATCCAAGTATATAAAATAAGAAAAAAGTTAAAATAATAATAGTAAAGATTTTTTTCACAGTTATTGATAATGATGGCGTAGCCTTTTTCAAATTCTAATTCAGGACGATTGCTCATGTGTTAAATCCTTCTTCCTGTGGAATGTGTACATGCTGCTGCCGCAGCCGCGCTCCGGCGCGAGAGTCCGGCAAGCCAGACTCCCTTTATACCTGCAGGAATACATCAGGATTCAATCTTCTGCAGTTCCAGGAGAACCTCTTCCACCAGTCCCTTGATGCTTAAGTCCCGCACGCCTACCACTATGTTGTCACAGTGATTGACAGGGATGAGAATCCGTTTGGCGGTGCTTTGCCCGATTGCAACAGCCATGGCGGG
>CATNCF010000013.1 GCA_950097145.1 uncultured Lachnospiraceae bacterium
TCTGGTTCCAGCATGTCCAGACAGCGTATGTGCCATCGTCTTTTTCAGCTGCTACCATGTAAAGATGGGAATCGTCAGGATGGTACGATTTCTTTCTGATTTTCAGAACAGTGTACTTGGGAAGATTTTCTTTGAAGTAAATCTTCACCTGTTCCATAACTTCTAATAATCCGGTCTTCATATTTATTCTTCGCCTCCTTCTGGGATTTCCACAAAATTATATAGTTCCAGATTTTCATACACCCATGAATCCGCCGGGTACTCCCCTACAAGTCCCGCCCCGATATGTCGCCAATCCGGAGGGCAGTTATGGGCAGATGCAAACTCATCCAGAATATCTTTCACCCAGCGGATTAAGTCCAGGTTTCTTTCACTGTCAGCCTGTGCGATTATCTCCCTGATTGTTTGTTCCATACGTCAGCTCCTTTCGTTATGGCCAGAACATAAACCGTTTCTTTCCATCACTGCAAACCGCTTTCATAAAGAGCAGTTTGCCATTTTCCTTTGCGTTTCTGATAACAGTTTCCGCCTGCTCCAATACCGGGGTTTTACCATAATATCTGCCGCTGTCTGTTGGGCATTGCGGAAACTCATAGATTTCATAATATAAAATCTTGTAATCTGCCATTCCTGGTTGCTCCTTTCGCTCTGGCTTTTTCTTAGAAATTCCCGGAGAACCGGTCAGTAATATATTTATCGCGACTTACGCCAGCCTGTTCCAATGTCTGGATGACAATGGATTCTGTCACATCAAGCAAATCACAATAAGTGCTGCCATACAGGCGGGCAGCATTGTCAAGCTCTTTCTCATCATCTTCCGGGCTGGTAAGCGTAATGTCCTGTTCATCAAGAACACTCTCGAAGTTCTCAACAATCCGTGCCGCAATGTCATGTGTATAGACCTGTTCTGTTAGAGTAACTGTTTCTGTGGTGGATAATTCGGATTTTTCCATCATATTTCGTTGCACTCCTTTCGTTTGGCTGGTTTTAAAGCAATCAAAAAGAGCCTGTTTTACGACTGGCTCTAAAGTCGTTTTTTAAGGGCATATGGCATATATTATTCTTCAGCTTCAACACCCCTTATCAGCCCCAGTGAAACGAGTATAATAACCGTATCCTTAATGCCGCACATATACGAAATATCGGCATAACGGTGATTGACTGTTGTTGCACACGCCATATAATCATTGATTACCTTTCTCTGTACTTTGGTTAAGTCAAGGTTATTATAGCGCTGTGCCAGTTCATTTTCATCTTTGATGTCATTCAGATAGATTTCGTCTGCCCAGGCTAACGCATCCCTGCTCCTGTCCATGAAATTCCCCATGCCTTTTTCAATTAAATCCTGTATCAACTTATTCATTTGCCTCTCCTTCCTGTATTATATTTCAAAAAATGCACCCGAATATTTTATTGTTGTTAATGGGGGAAGTATTTACGGAGAAATCCAAAGAGTAGAAAAAAGCAGATTGCTGTACAGCGTGAGATATGCTATAATCTGTGCCAGAGCAGCCGTGTTACAAGGTGGTAGCCTCCCTCACTTCACAGAAGACGGGAGGTGATGCATATGAGTACATACGAAGTTTTAAGCCTGTTATTTTTTGGTGGTTCGTTTCTCGTTGCATTGCTTGCCTATTTAGACAATAGGAACAACAAGCGAAAATAAATAAGCCTACCTTGTAATCTTGGCGGATGCAGGTAGGCTTATGCTTTATCTTGTGGAGGCTAACCACTTTGTGGGCGGTTGCTCCTTTTCTATAATATAACATTTCTGAATCTGAAATTCAACATTCTTTTTGAAGCTCGGCAGAATATCTCGTATCATATTAAAATGCTTAAACGCCGCCACAATCGCTTTTTCTTTCTCCGGCGGGCATTTAGGCACATGGCTTTTATTTTCGCCCATATTATAATTCAGACGCTTCTCCAAACCACACTTGTCTTTTATCTGCGCCACATACAAAGACGATACCTTCAAACCATATTCTGACATTATCCATTCTTTAATTTCCGTATAGGTCGCACAGCCTTTTACATCCTTTAGATATTCATTATCTTTTGGCTCATAATCCACATACGCATAGACTGTTTCAGCAGTGTAACTATTTCCTACCCAAAAGGACGCACGTCTCTATATTTGCCGTAGAAGGAAACATATCAACACAGCAAATCCTCTCCACCATATAACCTCTCTCCTGAAGTACTACAAGATCCCTTGCCAGACTGGTGGGCTTACAGGAAATATACACCATCTTATCCACACCATACTGAATAATCTGTTCCAGCGCCTTAGGGTGAATTCCGTCTCTGGGCGGATCTAAGACAATAAAATCCGGTTTCTCCAAAATACCTTCTAAAACTTTCAGCACATCCCCCGTCACAAATTTGCAATTATGAAGACCATTCATTTCTGCATTTTTCTTTGCAGCTTCTACAGCCTCCTCCACAATTTCCACACCAATAGCTTTCCTGGCTGTCTGAGCCATAATCTGAGTTATCGTTCCTGTACCGCTGTACAAATCATACACAACTCTGTCATCCCCAGCCTCCGCAACATACTCCTGCACAGTCCGATACAAAACCTCAGCTCCCAAAGAATTAGTCTGAAAAAAAGAAAAAGCTGAAATTCGAAAACGAAGATCCAAAATTTCTTCATAAAAATAATCCTGGCCATACAATATCCTGGTCCCCTGATTAATCACTGCATCCGCCAGACTGTCATTTTGGGTATGCAAAATTCCCACAATCCTTCCCTGCAGTTTAAGCTGAATTAATGTTTCTTTCATGCCTTCCAGCAGCTTGTCCTGTTCCTCTCCTGTAATTTGGCTTGTGGTCACAAGATCAATCAAAATTTCCCCCGTCTTTGCAGCTTTTCGCACAAGGAGATGACGGAGATACCCTGTATGGCGCATTTTATGATAGTATGGTGTATTCTTCCGCTGAAAATAATTCAGTACCGTCCATAAAATATCTGAATAATCCTGATCTACAATTTTGCATCCCGATACTGTTACAATATCATGGAAACTTCCCCGCTTATGCATTCCAAGTGCAAGAGGACCGTCTTTCACACTGTCCCCAAATGAAAATTCCATCTTATTCCGATATTCAGACTGCTTTGGACTTGCCTTTACCCCCTCAAAAATTTCTAAAAAAGACCTCCCTCCCCGCTGCTCCTGATATGGTTCACAAACAGGCGCAAGCAGTTCCCTTACCTGTTGTTCCTTTAATTCTAATTGTTTTTCGTAAGGCAGACTTAAATATGTACACCCTCCGCAGATACCGAAATGCTCACAGGGCGTCTCTTCCAATTCTAACGGTGAGTTCTCTAATACCTGCAGCAGTCTTCCTTCCCTTCTTCCTTTCCTTATTTTATTGACTGAGAAAGAAATTTTCTGTCCTGGAATCACATTTTTCACCACTACCTTCTGTCCATCTTCCAGTATTACAATCCCTTTATTTGGAAATAATGTACATTCCACAATTCCCTCATATACTTGTCCTTTTTTCATAATCTCCTCCGTGGGTTCTCCATCAAAGTTCAAAACAAAGTTGTCTACCTAAAATCAATCCCTGCGTTGCTGTCATAATATAAAGAACTCCCACATTTCTGCGGGAGTCTTAATCTCAAGCTTGTTTATACTATTGAATATCTTCCATTATGGACTGCTATTCTTCGTTCTCATCCTCATCATCAAAGAAATCATCTTCGAAATCATCCTCGAAATCATCCTCAAAATCTTCCAGATAATCCGGCGTAAAGAAACGATATACACCATAGGCAATGGCTGCAACTGCCACAACAGCTCCGGCAATCGCGCAGATCCAAAGCACCTTTGTTTTCTTCTTCTCACAGCAATCCTGCTTGTGCAGCAATTCGTTTAATTTTACTGAACTCAACAATTCATCAATCCTCTCTTTATTCATGATTACCTCTCCTTCTCCTGAAAAATTTGTGAAAAAGCGTTACATCCACAAGTTATCAAACTTTTCATCTGGTGACATTATAACACATCTTTACTAATTAGCATACCAATTTTTTGAAATTTTATACTTTTTTTAGTTTTGCAAATGAAGCAAACATTTTCTTGGTTCCCACACGGTCAAAATCCACCGTCACCTCATAATCCCTGCCTCCTTCTACAATCTGCATTACCGTCCCTTCTCCAAACTTCTTATGAATCACCCGGTCGCCATTTGTATATTCCAGGGAAATCTTACTTGTACTAGAACTGGAAAAAGACGTGCTCTGATAAGGCTTGGTCTTATATGCATTCCTGGTATTAAAAATTGGATTCACTTTAGAGCCGGCTAACCGGAATGACTGCTTATGCTCTTCATGTTCTTCTGCTTCTTTCTGCTGTCTTTCTGATCCTCCCAGGAGATTTCTTGGAATCTCTTTTATAAACCGGGATACTTTATTATATTGCGTCTCGCCGCGAACCATACGTTGTCTGGCACATGAAATTGTCAAATCCGTCATGGCCCGGGTAATGCCCACATAGCAGAGCCTCCGTTCCTCCTCAATATCCATGGGGTCATCTGACACAATGGTCATGTAACTTGGAAATATGCCGTCCTCCATGCCTGCCAGATATACATTGGGAAATTCCAGCCCCTTCGCGCTATGTAACGTCATCAAAACCACATAATCATTTCCCTCCTGCAAATTATCAATGTCTGCAACTAATGCAACTTCTTCCAAAAATCCGCTCAAAGTTGGCATTTCCTCTGATTCCTCATAAGCCGCCGCCTTATTAATCAATTCATCAATGTTTTCCATACGCGCCCTTGACTCTTCGGAATTCTCTGCCTCCAGCTCCGCTGCATAACCCGTTTCCTCTATAATTTCCTGAAGAAGCCGGGACACGCCAAGAAACTCTGCCTTGCTCCGCATTGTCTGTATGAAATTTACAAAAGGCTTTATTTTCACCCCTGCTTTCTTAATAGACGGTATATCATCCGCCATTTTCAAAGCATTATAAAAACTCATGTCCATCTCAGAGGCATACTCCTGTACCCGTCCTAAGGTAGTAGCTCCAATCCCGCGCTTCGGCACATTAATAATACGCCGCACAGCAAGATCGTCTCTGCCATTATCAATGGTTTTTAAATATGCAAGCAAATCCTTTATTTCTTTTCTGGCATAGAAATTTACCCCGCCTACAATCCGGTACGGTATGCCGCTCACCACAAACCGTTCTTCAAAAAGACGGGACTGAGCGTTGGTTCGGTATAAAATGGCGCAGTCTCCATATTGGCATATCCCTTCCTGCACTCTTCTCTTAATATCTTTTACAATATAAGAGGCTTCCTCACTCCCAGTATCAAGCTGCTGAAAATGAATCTTCTCTCCCTCATCATTTTCTGTCCATAATTCCTTTGATTTTCTGCCTGCATTATTGGCAATCACCATATTTGCCGCCGCTAAAATGTTTTTGGTAGAACGGTAATTCTGTTCCAGCTTAATCACTTTGGCATCTGGATAAACATCCTCAAAATTCAAGATATTCTTAATATTTGCCCCACGGAATTTATAAATGGACTGATCATCATCCCCCACCACACATAAATTCTGATATTTTCCTGCCAAAAGCCGGATGAGCTGAAATTGTGCCGTATTGGTATCCTGATACTCGTCCACCATAATATACCGGAAACGTTCCTGATAGTTGTTTAATACCTGGGCGTCATTCTGAAACAGTTCTACCGTCTTTACAATCAGATCATCAAAATCCAGCGCATTATTCTTCCGAAGCGCCGCCTGATATTCCCGGTACACGGCTGCCTGCCGTTCTTTATTATAATCTCCGGCTGCCTGCAGTGTAAATTCTTCGGGCGAAACAAGCTCGTCCTTTGCAGAAGAAATCACACCCAGAAAGCTCTTTTCCTTATACAGCTTCGTATCAATCTGCAGACGTTTACAAACTTCCTTCATCAAGGTCTTCTGATCATCTGCATCATATATGGTAAAGCTGTTCTCATACCCTAGACGCTCAATATAACGCCGTAAAATTTTTACACAGGTAGAATGGAAAGTAGATACCCAAATGCTCTCTGAACCGTATCCCACTAACTGATCAATTCTCTCCCGCATCTCTCCTGCCGCTTTATTTGTAAAAGTGATCGCCATAATATGATATGGATTCACACCTTTTTCTTCAATCAGATAAACTGCTCTGTGCGTCAGCACCCTAGTCTTGCCTGAACCGGCCCCCGCCAAAATCAGCAGTGGTCCCTCCGTGCAGAATACAGCCTCCCGCTGCATAGAATTTAATTTATCATACATATTTCTTTCCCTTCCTGAACTCAAACGTATGTTTATTATAGTAAATATTTTGTCATATTTCAACCTATTTTCTACGATTCTCCCGAAAAAACAACAAAGTGCTTGTCAGCTAGTTTTTAATACTATATAATATACGTTGAGGTGAAACAAATGACAATAGACGAAAAAGATTTATTGAACAGTATTTTAGACAGCCTGGCCCGAATTGAATATATCAAACCGGAAGAGCTTCCAAATATAGATTTGTATATGGACCAGGTAACAACCTTCATGGATGCCCAGCTCTCCGTTTCCAAACGCCATCCAGAAGATAAAATTCTGACCAAAACTATGATTAACAATTACGCAAAGAACAATCTTCTTCCTCCTCCAGTAAAGAAAAAATACTCCAAAGAACATCTGCTGGCATTGATTTTTATTTATTATTTTAAAAACATTTTAAGTATCGGCGACATCCAGGCAATTTTAAATCCTCTGACTGATAAATATTTTGCTTCCGACCTGAATTTTAACCTGGAAGATATTTACTCAGAAGTATTCCGTTTAGAAGAATCTGAAATTTTAAATATGCAAAAGGATCTCACCAGGAAATATCAAACCAGCCAACAGACTTTTTCTGAACTGCCGGAAGCGGAACAAGAAGAACTCCAGCGCTTTTCTTTTATTTGTATGCTTAGCTTTGATGTCTATTTAAAAAAGCAGCTTATTGAAAAACTCATTGATGCGAGACTGGCTGGAAACAGCGCACCGCCAGAAACTTCTTCTAAGAAAAAATAAAATTTTTGTGGAAATGATTTCTCTGATATTATCAGATATGGAATCATTTCCACATTTTCTTTTACTCTTCCTCTCCTCCTATGCCTGTCCTTGCAAATACCATATCATACCCATCATTTCCATAATTGAGGGAGCGGTTTACTCTGCTGATTGTGGCCGTGGAAGCTCCTGTTTTCTCCGCAATATCCAAATACGTCTTTTGTCCCCGAAGCATTCTGGCCACCTCAAATCTCTGGGACAATGACAACAATTCATTTACCGTACATACATCCTCAAAAAATGTATAACACTCTTCCTTATTTTCCAGGCTTAATATAGCTTCAAACAAATGGTCTACGGCTTCTGTCTTCAATTTTTTGCTCATATCCATTCTCCTTCTATGTATTTCTCGCAAGAATGCGCTTTATGCATTCCTTTATGATTTTAACATACTAAAGTCATAAGGTAAATAGATATTTTCGGCTATATTGCACCTTCCAATTTAAAACATTACTGTTGTCCCATAATCGAAATCTGCTTCTCCTCCTTCTTTATTTCTGTGAATAATTAAGATACTCAAATAGTTTCTCACTCTGACTGTTTATCACCAGTTCTTCTGGAAAACCAGCTTCCTCCAGCATTCTCCTGGAAAATCTATGTTCTCCTGCCGAACTGTCCACATGGGCATCAGAATCCATTACAACAGGAACCTGATATCTTTCACACAATTTTAACATCTCCCGGTAATTCTCTCTGGCATTTTCCCGGTAGCTTGTGGGAGACAGAGATGAATTATTGATCTCCAGCAGAATATGATACTCTTTTGCCGCCTGGACCAGCTTCTCATAATCCACCGGAAAACGGCCGTCATCTGGATGGGCAATGATATTAACATATGGATTTTTCATGGCTCCAATATAAGCGGAAGTATTCTCTTTTCTGCTTCCAGACCCATAGCAGGGCGGATGAAGGCTGGCCAGAGCCAGATCCATTTCTTTCAAAATAGATTCCGGCAAATCAATATTGCCTTCATAATCCAAAATATTCAGCTCCACACCATACAATACCGTCATGTTCCCATAGACCCTGGGCAGAACCCTGTAGTTCATAAAATACATTTGATGGCAGGTTCCCGGCATAGCCGGTGCATGTTCTGTAATTGCAAATACCTCCATGCCTTTTTGAGCCGCCGCAAGTATCATCTCATTTCTGGTGCTGTACGCATGGCCGCTTGCAATGGTATGGGTATGTAAATCTATCTTATCTGTCATTCTATCCTCCTGCGCCGCACATGATGTGCAGTATTTTTTACTCCGGCGGTTAAATATCGCAACATTTCACTTGTTCAAACCACCATCTGCTGCGATATTTAACCGCCAGAGTAATATATTTGTATTTTAGCTGTTTTTTCCATAAAATACAAGATAAGAAATAACACATTTCCACTCCGATACATACCATAGTAAAAAGGAATAAAGGACGAAAACATGAAGAAACATTTATTTCGCTTTTTTACCATGCTGATCTGCCTTACTGCTGTTTTAAGCGTTTCCACTCTATCTGGATGCTCCGGCAGGAAAAACGCAAAACAGGAAACTGTAAAACTTACACTTAACGAGGTTGCCCACTCCATTTTTTATGCCCCAATGTACGTTGCAATTCAGGAAGGATACTTTGAGGAAGAGGGCATTGAGCTCACTCTGGTCACTGGATTTGGCGCCGACAAAACCATGACTGCCGTTCTCGCTGGCGAAGCAGAAATTGGTTTTATGGGACCGGAAACAACTGTCTATGCTTATAATGAAGGCGCTAAAGATTATGTGGTAAACTTTGCACAGCTCACCCAGCGCGCTGGAAATTTTCTGGTAGCAAGGGAAGAAATCCCTGATTTCACATGGTCTGATCTGAAAGGAAAAGAAGTGCTGGGAGGACGAAAAGGTGCTGTTTTCTAATCCATGTAAATTTTGATTCTAATGCATTGATTTGGAATTGTTTTAATATAGCTTTAGATAACAGATTATGATATACTATAAACGCAGTATTTTGTAACAATTTGTCTGAAAATATTCGTACAGGCATTTATGATATTTTAATTTATGAATGCCACATAACACACAGAATACATTACACAATAGATGAAAGGATTGCAGGAACATGAAAGAAATGGCCAAAGAATCTGAAAATCAAAACCTTGATCAAAGGATAGAATTACCTGGCTCAAAAATTTGGAAAAAGAAAAGAAAAATATTTCTGCTAAAGGTATTGGCTGCAGTGATTCTTATCATTTGCGTAACGATACTTTTTCCTAAAATATTAAAAAAAGAAGATGGAAAAGTTACAACAATAACCCAATCATCTTTAGAAAAAGTAATTGAAGTCAATGACTTGTCAACTTTGGATTATACATATAATGCCATCACGGACGTTTATGATGAAGATGGGGAAACACTGAAATATCATGTGGCATATGAAGGAATTGTTACCGCTGGGATCGACATTACAAAAATCAATGTTACAGTCAATGAAGAAGAAAAGAAAATCAGCATTACACTGCCAAATGCAGTCATACAAAATGTAAATGTGGATATGGGAACCTTAGCATTTATCTTTGAAAAAAATAAGTATGAAACAGAAACTGTTTCGCAGGAAGCTTATAAAGCAAGCCTGGAAGATTTGAAAAAGAAAGCAAATAAGGAAAGCACGCTTCTTACTATGGCAAAAGATAATGCAGCCGCTGCCATGAATGCTTTAATTGCCCCATGGGTAGAACAGATTGACGACGATTATACAGTTGAAGTGAAGTGAGGTACCGAAGATGAAAAAGAACACAGCTTTATTTTTTGCTGCCATATTGCTTATTACCGTGTTTTCAGGCTGTGCCAGCAAAGTAACAGACATCAGTATAAAAGAGCCTGATATCCTGCAGGTCCGCAATATATGCAATCTTGCAACATTAGATTGTTATTATCACAATGTGGCTAAATCTGTAAAAACGGCTCCTTCCGGTATTACGCATCTCGGAGAAAAAGACAGAACTTTTTGGATAGAATATACAGGGGTTGCAAGACTCGGCATCGATATGTCAAAAGTAGAAATGAAAATTCACGGAACAGACATAGAATTAAATA
Organism: uncultured Lachnospiraceae bacterium; assembly: GCA_950097145.1. Classification (GTDB taxonomy): domain Bacteria; phylum Bacillota; class Clostridia; order Lachnospirales; family Lachnospiraceae; genus Petralouisia. The sequence goes on from CATNCF010000013.1 coordinate 10,174, forward strand.
TGCCAAAAGCAACTGTGTTAAGCATTACCATTGATAAGCAAACCTTAGGTGAAGATTCTTACATTGCCTCTCCAGACGGACTTAATAAGAACAAAATAACTGCAAACGATCAGACTCAGGCAATCAGTACTGCCCAAAAGGACATGGAAGAAACTGTAAGAGAAAATTCTTCCCTTCTATTGAGTACACAAAACCGTGCAAAGATATTGATCGAAAATTACATCCACCAATTGGGGGAAGCTGCCGGGATAGAATACAATATAAAATGGACTTTTGATAACAGGCAATCTGCACCCCAAGCAAATGAATACCAAAAATAAAAAGTATCCTGGATCAGAAAAACTGTGGCTAGGACTAGCAAACTTTGGAGCAAAGCTTCATAAAATAACTATAAAACAAATGGAATGTGGTAACTTGAATAAACCTGTCTATTATCTTTGGAAAAATGATTTTTCTACACAGGAAGAATTTGAAGCAGCAAAAGAAAAATACAGGAAATTGGGATTTCGGATTGTCACATATCTGGACGGACCAGGAACTATTCACGAAGGTTTAAAAGCTTTGATTGGAAACCATTATGAACGCATACATAAGGAAGTGTTCCTATGAATGCTGGATATGTACGATTGTCAAGAGATGACGACAGACGAAATTACGTTTCGATTGAAAATCAGAAATTGATTATCCGTCAGTTTGCAGCCCAACAGAATTTTATCATAGACTGCTGGTATGAAGATGATGGAGTTTCTGGCTATATCTTTGATCGTCCTGGATTCAATCAATTATTGAAGGATTTAGAAAAAAATATCGATCGGGTATTCGTAAAAGACTTCTCACGTCTCGGCCGTCATAATGCCAAAGTCCTCCTGCTTCTGGATGAGTTCCAGGAACGTGGAAAACAACTGATTGTGATAGATGACAACTATGACTCTATGGAGACAGACGACGATACCATTGGGATCAAAACCTGGTATAATGAACGATATGTCAAAGATACCAGTAAAAAAATCAAACATGCCATTGAAGCCCGCCAAAAAGAAGGAACATTGCTGATACAGACTCCATTTGGTTATAAACGAAATAAAGAAGACAAATCAATGATAGAAATCATGCCCCAGGAAGCAGCATACGTAAAGATGGTTTACGACTTATATCTGAAAGGTTCCGGCTACCGCATGATTGCCAATTATCTAACGGAACAGAATATTCCAACCCCATCTATGGTCCGCCATAAATTAGAACTGGAAGAAGGAAAAATAACAAAACGCCGGATCGCATCAGAATGGTCTGATTCTATGGTAAAAGATTTACTGGGAAACGACTTTTATATCGGTACCCTGCGTTTAAAAAAACGTACCCGTTCTACGATTCATGGAAAAAGTAAACGCGTCCCAAACGATCAGCAATATGTTTTTGAAAACAATCATCCTGCAATTATTGACCCTTTATCCTTCCATTTAGTTCAGGAAATAAGAGAAAAGCGTGTTAAGAACAATTACCGCGGCATCCGCGGACAATGGATTAAGACGGAACTGCCAAATCCATTTGGAAGCTGTTTATTCTGTAAAGACTGCAAAACCCGATTAACGCCCATCCGCCGGACTACATCCAAAGGAGAACGGAACTATTATATCTGCAATACTTACAATACCAAAGGCAGACGTTATTGTCCCAAATCACACCTCATTGAGGAACATAATCTGAAACAAGATATTTTGGCTTACCTTGAACTCTGCCGCCGTTCCTTTCATGAATCTATCGCTGATTATGATCTGAGGAACTTTTCTTCTAACCAAAAAACTGTGGCTGAAAAGCGTTCTGAAATTGAAAAATCCATCCATGAAAACAAGAAACAGCTAAAAATTCTTTTTGCACAGAAAATTAAAGATTTAGCTGATACACCTGGCAGCAAAGATGTTATTGAGAAAAGTTACGGAGAATTGCAGAAAGATATCCTTGCACACATTTATAATTTGGAAATTCAGTTAAAAGAATTGAATCATTCTTTGTATGCAGAAGACGCAAAAGAAACCCAGCAGAATGCACTACAGATCATCGATAAAATCATTGAAACCTGCACGCTTGACCGCAAAGATATTGAAATTTTAATTGAACGCATCGAAGTAGATGAAAATGGATTTCCAGAAATCGAATTAAAACATGATATTTCCAGCCTGCTTCCATATAGTCCGTTACAAGAAATGAACCGTCGTGAAAATGAAATCATTTACCAAGCTATAAATTTTGTTCTTCAAGAAAAACGTGGATATACTTCCGCAAAATATTTATCAAAAGCACTTACAGACATTGGCTATGCAAAGTCTAAGAAAAATATACTGCCCTATCTTGGACTTATGATAGATATGGGTATAATAGAACAAAGTGATAATTCATTGAAACCTTATACCATTGTGAAATCAAAAGAAGCAATTGAAAAATTAATGGAGAATTTTCATCCTATTCTGCTGTGTGAATCAGGCAAAGTCTTACCATATGATTTCAATTTACATTGATATAGTGTCATCAGGCGGTATGCCGGAAATGATCTTTGAGTATATTTTAAGGCAAAATAAGATCGATCCCGAAACAGATCTCACCATCGATCAAAGTATTGATTTTGGCTCTACAGCAGCCGCTTTTTCTGGTGGAAAAGGTGATTTCTCTGTGGAATTTGAACCTGGCGCTACCACCCTAGAATTGGAGGGCGATGGATATGTTGCCGCTTCTTTGGGAATTGATTCCGGTTATGTGCCTTACACTGCATTCAGCGCAAAAGCTGAATATATGGAAAAAAATCCCGATGTAATTCAAAAATTTACCAACGCCCTCCAAAAAGGACTGAATTATGTCCAAAACCATTCTCCTGAAGAGATCGCTGAAATAATCGCCCCGCAATTTAAAGAAACAGACGGCAAAACCCTTACCGCCATTGTAACGAGGTACTATAAACAGGACACCTGGAAAGAGAGCCTTGTTTTTGAAGAAGACAGCTACCAACTGCTTCTTGATATTCTCTCAGAAGCTGGCGAACTGACTGCAGACCCTCCTTATGAAGAACTGGTAAATACTTCTTTTGCCCAAAAAGCTTCCGAAAATAAATAACACTGGCAGCTCTCCCCAAAGCCTTCCTGTACTGGCTGCTGAAGACTTTGGGGGCGGGGTTTTCCGCTATTCTGTTTTCAAAGTACGTGCTTTGCATCAAGCTCTATCGAATAAATACGTTCCCCTGCCGACGCTGTCTCTACTGCCTGCACCGGGAGAATTTTTCTAAAAACTTCTGATTTGCCTCCTTCCCAATTTTCCAGCGTCCATCTCCTCCCTGGGTAATCCAATTCTGAACGGCCAATACATCTTCATGGGTAAATATCCAGGTCTCCACAGGCGTTTTATTTCTGAGAACGTTTTTTAAGTATGCAAGATTTTCTGGTTTCCGCCAGACAGAATTTTCTTCTAAAGTATCCAGGTACTTATCTGAAATATACCGGACATAGGTTCTGGGCATCTCTGCACTTGCACCATCATCATCCCACACCACAAGTTTCACTTCCTTAAAGGCAGTCTTTTGATAAGAATCCGTTACCTGGTAAGTAATGGTAAACTCCCCTTTCACTTCTGTCTGCATTTTAATTGTCTGTGGATCGAACTCCTTTAGTACCAGTTTCTCAGTAATATCCCCGTCTTCCTGATCCTTAGCTGATGCCCTTTGGATAAGCGCTTCTGCAGTGATCTCTCCCCTGTTCGCCTCTTCTTTCAGATAATAGAAAACATTCTCACTGTTGATTTTTGGATAATTGTTATATTTCACTTTCACCGAAACCTCTTCCTCTGTAGTGTTTCCTGCGCTGTCTGTAACTGCAAATGTCACCAGAACATCCACAGTTTCATTTTTTTCCAGCTTCAAATAATACGTATCAAGGAGAAATCCACTGGGAACATCTTTTTCATAAGTCTTTTCATAAGCTGACTGGCTGTGGTTCTTTGATTTTGGATATGATATTTTTACAATCCTCAGTTTGTCGTTCAAATCTTGATCATTGGCGCTGCTATTTCCATTATCTTCCTCATCATGAGCTGTCAAATGGCGGATAATCATCTCTTTTGTCACCTTTTCTCCTTCATAGAACTCCAGCTTATCTCCAGGCGTCACCACAATAGTAGGAAATGCATCCCATATTGCCAGAAAATTAATATACTCTGGGGAATGGACTTTAGAAGAAGCTGGCCCTATGATTTGATAAGTGCTAATCTCTTCTGCCGTATGGGACAGAACAGCGCCTGCCTGTTCTGCCATACGATAGACAGCGGATGCCTGCTCTTGCTGTTTATCCCGGAACAGCACATTTTGGCCCATCTGCCATCCCTGGAAGCTGTATCTTACTTTACATTCATATTCTTTCTTATCTCTTGTATACTTTTTCTTCCTCTCTTCCCGAACAAAACTATTTTCCTGAAACTGATAGAAATTCTCCAGAGAGACATCATTTTCCAGAAGGTTAGAACCTGAAGTGGCCCCATTTCCACTATATGCCATATTAACGTCTTTATAATGAAAATACCTCTGCACCATCCCAGGCTCTTTTATATCGTTGAGTTCAGAGCAATCATAATACTGGTACAAGTCATAAGGAGAATCTCCCTGATTCCAATGGCTTCCCTTAAGGCTGCTGCCCTTTGCAGCTCCCTTTGCTTTTTGTACTCCAAGTTTGACCAGGGTACGGAAACGCCCATTTTTAAAATATACCAGCCTATTGCAGAATATCTGCCCATTTCTCGTCGCTTTTAACTGATAAGCCGTTCCGTCCAGAACCGTCAGATACAGATCTGCACTTAATTTCTCCCCTGTAGTCCCGGATGCAGAACCTGCTTTCACAGAAGACTGAAATTTCCCAATAATTGTCCCTGAAACCTTTCCTGTAAGGGATATACTGCATTCGGCCTTCCCAGTATAAACAACCACTTTTTTCGCATCGCTGTCATAAGTAAGGCGTAGCCCAAGTTCCTCCCGGATATCTCCTTCTGTTTTTTGAACGTCACAGGGAATATCTGCATAATCCTCACATCCTATCAGGTAATCATAGCAGGCATACCAGGTTTCATCCCCTAATTCATTCTTTGCCGCCTTCCCTTCTTTCGTCAGCTCCCCTTTCGCATTTACCATTTGTCTGCCCCCGGTCCTGGCATCATAAAATCCTTTGAATTGATAACCTGTTTTTTGTGGTACAGCAATCTTATCAGCTCCAACTTCCCTGCTGCATAAACTGTCAAAAAATATACCTGTCTCATACTTCTTATAAAGCTTCTTTGTCCCTGGTTCCCCAGCACCTGTAAACTCTCTGTCCAATGTAACTGTATAGACATTTGGTTCCCACTGGGCATACAAGGTAACCATACCTTCATTCACTGCAGTAAGATTCTTTACCATTTCATCTAATTCATAACCTGTCCCAGAACCATCCTTTTTCGTATTCCAACCAGCGAGCCTATATCCGGTACGGGAAAATTTTTCCCCATTATTTAAAACCAGAGATTTATCATATACTGCCTTTTGGTCTTTGATTGTACCCTCCCCGCCGTTTGCCTTATAACTTATCTGATACTTGTTGGGGACATAGCGGTAAACATTAAACTCATGCTTATACGATTTAAAATGAAACTCATTTTCCCCGATCTCTCCGCCGTTTCTGGTACATCCAAGCCAAACATGGGACGACGCCATGGGGTAGTACTTTTCTGTATTGGGACAGTAAGTGTAATGCTGTTCAAAATATGCGTAGCCTGCGTAACCATCTCCGGTACAGACATATGGTTCTGCCGCCACCCGTTCTTTGATACCCGGAGCATCCACTTTTACATTCAATCTTAAATGTGAAACTGTATTATTTGTTCCCCCAGCGTCATATTTTTCCACACTTTTTGTAAATTTCTTTTTCTTTAAAACTCCTGTCAATGTAACATGATTCAGCAGCTCGCTTTTGGTGGGATTCAATGGAATTGCAGCCGGACTGCACTTAATGCTTCCGTTAATCTCGGATACATTATGATTACAGGCTACCCTTTGGCTTACCGTAAGGGTATATCCCGTCTTTTTCTTCTTTTCCAGCGTTTCGTCGTCAAGAAGAAATAATATTTTGTTAAAGTCATTCTGGTCTAACTGCGTAAGTTTTGCATCTTCCGCCCGCTCCTGTCTGCCTGCTTCTAACATAGGCGCTGTCTCTTCTTCCTGCTTTCCTTCCTCTTTCTCAGTTTTCCCACCCTTTTTGTTCTCTGGTTTCTGCGCGCTTCCTGTAGTATCCTCAGAACTTAATTCTCTTCGTCCCAATTTTTCCTGAACCGTCTTTTTCCTTTTTAAGACTTCCCCTTCTATATCTGCTTCTTTTATTTCCTCCTTCCCATGCCTGCTTTCTATTCTTTCTCTTCCCTCATAAGTATTTCTTTGCACCCTCTCTTCTGGTTCTGTCTCCTCCTTTTTGGGTACTTCTGATTCCTTTTCCTCTTTTTTTGCCTCTGCTTCTTTCTGATCTTCCAGGCCCCCTGCTTCGAAATAACGTTCCGGCTGTGCCTGCTCTGTAACAGGAAGCCCTGCCGCAAAAAGTATGAAGGACAACACGATATTCAAAATAAGCTTCATTTTTCCCCCTTCTTTCAAAAATAGTATCTTGTTCTATCTAAAAGCCGCTAATGAAATACAGCCAAAAACATGGTATCTTTTACCACAGTCATATCCTTTGTCATCATGTTCTGACTGCCTGCTTCTTTCCACCCCTGAAATATAAAACCATGTTTCTCAGGGTCCGGCGGAAGCACCAGGGAACCTCCCCGGTATATGGAATATTTTTCATGAACAATTCCGTCCACCAGAAACTCCACCATACAATAACCTGCTTTTTCAGAATACTCTTCCAGTATCACAGTTTTCCGGCAAACAGCATGTTTCTTGGTCCCCTTGACAGTCTGATACCGTTCTGTAACTTCCACATCCAATACGCCTTTTTGGGTATCTGCAGTTAATATTTTCACTTCAAGCTGACTGTCTGATGAAATATGCATCAGCAATGACTGCTGAAAATCCGCAATCAGTTCTCCTGGTTCTTCCACTTCATAGCCTCCATCCTGTTTCAACTGTTCCAGAGTCTGCTCCACAGCCGTATTTAACGCTTTATCCATTTCATTCTCTCTGACATCCTGACCGCTGATAATCATTGTCCCCGCAATTACAAGAACCGCCATAACCAGCAGCGCTGCACCATAAATTGTATACTTCATGGCTCCTCCTTTCCCACTGTTTACCCCTGCCTGTTATCCACAAGGATGGAAATTTCTTCGGTACTGGTTTTCCGTTCTCTATCCATTGCTTTTAGAAAAAAAGTGTACACGCCTCTCTGACTGAATACAGCCTGGCCGCCGGCTTTTTGATAGCAGTTTAAGACACTGTTCCCATTTTGATCTTTGATATCTAAAACGGTAACCGGAACCTTGCCTCCATCTTCATCCACTGCAGAAAATAATTGGGAAACTGCTATAGACTGTCCTGTATTCCACACCTTGTCCCCAATACACTGGATCACGGGTTCTTTCCTGCCGCACACTTCCTGTACTGCTTTGGTATCTGCCATGTGAGAAAAATCTTCGCCCTTCACATTCATTCTTTTTCCTATGCTGCCCAGCAGCGCTGCACCAATCAGAATCGCCATCACTCCTGCAAACACAATACCCGGAAGAATCATATCGGATACTGTCTCATAAACTTTTTTCATAGCGCCTCCTAACAGATGCTTTGGGAAAACAATAAAATTGCTTCAAATGCCTTGCCTTGGGTCAAAAAAGCTGTCGCAAATCCTATTAATAGCACAGAGCTTGCCGCTGCGAGCGCTACATTTCCATATTCTTCAAATATCTGCCTCATATCATATTCCTCCTGTTTTCTTTTATTTTTTCTCATGCAGCTTGAATACTGCCTTATGTCAGCAGCCGTTCCAGCAGATATACAAAAATTCCCAGCATACCGCCTCCTGCGATTGTATAAATAACGGCCCCTCCAAATTCTTCTATCACTTGTTTCAATCTAATTTCCTGCCTTTCTATTTCGCAAATCCCCTCACCTGGCGGTCCGTTATCAGATTTAGTACTGGAATTGCATATTCATAATCTAAAATAACTTCCGCCCGTTTCGTATGTCCCTGGGCATCATATGACATAGTCCTTACCCGAAGTTCATACCCGTCGTCCTGTGCCTGCTGCTTACAGGCTTCCAGAACGCCTTCATTAAAATTGCTGCATTCTATCTCACTAATCACATCCGTATGGTAATTCCTGGCATTAGCAGACTGAATTCCCGCTGTCACTACACCAATTCCCACCATTCCCGTAACCATTAGGAAAAACATCCCCAGATATGTCTTAATTACCTGACCCATTTTTTCCTCTCCTCTCTTCAAATCCCATTGAAAAAAGCCTTCTATAACTTCATCTGTCCTAAAAACACCAGCATAAATACCACCATATTTACCATGGTCTGAAAGGATACTGTCACCTGAGGAAGATAAAAAATTCCATTCATTCCGGCAAGGCTTTTTTCATTGGTTAATTTTTCTGACTTATCCATCATCTTACTGTTGCGCTGCAGCAATATTCGGATCTGTGACTGGGCATCCCCGCTGCCAGATTCAGATATTGCATAGAGCATTTTCATAGAGGATAATACCGACGACAACCGAAACATTCCAAGAAATTCCAGATATGGTTCCAAGGCATCCGGCGTCCGTTTCAGACTGTCTGAAAGCCTCTGCAGATCCGTTTTTAAAACAGCCGGAGCCGTTTCTATGGTTTTCTCAATGGAAACCTGAACATTATTTCCCTGCAAAAGCAGAGCCATCTCCATAAGCCATGCCGGAAAAACCCGGTTAATTTCCCTCACCACCCGGTCATAAGCAAGCCGGTATCCAATCTTATGCTGATTGATGAAAAAAATGGCTAATGCCGCCAGAAGGAGCGCTCCAAAAAGATGTCCCAGCATTCCCACAAAAACTGCAGTAAAAAGCACAATAGCGCCTAAAACCAGGCTGGTTTTTGCTTCCTTTTTTTTATCAAATTCTGATACCATCTGAAAATATTCAGACATCTTATCCTCTTGGGCATCTACTGGCTTAATCCAGCTTTGGGAAATCTGGCGGTTTGCTTTCCTTAGAATCACAAGATTTAAAATCAGGTACAATGTTGTGGTGATCTGTGTGACAGGATGATAGACAATGGTATACCTTGACGGCATAGAACGGTAGACGCAATGGAAAATAACAGCGAGCAGTATGGTAACGATAAGTGAGAAAATTACCTTCATGCGGGCTGCCTTTTTATCTTCCTGCAGCAGCATTACATTGTCTGCCCACACTGCTTTATCTCTTAGCAGCAGATCAATTCCCTCCCCGCACGATCCGCCGTTGCTCTCCACGGTACATAAATATTCATGAATGGCTGGAAGACGGCTGGCTGGATATGCTTCTTCCACAAATCCCAGCGCCTCCCGGTATAGATCTTTCTCATAACTTCCCTGTTCAATATATGCAATGGCTTCTCCCAGGACCTGGCGCATCCTTCCTTCTGCAAATAGAGTACGTGTATCTTTCAGGGAAAGGAAAATCTTCTGGTTCAAACGGAAGGAATAGAGAATCTGATCCATATAATCTGATACGTCCAGAAACTGCTTATGTTCATACATTTGCTTGTACCCGTCCAAAATAAGAAACGGCAGTACTGCCATACATGCAAGAGCTACCAGAACAATCAGATACCAGTGAAGACAAAACAGCAGGCCGCACCCTATTGCTGTTCCTGCGGCCATTGCCAGAAATAAACTGTATTTCCCCATGGAAAAACTATAACCATAACTGTCAATCTCTTTCTGCAGATTTCCTGGATAGAACAGTTCAAATCTGCTCTTTTTCCCGGATTTTTCTATGTTCTTTCGATCCTTTGCGTTCTTCATAAAACCTCCTGTTCCTCTTGCCGAAACGACTGTATTAATCCAATATCCAAAGGTTCATATGCACAAGTCTCCGGACAGTGAAACGGTTCCTGGATTCCCGCCCGGCGCATACGCTTTAAAATATCTGAGGGAATTACATCTGAAATCTGCCTTCCATCTTCCACCAGCATGTAAATCTCATTTTTCCCAGAAAACCGATCGTAAAAGCACATCTGATCAATATAGCGCTCCAGCATTCCCTGTTCATTTTCACACTGCCGGATCAGCACTCCAACACTGATAAATTCATAAATATAATTTTCCAGCCGGTCTGCATCTCTGGAACGTCCAATCATATTCATGATGCGATCTGGAAGATTTCTGAGATCATCCAGATGAAGGGTAGTAAACCCATAAACTCCGGTGGACCATTGTTCTAAAAGATACTGCACCTCCGTAGATCTTGCTTCTGATAAAATAATCCACTTAGGATTCTGTCTTAAACACAATTTAATCGCGTCTGTATAGCTTAAATCCTTACTGACCTGCAATTCTACACAGTCATTCTCAGGATTAATCTCATGAAAATGCATTTCTAAATTATCTTCAATGGTAATGGCGCGCTGCTCCGGCGGTATAAATCGTGAAAAAAATTTTGCACATTCTGTTTTTCCTACGCCCGGCTCTCCGCAAAAAGCAAAATTCATTTTCGCTTTCACACAATTAATTAAAAGGCTCAGGATTTCCAGGCTGCAGTACTGGCTGTCCAGCATACTTTCCACCGTATGGCGGACCTTGGGCAGCGATTTCCGGATACAGATGCTCCTGCCGGACACTGCCGCCGACTCATGGATGATACTGATACGCAGCTCATTGGTTTCTGCCTCCAATACATTATTGGCACGGTTAAAGGGTTTATTAACATGGTTGGCAATCCGATGGGTAAACCTCTCTATAAATTCCTCTGAAACAGACACCTGTGCCTGATATCTGCCCCGCTTTAAATCTGCAATCCACAAAGTTTTTCCATTATAATCAATGTCTGTTACATTTTTATCCTGAATATAGGAATAAAAAGGACCAAATTCTTCCTCTGTTAATTCCCAGTCATATTTCATTGACAACCTCCAATTCATATTAATTTCTGCTATACAGGCTGTCCAGGCAGCCCAGGCCTTCGGACTGCCCCGCCTGTGTTCCATCAGGGAACTTTCACTTTGCCAAATAAGGTTTTAATTAAGTCTATAAATGCCGTATGAACCGGACCGTTGCTGGCAAGCAGCAGTCCCGCTATGGCAATGAGTGCAAGAATAGCGACTGCGGTAATAATAATGCCGCTGTACTCTTCAAAAATAACCTTCATACCCGCTCCTCCTTTCTGCGGAATGGGAACTCATACCCTTCTGCTTATTTTACTCTCATTCATGCACTGGTAATTGGTGAACGTTACAGCCAATTGACTAAGAATTCTAGGCAGTTCCACGTCTGGAACACAGCTTCCAAAATCCTTATGCAGAACTTAAAAGATTTGTGATACCGGCACAGAGACTGCCGGCGGTTAGAAAATTGTACGGAAAGAAAATCCGTATTGGTATTGTATACCCTGTTTTCTGAAAATGCAATTATGCAATTGTCACAAAATTTTTCGTGCAAAAAAAGCCCTGCAGAATGCAAAACCGCTTTCTGCAAGGCTTTTTAATGTCAAAAGAATCTCTCTATACACTGAAAAACTTTACAAATTTTCTATTTTTTCTTCAGCATCCTTCAAATATGGATTCTCAATCGTATGGAACAGCCCTTCATCTGCCAATGCGGCAAATCCTGGATCCAGAGGCATTTTTCCAAGAACGGGCAGGCCAATTTCTGCCGCCGCTTCATCAATATGGCTGTCACCAAAAAGTTTAATTTCTTTTCCACAGTCAGGACACTTCAGGAAACTATAATTTTCTACCAGGCCCAATACCGGAATATTCATCATATTTGCCATATTAATCGCTTTCTTAACAATTAACTGCACCAATTCCTGTGGAGATGTTACAATGATAATTCCATCCACCGGCAGAGACTGGAATACCGTCAGGGGAACATCTCCAGTTCCCGGAGGCATGTCCACAAACAAATAGTCCAGATCTCCCCAGTACACATCATGCCAAAACTGTTTGACTGTAGAAGCAATCACCGGGCCTCTCCATACCACTGGGGCCTCCTCATCATCCATAAGAAGATTCAAAGACATAATCTTGATGCCGTCAGCCCCTGTGATGGGAAACAAACCCATTTCATTTCCCTCTGCTGGACCGTGTACGCCATACATTTTAGGAATCGAAGGACCTGTGATATCTGCGTCCAGGATGCCAGTCTCATATCCCTTTTTACGCATCGCCCCGGCAAGCGACGCCGTAACAAAAGATTTCCCCACGCCGCCCTTTCCGCTGACTACGCCAATCACCTTTTTCACACTGGAAAAAGGATTACATTCTTCGATCATGCTTTGGGGCTTTCCCTGGCTGGGACATCCCTCACAACTTTCTCTTCCACAGCTTGAAGCATTACTGCATGTTTCTTTTTCTGCCATAAAATTCCCTCCTTATCAAGTCTGCCATCACTGACTGACATTCTGCATACGCCAAAAGCGCAAGAACCCACTGTATAAACTGTCTTCCAGTTCATACAGTGGTTCCCAATTTCTCACTATTTCATTCTGTTACTTTGCATCTGTCACTGCTTCGATATCAAACATCAGACGCTCCAGATTGTATACATCATCTTCATTTGGAGCATAAACCCGGTTTTTCAGCTCTACATGGACAGTTGTAGACGCCTCGTCTTCATATTCCACACTGCCCAATGATTCCTTGATTGCGTCCTTGAGCATTTGGTAAGAAGCCTCATTTAATTCCTCATCAGAAGGAACTTCTCCTCCATTGCCCGCCTTCTCTGCCATTTCATCTGAATATGCCTGCAGTGCTTCGGTATATTTGTCCATAGCTGCTGAGAATATTTTCATCTTCTGGTATTTCACTTCTACTTCGTAAGAACCGTCATCTTTCTTAGTGGCTTCTCCCACCGTATACTTGACACTCTTATAAATGTCTTTCACTACTGCCTCAAACTCGTTCTTTAACTCATCCGAGAACTGTCCCTGAGCTGTCAGGCTTTTTAACGCTGTATCAATACCTGTCTCATAAAGCTCACTTGCTTCTTCTGCGGTTCCAATCTTCTGCTCTACAAATGCTGCTGAATCATTCTTATAAGAATTATCAAGCAAGGCTTTTATATAGCCGCTGGCATCAAAGCTTCCGCATCCGCCCAATACAGTTGCCATCAACACTGCAGCCAGTAATATGGCCACTTTTCTCATTTTTTTCATAATACCTTACTCCTTTGTAGTATTTTCTTGCAACAGTACAATTATATAATGATCCCTTCTATCCGTCAATATTTTTCTCAAATTTTGTAATATTTTTGTAATAAACTGGACATACTAAACCCCATGAAAAAAAATTTTTTACTTTGTGGCTTTACTGGATGGTGCCTGGAAATCCTTTTTACTTCCTTTGGCTCCTACCGGAAACGTGAATTACAATTGATGGGCACCACCTCTCTGTGGATGTTTCCCATCTACGGAATGGCGGCATTCTTAAAACCCGTCTGCCGCCTAATCAGAAATTTTCCTGCGGGAATCCGTGCCATATGTTACAGCATATTTATTTTCCTTGGGGAATTTATCAGCGGAAGCATCTTGAAAAAATATCAAATCTGCCCCTGGGACTATAGTAAGGCAAAAGCAAATATAAACGGAGTGATACGGCTGGATTACGCCCCGTTTTGGATGATCGCCGGACTTATTTTTGAAAACCTATTGATGCGGCAAAACACTCAGACCCAAGGCAGGACTCAGCAGAGCATCTAAAAGTTATCTACAGATTTCTCCTATTCTGTCATGGAAGGAGAAATCTGGCATTCCTTACCGTTAAAAATACATTACATCTTTCCATTACTGGCTCTTGCTGTCCAGCTCAAACCAGAATGTCACCCCATTTTCTTTATTACTGACACCGCATTCCCGGTGAAAGGAATCCATAATTGCCTTCACAATGGATAAGCCAATTCCATTCCCACCATATTCTCTGGTTCTCGCCTTATCCACTTTATAAAATTTCTCCCAGATATGAGAAAGTTCCTCTTCTGGAATGGGTGTTCCGGTATTAAATACTTCTACTCTCACAGCATCCGCACCTGGAATAACAGTGACCTGAATCTTCTTTTCTCCTGCTGCATAATGAATCGCATTACTGATATAGTTCATTAATACCTGCTCCGTTTTAAATTCATCTGCCCAGACATATGTGCAGTCCTGACCCTGTATATCAAGGGTGGTGCCGCTCTGCTCTCTGAGAATTGCTGTCGCGTTTACCACGCCGTAAATTACTTCCATCAAATCGAACCGCTCAAACACTACCTGTTCACTGCCGGATTCCAACTGATTCAGTGTCAGAAGATTTTTCACAAGCTTATTCATTTTATCTGCCTCATCCATGATGACTTCACAATAAAATTCACGGCTTGCCGCGTCGTCATTAATGCACTCCTTAAGCCCTTCTGCATACCCCTGTACCAGCGCAATAGGCGTTTTCAATTCATGGGATACATTTGAAATAAATTCTTTGCGCATCTCATCAATCTCAGTTTTGCGTTCAATATCTATTTTTAATTCATTATTAGCGCTTTTCAATTCTGAAATGGTCTTTTCAAGGGTTTCTGACATCTGGTTCATATGTTCTCCCAGAAGGTCTACCTCATTCTGTCCCCTGCTCTGGTACTTGGCGTCAAAATCCAGATTTGTCATCCTTCTGGAAATATCTGCAAGCTGCAGAATTGGATTGGTAATTTTCCTGGTCACCATACAAATTATAACCGCACATAATACCACTGCCGCCACACCCACGTAAGCGAGAAATCGGTTGGCTATCCCAACACTTTCCTTGATGCTCTCCACTGCCGTCCGCATCAGTATCATATTTCCATTCTGGAGGTTTCCCCAGAGTACCAGATAATCTGAATCCAGCCTGCTGTCTGTAGTTTTTTCCACCATATACTGGGAGGTATTTTTTAATACCTGGATATCTTCATTATCTTTATAAAAAACCAAGTTTAAGAACTGGAGCAAAAGCTCCTCATTATCTCCCACGTTCGAGTACATAAGGGTTCTGTCTGAACGGATGATCATCATAGTAATGTTGCTGTTGGTGCACTGCTTTTCCAAACGAATCAAAAAACCCTCTCTGTCTGTCTTTCCATCTTCACTGGCATGATCCACCATCTCAAAAGTATCCAGAAGCGTCCGCTGCTTATGTTCAACATAATAAGATTCCAGAAGTGTGTTATTGATAAACCAGCACAGCAGCACAGTCCCCGCTACAATACTGATCATGATTGCTGTAATTTTTCCAGTTATGGAATGCTTCATCCTTCTACCTCAAACTTGTAGCCCATACCCCAGATGGTCTTAATGTATTCGCCTTTTTCTCCCAGTTTGCTGCGCAGCTTCTTCACATGTGTATCAATAGTCCTGGCATCTCCAAAGTAGTCATAATTCCACACATGATTCAAAATTTTCTCTCTGGAAAGTGCAATACCCTTATTTTCTATAAAATATGTCAGCAGCTCAAATTCCTTGTAGCTTAATTCCAGCTCTCTGCCGTCCACAGTCACCTGGTGTCCCAGCCGATCTACAGAAATCCCCCCTATTTCCAGCGCTTCCTCATCATTCTTTCCAGTTCGCCTCAGAATTGCTTCCACTCTGGCTACCAGAATTCTGGGGCTGAACGGTTTGGAAATATACTCATCTGCTCCGATATCAAAGCCCTGAAGTTCATCACTTTCCTCTCCTTTTGCAGTCAGCATGATAATTGGAACTTTGGAGGTTTCACGGATTTCTCTGCACACGTCCCAGCCATTGATTTTTGGCATCATTACATCCAAAATAATCAAAGCAATATCTTTTTGTTCATAAAACTGGTTTAATGCATCTTCTCCGTCTTCTGCCTCTGCTACTTCAAAGTTCTGTTTGACCAGAAAATCACGCACCAGTTTGCGCATCCTGCTCTCATCATCCACCACAAGTATTTTCAGCTTTTCCATTCTTCCCACACCTTTCATCCTCCCAGAATTCTCTGGCTGACAGGATTTTTCTTTTTCAAAGAATATCACATAAATATGTTAAATCTGTGAAACGGCATCAGTAAGTTCCGCCCAATTCCTTCTGCTGTTCTTTCAGGCTCTGCTCCCGGTTCTCTAAATCTGTTTCCCATGTCTCATACTTGTTTATTAATTTATTCTCATAGTTGATGATATTGGGATGACTGCTGGTCATAGAAATCACCCCCATACCTGCTGCCACAAGAAATAAAAACAGGCTGAGCATCAGGCTGAGCCTTAAATGCTTCTGGCTCTGCTGTGCTTTTTCTTCTGCCCGCCGCTTCATAAAACCTGCCGCCCTCTCACGTTGTTTCGTTTCTTCCAAATGCTGGGCGTACCATTCTATGGTTTCTTCCTGCAATGCCTGGCCTTTCAAAGATTCTGGAAGCTCAATTGGTTCCAGCTCCTCCCCGACAAGTTCTTGTGATGTGAGAAGATAATTTTGAAGTTCCTTTAGGTACATCAGTCCTACGACTGTCTGAAATACATGTTCTGCCAGCAGCCTGTGATACATTTCCAGCACCATTTTAGGATTTTTCATATCCAATTTACTTCTTACATATTGTATATTCTCTGCTTCCTGGCATGCTCTTTGGGCCATAATTCTATCTGTGAATAAAACACCATCCACGATCATATGAAATCCATCCATCGCTTTCTCCTTATATGAAAAAAGAAAAAACGCTTTCTCCCCTGCAAATACAAGGCTCTAAGCGCTTTTCTTTTTATACACTATCCTTCTGTGATACAGGATACTATTCACTTTCTGCAATACGCACCATCTGTTCCATATCAGAAATAAGTCCTTTGGAATATTCACGTGCTTCTATACATATCTGATTTGCCTTGGCATAATCCTCATCAAATAAAGCCTGAATAACTTCTGAACCATATCCATGGAATTTCCGGTGCTTTTCACCAAGAGCATCCCAAATGCCGCGGATATCTTCGATATCCGGTGTGATGGAATAATAAAAATGCCCAAACCCGCATTTTGAAGCATCAAGCTGCAGAGGTACAATAACCTTCTCTTTCACCATTTTTTCCAAATTAGAGATCCACGTCTGATGGGCAGAAATAGCATTCCGTACATAGCCAGCAAATTCCCGATTTTCTAAATGATAAAAGGCATCTCTTGACATGCTTCCCATCTGTTTCACTACTTCATCTAAAGTTCTCTCTATATCTACCACTGGTTCTTTTGCTTTGGCAAGCTCTGTACCGATCTCACTCATAAAGTCCGTGCTGTTCCTCAATTGATTTTCCATCTCAGACATGGTGCTGCTGATTTCTTCGCTGACCGCTGCCAAAGAAGTAACAGACTGGCTGACTTCAGAAACATGCCTTTGGTTCTCATCATTTATTTTCCATACATTTCCAATCTTTTCTGTCATAGTCCTGAGCGCTTCTATGGTATTGCTGGTACTGCCAGAACTCTTCTGGGAAGCAGCCTTGACCCCTTCAACAAAAGTTCCCATACTGCCTGTCAATGTCTGTGTCTCTTCTGCAAGAGAACGTATTTCATCAGCCACCACTGCAAACCCCCTGCCTGCGCGCCCTGCCCTTGCCGCCTCTATGGACGCATTCAAGGCAAGCAGATTCGTCTGGCGTGAGATTGACTCAATCCCTGAAATCACCTCATTCATATGATTGATGACTTCAATCAGTTCATCCATATCCTTTCCCATTTCCTGGGACACTCCAATCGTCTGTTCGGAAAGATCACGTATTGCCGTCAGTTCTCCCTGACCAGTTTCTATCTTACGGTATACCTCATCGGTATCCTCTGAAACTTTAATAATTGTGTTGGTAAGCTCTTCTAGAGAGTTGTTGCCCTCTGCATTGCTGCTGGTGTTTGTTCCAAATATTACCTCTGCCGCCCTTTTCACATTGCGGGAAATTTCCAGAATTTTATCTGTCTCATGCTGTAATGTCAAATCCAGGGAACTAATTTGCATAACAGCTTTGATATTTTTATCATATATTTCTGCAAACTGTTTTCTGCCGCTGGCAAGTCTTTGATACATATCATTTAATTCTGGATTTTTGGAATAATTGGTGTTCTTCAATTCAGCAACGGATTTTACGAGTTTTTTATTTGAATTTCCAATCCCCATTTTTACAACCTCATTTCCTCTGAATGTTATCTCCCGTGTTGTACTTTTGCTAATAAGTGGAGCTGAGGGGAATCGAACCCCTGTCCGAAAGTCAATTCACTATGGCATCTCCCATTACAGTCATTAGTTTATCATTCCCTCCGCTGGACGCCTAATGACAGGCTCCCAGTTTCAGTAGCTTCATGTTACGCCCATGTGCGCAAAGCTTAACACATGTCGTTTCCCACATCGTCGAAGCCGGGTTCTTAAACTGTGGGTGGTCTAAGGCCGACTGCTGCAACTAGGCAGCGAGTGCTAAATTATCTTCAGCGTTTATATTTTTGTTCCCGTTTTTCGGCGGTCAGGAGCCGCCAATGGCTTCCATAGCTGCACAACCCCCGTCGAAACCAGTACAACCCCTGGTTAAAACGCTGTTGCTCAGCGCTAATCTATTATACCAGCAGAATCCTATTAAAGTCAAGATCAATAAAGGTTTTTTACCTTGAATTCCCGTTCAGATTCTCTGCGCATATCTTTTTTCGCGATATCCTGTCGCTTATCATATAGTTTCTTTCCCCGTGCAAGAGCAATCTCCACTTTTACCAGGCTACCCTTGAAATAGACCTGCAGTGGGACAACCGTATAGCCCTTTTCCTTCATTTTTCCTGCAATCTTATTGATCTCGTACTTATGCATCAGAAGTTTTTTGGGACGGAGAGGATCTTTATTGAAAATATTTCCTTTTTCGTATGGGCTGATGTGCATTCCATATATTATGACTTCTCCATTCTCAATGCGGATGAAAGACTCCTTCACGGAACATTTGCCCATCCGCAATGATTTTACTTCTGTCCCTGCAAGACTGATGCCTGCCTCATATTTATCTTCAATGAAATAATCATGAAAAGCCTTCTTATTATTGGCAATTAACTTAACAGTTCCTTTCCCCATTTTAATTCCTTTCCAGGTAATTGCAGCATCTAGTCATTTTACAAATTTCATTTATACCCGGCCGTATCTGCAGCTAACGCTTTCGTATAGTAAACATTTATGCAGGATAAAAATAATATATGAAAAATTATTAATTTGTTGATTCTGCAATCACCTAAATCTGTTCTTTTATTTATTCCGGCAAAACAAAGTCGATGGTGCGCATATACTCGTCCGTATCTGCCGCCACTACTTCTATTGTCTGCCCCAGTTTATACGTCTTGCCTGTGGCCTCGCCTGTCAGTTCATAAGCTTCCTCATTAAAATGATAATAATCATCGTTTAGGTTCGTAACATGTATCATTCCTTCAATTGTATTTGGCAGTTCCACATACATGCCCCATGCCGTCACACTGGAAATGACTCCTTCAAACGTTTCCCCAATATGTTCCGACATATATTGAACCTTTTTTAGTTTATCTGTTTCCCGTTCCGCCTCGTCAGCACGGCGTTCCCTGGCGCTGGACTGAGCCGCTGCCTCCGGCAGAATCTGCTCATAATGGGAAATCCGCTTCTCATTCATTCTTCCCCGCAGAGTTTCCTTGATGATACGGTGTATCTGCAGATCCGGGTAGCGGCGGATAGGTGAGGTAAAATGGCAGTAATATTGGGTGGCAAGGCCAAAATGCCCCGTGTTCTGGGTGGTATATTTGGCTCTTTTCATAGAACGCAGCGTCAGACGGCTGAGCAATGCTTCCTCCGGCGTGTCCTCAATCTTCTCCAATAACTTTTGAAGTTCTTTGGGATGGATTTCATCCTGCCCAATTTTAATGGAATATCCAAAATTATTGATAAATGTCCCGAGTTTTCGGATTTTCTCTGAATCCGGCGTATCATGGGTACGGTAAACAAATGGGATTTCCTGCCAGAAAAAATCCTGGGCCACCGTCTCATTGGCAATCAGCATAAAATCTTCAATGATTCTGGTTGCCACATTACGCTCATAGGGCATGATCTCCAATGGCCTGCCCTGTTTATCCAGAATAATTTTTGTCTCTGGAAAATCAAAATCAATGGAGCCACGCTTTCTGCGTTTCTCACGCAGAATTGCTGCCAGTTCCTCCATCAGCTCGAACATGGGAACCAGCTCCTGGTATTCCTTTCTCTCTGCCTCATCCTGATCCTTTAGAATTTTACGGACACTGGTATAACTCATCCTTTTATCCACACGTACCACCGTTTCCGCTATTTTGTGATCAATGACGTTTCCCTTTTTGTCAATCAGCATCATACAGCTTAATGCAAGCCGATCCTGTCCTGCATTCAATGAACAAATTCCATTGGACAATGTATGGGGAAGCATAGGAATCACACGATCTGTCAGGTACACACTGGTTCCCCGCTCCAATGCCTCTGCATCCAACGCGCTATGCTCCTGAACATAATTTGCCACATCCGCAATATGCACCCCCAAACGATAATTTTCCCCTTCTTTTGTTAAGGTAACCGCATCATCTAAATCCTTGGCGTCTTCTCCATCTATGGTCACCATCTGCCAGTCCCGCAGATCCATGCGCCCTGCCATATCGGCGGTACTTACAGGCTTTGCTACATTTTCAGCCTGACGAAGAACCTTCTCTGGAAATTCCACTGGCAGGTCATATCCTTTTACGATAGACATAATATCTGTTCCCGGATCATTGATATGACCGATAATCTCTGTAATTTTTCCTTCCGGCTTCCTTCTGTCATCTCCATAATTTGTAATCTCTGCCACCACTTTATGGCCGTCTACCGCTCCTCTGGAGTGTTCAATAGGAATAAAAATATCCTGCCCCAGCTTCAGGTTGTCTGGAATTACAAAACCAAAATTTTTACTTTTCTGGAAAGTTCCCACGACTCGTGTCAGCCCTCTCTGCAGGATTTTAACCACAGTTCCCTCCCGGCGTCTGCCTGATGCGGCATGTCCTGGAACCAACGCCACCTGAACCGTGTCGCCATGTATGGCTCCGTTTACCTGAGATTCCGATATAAAAATATCCTCCTCTTCCCCCTCTACAGTGACAAAACCAAACCCTCTGGCATTGCCCGTAAAGACGCCTGTCAGATATTTTCCCTGTGACTTCGCATATTTCCCCCGCTTGGACAGTTCTATTTTTCCCTCTGATAACAGATGGTTCAGCACTTCTTCCAATGCTGGACGTTCCTCTCTTGGAACATTCAGAAGTATAGCAAGTTCCTTGATTTTCATGGGCACATAAAGATCACTGCACATGAATTCATATATCATTTTCTTTCTGTTTTCTAACAATTCCTTCTCCATATATTTCTCCTAATTATGTGGCTGCACAGTTTATTTTTTCAACCAAAGAGCAGACATATTGACGATACAAAAAGACTGCCGCATCCGACAGTCTCTCATAAAATCTTCGCTTCTTAAAAGCTTCCAATATTTAATACAGCCGCAATTACCAGGAACAGGATTACCATGACTCTGGTTATCATAACAAGCCTTCCTTCCATGGAACGCCCCTTATTCTTGCCCCAGTATGTATCTGCGGCACCACTGATGGCTCCAAGTCCTGCTGATTTGCCTTCCTGCATTAATACAATTACTGTCAATACAATGCTAATTAATATAAATATTACCATTAATACTGTCTTTAATACTGCCACTTTTCTCAAACCTCCTGCAATTGTTCCTGCTCATAACTTTCTCTATTGTAGCATATCCCAATTTGTTTTTCAATATATTTTTTTGAGTTTTCCCATTTTCAGAATGCAAAAGCCCAAGTATCCTCTATCTTTAAAGCGTTCGAACAAATCCATATGCTGTGATTTGATTTTTTTGTAAGAAACCCCTGTATGCCTGTCCGGCTTGTGCTCAGGACGCGCTTTATTGCATAGTCCAATCTGTTATAATTAATCATGCAAAAACACTCCTTTGTCTGGTTATTTGTTGTAAATTAATACAAAGGGTCAGTGTTTTGCATTTTTATTTTCAAGAGTAAAAAAGCAATTTGAAAAAATAGGGAAACTCCATATTTTTTAGATTTAGTCATAAAATGTCTAACAATTCAGCCCCCTGATACAAGCTGCAGACAAATATTTAAAGTTTTGCTGTTTTTCTGTCTATGATGGAAAACAATTATTTTCTCCCAGCTTTCCATTTCATGCCCCAATGAAACGCTTGATCCAAATCCTGATGGCCCTGATAAAACTGCACGATTTTTTCAACGCTGAATGTCTGGTCATTTTGATTTTCAAAAAGTACTAAACCACACATAATATTAGATGAATTATAAGTATCCATCTTTACAATAATGTCTTCTGCACCTGGATATTTTATGGTCACAACTGCATCCGCCTGCTGCCAGTTCGCAACCCCTTCATAGATAAATGTATATACCAAAATTCTCTTAAATTCAGGCAGTTTGTTTCCATTAATCCGGAGATTCTCTCCCGCAGCCGCAGCGCCAGTCCTATCATCTCCGTCCAACATGATGTATGGCGCCTGATTCAAGTTTCCGAAAGAATTTCCCAGCGCCTGAACAGCTCCTTTTCTACCGTTCTTTAATTCATATAAACATCCGAGATCCAGATCTATTCCCTGGCTTCCACCAAATAAACCGGATAGAAAACCTTGTTTTACAGGTCTTGAATTCCAATTGAGATTGACTAAAATCTCTCCAAGACCTGATGATTTTTTCTCAAGATTTACTTTTTGCCCTTTTGATAAATTAATTGACATTGCAATTACCTCCTCAAATGCGAAATCATATAAATTCAACAATATTATACCATATTTCGACATTTTAACAAGATATTTCACCATTTTTCAACAAATATAGACTGATTTTATATTTGTCAAAAAATAATAAATACTGAGAAATATCATTCAAATGAAAAGCAGAATTCCTGCATAACTTCATAGGAATCTATGAACAATACCAAAATAAGACCGGGATGACAGCATTTTCATTAACTGCCAGCCCAGCCTTATCCTATCAGCATTTATATCGTTATTAAATACTCCCCGCTTTCCTTTTACTCAAAAAACCTGCCCCTATCATATGTTCAGAAATCTTTGCAGCTATTTTACTGTTACTTTGACGGTCTTGCTAACACCATTCTGCGTATAAACATATATCTTGCAGGTTCCTTTTTTCTTGCCTTTGATGACTCCTTTCTTGGTGACTGTAGCTATCTTTTTATTAGTGCTTTCATAACAAATCACACGATGCTTTCTTATTTTTTTCTTTTTATTTGCTTTTACCTCTGTGGCTTTCAGCTTAAATTTTTTTCCTTTTTTTATAGAAACTTTTGTCTTGTTTACTTTGACGCTCTTGGCATTCGTATATTTGCCCCCGTTTGTGAACACATGGACTGTCTTGGCAATAGAAATTGTAATCTTCTTTCCTCCCACCAGTTTATATGCGCGCACGATATAACGATAAGGGGTTCCTTTCTTCCTTTTTGTCTGGGTGAACGTTGTCTTGCTGTTCTTTTTCAGCGTCTTGATCAGCTTGGGTTTCTTCCCCTTCCCGCAGGGAGTTCCATATACTAAATAGCCGTCTGCGCCTTTCACTTTTTTCCACTTCAGCGTAATTTTCT
The DNA here is from genome assembly GCA_950097145.1 of uncultured Lachnospiraceae bacterium. Lineage (GTDB taxonomy): Bacteria > Bacillota > Clostridia > Lachnospirales > Lachnospiraceae > Petralouisia. Next base: position 33,973 of record CATNCF010000013.1, read on the forward strand.
TGTCTGTCACTTTTGCACATTTTACCTGGAGCTTTCCAAATACGGCTCCCTTCACATCATTCTCCGACTTCATTCCTGTAATGGATTTGTCTGTAACCAGCAGAACATCAGGCTCTATCCCAAGCTGTTTCGCCACTTTCTGAATCTTCTCTGCTTCTTTCTTGCTCACACCCAGCTTATCTGCAATTTCTTCAATCTGCTTCTGCTGCTCTGGGGGCAGAGCAGGTGTTTTGTTGAGTTCCGAATAAGCCTGTTCCGCATCTGTAAGCTTCTTTAGAATGTCTGGGGGAAACAGTTTCTTTTGCTGCTGTGTCAATAAGTTATAACTGCTGCGGGCATCTTTTATTTTCTTTCCACAAGCGTCTGTCTTCACTACTTTTCCAATCGCATTTACCTTATTTACAACGGCCAAAACGGCAGTCTCGTCTGCTTTGCTCACCAGACTGCGGAATATTTTTTCTGCATCTGTAAGCTTCTTTTTGGATGCTTCTGGCACCATATCCTTCTGAGCGCTGGTCAGGCTGTCGTATATGTCCCTGGCAGCTTCAATTTTGCTTTTGGAATCCCAGTCAGCTTTTACAGGATCTGGTATGGCATCTATTTTTTGTTTTGCCTGGTCTGCCGCCGCCTGGTTCTTTCCTCCAGTAGCGTTGTCGTAAAGTTTCTCTGCATCCGTCAGCTTCTTCTTTTCTTCTGGCGTTATCAGTCCTTTTTGTTCCTCATTCAGCTTATCGTACGCTTCTCTCGCGTCCTCAATCAAATCTTTTTTGCTGGTCACATTTTCCGGTGTTGCTTCCCCTATTGCTTCGATCTTCTGCTTTACTTCTTCTGTTGCCAGCTTATCGTATTCCTCTTTGGCATTTTCCAGTTTCTCTCTGCTGGCTTCCGGCACCATGTCCTGCTGGCTTCCTGTCAGATTCTCATACGCGTCTTTTGCCTCTTCGATCTTCTGTTTGGTTTCTTCATCATTCTTGATCTGGTCTGGGATGGCGTCGATTTTCTCTGTCACCTTATCCGCTGCCGCCTGGTTGTGACCTCCGGTTGCATTATCGTAGAGTTTCTCTGCGTCGGTGAGCTTCTTCTTTTCTTCTGCTGTTATCAGTTCTTTTTGTTCCTCATTCAGCTTATCGTACGCTTCCCTCGCGTCCTCAATCAAATCTTTTTTGCCGGTTACATTTTCCGGTGTTGCTTCCCCTATTGCTTCGATTTTCTGCTTTACTTCTTCTGTTGCCAGCTTATCGTATTCCTCTTTGGCATTTTCCAGTTTCTCTCTGCTGGCTTCCGGCACCATGTCCTGCTGGCTTCCTGTCAGATTCTCATATGCGTCTTTTGCCTCTTCGATCTTCTGTCCGGTTTCTTCATCATTCTTGATCTGATCTGGGATGGCGTCGATTTTCTCTGTCACCTTGTCCGCTGCCGCCTGGTTGTGCCCTCCGGTTGCATCATCGTAGAGTTTCTCTGCATCCGTCAGCTTCTTCTTTTCTTCTGGCGTTATCAGTCCTTTTTGTTCCTCATTCAGCTTATCATACGCTTCTCTCGCGTCCTCAATCAAATCTTTTTTGCTGGTCACATTTTCCGGTGTTGCTTCCCCTATTGCTTCGATCTTCTGTTTTACTTCGTCAGCAGCAAGACGATCTGCTTCCACCAGCCTGTTATACTCTTTTTCAGCATCTTCCAGTTTCTTTTTGGTTTCTTCTGGCACCATGTCTTTCTGGGCAGGAGTCAAAGCGTCGTAAGCTTCTCTGGCTGCCTCTATTTTCTGTTTTGTCTCCTGATTATTCTGTACTGGATTAGGAATTTCATTTATTTTCTCTGATACCTGGGCTGCTGCCGCCTGGTTCCTGTCTTCTACAGCATCGTCATAAAGTTTCTCTGCATCCGTAAGTTTTTTCTTTTCTGCTGGCGTAATTTCCTCTTTTTCCTCATCTGTAAGCTTGTCATAAGCCTCTCTGGCTGCTTCTATAAGCTCCTTTTTACTCTCAGCATTCTCCAAAGTCACCTCCCCTATGGCGTTTATCTTATCCCGTACATCTGATACGCCTGATACTAGAAGTTTTTCAATGGTTTTTGCAATTTCTACTGTGTCCGTTGTGCTTCCATCAGTAAGAACGATATTTGCGCTGATACTTCCTGCTGCGTCTGTGGTGGCTTCTATTTTGCTAAAATCATCCACACTTACTGTTACACCTGTAATTCCGGCATTTGTCAGCACTTTTTCTACTGTACTCTGGATATCCTCCTTTGACGTATCATTGGAAACGATAATTTTTTCTAACGCTTCCTGGAGCGCTTTTTTTGCTGCTGCTACCTTTTCCTCGTCTTCTGTACCTGGCGTTTCCTTTTCCCCAGAAGTAATCCCATCCGGGTCTGTTCCTGCGCCTGTTCCCTGTCCGATTCCAGTAAGATCTTTGTTGACTGTTTCTGTTTTCTGATAATAGTCATCCTTTACGCCATTTGAGTTTTGGTTCTGGTTATTGCCGATAATGGCTCCTGGCTGGCTGCCTTCCTCTCCAGTCACATTTCCAGAATTGACACAGCCCTGCACGGTTCCATTTTCCCCGTTTGTTCCTGTAATTCCACCCACCTGGTCTTTTCCAGTGACAGAAGCAGTATTTCTGTCATTATCCAAAGCGCCAAGATTCGTTCCTGCCACGCCTCCCACGCCAGTTCCGCTTCCTGTAACATCTCCTTTATTAATACATCCTGTAACCGTTCCCTCATTTTTGCCTACAATTCCCCCAACATTGTTCTGTCCGCTGACTGTTACATTGGACGTGCAGTCTTTTATGGTTCCTTCTGTTGTATTGGTTCCTGCAATCCCCCCAATGTTGTCTTTTCCGTTCAAGCTTCCCTCTACGGTAAGATTTTCGATAGTTCCGGCATTCACTCCAAACAGTCCCAAATTATCTGCAGATGGAGTGTTAATATGCAGCTCCTTTATGATATGGCCATCTCCATTGAAGTTTCCTTTAAATGGATGTTCTTCTGTCCCAATAGGCGTCCACACTTCTTGTGCACTTCCGCCCAGGTCAATATCTTCCGTCAAATTAAAATAAACACCGGAGTAATCTGTTCCTTCATTTACCAGCCTGCCTAATTCCTGCAGATCTTCTTTGCTGGAAATCCAGTAAGGATCCTGCTCTGTGCCCTGCCCCCGGAAAGGACCTTCTTCCGCTTCACCTAACACAATTTGAACAACGTTATTGCTGTTTTTTATTGAATTCTCAGGATTATCACTCACAAAATATTTGCTGTAATCCCCGTTATTTGTACCTGTTATATCAACAATTTTGCTGTCTGCCTCAGATTCATCAACGGTAACGCCAATATCTGCGCCTTTGGTTAAACTATCTGTGATTGTTATTGTTTTACCGGCCATTAAATAAAGATTACTTAAAACCGTTTCATTATTCATCTCAACATTATCTTTGATCACTGGATTACCAGAAAACGTCATGGGATTTCTGCTCCAGGTGCTGTACAACACACCGGCCCCAAGTTTTGCTTTATTTCCGGTAATGGTTCCGCCATTTATAATAACAGTACCGCCGTTAAAAATTCCGCCGCCGCCTTCGGCGCTGTCGACGCGTTCAGACATTGCAATATTTCCGCTGATCGTTCCGCCATTCAGCGTAAAAGTTCCATCCACATTCACGCCGCCTCCGCTGTTTGCTGCGTCATTATCAGAAATTTCCCCCCCTGCCATAGTAAATGACGAGCCTGCGCTGATATACACACCTCCTCCGGATCTGAGCTGGACAACTTTCCCTGCAGAATTGCCAGTAATTTTCCCGCCTGTCATAAGGAATGTGCCGCTGTCTCTTACAACGACCCCGCCGCCATTCGCATTTGTAACAGCATTTTTACTGACCATTCCGCCATTCATTGTAAAATTTCCTCCGCTCACACATACTCCGCCTCCGCTTCCGTTTGTGTGATCATAAGTAGCAGTATTTTCCGTAATATTCCCGCCGTTCATGATAAACGATCCATTACTCTCGACTTTCACGCCGCCGCCCTTATCCGCTTCGCCGCCTGTTATTTTCCCCAAATCTTTCTCGTCATACAAATTTAGTTCTGCCCCGGACGGCACAACAATTACACCGTTCCGTTCTGTTGTTTGTCTGATTGTATGACCGTTCAGGCAAAGATTTACCGTCCCTTGCGGAACACTCCACGCACTTCCTGATAACTCAACATCCGCTGAAAGATAGTAACTTCCTGCCGTCTTAGGCATGGAACTAGTATTATTCCATTCAGTGAACGTATCATGGCTATGGTTTTCTGCCTGTACGTCGAGACAATACCCGTCAAGGCTTCCACATGCCAGCAATATACTAAGCATTGCTGCTAGTAATCTGTTTCCTAAATGTTTTTTGTTTCCCAATTTTTAATCCTCCTTTACTTTTCCTGTATTCTCAGTTCTCTTTGTGCATGATTTTGCGAGAAGATTTTTGCCAGTTGAGCACAAATTTATGAGGCGCACATGGATTGCACATGGATGAAATTTGTGTTTATTTGGTGGAAAATCAGCCTTAAAAGCAGGTATAGGGAGACTCCGAGTATACATTTTTGTGCTCAAAATATAACATAAGAAAAACCGATTAAACGATTTTAGGTACACTTCGTATCTTTCAGGGTATCCTTTGTCTTAAAATATCGTTTCTAACATTAATAAAAACCATGCCAGCCAAAAAAAGACAAACCCCTCTTACTGAGAGATTTGTCCTCTTTACTCATCGAATTATGAAATTTTTATTAATATTCTGTGGTTTGCAAACCATCAAAATTTATTAAAAGGGTTCTTATACTCTGCCACAACACCAAGCTGCTCCTCGATACGCAGAAGCTGATTGTATTTTGCAGTGCGTTCTGCCCGGCAGGGAGCTCCTGTCTTAATCTGGCCTGCGTTGACAGCCACCGCAAGATCTGCAATAAAGGTGTCTTCGGTCTCCCCGGAACGGTGGGAAATGACGGCGCGGTAAGCATTTTTATGAGCTGTCTCAATGGCTTACATTGCCTCTGTAAGAGTGCCGTTCTGATTCACCTTTATCAAAATAGCGTTTGCTGTCCCAAGCTTAATACCTGCGTCCAGACGTTTGGTATTGGTGACAAACAAATTATCTCCCACAAGCTGGATACGCTCTCCCAACTGCTCAGTCATTGCCTGCCAGCCGTCCCAGTCTTTCCGGAAGGCACTGCGGCCCGCCCGGTAGTTTTCTTGCCGTTACCGGTAGTTTCCACAGTCACGTCTGCTTCCACCGTGGGATTCCCCCTGGAATCTAAAATCTCCCTTGCATAGACTTCTGTAATCTTCAAACACAAACTCATAACAAACTTCTTTCGCACATCATAGCACAAGTTTCCTGTTTAAAGTATTTACAAAAATCCGGCAATTATGCATTCTTCTATGGTGTAATCCTGTATTTTTTCAAAATATTCCAGATAATACAGGTTATTTTACTGTTACCTTGACCGTTTTATAGATGCCGTTCTGAGTATATACATATATTTTGCAGGTTCCTTTTTTCTTTCCTTTGATGACGCCTCCTTTCTTCGTTACCGTGGCGATCTTATTATTCGTGCTTTCGTAACAGACCACCCGGTGGTGCCTTATTTTTTTCTTCTTATCGGTTTTTAGCTCTTTGCCTTTCAGCTTAAACTTCTTCCCCTTTTTCACGGTTACTTTTGCCTTGTTCACTTTTACGCTCTTAGGATTGGTGTATTTTCCCCCTGTTGTGAAAATGTGCACGGTCTTTGCAACTGCTATTGTAAGCTTCTTCTTCCCCACCTGTTTGTAGGCGCGTACAATGTAGCGGTATGGGGTTCCTTTCTTTAATTTCTTCACGGTCAGGCTGGTCATGCTGCTCTTTTTCAGTGTCTTTATCAGCTTGGGCTTCCTTCCCTTTCCACAGCGGGTGCCGTATACCAGGTAGCCGTCTGCTCCTTTTACTTTCTTCCACTTCAGCGTGAATTTCTTGCTGGACACTTTTGTGCCTTTTACCTGGAGTTTTCCAAATGCCGCTCCCGTCACATCATCTTCGGTCTTCATTCCTGTGATGGTTTTGTCTGTAACCAGCAGCGTCTCCGGATCGACACCCAGTTTTTCCGCCACTTTCTGGATTTCTTCCGCCTCTTTCTTGCTGACACCCAGTTTTTCTGCAATCTCTTCTATCTGCTTCTGCTGTTCTGGTGGCAGGGCAGGCGTTTTGGTCAGATCTGCATATTTCTTCTCCGCGTCCGCAAGCTTCTTTAAAATGGCTGGCGGGAACAGCTTCTTCTGCTGTGCGGTCATTAAGTTATAGCTGCTGCGGGCGTCCTTGATTTTCTTGCCGCAGGCGTCTGTCTTAACCACTGTTCCGATGGCGTTTATCTTATTGATTACTGCCTGGACAGCGTCCTCGTCTGCTTTGCTTACCAGGCTGCGGTATGTTTTCTCCGCATCCTCCAGTTTCTTTTTGGATGCTTCCGGCACCATGTCTTTCTGGGTGCTGGTCAGCTTGTCATACGCTTTCCGTGCTTCTTCAATCTTGGTCTTGGAGTTCCAGTCTCCCGCCACAGGATTGGGGATGGCGTCGATTTTCTGTTTTGCCTGGTCTGCTGCGGCCTGATTCTTTCCTCCAGTGGCAGTGTCGTAAATCTTCTCTGCGTCCGTCAGCTTCTTTTTCTCGGCTGGAGTGATAAGCTTCTTCTGCTCCTCGTCCAGTGCGTCATAAGCTGTCCTGGCCTCTTCAATCAACTGTTTTTTGCTGGCCGCATTTTCTGGAGTTATCTCACCGATAGCGTCAATCTTCTCTTTTACCTTGTCTGCCGCCTGGTTCTGGCTTCCAGCGGCGTCTTCATAGATTTTCTCTGCATCTGTGAGTTTCTTTACGTCGGATGGATCGATCAGGGCTTTTTGCTCGCTGGTCAGCTTGTCATAAGCTTTTCGGGCCTCTTCAATCAGATCCTTTTTACTAATCACATTTTCCGGCGTTACTTCTCCGATGGCCTCAATCTTCTGCTTTACTTCATCCGTTACCAGCTTATTGTAATCTTTTTCTGCATATTCCAGTTTCTTTTTCGTCTCTTCCGGCACCATATCTTTCTGGGTGGTAGTCAGGCTGTCATACGCATCTTTGGCGTCTTCCAGTTTTTCTTTTGTCTCCTGGTCATTCTTCACCGGGCTTGGAATGGCGTTGATCTTGTCTTTCACCTGGTCTGCCGCCGCCTGATTCTTCCCTCCAGTGGCGTCGTCGTAGAGTTTCTCTGCATCCGTCAGTTTCTTCTTCTCTGGCGGAGTAATCAGCTTTTTCTGGTCTTCCGTCAATGCGTCGTAAGCATTCCGGGCATCCTCGATGAGGTCTTTTTTGCCGACCACATTTTCCGGCGTCACTTCGCCGATGGCGTTGATTTTCTTCCTCACTTCATCGGCTGCAAGCTTGTTATAAGCCTCTTCCGATTCTTCCAGTTTCTTCCGGCTGTCTTCCGGCACCATGTCTTTCTGGGTTCCTGTCAGGTTGTCGTATGCTTCCTTTGCCTCTTCGATCTTCTGTTTCGTTTCTTCATCATTCTGAATCTGATCTGGGATGGCGTCGATTTTTTCGGTCACCTTGTCTGCTGCCGCCTGGTTCTTCCCTCCAGTGGCGTCGTCATAGAGTTTTTCTGCGTCCGTCAGCTTTTTCTTTTCTTCCGGATCAATCAGATCTTTCTGATCCTGATTCAGCTTATCATAGGCTTCCCGGGCGTCCTCGATGAGATCTTTTTTGCTGACTACGTTTTCCGGCGTTACTTCACCGATGGCGTCGATCTTCTCTTTCACTTCATCCGTTACCAGATTATTGTAGTCTTTTTCTGCATGTTCTAATTTCTTTTTCGTCTCTTCCGGCACCATGTCTTTCTGGGTGCTGGTCAGGCTGTCATACGCATCTTTGGCGTCTTCCAGTTTTTCTTTTGTCTCCTGATCATTCTTCACTGGGCTTGGGATGGCGTCGATCTTGTCTTTCGCACGGTCTGCCGCTGCCTGGTTGTGCCCTCCGGCAGCGTTATCGTAGAGTTTCTCTGCGTCCGTGAGTTTCTTCTTATCCAGCGGAGTAATCAGCTTTTTCTGCTCTTCCGTCAATGCGTCGTAAGCTTCACGGGCATCCTGGATGAGGTCTTTTTTGCCCACCACATTTTCCGGCGTTACTTCACCGATGGCATGGATCTTCTTCCTCACTTCATCGGCTGCAAGCTTGTTATAAGCCTCTTCCGATTCTTCCAGTTTCTTCCGGCTGTCTTCCGGCACCATGTCTTTCTGGGTTCCCGTCAGATTGTCATAGGCTTCCTTTGCCTCTTCAATCTTCTGTTTTGTTTCTTCGTCATTCCTGATCTGATCCGGGATAGCGTCGATTTTTTCAGTCACTTTGTCCGCTGCCGCCTGGTTGTGCCCTCCGGTGGCTTCGTCGTAAATTTTCTCTGCGTCCGTCAGTTTCTTCTTATCCTCTGGCTCAATCAACTCTTTCTGATCATCGGTGAGCTTGTCATAGGTTTCTCGGGCATCCTCAATGAGATCTTTTTTGCTGATCACATTTTCCGGCGTCACTTCACCAATGGCGTCAATCTTATTTTTTACTTCCTCCGTTACCAGCTTTTTATAGACTTCCTCGGCTTCTTGCAGTTTCTTCTGGCTGTCCTCTGGCACCATGTCTTTCTGGGTGGTCGTCAGGCTGTCATACGCATCCCGGGCTTCTTCCAATTTTTCCTTTGTCTCCTGGTCGTTCTTTACCGGGTCTGGAATGGCGTCGATCTTATCTTTCGCACGATCCGCCGCCGCCTGATTGTGCCCTCCGGTGGCTGTGTCGTAGATTTTCTCCGCATCCGTCAGCTTCTTCTTCTCTTCCGGTGTAATCATCTCTTTCTGACGCTCCGTAAGCGCGTCATAGGCTTCACGGGCATCCTCGATGAGATCTTTTTTGTCGATGACATTTTCTGGCGTCACATCTCCAATGGCTTCAATTTTTGTCTTTACCTTTTCTACTGCAAGCCTGTCGGCTTCCGCCAGTTTCTCATATTCTTTCTCCGCCTGTTCCAGCTTTTTCCTGCTGCTCTCCGGTACCATGTCTTTCTGGACGCTGGTCAGCTTGTCATAGGCTTCACGGGCATCCTCGATCTTCTGTCTGGTGTCTTCATTGTTCTGCACCGGATCTGGGATGGCGTCGATTTTTCTCTTAACCTCATCCGCTGCTGCCTGGCTGCGGCCTCCTGTGGCTTCGTCATAAACTTTCTCCGCATCCGTCAGCTTCTTCTTTTCCTCCGGCGTAACCAGTTCTTTCTGCTCTTCTGTCAGCTTATCATAAGCATCACGGGCTTCTTCTATGAGATCCTTTTTGCTGGCAGCGTTTTCTGCGGTGGTCTCCCCAATGGCGTCGATCTTCTCCATCACTTCTGCGGCGGCGAGCCTGTCGTAAGATTTTTCCGCCTGTTCCAGCTTCTTCTTGCTGCTTTCCGGCACCATGTCTTTCTGGGTTCCCGTAAGATTCTCATAAGCTTCCCGGGCTTCCTCGATCTTCGCCTTGCATGTCTCGTTCTTCTCCACAGGATCCGGGATGGCGTCAATCTTCTCTTTCACACGGTCTGCCGCTTTCTGGTCTTTACTGCCCTGTGTCTGGTCATAAAGCTTTTCTGCATCCGTCAGTTTGTCCTTGTCCTCCGGCGGCACCAGTTCTTTCTGGTCTTCCGTCAGTTTCTCGTAGGCGTCGCGGGCGTCCTCAATCTCCTGCTTTTTCTCTGTGACAGTTTCAGGCGTCACGGTTCCGATAGCGTCAATCTTTTCCGACACCTTATCTGCCTGTATCTTGTCATAGGCATCTTTCGCATCTTCCAGTTTCTTCCGGTCTTCTTCCGGCACCATGTCTTTCTGGGTTCCTGTGAGATTCTCATAGGCATCCTCCGCATCCTCAATCTTCTGCCTGGTCTCCTCGTTGTCCTGTACCGGGGTGGGGATGGCGTCGATTTTTTCGCATACCTTGTCTGCTGCTTTCTGATCTGATCCGCCTGCCGCCTGGTCATACTCTTTCTCCGCATCCGTCAGTTTTTTCTTGTCCTCTTCTGTAAGCAGTTCTTTCTGCTGGTCCGTCAGGCTGTCATAAGCGTCTCTGGCGTCCTCAATCTCCTGCTTTTTCTCTGTGACGGTTCCAGGCGTCACGGTTCCGATGGCGTCGATTTTCTCTTTGGCGTTCTCTGCCGCCAGCCTGTCATAGGCTGCTTCTGCTTCCGTAAGCTTCTGTTTTTTCTCTTCCGGAACCAGGCTTTTCTGGAAATCCGTCAAATCGTCATAGGCTTCCCGGGCCTCTTCAATCTTCTGGGCGCATTTCCAATCGTACTGTACCGGGGAAGGGATTGCGTCGATTTTCGCTGACGCCCGGTCTGCCGCCGCCTGGTTGCTTCCTCCGGTAGCCTGGTCGTAAGCCGCTTCTGCGTCGGTAAGCTTTTTTAATTCCTCCGGCTCAATCAGCTTTTTCTGGTCTGGATCCAGGCTGTTATAAGCTTTTCTCGCCTCCTCGATCAGGGGAAGCTTTTCCTCTGCATTTGCCTGGTTGACCGTTCCAATCTTATTAATTTTCTCTATCACTGCATCTGCCGCCAGCTTATCATAAGCCGCTTCTGCATCCGTGAGTTTCTTCAAAGAATCCTCCGGCACCAGTTTCTTCTGAGCGCTGGTGAGGGCATCGTAAGCTTTTCTGGCTTCTTCGATTTTCTCTCGGCAGTCTGTATCGTAGGTTACCGGTTCAGGGATCGCGTTGATCTTTTCCACTGCTTGATCCACCGCGCCCTGGTTGTCTCCTCCCGTGGCCTGTTTGTAGAGCTCTTCTGCGTCTGTGAGCTTTTTCAATACATCCTCCGGAATTTGCTTTTTCTGTTCCTCGTCCAGCTCCTCATAGGCTTCCCGGGCTCTTTCAATAAGTTCAGCTTTGTCAAGGACATTCTCCAGCGTCACTTTGCCGAGCGCATGAATCAGGCTCTTTACCGCTTCTGCCTGCGCCTGCGGATCTATCTTGAAAAACAATCCGTTATTACGCTCTGCTTCCATCATATACCCTGGCTGATCGCTGATGAAACGCACAGTGCTGCCATTCAGCCAGGAATTACTTGCATTTCCAAGTTTCAGAGGAGCGTCCTTTTTCACCTTCCACAGCCTGTCTGGATCTATGGTAATGCCAATCTTCGCATCTTCATTTAAAGTACCGGTAGACGCAAGACCTTTTGATAAATAGACATTATTGACAGTTTCTTGATTGTTTTCATCCACTACGCTGTTCTCATATATTTTCGGCGAACCGGATATTTGCAGATCACAAGTGGTGGCATAAATCCCTGCTCCATTCTCCGACGCCTTATTTCCTGTAATTTCAGCGTCGGCTATTTCCAGCATGGATGTGCCTCTGAAACCTGGAACATCTCCGGCATAGATTCCCGCTCCCTGCACCGCAGAGTTATTAATGATTTTCCCTCCATAGACTCTTATCTTGCTAAACTTCCCGCCGCCGAAAATTCCGCCGCCTTGTTCTTCTGCCCGGTTCCTGGTTATTGTTCCTCCATATATGTCCAGGTCAGAGCCGTTGTACACACCTGCTCCTCTTGCCGCGCAATTTCCGATAATCGCGCCGCTGTGCATCTTAAAATAACCGTATTCGCCATCTTCTGACATATTCATCAATCCGGCTCCCTCTGACTGTTTCCCAACGCTGCCATTGCCCACAATATTGATGTTATACATAAACAGCTTCTGTTGGTTCCACACTGCATGGCCCGTCCCGGAAGCCCCTGTAATACAGCCTCCCGTAAGCTCTTCTGTACCGCTTTCCTCGTCTAACATCCACAGGCCGTCGCTGGATACAGAAAATTTATGTACATCACTGGAACAATCTGTGAATATCGTATCTCCTTTGTTGTTTATGATAGTGGTGTCCGGCTTGTCCGTCTTTATCACATGGCCGTTCAGGCACAGATACAGAGACAGATGAAACAGATACCGATAATCTGTAAGCTCCTGCACCCATGTTTCCGATAACGTAACATCCTTTGTCAGATAATAATATCCATCCTCCTCCGGAAGATCGTCCGCCTTGTCCCATGGCTGCCACTTATGGACGTTTGTATCAGAATGGCTCTTATGTTCTCCTTCTAAAGAACATGCCGCTTCCCCGCAATCCGTATGGATATGCATCGTATCTGTGCTGGTAATTCCTTCCGCATCCGCCTGCGTATCGCCCACTGCCGAGAGATTTGTATTGATATCCGCGTTTTTTCTATAGGAACATTCTTTGACAATTCCTTTATTCTGTCCGGCAATTGCGCCGACATAACTGCCGCTTCCCGTAATATTATCTGTGCTGGTACATCCCCTGATAACTCCTGTTTCACTATTAAAGCCTGCAATTCCTCCCACATTACCTGTTCCGCTGACCTTTACCAGGCTGGTGCAGTTTATAATCTGCCCGTCGTTGATTCCTGCAATACCCCCGATTCCTTCTATCTCTCCTTTATAACTAATGTCCTCCGGGGAAATTTCCCCTGCCACATTCAGATTTTGAATGACTCCTTTATTATGGACGAATAATCCTGCGCCTTTCACCGTGTTTTCGGTGATTTTTATGCCGATGGTATATCCACGCCCGTCGAAATGCCCCTCAAAAGGAATGACCCCATTGGATTCGTATAACTTACCCATTAAATAATTCCACTTGCCTATGTCTTCTCTGATGTCTTCTATAAGTTCAAAATACTTTCCTTTTAGTCCAACCTCTTTCTCCCGCATATATTGGACAAGTAAATACATATTCGAATCTTGCAAACGATACGGTATTTCTTTGGTTCCAAATCCGTAAAGCTCCCTTGAATTAAACCAAACGCTTGTTTCCAAATCCTCCAATTGCTGAAACACCCTATAATTCAACTGCTTTTTCTTGTCATCCGTCAGCGCGTCGTAGGCTGTTCTTGCCTCCTCGGTTAATGTCTTGCGCCTTTTCTCGGAAATCTCCCTGCTTGCCACCGCAATTTTCCGTTTGAATTCCGCCAGGTCTGCATCGTTTACGGCCACCTGCAGTGCATAATCATCCTTTGCCTCGATCTTGTATGCCGGATCATCGCTTTGGAAAAAAGCGCTGTAATCTTTAGAAGCCGCTTTTGAAAAAATTCTTGGCGGATCGGCTGAAATTCCGGCAACCGTAACTCCAATCTCTGACCCCTCCTGTATTCCGCCTTCCGCTATGGCAATTTGGGGATTCTCAAGGTATTTTGTTAAATTAATAAAAAAATTGCTTGGAGATTTATGCATCTCTTCCGTGTGGTTATCCTCCGTCTGCATCTCGTTTTCCGTTACCTTACCTCCGCCAAAGGTGACTCCGCAGGTTTTAGTGCCGTAACCCCCCACCTCCCAAAATACGCCACCGCCATCCTTAGCCATATTTTGGGAGATGGTCCCTCCGTTCATAGTAAAACTACCGCTCATTCCCAGGCATACGCCGCCGCCATTCCCAGCCGTATTCCCGGAAATGCTCCCCCCGGCCAATGTAAATGCTTGTCCATAATGACAAATACCGCCTCCTCTGTCTGACGCATGGTTATTTGTAATTTGGCCGCCGTTTATTTCCAATTTCTTCCCCCTATTATAAATACCGCCTCCGATTCTTCCGCTGTTTCTGGAGATTATACCGTCCTCCATCGTAAATGTGCCGAGATTCAAAACACCGCCGCCTGTATTATCCACGCCGCCGTTTTCTGCGATTTCGCCGTTAATCATGACAAAGTTCCCACGGTTCTCCACACAGGCGCTAAACTCCCCTGCTGCCTGGCTCATATCCACAGAGTTTCCAATAATCTTACCGCTGTACATGTAAAAGCTGGCAATGCCTTCTCCATAAACGTATACTGCGCTGCCTCCCCTTCCTATGTTCTGGCCATCCTGGGTTTTCATCTTATTTTTATTGCCCACAATGTTGATATGATGTATCTCTAAAAGGCCCGTTCTTTCGACGTTAATCGCGGGACATGGACTGCCGTCGCCTTCCCCGCCGCGCCCTCCGGTAATGCAGCCGCCCGTCAGTATTTTGGAACCGTTTTCATCCTGCGTCCACAAACCAGTTTCCGGATCCGCAGAAAATTTATGTTCTGTACGCTGGCAGTCTGTCAGTTCAACTCTGGCTTTGACTGTTATGATAGGCTGATTAGGGATTTCTGACTTCACCACATGACCGTTTAAACAGATATACACCAGATTTACGAAACTCCATGGATTATCCTGGCCAGGCGTTAATGTAACATCTTCTGTCAGATAAAAACGAAAACCATCCTTCGGGTTTATTTCGTCTTTACCATTCCATGGTTTCCATTCCCCTTCTTCATGATTAGGGCACCCTTCATCTAAACAAACAGAATGTACATGTTTTTCCTCAGAAGTGCCTGCTCTGGACGGCTGCTCTGGGAGAACCCGCATCTTATTTTTAACGGGCTTTGCCACAGGCTCCTTCTCCTGAATCCCGCTGCCGGCCTGTTCTCCTTCTTTCCCTGGCTCTTCCTCTGATCCATCCGCAAGATCTTCTTCGTCTGTCCCCGGCTCTTGCGCTGGTCTGTCCGCAAGATCTTCTTCGCCTGTCTCTGGCTCTTGCGCTGGTTCCTCTGCAGGGTCTTCCCCATCCTCTAATTCTGTATCAGATAAATCAGGAGGACTCTGTTCCCCGTCAGGACTCTCATTTGTTTCGTCCTGGATCTCCTCGTCCCCGGAATCTTTGGCAGATGGTTCTTCCATCCCTGCAGTTCCTCCAGGTTCTGCCGCTCTTACATAGACGGGACATTCCCCTAGTGTCCCTGCAAATAGCAGCATACTGAGAATTGCCGCTATTATCCGCTTCGCTAAGTTCCTCTTTGTTACCATATTTGCTCCTCCTTAATGTTAAGATTCCTTATGTCGAAAATCATAACATAGAAAAAAGAGCTAAAACTGTTTTTAGTACACTTCGCATCTTTCTTGGTATGCTTTGTTTTAAACAGGGTTTCTAATTTCTAATCTTGTCGGAAAACAATCATCAGAAAGAGGACAAATCCCCCTCATGGAAGATTTGTCCTCTTTCTGAATAGAATAAAAACTATTAATATTTATCAAAAGGATTCTTATATTCCGCTACAACGCCAAGCTGCTCCTCGATGCGCAGAAGCTGATTGTATTTTGCAGTGCGTTCTGCCCGGCAGGGAGCTCCTGTCTTAATCTGACCTGCGTTGACAGCCACCGCAAGGTCTGCAATAAAGGTGTCTTCGGTCTCCCCGGAACGATGGGAAATGACGGCGCGGTAAGCATTTTTATGAGCTGTCTCAATGGCTTCCATTGCCTCTGTAAGAGTGCCGATCTGATTCACCTTTATCAAAATAGCGTTTGCTGTCCCAAGCTTAATACCTGCATCCAGACGTTTGGTATTGGTGACAAACAAATCATCTCCCACAAGCTGGATACACTCTCCCAACTGCTCAGTCATTGCCTGCCAGCCGTCCCAGTCTTCCTCGTCCAGCCCGTCTTCAATAGAAATAATGGGATATTTTTCAATGAGCTCTCTATAATATTCAATCATCTCACTGGTATCCCGGGCAACCTTCTCTCCCTTCACTCTGGATTCTCCGGGAAAATGGTACTTGCCTGTCTTCTCATCATACAACTCGCTTGCCGCTGCATCTAACGCAATTTTGAAATCTTCACCTGGCATATAACCGGAAGCCTTTACCGCCTCCATAATCAAATCCAAAACTGCCACGGCGTCCGGAAGATCTGGGGCAAATCCGCCCTCGTCGCCCACAGCTGTGGAAAGCCCTTCTTTTTCACAGATTTTTTTCAAATTATGATACACCTCTGCACACATGCGCAAAGCCTCCTGAAATTTCTCTGCGCCCACTGGCATAATCATAAATTCCTGGAAATCTACCGTATTGTCTGCGTGGCGCCCGCCATTTAAAATATTCATCATAGGCACGGGCATCCTCTTGGCATTGATTCCGCCCAGATACTGATACAGAGGAAGTTCCATGGCCTTTGCCGCCGCCCTGGCTGTGGCAAGAGAAACGCTGAGCATAGCATTCGCGCCCAGATTAATCTTATCATCCGTTCCATCCTCTGCAATCAGGCAGCGGTCAATCTCCACCTGGTTTAGTGCATTCTTTCCCATAAGAACTTTGGCAATTTTATCATTGACGTGTTTCACGGCATTTTGGACGCCCAGCCCAAAATATCTGGGTTCCCCGTCTCTCAATTCCACAGCCTCAAACTGCCCGGTGGAAGCTCCGGAAGGCACTGCGGCCCGCCCGGTAGTTTTCTTGCCGTTACTGGTAGTTTCCACAGTCACGTCTGCTTCCACCGTGGGATTCCCCCTGGAATCTAAAATCTCCCTTGCATGGACTTCTGTAATCTTCAAACACAAACTCATAACAAACTCCTTTCGCACATCATAGCACAAGTTTCCTGTTTAAAGTATTTACAAAAATCCGGCAATTATGCATTCTTCTATGGTGTAATCCTGTATTTTTTGAAAATATTCCAGATAATACAGGTTATTTTACTGTTACCTTGACCGTTTTATATATGCCGTTCTGAGTATATACATATATTTTGCAGGTTCCTTTTTTCTTTCCTTTGATGACTCCTCCTTTCTTTGTTACCGTAGCGATCTTATTGTTTGTGCTCTCATAGCAGACCACACGATGCTGCCTTATTTTTTTCTTCTTATTGACTTTTACCTCTTTACCTTTCAGCTTAAACTTCTTTCCTTTTTTCACGGTTACTTTCGCTTTGTTGACTTTCACGCTCTTTGCATTGGTATATTTTCCACCTGTTGTAAAGATATGCACCGTCTTTGCAACTGCAATTGTGATCTTCTTTTTCCCTACCTGTTTGTAGGCGCGCACAATGTAACGATAAGGAGTTCCTTTCTTTAATTTCTTCACCGTAAGGCTGGTCTGGCTGCTCTTTTTCAGTGTCTTTAGCAGCTTGGGCTTCCTTCCCTTTCCGCAGCGGGTTCCGTATACTAGGTAGCCGTCTGCCCCTTTTAATTTCTTCCACTTCAGCGTAAATTTCTTATCTGACACTTTTGTCCCTTTTACTTGCAGTTTGCCGTATGCGGCTCCCTTCACATCTTCTTCCGACTTCATTCCTGTGATGGTCTTGTCTGTAACCAACAGTGTCTCTGGATCTACTCCCAGCTTTTCCGCCACTTTCTGGATCTCTTCCGCTTCTTTCTTGCTGACACCCAGTTTGTCTGCAATTTCTTCTATCTGCTTCTGTTTTTCCGGAGGAAGGGACGGTGCTTTGTTCAGGTCTGCATATGTCTTCTCTGCGTCCGCCAGCTTCTTTAAAATAGCTGGCGGGAACAGTTTCTTCTGCTGTACGGTCAATAAGTTATAGCTGCTTCGGGCGTCTTTGATTTTCTTGCCGCAAGCGTCCGTCTTAACCACCTTTCCGATGGCGTTTATCTTATTGAGCACTGTCTGGACAGCGTCCTCATCTGCTTTGCTTACCAGGCTGCGGTATGTTTTCTCCGCATCCTCCAGCTTCTTTTTGGATACTTCCGGTACCATGTCTTTCTGGGCGCTGGTTAAATTGTCATACGCTTTTCTGGCTTCTTCGATCTTAGTCTTAACGTCCCAGTCTCCCGTTACAGGATTGGGGATGGCGTCGATTTTTTGTTTTGCCTGGTCTGCTGCCGCCTGGTTTTTGCCTCCAGTGGCAGTGTCGTAAATCTTCTCTGCGTCCGTCAGCTTCTTTTTCTCGGATGGGCTGATAAGCTTCTTCTGCCCCTCATCCAGTGCATCATAAGCTGTTCTAGCGTCTTCAATCAACTGTTTTTTGCCGGCCGCATTTTCCGGAATGATCTCGCCGATAGCGTCGATTTTCTCTTTCACCCTGTTTACCGCCTGATCCTGGTCTGCGATGACGTCGTTGTAGATTTTCTCTGCATCCGTCAGTTTCTTTCTATCAGACGAATTTATCAAGTCTTTCTGAGCCTCCGTCAGCTTATCATAGGCTTCTCTTGCTTCCTCTATCAAATCTTTTTTGCTGATTATATTTTCCGGCGTCACTTCCCCGATAGCTTCAATCTTCTGTTTCACTTCATCCGTTACCAGTCTGTTGTATTCCTTCTCCGCTTCTTCCAGTTTTTTCTTGCTGTCTTCCGGCACCATGTCTTTCTGGGTTCCCGTCAAATTATCATAAGCGTCCTCCGCATCTTCGATCTTTTGTTTGGTTTCTTCATCATTCTTGATCTGATCCGGAATGGCGTCGATTTTTTCTGTCACCTTGTCCGCCGCCGCCTGGTTGTGCCCTCCTGTTGCGTCATCATAGATTTTCTCTGCATCTGTCAGTTTCTTCTTTTCTTCGGGCTCAATCAATTTTTTCTGGTCTTCTGTCAGCTTGTCGTAGGCTTCCCTCGCGTCCTCTATCAAATCTTTTTTACTGATTACATTTTCTGGTGTTACTTCCCCTATGGCTTCAATCTTCTTTTGTACATCATCCGTCACCAGCTTCTTGTAGGCTTCTTCAGCCTCTTCCAGTTTTTTCCTGCTGTCTTCCGGCACCATGTCTTTCTGGATTCCCGTAAGTTTGTCATACGCGTCCTTTGCATCTTCGATCTTCTGTTTGGTTTCTTCATCATTCTTGATCTGATCCGGGATGGCGTCGATTTTTTCTGTCACCTTGTCCGCCGCCGCCTGGTTGTGCCCTCCCGTTGCGTCATCATAGATTTTCTCTGCATCCGTCAGTTTCTTCTTATCCGATGGTTCGATCAAATCTTTCTGAGCTTTACTCAGCTCGTCGTAGGCTTCCCGGGCTTCCTCAATGAGATCTTTCTTACTGATCACATTTTCCGGCGTTACTTCACCGATGGCTTCAATCTTCTTTCTTACCTCCTCGGCAGCAAGTTTGTTATATGCCTCTTCCGCTTCTTCCAGTTTTTTCTTGCTGTCTTCCGGCACCATGTCTTTCTGGGTTCCCGTAAGTTTGTCATACGCGTCCTTTGCATCTTCGATCTTCTGCTTGGTTTCTTCATCATTCTTGATCTGAGCCGGGATGGCGTCAATTTTTTCTGTCACCTTGTCCGCCGCCGCCTGGTTGTGCCCTCCCGTTGCGTCATCATAGATTTTCTCTGCATCCGTCAGTTTCTTCTTATCCGATGGTTCGATCAAATTTTTCTGAGCTTTACTCAGCTCGTCGTAGGCTTCCCGGGCTTCCTCGATGAGTTCTTTTTTACTGATCACATTTTCCGGCGTTACTTCACCAATCGCATTGATTTTCTTCTTTACTTCCTCTGCTGCAAGCCTGTCAGCTTCCGTCAGTTTATCATACTCTTTTTCCGCCTGTTCCAATTTTTTCCTGCTGCTCTCCGGCACCATGTCTTTCTGGGCGCTGGTCAGCTTGTCATAGGCTTCTCGGGCCTCCTCAATCTTCTGTCTCGTATCTTCATTGTTCTGCACCGGATCCGGGATGGCGTCGATTTTTTTCTGCACCTGATCCGCTGCTTCCTGGCTGTGGCCTCCTGTGGCTTCGTCATAGGTCTTCTCTGCATCCGTCAATTTCTTCTTTTCTTCCGGCGCAATCAGCTCTTTCTGATCTTCTGTCAGCTTGTCATAAGCCTCTCGGGCTTCCTCAATCAAATCTTTCTTGTTGACAGCGTTTTCTATGTTCACTTCCCCCAGGGCGTCAATCTTCTCCATCACTTCCGCCGCCGCAAGCCTGTCGTATGATTTTTCCGCTTGTTCCAGCTTCTTTTTGCTGCTTTCTGGCACCATATCTTTCTGGGTTCCTGTCAGCTTGTCATAAGCCTCTCGAGCCTCTTCGATTTTCGCCTTGCATGTCTCGTTCTTCTCCACAGGATCCGGAATGGCGTCAATCTTGTCTTTCACAAGGTCTGCTGCCTGCTGGTCTTTACCGCCCTGTGTCTGATCATAAAGCTTTTCTGCATCCGTCAGTTTCTTCTTGTCCTCCGGAGTCACCAGTTCTTTCTGGTCTTCCGTCAGTTTCTCGTAAGCGTCACGGGCGTCCTCAATCTCCTGCTTCTTATCTGTGACAGTTTCAGGCGTCACGGATCCAATGGCGTCAATTTTTTCAGATACCTTATCGGCCTGCATCTTGTCATACGCATCTTTCGCGTCTTCCAGTTTCTTCCTATCCTCTTCCGGCACCATATCTTTCTGGGTTCCCGTCAGATTATCATAGGCGTCCTTTGCATCCTCAATCTTCTGCCCAGCGTCCTCATCGTCCTGTATCGGGGAGGGGATAGCGTCAATTTTTTCAGATACTTTATCCGCCGCTTTCTGGTCTGATCCCCCTGCTGCCTGATCGTACTCCTTCTCTGCATCCGTCAGTTTCTTCTTGTCTTCTTCCGTAAGCAGTTCTTTCTGCTGGTCAGTTAAAGCGTCATAGGCTTCTCTGGCTTCCTCAATCTCCTGCTTTTTCTCTGTGACAGTTCCAGGCGTCACAGATCCGATGGCGTCAATCTTCTCTTTGGCCTTCTCTGCCGCCAGTCTGTCATAGGATGCTTCTGCATCCGTCAGCTTCTGTTTTTTCTCTTCCGAAACCAGGCTTTTCTGGAAATCCGTCAAATTGTCATAGGCTTCCCGGGCCTCTTCGATCTTCTGCGCACATTTCCAATCGTACTGTACTGGGGAAGGAATCGCGTCGATTTTTGCTGACGCCCGGTCCGCCTTCTCCTGATTCTTTCCTCCTGCGGCCTGGTCGTAAGCTTTTTCTGCGTCGGTAAGCTTTTTTAATTCCTCTGGCGCAATCAGCTTTTTCTGGTCTGGATCCAGGCTGTTATATGCATTTCTCGCCGCCTCAATCAAGGAAAGCTTTTCTTCTGCATTTGCCTGGTTTACGGTTCCAATGGCATTGATTTTCTCTATCACTGCATCTGCCGCCAGCCTATCATATGCCGCTTCTGCATCCGTCAGTTTCTGTAAGGAAGCGTCCTTTACCAGCTTCTTCTGGGCGCTGGTTAGAGAATCATAAGTTTTTCTGGCTTCTTCAATCTTCTCTCTGCAGTCTGTATCGTAAGTTACCGGATTGGGGATTGCGTCGATCTTTTCCATTGCTTGATCTGCCGCGCTTTGGTTGTCTCTATCCGCCTGCTTACAGAGTTCTTCTGCGTCCGTGAGTTTTTTCAATACATCCTCCGGGATCAGCTTCTTTGCGTCATCTTCCAGGGCGTCATAAGCGTTCCGGGCGCTTTCAATGGCTTCTGTTTTGTCAAGGACGTTCTCCAGCGTCACCTGGCCGATGGCTTCTATCATATTCTTTACTGCCTCCGCTTCCTCCGCAGGATCTTCTACAACATAATACAGCTCACTAATCTGACCGCTATCCGTCCACTGAAGCTTGAACTGATACCCCGGCAGATCGCTGATGAATGTGTCAGTACAGTTTTTCCACCAGGAACCATGACCGAATCCAAGTTTCAGGGGATGGCTCTTGTCCACCTGTTCCAGCCTTTCCTGATCTACGGTAATACCAATCCGGGCGTCTTTATTTAATGTACCTTCGCTATCGTTTAAATTGGTGGACTGAAGTTCCTTGAACAGATAAACATTACTGGCGCGTTCCTTGTTATTTTCATCCACTACAAAATTTTCATATATTCGCGGCGAACCTGCTACTTGCAGCGGGCATATGCCTATATAGAGTCCCGCCCCATTCTCCGACGCCCGGTTTCCCGTAATTTCAGCGTCCGCTACCACTACCTTTAACGCGCCTGTATAGGAATCATCTCCAGAAAATATTCCGCCTCCCCGCTTTGCAACGTTATCAATAATTTTTCCCCCATATATACATAGCTCTGGCGCGCTCCGTGCGCAAAAGATCCCTCCGCCGACTTCCGTTGCCTGGTTCCTGGCAATCGTACCTCCGTACATGACGAAACTCTTTTCGTTGTACACGCCTGCTCCTCTTACCGCCCAATTTCCAATAATTGTACCGCTGTACATTTTTATCTTGTTGCCATCCGGCAGCATATTCTTCAATCCGGCGCCTTCTCCGTCCGGCGCATTAGCAACATTGCCCACAATATTTATATGATATATCGACAGATTGCTATCATTCTTCACTGCACAGCCATCCGTCCCAAAAGCTCCTGTGATACAGCCTCCTGTAAGTTCTTCTGTGCCATGCTCCTCACTTAGGCGCCACGCCTGGTTATCCAAAGCAGAAAATTTATGCACTGTACTGGAACAATCTGTCAATACCAATTCTTTCTTATTCGTTATAATGGGGCCCGGCTGTTGCCCCTTAATAATATGGCCGTTCAAGCACAAATTTATAGATTGCTGTGGGAACCACGCCCCGGAAACATCTGTCGTCAGACAATAATAACCTGCTTCTTTGGGAAACGCATACTCCTCGCTCCATGGCTCCCACACATGAAGATTTGTATCCGGATGATTCTTATGTTCCCCATCTGCAGAACATTCTGTTTCCCCGCATTCTGTATGGACATGCATCGTATCTGTACTGGCAATTCCTTCCCCATCTTCTTGGGTACCGCCCACTCCCCAAAGGCCTGCATTTATGTCCGTGGTTTTTCTATAGGAACATTCTGAGATAATTCCTTTATTTTCTCCGGCAACTGCACCCACTCTAGTCCCGGTTCCCGTAATGTTTTCTGTACTGACACATCCACTGATGACGCCGGTCTCACTATTAGAGCCCGCGATTCCTCCCACATAATCTTTTCCTCCGGTCTTTACCAGGCTGGTACAGTTTAAAATCTGCCCTTCATTTTTTCCGGCGATTCCTCCTGCATAATCCATGTTCCCTGAGGAAATCTCCCCTGACAGATTAAGATTTTGGATGATTCCTTTGTTATGGGCAAAGAACCCTGTGCCATTTGCAGTTTGAGCGGCAATTTTTATGCCAATTGTATGTCCCATTCCGTCAAAATACCCTGCAAATGGAATAATCTCGTCTTCTGATACCTTCCCGATTACATCTTCTATCTTCTCTGCGCCTGTACATACATCTGTTTGAAGTTGGAAATATTTTCCTTTTAAACTGTCCTTTTTCGTACGCATATACTCAGCAAGCAAACCTATCTCCGAGTCCTGCACCAATCGATACGGCTCGTCTTTGGTTCCGGAGCCGTAAATACTCTTCGAATGAAACCAGGCCTTTGTCTCTGTATCTTCCAACAGCTTCACCGCAGCGTAATTCAGTTTGCCTCTCTGTTCCTCTGTCAGTGCGTCATACGCTGTTCTTGCCTCCTGAACAAGCTGATCGATCTTTGATGTCGCTTTACCCGCCGAATCAATTTTCTGTTTCACCGCTGCCAGGGCTTCATCCTCCGCTATCAACTCCAGTGAATTATCACCTTTTTTAGAAATCGTATATACCGGATCATCACTCTTAAAACAAGCGCTGCAATCACTAGAAGCGCTTCTTGTAAAAGTTCTTGGAGAGTAAGCTGAAATTGCGGAAGCTGTAACGCCAATCTCTGACCCTTCCGCAATTCCACCTTCCGCTATCATTATTGTCTTATAGGTATCGTCAGTAAGATAAGCTAAATAAAGATTATTGGGAAACTCATGCACCATATCATTTTGATTGTCCTGAGTCTGTATATAGTTTTCCTTTATCGTTCCTCCGCCAATCTCAAGAGTACAGCTGCTAGCGTATTTCAGTCCTGAGTACCAAAATACACCGCCCCCATTTTCAGCCTTATTTTGAGTGATCGTTCCTCCTTCTATAGTAAAGATTCCACTGCCTTCCTTTCCCAGGTATACGCCGCCGCCGTCTTTCGCCGTATTTTGGGAGATTGTTCCTCCTTTTATGTAACCACCTGTGGCATAATGGCAGATACCGCCTCCTCGGATTGACGCATGGTTGTTTGCAATTTCACCGCCCATGATTTCAAAACGGGTTCCCCTATTAAAAATACCGCCTCCGGTCCTCCCGCTGTTTTCAGAAATTTTACCGTCATACATCAAAAACATGCCACGATTCAGGACGCCGCCACATGTATTATTGGCGCCTCCATTTTTCGTGATTTCGCCGCCTTTCATCTCAAATGTACCTCCGGTACTTCCGTCCCCTACGCATACACAGGCGCCGTACTGAATTTCAAAGAACTCTTTCTCACCCCATCCTCCTTCTTCTGGAACTACCATGCCCATATCCATATAGTTTCCAATTATTTTACCACTGTACATGAAAAGCTGAGCCGCATTCTTAACAAATACTGCGCTGCCTCCATATCCTATACTCTTCCTCTGCTCAGTGTCATAAGTTTTTCCACTATTTTTGTTGCCCACAATGTTGATATGGTATATCTCTAATTTTGCCTTTTCTTCGAGCAGAATGGCAGGATACGGTTTAGTACCGTTTTCACCGTTGCGCGCACCGGTAATACAGCCGCTGGTAAGTGTTTCTGTACCATTTTTTTCATCCAATGTCCACAAACCTGTTTCTGGATCCACAGAAAATTTATGCTCCTGGTTCGTCGTGCAGTCTGTCAGCACAGAGTCGCCGGCGTTAATGGTTATGGTAGGTCCCTCTTGTCTTCCTGGCCATTCTACATTTATCACATGGCCGTTGAGACAGAGATGCATACCTTTCGTATTGTGCAATAATTGAGATGGTTGGGTTAATGTAACATCCTCTGTCAGATAATAATATCCGTTTTCCTCAATGCCAGTTTGCGTTTTACCATCCCAGGGCTGCCAAACTTGTTCCTGATGAGTTCCATGGCTGCAATTTTCCTCTCCGCAGACTTTATGTTTGTGTTCTGGCTGCTCCCCTGAAGTATCCGTACTTGACGGCTGCTCTGCAAGGGTGCGCATTTTATTTTTTACAGGCTTTGACTCAGAATCCTCCTCCCGGGGCTCTCTGGCTGTTCCGGCTTGCTCCCCAGGCTCTCCGGCTGTTTCGTCCATTATACCTGTTCCATCCTTCCCAGGCTCTCCGGCTGTTTCGTCTGTACGGCCTTTCCCGTTCTCCAATTCTGACTCTGACAAATCAGAAGAACTCTCTTCCCCGTCAGGATTCTCATTTGTTTCGTCCTGGATCTCTCCCTCTCTGGAATCTTGGGCAGGCGCTCCTTCCATTCCTTGAGCGCCACCGGATTCCGCCTCCTGGGCAGGCTGACCGGACGTTCCTTCTGCCTTTACATAATAGGGGCAGTCCCCCAGTGTCCCCGCAAATAGCAGCACACTGAGAATTGCCGCTGTGATACGCTTCGCTAAGTTCCTCTTTGTTGCCATATTTGCTCCTCCTTATGATTTCTTATGTCGAAAATCATATCATAAGAAAAAACGCCTGCACTATTTTAAGTACACTTCGTATTTTTCAGGGTATCCTTTGTTTTAAAACTGCGTTTTTCTGACTATTTGCAAAAAAATGTCCTCTTAAAAAAGAACAAACCCCTCCAGCTGAGAGATTTGTCCTCTTATCCATTGCTATATCGTATCATCTTGTATCTTTTCCGGATGTTCCATATAAAAACGGTAAGGCGTATCCGGGTCAAAAAATGTATGTTCATGTGCAGAGCCATTTTGGACAAAAGTATGGTAATCTCCATACTGCACTTTTAAAATCTCATCATAGCCTGCTGGAACCGGAATTTCCATGTATTCAAAAGGCATAGAAATTACATCCGAATACCATTCCCTTTTGCGGCTACCCGACCGTTTACAGATCTCGCTTACAAGATAATTTACCTTTTCCGAAGTCCCAAAGTGAGAGAGCGCCAGTATCTCAAACTGACGGTATCTTTCCCTGACAGGCAGGTTTAACAAATCAGTCAATATGTCAGAACCAACCTGGAACGGAACCCCTTCGGACACATAATAGCGCATCCTCTCTGAATTTACCACAGTCTGCCAGACTTCCCGTTCCACCTGTAAAATATTCTGGCTGAAATGTTTCCCGTCCGGCGCATCGTCGAACGCATTGATATCTATAAAGATACCCTGGTGAAAGTCTGGGCTCATATCTGTAAATTCTATGCCTGTGGTACGGTCATCCCGGATTTTGCAAAATCCCCAGACCATGAGATCCGTATACGTGTTTTGGAAAAAATAGGGTTCCTGAAACTCCGCAGGCCCAATTTCCTGAAGCTTCATATAATCATCCCGAAACATCATAATATCAATATCATCATCCCATGGAACAAAGCCCTGATGGCGCACAGCTCCCAATAGGGTTCCATATTCCGCAAAATATCTGAGATTGTATTTTCTGCACACTTCATCAAACCTCTGCAGAAGTTCCAGCTCTGCCCGCCAAATTTTTTTTCGTTTTTCCGTCACCAAAAATC
Source organism: uncultured Lachnospiraceae bacterium (assembly GCA_950097145.1). Lineage (GTDB taxonomy): Bacteria > Bacillota > Clostridia > Lachnospirales > Lachnospiraceae > Petralouisia. Next base: position 60,264 of record CATNCF010000013.1, read on the forward strand.
CACACCGGGTTTCCTCTTTTAAAAATGACGAATCAAATTCCATAATTACACCTTCTCCTTTTCCATTGTTCCGATGATTTGATCCACACAATTTGCCCAGGTATAATTTTTCCTGGTCTTTTCGTATCCTTTTGCAATCATTTCTTCTGCTTTTGCCTTATCTGCCAAAAGCTCCCCGGCAAGTTCCGGCAGTTGTTCCAACGCTTCAAGTTGATACACTGCAATCTCTTCCCCTATTTGGAAATTCTCATCCACCCATCTGCTATAATCGGTAAGAGGCAGGGAATGCTGCAAAAATATATTAAAAATTCGTTCATGCGTGCCGTCTTTAAACCATGGCATTACGTTCAAATTAATTCTGGCGTCTGCCATATAAGGAAGTGTCTGGGCAAAAGAAACCCGGTCGTCAATCCGGTGCACGTTGGGCAAGTGTGACGACGGATGGTTCTCCCATCCCCTTCCCAAAAGCCAGATATCTAATCCCGCATCAGCCAAAGTCTTAACCACCTGTTCTCTGTAGTACATGCGGACCATCCAGTCCAGAGGTTCGCTGCAGCGCAAGATTGTGAGCAACTGACTGTCTGTCACCTGTAGCCCGGTCTGCTGAATGGTGGCAAGAACCGCCTGTTCTGTAGTCTCGCTGCTGTGGGCAATCATATAATCCGCCATCGTCCTATAAAAGGGGTACAGCACATTTTCTTCCGGAAGATATTCTTCCAGCCTGTGAAATTCATGTTCCGGCGTATAGTATGTCCCGGAAAAAAGAATTTCATATTTCCGTTCCCCATAAGGTATAAACCCTTCTTCCTGGGGAAGGGCACCTGCATGAGGCATAAACGCAACGTTTTTTACACTTTCTGAAAAATATTTTTTCACATAGGCCACATGATTCCTGTCACAGCAGAACTGCATATACCGCCTGGGATGATTTTTCATAGTGGGATGAAAGCGCAGAGGATGATCCACCAGAATATTCACCACTGGCACGTCCAGCTCATTCCACAACTCGATAAACAGATCATCTTTGATCCCAAATCCATCATAGGTAACGGCCATATCCACTTTTTGTTTCAAAAATTCTGTAAAATAATGATAGGAATGTGGATGATCATTGGGAGGATTCTGCAAATCCAGGATAAAGATCTCATGGTTTCTGCGGATAAATTCCTTCGACAATTCATCAATATAGTAATTAAAGGAATCTACCCCTGTATAAAATAATACAATCCTCATAGTTCTCCCTTCTATACATTAATTTCTGCCGTCATCCCAAGGATTTCCCGGTTCTTTTCCAATACAGGACTGACAAACTGAGCAAGGAACTTCTCAACCTGGACAGGAGCGCGTCCCACATATTTTGAAGGATCCATGGATTGTTCCAATTCTTCCAGCGTCAAGTTAAATGCCGGGTCTTCTGCAATCAGTTCCAGCAGGTTATTGTCTTTTCCTTCCACCTTGACATTTTTTCCCGCCTCCATAGAGAGCCGGCGGATTTTTTCATGCATCTCCTGGCGGTTTCCGCCGTTTTTCACTGCATCCATCATAATATTCTCCGTGGCCATAAAGGGCAGTTCCGCCATCATATGCTTGCGGATGACTTTCTCATAAACCACCAGGCCGTCTACCACGTTCAGGCACAAATCCAAAATGCCGTCCACTGCCAGGAAACCTTCTGGAATGGAGAGACGCTTATTGGCAGAATCATCCAGGGTTCTCTCAAACCACTGAGTTGCAGAGGTTATTGCCGGATTCAGGGTGTCCGCCAGTACATACCGGGCCAAAGAGGCAATCCGTTCACTCCTCATGGGATTGCGTTTGTATGCCATAGCGGAGGAGCCAATCTGATTCTTCTCAAATGGTTCTTCTACTTCCTTCAAATGCTGGAGCAGGCGGATATCATTGGACATCTTATGGGCGCTTGCCGCAATTCCAGCCAGAATATTTACCACTCTGGTATCTACTTTTCTGGAATAAGTCTGGCCGGAAACCGCATAACACTCTTTAAATCCCATTTTTTCCGCAATCATAGGATCAATTTTGTCAATGGTTTCCTGATCTCCTGCAAACAATTCCTGGAAACTTGCCTGGGTTCCGGTAGTACCCTTAGATCCCAGCAGTTTTAAAGTTCCCAGAACATATTCCAGATCTTCCAGATCCATTAGAAACTCCTGCAGCCAGAGCGTGGCGCGTTTTCCTACGGTAGTAGGCTGTGCAGGCTGGAAATGGGTAAACGCAAGGGTTGGAAGTTCTTTATAAGTATCTGCAAATTTCGCAAGTTCCGCGATAACGTTTACCAGTTTCCTGCGTACCAATTTCAACGCCTCGTTCATAACAATAATGTCTGTATTATCTCCCACATAACAGGAGGTTGCTCCCAGATGGATAATGCCTGCTGCTTTGGGGCACTGCCGGCCGTATGCGTATACATGGCTCATCACATCATGGCGCACCAGTTTTTCCCTCTCCTTTGCCACCTCATAATTGATATCATCTGCATGGCTTTTTAATTCGTCAATTTGTTCCTGTGTAATGACAGGCTTTCCATTTTCACTTAATCCAAGCTCCATCTCTGTCTCGGCAAGGGCAATCCACAGTTTTCTCCAGGTACGGAATTTCATATCGGGTGAAAAGATATACTGCATTTCTTTACTGGCATACCGCTCTGACAGCGGGCTGTTGTATCTATCGGTTGACATATTCGTTCTCCTTTTCTTATCGCTCATAATTTCCCCGGATATCTTCCCTGGGAGGTTTCAGCGGGTAATTTCCGGTAAAGCACCCTTTACAAATGGAACGTCCTTCCGCCATCTCTGAGAGTCGTTCCATCTTCAAATATCCCAGGCTGTCCGCCCCTATGAGGTTTTGAATTTCCTCAACGGAACGGTTATGGGCAATCAACTGCCCATGCTCTGGGATATCTGTTCCAAAGTAGCAGGGATGCAGAAATGGCGGGGATGAAATCCTCACATGAACTTCCTTTGCCCCTGCGTCCCGCAGCATCTGTACAATCCGGTCAGACGTAGTTCCTCTTACAATGGAATCATCGATCATTATGATTCTTTTTCCTCTTACTGCTTCTTTTAATACGTTCAGCTTCACCCTGACACTGGATTCCCGGCTGCTTTGTCCCGGCTTAATAAAGGTTCTTCCTACATAAGTATTTTTTACAAACGCTGTTCCATAAGGAATCCCGGATTCCAGGGAATATCCCAGCGCCGCCGCATTGCCGGATTCCGGCACTCCGGTCACCAGGTCTGCTTCCACGGGAGAATCCATGGCCAGAAATTTTCCGGCCCGGATGCGGGAAGTATACACGCTGACGCCGTCTATCTTGCTGTCCGGCCTTGCAAAATAAATGTACTCAAAGATACATCTGGCTTCTTTTTCCTCAGGCAGAGAAAGGCTGGTATCAGAGCGGATTCCTTCCGGTGTGATGGTCACTACCTCTCCCGGCAGTACATCACGCACGAACTCCGCCCCTACCGTCTCCAGTGCACAGGTTTCCGAAGCAAGTATATAAGCATGATCTCTTTTTCCGATACAAAGGGGTTTAAATCCAAATGGATCTCTGGCTCCCACCAGCTTTCTGGGACTTGCCACTACCAGTGAAAAAGCTCCCTCCAGTTTCTCTGCGGCACGCCTTACTGCTTCTTCTACAGTCCTGCTTGCCAGCCGTTCTCTGGCAATGTGGTAGGCAATCACTTCTGAGTCAATGGAAGTCTGGAAAATAGCCCCCGTATACTCCAGTTCTTCCCGCAGTTCCTTTGCGTTAATGAGGTTGCCGTTATGTGCCAGCGACAGTGTGCCTTTTACATAATTCAAAACCAGGGGCTGTGCATTTTCCCGGGTGGACGCTCCGGCTGTGGAGTAACGCACATGCCCTACGCCAATGTCCCCCTTCATCTTTTGCAGATTTTCCTGGGTAAATACTTCGTTTACCAGTCCCATGCCTTTGTAAGATATTACATTTTTAGGAGGACCGCTGGTCTTGCTGACGGCAATCCCGCAGCTCTCCTGTCCGCGGTGCTGGAGCGCAAAAAGCCCATAATAAATAGTGGATGCCACATCGTTTCCTTCAAAATCATACATTCCAAAGACGCCGCATTCTTCACGCAGCTTGTCCGCTCCGGAATGATCTTTTAAATTTCTGCTGTTCATATCATTCTCCAGTCAGTTTAAGCAAATTTCTCTCCGGTTAAAAGCTCATATGCCTCTTTGTATTTATCCACTGTTTTCGTTACAATCTCTTCTGGCAGAAGGTAATCACTGTCTGGATGCTCTTTTAACCAGTCTCTTACAAACTGCTTGTCAAAGGACGGCTGGGACTTTCCAGAAACGTACCCTTCCAGCGGCCAGAATCTGGAACTGTCCGGCGTAAGCATTTCATCGCCCAGAACTACATTTCCATTTTCATCCAGACCAAATTCAAACTTGGTATCTGCAATGATAATTCCTTTGCTACGGGCATATTCCGCGCATTTTTTATACAACTGAATGGTACAGTCCTGAATAGCCTGTGCATATTCTGCCCCTTTGCCCGGATACTGATGTTCTAATATCTTCACGGTGTCTTCAAACGTAATGTGTTCATCATGGAGTCCCAAATCAGCTTTGGTGGTAGGGGTATAGATTGGTTCTGGAAGCTGATCCGATTCCTGCAGCCCTTCTGGCAGTTTTATCCCGCAGACTGTTCCATTTTTCTGATAACTCTCCCAGCCAGTGCCTGTAATATAGCCCCGTACAATACACTCTATGGGAAGCATATTCAGTTTCTTACATTTCATGCTGTTTCCGTCAAAATTCTCATTGCGGAAAAATTCCGGCATATCTGCAATATTGGTAGAAATCATATGGTTTGGCACAATACCTTTGGTAAAATCAAACCAGAATTTAGACATCTGGGTCAAAATCGCACCTTTTTGTGTGATCTTGTTCTTTAAGATTACATCAAACGCGGAAATTCTGTCTGTTGCCACAATAATCATACTGTCGCCCGTATCATAGACCTCCCGCACTTTTCCTTCTTTTACTGGTTTAAATTCCTGCATACTCATGAATGTCCTCCATTTCTCACACGCCTTGTTATTTAACTTCTTGTTCGGCTTAATTATAATACAGGCTCTTTTTATCCGTCAATGAAATTCCATCTCTGTGTTCTTTGCAAATTGTAGAAAATTCCAATAATTTTTAAATGTATTTTGTCTAAATTGTAACTATTACTCCGGCGGTTAAATGTCGACGAATTTTACGAAGAATAAATTTTCATCTGCAAGGCGGAAGAATGAGTTGTAGCGAGTGCTACAACGATTGATGACAACGCGGCAGATGGAAATTTAAGCAAGTAAAAACGTCGATATTTAACCGCCGGAGTAATATTATAACAAATGGCCCTGCCTGAGTTTTTTGTTCAGGAATATGTCCCGGCTTTTCCGCAAACCGGACAATTTGGCACATATCCGGGAAGTTTCACTGTACGGAATTCCATGCGCAAAGCGTCGTAAGTCAAAAGGGTTCCGGTGAGAAGTTCTCCTGCTCCCAGAAGATATTTGAGGGCTTCCATAGCCTGAAGACTGCCGATGACGCCTGCTGCTGCCCCGATTACCCCTGTCTGTTTACAGTCTGGAACTTCATCACCCGGCGGATTCTGAAAAATGCATCGATAGCAGGGGCCTTTCCCAGGCACATAAGTCATAATCTGTCCCTGAAAACCAAGAATGCCCGCGTGGCAGAAGGGTTTTCCTGCCTTGACACAGGCGTCGTTGATAAGGAATTTAGATGTAAAATTATCTGTGGCATCAATAACAAAGTCATAATTTTTCAGCAGCTCCATAATATTTTCTTCATTGACAAACATCTCGTAAGCGTGGACTGTCACATCTGGATTCATTTTATTTATAGTTTGTCTGGCAGACTCGGTTTTCGGCGTTCCCACATCCTCCGTCCCATGGGCAATCTGCCGCTGGAGATTTGACACATCCACTTTATCTGCATCTGCAATGCCAAGGGTTCCAACCCCTGCCGCGGCAAGATACATGGATGCCGGAGAACCCAGCCCTCCTGCGCCGATCACTAAAACTCTTCCCTTTAAAAGTCTCATCTGCCCTTCTTCTCCCACTCCTTTTAGGACAATCTGCCTTGCATAGCGTTCCTTTTGTTCTCTTGTCAGTACTTCCATTCTAATCTCCTGTCTCTGTGTTTTGTTAATTCTTCCTGTATTATGGCTATTTTCTTAAGTCAGTGCGGGAATAGAAATCCAGAAAATGATGGCGCTCTCCCTGTTCTTTGTAAGCAATAATTGTGCTTAAATTTACATTTTCCACACTTTTAAAAATATTTCCTTCTACAAAGGGATTGACTTTTTTCATCTCTGCAATTAACTGTTTGATTTCCATGCGTTTTGATAAACTTCTGTCATCTGCTCCCTGGGCGGCGCACGCTTCGGTAAACCGGCAGGCGCACTGTAAAAACTGCAGGCGATTGTAATCCCTCCAATGTTTGATATCATCTTCCCTAATATAATACATGGGACGGATCAATTCCATTCCGGCAAAATTCGTGCTGTGCAGCTTAGGCATCATGGTCTGGATCTGTCCGCCGTAAAGCATTCCCATTAAAATTGTCTCTATCACATCATCATAGTGGTGCCCTAAGGCAATTTTATTGCACCCCAGCGCTTTTGCCTGGCTGTACAGATGCCCCCTCCGCATTCTGGCGCAGAGATAGCAGGGAGATTTCTCAATTTCATACACTGTGTCAAATATTTGTGTTTCAAAAATTTTAACTGGAATGCCAAGCCTTTTTGCATTCTCTTCTAGCAGTTTCCGGTTTCTGGGCAGATAGCCTGGATCCATTACCAGAAATTCCAGTTCAAAATTCACCTTCCGGTGCTTTTGCAGCTCCTGAAATAATTTAGCCATCACCATAGAATCTTTCCCGCCGGAAATACAGACTGCTATCTTGTCTCCTTCCTGCACAAGCTGATAATCCCGGACTGCCTTGGCAAACCGGGAAAAGAGCTGCTTATGAAATTTTTCGCGGATACTTTTTTCAATATCCTGGGAAGATGGCTCTTCCTGTCTCTTTCGCACAGAATTTTTTATATCTGTTTTTTCTGAATTATGTTCCATTACTATTTCTCCTCTTCTGTATAATTATACGAATCCAACAGAGAAATAGCAAGAGAAACATAATGCTGTTCTTTAGTGATACTGGTATGTCCGAAGAGTTAACGTTCCATTCTTGTTCAAAGTATATGTTTCAATATAAGCCGCAGTCTCATCACCAAAAACAGCACGTGCTTTTAACAACCCTTCCTTATCTCTATCTGTGATAATTTCTTTCTTTACCGTTCCTGCAGAAGACATTCCATCTTTCTCAATGGTATAATCATAATTAAAATTGCCTGTTTCATCCGTCGAGAGCTGCATTTCATTTACCAGCGTGGTTTTCTCATTAAAATCTGCCAGCTTCCACTCGCTGGTTTCATCTAAAACAACCTCCAATTCTTTTTTCAATAGGACTCTTGCTTTGTGGAGCCGTTTTTTTACCGTGCCCTGCGGGATTTCCATTGTATTTGCAATTTCTTCCACAGAAAGCTGAAGGGTATAGTACAGGTACACGGGGATTCGGTACTTTTCATTTAAATTTTTCACAGCATTTCTCACCTGCTCTTGCAATTCTTGCTGCAGTACCTCAGCTTCTGCAGAACCTGCCTGTTCTGATATCCCTCCGCCTATCTGTTCCCCTGTAAATTTACAGTTCCCAGCAATGCGCTGTCTCCAGGCAAATTTCCTCCTCCGGTTCTTCCAGATCCGCAACGCCACGGATATCAGATATCTTCTGCCTCCTGCCTGCATCCGGCAATCTGCCTGCAAAAACTATAAATATCTGTTCCATACTCATGGATGCACTGTTCTAGTTGTATTCTGTTCATGGTTTCCTCCAACATTACATGTAACGCGCTTTATTTTTGCCCTTCACCCTTACATTGTAATAACTTATTTTCCGGTTCACTTTATCTGCATTTAATTTTTAAATAATTGTAAATGTAACTCTAAAGTCTATCAATTTTACTTGTTTCATTGTATAATACTCTTAATATGCAGAAAAAATATGAAAGCAGTATTGCAACGAATGCGGGAGACTTATGAATCATCTGACAGCAAGTGAAAAAATACGTTATGAAATGCGAAATGAAATTGAGCAGATTATAAAAGAACAAAATATTGACAGGATGAAATTCCATGAAACGAAAAAAGACCGTTATGAGCAGATCATCTGTAAACTTTATTATACATTTTTCGACTATGAAAAATATCCTAAAATCCAACTGCCTTATATGTGGACACGATTTAGAGATACTTTAGCTTTCACACAGCCTATCTGGACAGATTGGAATAATTGGGAAGAATATATAAATTGTATTGACAGCCTTATACCAGAAAAAATCTCCACACTGCCCTATTATCTACTTGTTGACGGCGGATGGCTGTATGACGGCATATTAAGTGAAATAAAAAAAGTATTACAGGTATATCCAGACTCAATGGAAGATTTTTATCTGTTTCCAAGAGATTATAAATGGCTGATTAACCATTGCGATGACGGCGCCTGTATGTACCGGGTTTGGAAACCATAAACAGGCCGCTGCAATATTTGGCGCCCAGAATATTATCAAATGATACTTAGGAAAGGAATACTATGATGCATACTATAAAAAAACCTGTGACAGCTGAAAATGTTTTTATTGCCCCCGGCGCCATTGTCTGCGGAGACGTAACGCTGATGGAAGATACAAGCGTCTGGTTTCACGCTGTAGTACGTGCGGAAACTGGCTCTGTAGTAATTGGACGCGGCACCAACATTCAAGATGGCTGTGTCATTCATGTAGACCAAGGTGCGGACGTTACGATTGGAACACATGTAACCATCGGACATAACGCCACGATCCACGGCTGCTCTATTGGGGACAATTGTCTTATTGGCATGGGTGCAATTATCATGAACCATGCTGTCATTGGAAAGAACTGTATTGTGGCTGCGGGAGCCCTGGTTATCCAGAACACGATAGTCCCGGACAATTCCCTGATTATGGGAAATCCAGCCAAAATAAAACGTATGGTTACGGCAGAAGAAATTTCCCATAATCAGCAAAATGCGGCCCATTATATTGCGCAGGCTGCAATTTACGCACAGACTGTTTAATCTTTGTTTCTCTGTACAATTTTTCCCTGCTGCCGCAGGTATGCCAAAAATCCCTGGCATCCTGCCAGCACATCTTCATATGTCTTTTCAAAGTCTCCGGTATACCATGGATCTGCAACGTCCCTGGGATGGTCAGTGTAGTCTAACAAAAGGCTGATCTTTTTTTCCATGTCTTTGCCTGCAATTCGAAGCATATTCCGGTAATTCCAGCTATCCATACCAATGATATAATCATATTCCTGACAATCGTTTCGTCTCATCTGCACTGCGTATTTTCCAGCAGTGGATATTCCAAACTGTGCCAGTTTATTTCTGGTTCCATGGTGGACCGGATTGCCAATTTCTTCCGTACTGGTGGCGGCGCTGGCAATGCAAAATTGATCTGCAACGCCCTCTTTTTGTACAATGTCTTTCATAACAAATTCTGCCATTGGGGAACGGCAGATGTTGCCGTGGCAGATGAATAGTATTTTAATCATGTCTCCTTTATCCTTTCATTACTTCTCATTATTCTACAAACAGCTGCTTTCATGGGCTTTCCCAGGTTTTGCGCCTTTTCATTATTTTTGCACAAATCCGCGTTTCTTCCTATATTTCTTCCACCAAAAGGTGTAAATCTGGGTGCAAACCTGTTCCGTTTGCACCCGAAGGATTTTACTTCAATTTTTTAACTTTCTGTTCAAACTCCTGCTCCGTATCCACAAATCGGTACGGTTCATATTCCCCATATGCAGAAGGACGGCTGATTGTAACTAACTGGACTTCCTCTGCTCCTATTTCTGCAATCAGGGTTCTCTTAAAATCTGCCAAATGCTGGCCGTGGGTAGTTTGCAATGCAATACAGCCAATATCATTAAATTTCTTTGCAACCAGATAGCACATGGTTCAACACCTCCAAAAACTCTTTTTCTGTTCTGATTTTACCATCCTCACAGTTTTACATCAATTTCCAGACACCCTGCGCATCTCCTCGCTTGCCTCCTCAAATCCCAGATGGGTATATGTATTCAGCGTCACGCCAATATCGCTGTGCCCCATGATATATTGAAGGGTTTTCGGGTTCATCCGCGCGGCTGCCATCTTGCTGCAGAACGTATGGCGGCACACAT
>CATNCF010000014.1 GCA_950097145.1 uncultured Lachnospiraceae bacterium
GAAGAATAAATTTTCATCTGCAAGGCGGAAGAATGAGTTGTAGCGAGTGCTACAACGATTGATGACAACGCGGCAGATGGAAATTTAAGCAAGTAAAAACGTCGATATTTAACCGCCGGAGTAATACTACGACAAAAAGAAAAAATGCGGGGAAGCCATTACCGCATTGGAAGAAAAACGGGCCCAGGCCCAGAAATCCTCTCTTACCACACAGTTAAAATCCCCTCAATCCCTTATAAAACCTGGTTTCCAGCCTGTTTTTATGACTACATATATACAATATAGGAGAAAACCCTTTACCCAGAAAATTCCAGGATCTGCCCGCCCGGACTGCGGCAGATCCTGTTTACATAGATGCACCTTAACAACCCAGTCTTATTACAAGGAGGTTATCGCATGAACAATGATAACGAAGAAAACAACAACGGAACGCAAAATGACGCCCTGATGGAAGAACTTTCTTCCCTGGCAGATTACTATTTTCCAGATGGGATATTCCTCAAAGGCATAGAAAATCTTGCGCAGATGAAGGACAACGTCCTGGAATTAGACAACGCCCTGATGGAACTTGCAAAGGTTTCTGACCTTTCTGCCTCAGAGCTGAAACACGTCACAGAAGAAGCTTTCCGTCTGGGGGAAGCCGCAGGAAGAGCCGGAACCGATGTGCTCTCCTATATCGCCTCGGCAGAGAAAGCCGGATACGGCATGCAGGAATCCCTGACGCTGGCAGAAGAAGCCTTAAAGATGAGCAGTCTCTCCTCCGGCATAGACAGCGCCGAAGCCGCTGTGGAACACATGAAGGCAGTCCTGGACGGCTTTGGGAAAAACACGGGCTTTGCGTCCACTATTAATGACGCCATCACTGGAATTTCCCAAACAGGGGCTGTGGATTTCGACACCCTGGCAGAAGGGGCGTCAAGGCTTGCCGGGGCAGCCGGGACGGCGGGCATGTCCCTGGAAGAAATGCTGGGGCTCCTCTCCGGGGCTTATGAGATCCTGGGGGATATGGAACAGACAGCAGGCGGGGAGTCCGCCATTTTCTCAAATCTAAAAGAAACTTATGGGGACGCCAGGAATGTTTATGATATCCTGGAAGAATTAAGTTCCGTCTGGAGCGCCATGGACACTCCTTCCCGGGAAGCATTTGCCGCCTCCACAGTGGGGGAAGGACAGAAAGAAGTCTTTGCCGCCCTGATGGACAACTGGAAAGGCGTGGAATCCGCTGTCTCTTCCGCTTCTAACAGCTTCGGCGCCGCGGACGCCGCCAACGCTGTTTACCTGGATTCTATTGCTGGCAAAACAGCGGCTTTCCAGAACCAGGTGGAACAGCTTTCCAATTCCATCCTAGATTCCGGCCTGTTAAAATTCTTTCTGGAACTGGGAACCAAAGGCGCAGGGGCGCTTGATACAGTTATTAATAAATTAGGGGCCTTCTCCACACTCTCCGCTGCTGGCGCAGGCTACCTGAGCACAAAAGGTGTCGGTTGAAGAATTATGTAGGCTCATGTTTTTCCACAAACTCTGAGTAAGCCGACTGCCGGCATTCCCGCGAGGGATTGAATGACCTGTGATGATACAGTAAGCCGGCATATCCATATGTCCAGGCTGGCAGATGAAAATGCCAGAGCAAATGATGGAGCCTGTACCCGCCGTACAGGAAAAAACGTCAGATATGGCGTACCTCTGCATATGTACGCTTCCCTAGTCATTAGGGGACGGGAAACTCTGAAAATACTTCAATGGGCTATCAGACAATCCGCAGGTGACAGTCACAGACTAACCTCATCGACCACATAGACGGCTGTGGAATCTCCGCAGTAAGATAGAGTCAAAACTAGCTCCCTGCATATGAGTGAAAATGACAATATGCAGCCACAAACACGATAACCAAAACTGCCGCTGTCCGCGCAAATCAGAAATCTGACCCGCAGTTCCCGCAGTGCCACTGCTGCCTTCGCTTATTTCCGAAAACGCCGAACAACGCTGTGTTCCATGCCTTGGATATTCCTGAGATTTTCCGGGTGTTCTTTGAATGGCAGTAAGGGCATTTCACCACGATAGGGCTCCTTCCTCCATTCCTGTCCCTTTCGGCTTCTGCAAGGAGATCCTCATACTGTATCGGTACATAATTGACCCGCTTGTTATACGCCTCCTGATCAAACCGGGGATCTGCTTTACGGGCTGGGTCATCCAGAAATGCCTGTCTTTCCTCTGTTGTTATTTTTCCTGTCCCAATACGTTCATACTTGGTATGTATTCCTAAGTTTATATAACATTCTGAACATTCTCCTGGACCTAAGTCAAAATCTTTAAATGCTTCATCATTTTTAGGCGGAATAAAATTAGGGACACCAGTAGTATGCAGACACTTCGGACAATAAAATTCATCAAATCCTTTCTCTGACATAGTTATACCTCGCTTTCTAAAAGACATAGACTACAAGCAAAGCTGCCGCTGTCCGCGCAAATCAGAAATCTGACCCGCAGTTCCCGCAGTGCCACTGCTGCCTTCGCTTATTTCCGAAAACGCCGAACAACGCTGTATTCCATGCCTTGGATATTCCTGAGATTTTCCGGGTGTTCTTTGAATGGCAGTAAGGGCATTTCACCACGACAGGGCTCCTTCCTCCATTCCTGTCCCTTTGTGCCTCTGCTAGGAGATCTTCATACTCAATAGGTACATGATTTACCCGATTATTATACGCCTCCTGATCAAAACGGGGATCCTTTTTGCGAGCCGGATCATCCAGAAATGCCTGTCTTTCAGCTATTGTAATTTTTCCTGTCCCGATACGCTCATACCTTGTATGAATCCCTGAATATAAATAACACTTTATACATTCCCCAGCCTTTATATCCATATCTTCACCATCGGGAATATAATCTGGAACACCGGTAGTATGAAGACATTTGGGGCAGTAAAATTCATCAAATCCTTTCTCTGACATAGTTATACCTCACTTTCCTCTTTGTTCTTATTATACGCATTCTTTTTCTGCAATGCAACCGTTTGTTACTCAGAACCAAACAGGATGAAGATGGAAATGCTTCTGGAATTATTTCTATGTTTACAGACCGTAAGTTTCAACAGCAGAAAGCACAGACGCAGCTTATGGATTTCAATGAGCAATCCCAAAAGGATACGCTTGCTTTACAAAATTTTATGAGCAAAATAAATCAAAACTATTCCATCCAGGAAGCCCTATCCCTTTCCATGAACGGAGCCTCAGAAGCCGCCACCCGGCACGCTGTGGAAATGGGCGGGGCTTCCAACACCCTGGAAACCTTCTCCCAGAAGCAGAATGAAGTGCGCAAGGGATTACAGGCCAATGCAGACAGCTTCTCTGCTGCATCTATGAAAGGCAAAGCTTATAACATGCTCCTGCAGGGGCTCTCCATGGCAGGAAACATGCTGGTCTTTGCCGCCGTTTCCAAAGGGATTGAGCTGGCCGCCACCGCTATTGACAACCACATACACCGGGTAGAATACGCCAAAGAAAGCCTAGAAGAGACAAAAGAAGGCTTCAGCTCCATTACTTCCGAACTGGACTCCCTCAACGCAGAACTGGAAACCCAGCAGGAAAGAATTAATGAACTGTCCGCCAGAAAAAATTTGACCTATATGGAAAAAGGCGAGTTGGAAAAACTCAAGGAAGCAACAAAAGAACTGGAACGCCAGATAGTGATTAAAAACCAGGAAGCGGCAATTCAAGCTAACAAACTGGCAAGAGAAAACAAACATACATTTGATTTAGAATACAATGACGATTCCTTCAAAATGAAAGACGTCCAGGAGCTGATCACATCTGGAAAATATGAGGATGAAAACGGCCTTCTCCGCCTGGAGGAAGAAGGCATTGAGGGCACTGCCGCCGCCCTGATGAAAATGCAGGAGGCATATAAACAGGCAGAAGCTGAGCATAACAATATAGCCATGGAACAAGCGCAGGATTCCATCCAGTATTACAAGGATCTGCTGGTTGGGGATCTTTCCAATCTCCAGAATTACTGGAACACCCTCAACGAAATCATGGACTTCCGGGATCTGACGGCAGATGAGCTGGCGTTCTATGATAACCTGGAACAGGGGATGAAACTGATCAGCAGTTTTACAGATTCCAATGGCTGGAATGCCCTGGAAATCGATAGTATTTTTGATACCGAAGGCATAGAGATCACAAAAGAAGAATTAGTCTCATTAGCCAAGGATGGAACATTAGATGAAGCCACCATCTCCAATTACAAAAATCTAGTCAAGGCTATTGAAGAAAGCGACTTGATTTTTGATGACACATCCAATAGCATTGCCGCCTTTCTGGAAGAAATTGCAGCCCTGGCAGATAAATGTGAAGAATCCCTGGAGGTAGATCTAACAACAGACCCCCTCTCCAAAACACGCACAAAACTTGCCGAAGCAGGCGCAGACCTGGACAAGCTCTCCGGCTCCTATCAGGAATTTAAAGAGCTTGGATATGTAACTGCCCAAAGCCTGGAATCGCTTCCTGATGTCTTCCAGGATCTGGAAGGCTTTGACCTGTTTGCAGAAACTGCCGGGAATCCGAGCCAGGGCGTAGAACAAATACAGGAAGCATTCAACGAGCTCACCGCCCAATACCTGCTCTCAAAGGATACTCTGACCGGCCTGTTCAACGCTTCTGAAAGCGAAGTCCAGTCCTATATTGCAAATTTAAAGCAGATGGGGATCCAGAATGCCGAAGAGCTTGTAAACCAGGTCCGCTCCCTTCCAGCAGATATCCCAATCCTTAACAATGCGGAAGAAGAATACTTCAATTACCTGGAGCACAAAAAGGGGTATGACGCGGACTACATAAACAGCATTTATTCCAAAAACAGTCTCCTGCTTGCCGCATTAGGCGCGCCATACCAGGCGGATTATTACAACTGGCTTGACATGCTGTCCAAAAAGGCGGAGGCCTATAATGCCTTTGTGAATGCAATTAAGGCATCCCAGTCCATGAGCTTCAGCGCCCCTTATTCTGCATATGGAACGGCCCAGGAAATCCTGAGGGAATCCAACGGGAAAAAACCTGCCGATTATTATGTTAAAAATTACTCGCCATTCGGCATCCCAAAAAATGAGGTTCTCTCCTCCTATACCACTGCTCAGATTAATAGCGCCAGAAATCTAGTGGATGCAACTGAAGCTGCAAGCAAAGCTAAGAATGACGTATCCCTGGATTTATCCCCCATCAGCCTTGACTTTGGCTCAAATTCCTCCCCCATTGGAGGCGGCGGTTCCGGCTCTGCGGCTTCTGCCCCCGCCCCCACTCCCCAGACCTACGACTGGATTGAGAAAAAGCTCTCCGCCATTGCAGACCAGACTGATCGGGCCGGCAAAGCATTTGACAAAGCTTTTTTCCTAAGCTCCTCCAGGAAAAAGTTCCATGCGTACCTCTCCCAGATCAGCGCAGATCTTAACGCCAACCAGACTGCCGCTGCTGTCTATCAGGAGAAAATGAACGCCGTCGGCCTGTCAGACACATGGATTGACAAAATCCAGAACGGCAGCTTCTCCATCCAGGACATTTCTGACGAAACACTCAAAAACCAGATTTCAGAATATGAAAACTACTACGATAAAAAGAAGAAATGTGAGGAATCCATTACCGCATTGGAAGAAAAACGGGCCCAGGCCCAGAAATCCTATGCAGACAAAATCATTGCCGCCCATGACAGGGAAATCAGCAAAATTGAAAAAAAGATTTCCCGCAAAAAAGCTTTGGCCAGCCTGAAAGAAGTATTTGGCTTTTCTGCCTCTGGCAAGGACTATAAAAACCAGCAGAGCGATTCTAATTCAGAACTGTCGAAATTGAGAAAGCAGGATGAAAGCCTGAAAAAGCTTCAGAAAACCACGGTCAAAGGCAGCGAAGCCTGGAACGCCTACCAGGATCAGATCAAAAAAAATAAAGAGAAAACCCAGGAACTCACCCAATCCATTGCAGAGCTGGCTGTTAAAATGGCGGGACTTCCCACAGAACGGCTAAATAAATACCTGGAAAAAAATAAAGAGAAACAGGAACTCTACGAAGCTAAGATTGCAGCCAGCGGCAGCACAAAAAACAAAAATACATGGATCGGAAATCAGATAACTCTTGTAAAACGAAACCAGAATAAAACACAGTCTGCGGCCGAAATTACCTCCAAAAACTTAGAAACGTCCAAATCAAAATTTACTGCTGCTAAGAACAAAGATAAAAAGAAGCAGCCGAAATCTGGTAAGAAACAGGCAGACAATTATTATAAGAAAATACAGGCGTATACTAAGAAAAACAAGGAGATTCCAGCCAGCCTGATCACCAAACTCACCAACGCTGGAATGAACCAGTTAGCAGCAGCAGCCGCCAACTATAACGCGAACCTTGCAGCAAATGAAACTGCACAGGCAGCGGCAGAGCTGGCAGCCCAGACTTCTCAAAAAGAAATCTCAGAACTGGCCCTCAAACAGTTCCAGAATACCAAAGGCTCCTATGAGCAGAAACAGACGGATATCAGCCGCCGTTCCGAATATATCTCTTCCTCCGTCAGCCGTTCCGAAGCCCAGGGGCGTCCTGCGGACCGGAGCTACTATGACGCGCTCATCTCCCTGGAACAGCAAAACCAGAAAAGCCTTGCCAAGGAGCGCAATAAATTGCAGAAAACACTAAATTCCTTAGCAGCCTCTGGAAAAATACGGGAATTTTCAGAAGAATGGCTGGAAATGACAGACAGCATTTACCAGGTGGACCAGGCATTATTACAGTCCAAAGAAACATTATTAGAATACCAGAACCAGCTAAAGCAGATTGATTTCGATCATTTCGGCTATCTTCAGGAACAGATCGGACGGCTCACCCAGGAAGCAGACTTTTATATCAATGTCATGTCGGACAAACCACTTACCAATGAAACCGGACTGACCCAACACGGAACCGCCACACTGGGGCTGCATTACCAGAAATCAGAAATCTACCAGAATCAGGCGGCACAATATGGAAAAGAAATTGACAAGCTGAATAAGGCGCTTTCCAAAGATCCCACCAACACTACACTGATTTCCCAACTCCAGCAGTACCAGGATATGCAAAAAGAATGCATCCAAAACGCCCAGAGTGAAAAACAGGCCATTGCCGATCTGGTACAGCAGGGCTATCAGGCGCTGATTGATTCCCTTGGCAAATCCATCAGCAAATACAAAGAACTTCTGCAAAACGCCAAAAACGCCCACGAATACCAGAAAAATATTTCCCAGCAGACCGATAACATCAGCGCCCTGAAAAAACAGATCAACGCCTACTCTTCCATGACCGGAAGCGAAGAAACTTCAGCAAAGCTCCAGCAGCTTATGAAAGAACTGGATGAGGCCGAACGCAGTCTGGATGAGACGATGTATGAGAAATATCTCTCCGACACCCAGGACGCCATGGACAACATGCTGGACAGCCTGGAAGACTTCCTCAGCGGACTGTCCCAGGAAACCGACATGCTGATTCAAAGCGGAATTGAAATGGTAACCGGCAGTACAGACGCTATTTCTTCTACCCTCTTTGAGCTTTCTGAGGAATACCATACCTCACTCTCCTCCGCCATGGCCGCTTCCTGGGGAAGCTACGGTTCTGCCGCCGGAGGTGTGGACGCCATCATCAGCAGTTTCCAGAACCTGCTGACTGTCACTGACCAGAAGAACGATGAACAGGCATTCCAGGACGCCTCCAGTATTTATCAAAACTACAAATCCTACAACAAAGACCTTGCAAATGCCAAGAAGGAAAAAAGCGATCTTAAGAAAAAACGCGATAAGGCCAAAGAACAGCAAGAAAAAGCCAAAAAGAAACTGGACAAAGCCAAAAGGAAAGGAAAAAATTCCAAAGAATACAAAAAGGCTGAGAAAAACTGGAAGGACGCTAAAAAGGAATTTGACACTCTGGACAAGAAATACAAGGATTCCGGGCAAAGAGTCAACACGCTAAAAGCACAGCAGCAGGCCGCAAAAGATTCTGACAAGAGTACCATACAGAACTTCCTTTCTGCCATTGCCGATAAAACGCCTGCCAAAAATTCCAGCAGCATGGACGCTTTAGACAACGCCGTTTTAAAAATTACCGGAGGTTATATCACCGACGCCAACCGTAAGCAGATTCTAAGCCTGTTGGGCGCTGCCAATGCAGATCAGGCAGTCAATATCCTCAAAAACCTGGGCCTTGCACAAGACGGAACTTCCGGAAACAGCCCCGCGCCAGCACCCGGCGGCAAATCTCCTGCATCTGGGACATCTAAAAAGAAAAAGTCTTCCAAAAAGAGCAAGAAAAAGTCTTCCAAAAGCAGTAAAAAGAAGTCTTCCAAAAAGAAAAATACAGACAAAAACAAGAAGAAATCCAAGGGCGGCGGAAATCCGAATACAAAAACAAAGTCAGACAATATCAAATATATCCGCTTGAGAAACCTGATGAAAGATCCTTCCTTGAATCAGCCGGAGAAAGACCAGATCCCTGGACGCCAGGCTGCAGAAGGACTGAATTTTGACGATATTTTCTGGAATAGCCAGAATCACAACAATTCTATGTTCAGCCGTCTTTCTCTGAAAGACACCATTTTAAATCAGAACCCTTCCAGAATTTCCGACGCCGGAAATCTGTCCATTATCACCGGGGATCTGATTCTGCCGGATGTTACCGATCCCAGCGAATTTGCCAGTGGCATGGTAAATGCGCTGAAAAATGATCCTACCGTCCAAAGAGCCCTGGGAACCCTGGTAAACACCAGTCTCACCAGCGGCAATTCTCTCAGCACACAAAAATTTATTTAACAGGAGGAACAACTATGCACCAATATTTTCAACGGGGAACCCAGGCAGAGGTTCCCACCCTGGTGCTGCAGCGCAAATCCGGGGAACCACTGGGCGTCCTTGACGGCGCCGCAGACATCATTTACAAGAAAAATTTAAACAGCGCCGACGAGCTTTCCTTTCTCATACACAAATATTTGGACGGGAAGCTCAACCCGCTGTGGAATGATGTGACAGACCTGAAAAACGTATATATTCCAGAATTTCAGGAACGGTTTGAAATCAGAGTTTCGTTCCAGGAGGAATCCATGGAAACTAAAGCTGTTACTGGAACCTCCCTGTGCGAGGCAGAACTTGGGCAGATCATTCTGCGGGGATTGGAAATCAACACAGACCAGGATCTTGCCAGCAACAGCAGCGAGACTTATCCCGCCACTGTCTTTTACATGGACATTTCTGACAATGACAGCCCGGAAACCCGAAAGCAGAAAGAAAAACATTCTCTGCTGCACAGGGTTCTGTCTGACAAGGCTTCTTTCTACCAGATTGGCCATGTAGACGCTTCTCTGAAAAATCTTTCCTACACGTTTTCCGCTGACGGAACCAGTATCTATGATTTTCTCACCGGAGAAGTAGCAAAACAAATGCAGTGCCTGTTCCAATTCGATTCCATCACAAGGCACATCCATGTCTATGCTCTTTCCGATAACGACAGTACAACAGGTTATGGAAAAGACACTGCCATCCTCATTGACCGGGAAAATCTCGCCTCTTCCCTGACCTGTGAAGGGGATGCCGACTCTCTGAAAAACTGCTTTTACGTGGAAGGAGGAGATGAATTAATCAATGCAGCCTTTGCCCAGCTCAACCCTTCCGGGGACCAGTATCTCTATTATTTCTCCCCGGAAGCCCTGGCAGAGCTGCCGCAGCAGCTAAGGGAGGCCATTTCACAATATCACACCCTGTCAGAAAATTATCTGACCCTTTATCCCAAAAATCCCTCCGCCACCACCCACAAATACCAGCAGCGTCCAGACACAGACAAAGCCTATATGGTTTCTGATACCTTCGACCCGCAAGCCCCTGATTCCCGCTATCTTACAGAATTTCAAGGCGTGATCACACAGATTACAAGTCTCGCCGATTCTGCTGGCAGTACGCCCTATGGCAAATATTACTATGATGTTCCAACCGTTTACAGCCAGCACAGCGACCTGGTAACAGCCTATTACAACGCCCTGGATTTCCAGTCGTTTTTGGAATATAAAATGATGCCGGACTACAAGATGGAGGTATATGACAAATACCAGGCTCTTTCCCGTCTAAGCCAGGATGCTTTTGGAACCATAGGGATTGCAGGATTAAATCTTTACTATCCTTCTGAAACTGCAATTAATAACGCCATTGCCAACAAGGCAAAAACCCTGATTAGCACAGGGCTGTTTTCCGTTTCCATAGATACATTCCAAGTTACGGTTGATCTAACTGGGGCAGAACCTGTCGTCACATGGACAGGCACCTTCTCCATCACAGACCGGCAGGAAGAAGATCCTGCCCTCAGCGCCATCACGAATACGGACTACCGGACGGTTGCTGCAAAAGAAAATTACAGCCTCTCCTTTGTGGACATCCCTGACAGCATCACCCTTACCATTAACGATGACGCCATTTCCTACGCCAAAAATTCTATCGCATCCATGCTGGCCAAAAAGGATCTTCCCATGGCGACCGCCCTTTACTCCCCTGACGTCTCAGAAACAGATTTTGAACAGATGATTTCCTATTATGGCATGGGAAGCCTTTCCACAATTCAAAATGTCCTTACAGACTGTCTTGGGATCATCAGCGAACAATTGGAAGATTTAGAAAATTCAGAATCAGAAGAACATGAACTGTCTGACAAATTAATGGAATACCAGAATCTCTATGTCAATAAACTTGCTCTGGTTTCCAGCCTGATTAACACCCGGGAAACTCAGCTTCTTGCTTCTGAAAAATATATTCTTCTGATGGAAGCATACCTGTCAGAAGTGAAAGCCGCCCTGGATTTTAAAGAATATCTGACTTCTTATAACATCACAGATACATCCAGGCAGAATCTCTGGGAAATTTTCCAATATTACCGCAGAGAAGGAGAATACCGCAATGACAACATCATCTCTGACGGGCTGAAAGACAACGCTTCCCTTGTAAGCCATGCCCAGAAACTAATGGAACTGGCCAGCAAGGAATTAGAAAAGGCAGGAACCATGCAGTACCGCATTTCCACTACCATGGATAACCTTCTGGCTCTGCCGGAATTTGCCCCAGTCCTGGAAGATTTTGACGTGGGCAACTGGATTCGCGTACGTATGGACGTCCAGGATGAATTCGGCAGAGAACAGATTTATAAACTGCGTCTCCTCTCCTATCAGATTAATTTTGAGCAAGCAGATTCCTCCGGCATACAAGTGGAATTTTCCACTTCATCCCGGGGCGCTGGCGGCGTGTTATCCGATGTGGAAGACATCTTAAATTCCGCACAATCCATGGCAAAATCTTACGGCGCCACAGTCCGCCAATCTGCCCTTGCTGTCAAAGCATCCAAAACCATAGACCACTGGATCTCCGATGGACTGGATCTTACCAAACAAAACGCCATCAGCGATATCCAAAACCAGTCTCTTGTGATAGACAACAGCGGCCTGCTGGCGAGGAAGCAAGATCCCCTTACCGAAACTTACGACGACTGCCAGCTCCGTATTATCAACAACGGTATTTACACCACCCACGACAATTGGGATACCATGGATGCGGCTCTGGGCAAATTCTGGTACAAGGATCCTAACAAGAACTGGCAGCCCACAGAAACTTACGGCATAATTGCCCACAAATTAGTGGGCGAACAGGTATTAGGCGAAGATCTGCGGATTTGCAACCGCTCTGGAACTATGGAGTTCTCAGATTACGGCCTCACTATTTCCAATGGCGTCAATACCATCTCCTTCCAGCCTGACGCCGGGACGGGCAGCGGAACCCCCGGCAGGCTGCTTGGAATTACCTCGGAAGGTTCCGGCACGGATCCTTCTTCCAAAGATCTGCTCTATACCGATACGCAAGGAAACCTGAATATCACAGGAAATCTGCTGGCAGAGCAAATCAGCACCAACAGCGGAAAGTTCTGGGTAGACTCCAACGGCATTCTTCACGCTTCTGACGCTGTCGTTTCCGGGACAGTCACTGCCAAGGACGGTACTTTCACTGGCACTGTCAACGCCACAGGCGGATCCTTTGCCGGAAATATTACATGTACTGGCACCATTCAAGGAGGAACCATTGAGGGCGCAGAAATAAGCGGCGGCAGCATCAATGTTAAAGATGTATTTACCGTGGACGGGAACGGCTGCCTGGTTGCAAAAAATGCAGCCATTACTGGTAATGTTACTGCTACGGCTGGAACTTTTACCGGCACTGTCAACGCCACAGGCGGAACCTTTACTGGAGACATCATCTGCAAGAGTACCATTAAGGGCGCTGCATTAGACGGTGGCAGAATTAATATTAATAATGAATTCACTGTAGACGACAATGGTAAAATGTATGCGAATAATGCAGAGATATCTGGTAATATAAATGCCAAAAACCTACAAGTGCATAAATCCTATTGGATTTATGATCCAGATTTTCAAGAAGAAAAAGTAAAAATTATCTCTACAAAAGCTGACGGAACCGACGATACAGACATCCGTTTTGGACGCTTATCAAAAAATGACCTGGATCCTTCTCTCAACTATATTGCCTTTAAAGATACTAACAATTTGCGAAGTATGAATTTCTTTTCTGACAAGTTTGTCTTTTCCACTGGAATTTCTGGAAGAATAACGCTATGGGAAGACGAAGTAACTTCCGATTCTTCCACTCTAATACTTTCAACAGAAGATATCTCTGTGGTTTTAAAAGGAACTTCTTTCCGTCCTATTGAACTTTTTTCAAAAGAAATAAATCTTGGTTCCCCAAATTGCCTCTGGAAACAAATCTACTGCAACAACAGTTCCATCACAACTTCAGACGCAAACAGCAAAGAAGAGATACAACCCATCTCCCAGAAATATGAGAGATTATTCGATCTGGTAGCCCCTGTCACCTACCGTCTGAAATCTTCCGGCAAAATTACGCATGACCGGATCCATATAGGAGCTATTTCCCAGCAGGTGGAATCCGCCATGGAAGAAGCCGGGCTAAGGGCCGAAGAATTATCCTTCTTCTGTAAGGATGAAAATCCGGACGGTTCTGGTTCTCAATATGCCCTGAGATATCAGGAATGGATTATGATGAACACCCACATGCTCCAGAAAACCCGCCGGGAACTACAGGAAGCCAGCCATAATATCACAATACTTCAACAGGAAATTGCCGAATTAAAGGCATCCATAAAAAATTTACAGGAGGTAAACAAATGTACGCAACCGATTTTGAATACGACGGACTTGCCCTTTCCGACTTCGGAATGATGATAGGCAGCTTCAGTTCTCCTGGAGTTGAAACCGTCAATTCTGGAGCCAGCATCAATTTTCAAACGTTCCGCCCCGCCGGGTCGGAACGTTTTCGTTTCTATGGGGGGAAATATGAAGAAAGCTTTACCGCTGTCTTTCAAATCTGCAAATGCCCCTGGACCACCGACAGTCCCTATCTGTCCCCTGTGGAGGTATCAGCGCTCCAGCGCTGGCTCTGCCGCAAAGACGGATACCACAGACTGCATTTTGTGTCAAAGGAACACGCAGACATTTACTGGAACGCTGTTTTCAGCAGCAGGCAGATCAATGTATCCGGGCGTACCGCAGGGCTGGAGCTGACCCTTTACACGGACGCTCCCTATGCCTACCGCAAAGAACAGACCAATACCTGGATCTTATCTCCAGGCGGCAGCTTTTTCATCTATGATACATCCGATGAAGAGGGTTATATTTATCCCTTTGTCACGATCCAATGGCAGGGTTCCCAATCCAATTCAGGAAAAATCAAACTCAGCAACAGCATGGATCACGAAGATTTTCCTCTTCTGCTCCAGGGCTTCTCTGCCAACGATATCATTACTCTGGACGGCGCCAGCAAAATCATTACCTCATCCCCAAAGCGGACCGATTTGCACGCCCATTTTGGGTTTCATTTCCCACGCATCATTAATACGCTGGAATGCCGTGAAAATGTATTTACCCTATCTGCAGATTCTGTGCCATGCAAAATCTCATTTACCTACAGCCCCATCATTAAAACAGGAATATAGGAGGAACCATTATGACACCAATTACTTATCATTTAACCCTTGATCTAAAGCGGGATTTGCACCAGGTACTGGTGATGAAGGAAGGCGACGCCAACACCAGAACCGTAAATATCACCATCACAGACAATGGGGAAAAATTTACCATTACAGATCAGAGAATCACTCTGAAATGGAAAAAACCGGATCATTATAAGGTACAGAATGACTGTACTAAAGTGGATACATCCACGGTCAGCTTTCACTGTACAGACCAGATGCTGGCCGCACCGGGAATTGCCAAGGCTGAACTGTGCATGTTCGATAAAACAGGGCATCTCTTGTCCACCATGCCCTTCCAGGTCAGCATTAAACCCGCCGCGGTGACAGACTCCGATGTGGCGTCTTCCAATGAATTTAAGACCCTCTTAAAACTATTTGACGAATTTAAAACAGAGCATGACCGTATCAAAGCAGAAGTGCTGAAGGATAAAAAAGCTGCGGAAGACGCCCGGGATCTTTCAAAATCTTATGCTCACGGCAATACTGGGAAGCGAAATGGAGAAAATACCGACAACTCCAAGTACTATAAAGAACAGGCGGGCATCTCTTCTAACAACGCCAAAACACACGCTGATAATTCCCGAAGTTCCGCTAATGCTTCTGCTTCCTCTGCCAGTGCAGCGGCTTCTTCTGCTTCCGCCGCCGCTGCCAGTAAAACACTGGCAGAACAGCAGGCTTCTAATGCCAGTTCTTCTGCTGCAACTGCCAGCACAAAAGCCCTGGAATCCTCAAACAGCGCATCTCTTTCCAAGAGCTATGCCATGGGAGGCACTGGCAATCGCACAGACGAAGACACTGACAATTCTAAATACTATTATCAGCAGTCCAAAAGCATTTACAACGACTTTGCCAAAGCAGACGCTGCCGGAATTGTCTCTACCGGATATCTCCAGGAACATTTTGTGCCGGATTATGTTTCAAGCGCCGAAGGTCGCGTGACTGACAAAGGCTGGTACAGGATTGCAAAAGCTGTGGGCAATCATAATGAAAATTCATGCGTGATAAGCATAAAACGCGGTTACAACTCACCTGCGCCAGAATATCAGAAAATACAGTTTATGACTGCCTGGGACTATAAGAAACTCGTAAGTCTGGCTGCATACTCCAGAGCCCATATATGGACAAAAATACGGCATACCTATGATTCAGCGAATTCAACAGAATACATAGAAATCTATCAGGACAGAGACACCGCTCATGCCAATTCATGGCTAATTACCATAGAAGACGCGCTTTCTGCTTATTCCAGTGACAAAAGCTGGAAAGCAATCACACCTGTTCTGACTTCTGAAACAGTCAGCGGCGTAACCGTAAACACTTCATTAAATCTGCCATCATATTTTGATTTGGACTTTCTTTTGAGAACAGGAGGAGGCGAATTAACAGGAGCAGTAGGATTAAAAGGAGCTGGACGGTTTACCTACCATGCAGATGCGTCAACGGAATATGCAAGGGGATTTGAATACAGAAATAGTTCTGGCGCAATGGTTGGTGGAATAGGGGCTCATGGGAAAAATGGGGAATTCAGCAAGATCTATTTGGGAATAGGATCGAGCAATCCGTTTACCGATTCTGCCGGATTGACTATCAGATCAAACAGCATACAGTGGAAAAGTTCTAATGTGGTGACGGAGAATTCAGGAGCTGCCTCACGGGTTTCCGATGCAGGAAATAAAACTGCTATAAGTTTTCAATACTCTGGGAGTGGGTTAAATTCTTCTTCCTGGATCGCTGCATGGGACGGTTATAAAATTGGAGCTATTGCCCCTGGCAAAATTTCTGGCGTTGCTTCTGCCACAAAAGCCACTCAGGATGGCAACGGGAATGTGATTTCAAGCACTTATGCAAAGCAGTCACAGTTTAATAGTCGTAAGTTAGCGTTAGGCGAATCTTCGAATGCGTATGGTAATGATACTGTAGCTTTGGGGAGTGGTTCAAATGCGTATAATAATTATTCTGTGGCAGTGGGGTGTAGTGCAAGAGCAATCGGTGTTAATTCTACTACTCTTGGATATTATTCTAGAGCAAATGGAGCTTATTCTGTAGCAGTGGGGTATGGTGCAAGAGCAGACGAAACATGGGGTATTGCAGTCGGGGGAGAAGCAAAAGCAGTTGGAGGAATATCAGCAGCGTTTGGAAGGGGGGCTAATGCAGTTGGAAGTTATTCTATAGCAGTTGGGTATTGTGCAACAACAAGTGCGAATTCTTCTGCAGCATTAGGAGAAAGAGCAGTTGCAAGTTTTGACTATACGACGGCAGTAGGATATGACTCAGAAGCAAAAGGATATTATTCCATAGCATTAGGTAGTTCTGCTAAAGTGTCTGCTAGCCGTTCCGTAGCATTAGGATATTACGCAACTACATCTAACACCAACAGCATCCAGCTAGGCAACGCCAGTTCCTTAAGCAGCATCACAGCCAGAGTCCCTATCACAGTAACCTCAGATGAACGCGACAAAGCAGACATTACTGAAATGGACAGCAAAGCACTGGATTTCCTGAAAAAAGTCAAGGCAATCCGCTACGTATTTAACAGCCGGGAGCTGTATATTGACGAAGAACATTTATCTGAGGAAGATCGCCGAAAGAAAGAAAAATACGGTTTATGCAGTTATAACAGAGAAGAACACGCCCTGGGCACTAAAAAAGGAAACCGTATCCGGGCAGGTGTATCTGCACAAAATGTATTGGAAGCTTTAAATGAAATTTACGGAACTTCCAGTTATGCAAATCTTGTAAACGACAACTTATTTGATATCAGCCAGGATGAAATACCAGAAGATGTAGAAAACCAGCTTGCAGTCAATTATGAGGGATTCATCCCATTTCTCATAAAAGCAGTACAAGAGCTGGCCAAACGGCTGGAATCACTGGAATCAGAAAACAGGAGGACACAGCCATGAGAAAACTCTTAAGCATCATTATTCCAAAATACAGGGAAACAGAAAAGCAGATATTCCCGCTTTTGTCCAGCATCAATGGACAGGCTGGCATTGACTTTTCAGACATTGAAGTAATCATTGCCGTTGACGGAGAAAAAAACAAATGTCTCAACAAAGATTTCCTGCATCTGTTTGACCTTGATATCCGCCATGAAATCCTCAAAGAGAACGGAGGCCCCGGATTGGCAAGACAGGCTGGTCTGGATGCTGCCAAAGGCGAATATGTCATGTTCTGCGATGCGGACGATGCTTTACACAACGTAGGCGTCCTTGGTGCATTAATGCAGGAAGCCGAAGCTTCCGCAGCAGATATCCTTACTTCTTCCTGGATGGAAGAACTGATAGATGCAAAAGGAAACTGGCAGTATATAACCCACGAAACGGATAATACCTGGATGCACGGAAAAGTCCTGCGCCGACAGTTCCTTACCCAAAATAATATAAGGTTCCATGAGAGCCTGAGAATTCATGAAGACAGTTATTTTCTATGTATTGCCTCATCCCTTGCAGAACGGAGCCGTTACCTCCCCATCACTTCTTATATATGGAAATACCATCCAGACAGTATTACAAGAAAAAACGGCGCCATTTATACATATGAAAGCATACCTGAGTTTATCCGGGCATGTTCCCTGGCACATGCGGAATTAGAAAAACGCGTGCCAGAACAGATGGAATATAAAGTTCTGCAATTCATATTATACTGCTACTTCTGTTTCCATCAGCCAGGATGGCTGGCAAAAGAAAATACTGCTTTTCTCAAAGCAGCAGAAAAAGCATTCACAGAACATATTAAACCATTCTGGCATTACTGGGAAAACGCCCCAAAACATACATTTGCAGATATTTACAATCAAGAACGGCAGCGAAGCTTCCATGGATGCGTAGAATCCGAAACTGTCACTGAATGGGCAGCGAGGCTCAAACTTTCATAAAATAATCAAATTAAATTTACAGCCTGGCAGAGGAACTGCCAGGCTGTTTCATTACTATATACTCCTGCCAAAGAAAGAAGGTGAACTCCATGCAGATACTGCAATTTATCCATCAAAACTGGATCGAATGGCTCTTCGCCATTGTCACATTTATCCTGGGCTGTCTTTACCGGGATGTAAAAAAACGTCTCACAACCGAACAGCACAAAAGCTCAGCCATAGCAGAAGGCGTAAAAAGCCTTCTCAGGGAAAGCATCGTACAGAATTACAACAAATACCAGGACAGAGAGTGCTGCCCCATCTATGCCAAAGAATCCATCAAAAAAGTCTATGAATCCTACCATAAGCTCGGTGGAAATGACGTGGCAACAAAGCTTTATAACACACTTCTGGAAATGTCAGAAGAACCCGCAGAAAGGAGAAATGATCCATGAACCATACCATAAAACAATGGCTCAAAGCAGCCGGAATCCGCGCTGCCAAAACCACAGCGCAGACAGCTCTTTCCCTAGTGACCGTAGGACAGGCGTTCCTGGACGTAAACTGGTTTCATCTATGTTCCGTATCAGCCATGGCTGGTATCGTATCTATCCTTACGTCACTGGCAGGACTGCCTGAATTAAATACAAAACCAACAGAAAGAGAGGATATTTAATATGAGAGATATCACAAAATTACACCCGGAATTACAGGCGAAAGCGGCGCTTCTCAAAGAAGAATGCAAAAAACAGGGGATTTTTATCCAGTTCAGCGAATGCCTGCGGACAACGGCAGAACAGGACGCCCTGTATTCCCAGGGAAGAACCGCCCCAGGAACTATTGTCACCAACGCAAAAGGAAGTACATACAGTTCCCAGCACCAATGGGGGATTGCTGTCGACTTCTACCTGGATATGGACGTCAACGGCAACGGCACGAAAAAGGACGATGCTTTTAATAATTCTACGGGCCTATTTGAACGCGCAGGCGCCATTGCCAAATCCATCGGCCTCGGCTGGGGCGGGGACTGGACCAGCATCAAAGACCGCCCGCACCTGTATCTTCCACACTGGGGAAGCACCACCACAAAACTGAAACAGCTCTATGGAACACCAAATAAATTTATTGCTTCCTGGAACACTGGCAATTCCGCAGAACTGCCAGGAAGCAGCCAGAGTCCCTCCCGTCCGTCTGTTCCAAACTCCGGGAATCAATATACAAAAAAGCAGTTTATTCTTGACGTCCAGTCCTGCACGGGATCTAAAACAGACGGAATTGCCGGAAAAGAAACCATTGGAAACACCATTACAATTTCTGCACAGAAAAACCGGAAACATCCCGTCGTCACCCCTGTGCAAAAACGGCTGAACAGCTTAGGCTTTCCCTGCGGAACCCCGGACGGCATTGCCGGGCCAAAATTTACTGCGGCCGTTAACCGCTATCAGTCCACTATATTAAAATACCGAAATCCCGACGGCGAGATCACTGCCCAAAAGAAAATGTGGAAATCCCTATTGGGAATACTTTAAATATCAGCCCCCCTGGCTCTGAACCCAAAGCCAGGGGGATAAATCTGCATCATCCCTCCATCTAATATTCCAGCATAGCTGGGGTGGGGTAGTACTTTCAATTACCATAATGATACAATTCATCACTTCTCATTGTATCATTATGGTTCTTTCTGAGTTTCTCGATAAACCAAATCAATTCCTTTTCTTACAATATCGGTTTTGGACATATTGCTTCTTTCCATACAGAATTTTAGCTTTTCTATATCATCATCAGACAAGCGAAAACTTTCTCTGTTGTTCTTTGGGGTGTCTGTCGGTCTACCCATTTTTTTCTTTTCCACTTTACATCACTCCCTACCAATAGTAATATAACTTTAAGAGATTGGGCAGTGGCAAGTCCGCCCTTTCTGCTATTCCTTTATTTCGAGATTTTCTGTAACAATTCCCAGTGCTTCAAGTTTTGCCTTGGTTGTCTTTAACTGGTAGTCAATTTCCTTGTCCTTATCTCCTGCCGCTTTGATTCTCTGTAAGTCAATGAACTTGTCCATCAAGTTTATTGCCTGCTCTTTTTCAGTCATTTCTAATACCTCCATGTGTTTTCTCCTTTCCGTTAAAATCTCGCCCCTCTAACTATAATCTATTATAATTTATGTCATGACAAAAATCAATAACTTTTATAAATAAAAGAGAGCATTTCTGCTCTCTTAAACATTTTCCTTATACATCGTCCAACTGGATTTCCACCCATGCAGACTTATCTTGCCACTAAAATGATCAATTTTATCCTATTTCATCCGCTCCTGGATATAATTCTCCAGTACTTTCACTGTACCAGAGATTTTTAAAGGACTGCTGTTAATACAAATATCATAATATCTGGAATCCCCCCACTTATGGTCAGAATGCCTGTTATGATACCTCTTTCTCTTAAAGTCATGGCGTTCCATCTTTCGCATTGCTTCCGAACGGCTCAGCACATATTTTTTCATGACACGTTCAATTTTACACTCCTTATTTCCATTGATAAAAATGGAAATCAATCCTTTCACATTGCGCAGTACGCTTTCCGAGCAACGGCCTACAATAACAAAAGACTCTCCTTCTTCCGCCTTTTTCCTGATAAAATCAAACTGCATCTCCGCTAGAATTTCCTCCATGGAACTGGAGTATTTGCCAATTTTTCTTGACAGCATGATATTCTTGGGTTTCTCATCATATTTCTCAAGAACTTCCACTTTGACATTCATTTCGCGGGCAATCTCATCAAGCATTCCCCTGTCATAAAATTTTAGACCTAAATCAGAAGCGATTTTTTCTGCAATTTCATGTCCCGCGCTGCCAAATTCCCGGCTGACTGTAATAATTGTCTGCTCGCTCACATTATACCTCCATTCTTTTTAACAATACCGTGCAAAAATAAACAACATAGAAACCAGAATTACAATAATCGTAGCCGGCACCGCCGCCTTACAATATTTTCCCCATCCTACGATATGGCCATTTTTCGCTGCAACGGAAATTCCCACTACATTTGCAGACGCGCCAATCGGCGTTGCACTGCCTCCGATATCAGTTCCCATAGAAAGCGCCCATGTAAGTGTGGCTAAATCCACGCCCTGTGCTGCAGCAAGGCTCTTAATAACGGGAACCATAGTAGCTGCAAATGGAATATTGTCAACAAGCGCGCTTGCCACTGCTGACAGCCAAATAATAATCGCCACCATAAGATACAGATTATCTCCGCTGATCTCTCCAATAAAACCAGCGATCATTTCCAAAATACTGGTCTGTTCCAGACCTCCTACCACCATAAAGAGCCCGATAAAGAACAAGAGGGTTTTATAGTCTACTTTTTTTAGAAGCTGTAATGCAAACTTTCCTGATGTCAATAAGGTAATGGCTGCAATAAAAGTTCCAATAAATGCAACCGTCAGTCCTGTATACTCGTGTGTCACCAGCATCACTACGGCGCAGGCAAAAATCACGCTGCTGATTGCAAAATCTTTCTTGCTTAAAATAGCTTCCCTGGGCGTAGGCATTTTAGATAAATCAACTCTTTCACCATTCTTGCTGCTTAATTCTTTGCGGAATACGAAAAAGAAATATACAATCACAAGAACCAGGCTGATTCCTGCCATAATCCCTGTATTTGTAATAAACTCACTAAAAGAATACCCTAAAGACGTTCCAATAATAATGTTTGGCGGATCTCCGCACATGGTAGCAGAACCACCCAGGTTTGCACAGAATATCTCTGACAATATCATCGGTACCGGATTAAATTTCAACAGTTTCGCAAGCTCAATCGTCACTGCAACCAAGAACAAAATAACCGTAATACTGTCAATAAACATCGCCAGACCTGCTGACATCACCATAAACGCTATAAATAAAGGAATCGTCTTATAATTTACAAGCTTTGCAAGCAGCATACAAAGCCAGCGGAAGAAACCTGCCTTTGCCATGCCTTCCACCATAATCATCATACCTGCAATGAAAATAATCGTTGCCCAGTTTATCCCAGCCGTACTCTCCTCTGCACTGCCTGCAGAATACCAAAATCCTAATGTAACAATGCTCTTTAAATTCAATGTTTCCATAATTGCCTCAGTATCCTTCATAATTACTCCGAATACCCCAGCAATCGTCAAAACTCCGCATCCTAGTGTAACATAATGCCTCTCAATCTTATCTAACACAATAAGTACAAACATAACAATAAAAATTGCTACTGCAAAAATTTGTGCCGCTGTCAAGCGAATCATCTCCTAACATAATTTTTCATTTTGTATTATTTATATCATATCTGCGTTCCGCAGGAACCCTGAATAAATTTATGTAAAACAGCAGAAAATGCTGCATAATAATGATTATAACCCCATAACAGCCAGCTCTGCATATTCACAAAGATGTCTGCACCCAATAAAAGTCCCAAAAACCCATACCTTCGTAAAGTTTTTAGGACCACAATAGCAGGAAAAAACATTCAATGCCTCATAAAAATCACTGAAACCTGCCTTCTATGCTGTTTTTGTACATCGCCGTGGTCAATTATACCACGTTTTATAATAAACTGCAATATATCATTCTTATTCTTTCTAAACTAATATGTCATATTTTTTCTTAATCTAAAGCAAGCGTACAGCCGCTCTGCCCTCCTTTATTCCGCAGCACAGAAAAAAACTGAAAAATATGAACTAACTTTGCTTTTCTTATATCTGTATCTTTGTTTTTCTTTTCATCGCGCCGCTTTTTAGATAAACAAGCCCTGCCAAGTCTGCCAAAAACCATCCAATCGGTATGGACCACCAGATCCCAGGCACCCCCACAGCCGGAATGGAAGACAAGAGATAAGCCAGTCCAACGCGGGTTCCCAGAGAAATAACCGTAAGAACCACAGACATTCCCGGGGTCCCCAGTGCACGGTACAAGCCGTACAGCAGAAACAGACACCCAATTCCACAGTAAAAAGCCCCTTCAATATGCAGATACCGGATTCCCTCCCTGATAATTTCTGTCTCCCCCCTATCCACAAACAATTCCATCAATGGACGTGCAAAGATCCACACACCTGCTGATAAAATGATACAGAACATCATAGACGCCATCACCGCACCCTTAAGTCCCTCACGGATGCGCTCCTGTTTCTTTGCCCCATAATTCTGGGCGATAAAGGTAGAAAAAGCATTTCCGAAATCCTGTACCGGCATATAGGCAAAGGCGTCTATTTTTACCGCCGCTGCAAAAGACGCCATCACCACTGTTCCAAAGCTGTTTACCAGTCCCTGTACCATAAGGATCCCAAGATTCATCACAGACTGCTGCACACAAGTCAGGATAGAAAATCCAGCTATTTCCTTCATACAGGACCACCGCACTTTAAGATCCCTGAAAATTCCTGAAAACTGCGGACAAACGGCCAGTGTATATCCAGCAATCCCCAAGCCCGAGACATACTGGGAAACCACAGTTGCAAAAGCCGCCCCCATGACACCCCATTTAAGTCCTAATACGAACCACAAATCTAAAATAATATTTAATGCCGCAGAAACTGCCAGGAACACAAGAGGAATCACAGAATTCCCCACAGCCCGCAGAAAAGATGCAAAATAATTATACAGAAATGTTGCTGCAATTCCGCAGAAAATCACAGCCAAATATCCGCGCATAAGGTTCCACACTTCTGCCGGAACCTGAAGAAATATCCGTATTCCATCCAGGCAGGCAAAAGCCAGCAGATTTAATAAAATAGTAATCCCTGCAATCAACACAAAAGAGGCGCAGATACTTTCCTTTAATCCTCCTTCGTCCCGCTTCCCGAACCGGATAGAAAATACTGCCCCGCTTCCCATGCACAGCCCAAGCAAAATTGAAGTCAAAAAAGTCATCAGCGTAAAGGACGACCCCACAGCCGCAAGGGCATGACTGCCGAGAAACTTTCCCACAATCAGCGTATCTGCCACATTATAACATTGCTGCAGTAAATTTCCCAAAATCATGGGAAATGCAAACAGCAGCATAGACCTCATAACCGGCCCTTTTGTTAGATCTTTATTCATCTCAGTTTTTCTCCAATATATCAGTCAATGTTCAAACTTCCAATTACCTGCTCCAATACAAACTCCGAAAACACCTGCTCTTCCTTCCCCACCGCCACGTTCTCCGACAGTCTGTGGGTACGTTTCAGAGATTCCGGGGCAAAGGCCAAGCCTGCAGATTCCAGCATAGGAATATCAAATTCACTGTCTCCCGCCGCAAGCACCAGCTCGGCTGATTCGCCTGCCCGGCGCAGACTCTCTAATAAACGCCTTGCTGCCTGCCCCTTATTCAGCCTGCGGGGCACAACATATACTTTTACTCCATTCTGGTAAATTCCCACAAGCTTTGTATCCAGCCGTTCTCTCAAATATTCTGCAGATTCCCGGGGCGCGCTGCTTTTGGTGAATAGAAACAGATCCCGGATATTACGCACCTCAAAACTGCGGTTTTCATCCTGCTCCATAAGAAGCTGTGCGTTCTCCATCACATCCCGGCTGTCCCCAATCAATGCCAGAGATTCCTGATACCATTCTTCCACTTCCTTTCCTTCCTTTAACAGCACGCCTCCATTACAGACTAGGGCATAGACCGGCGTCTCAATCTTTAAATCTATTCTGCCATACTGTTCCTGGGTCCGGGTAGTGACAGGGATAAAAAGCGTCTTTTGCCTTACCTGTTTCAACAATTCCCAAGTTTTTTCCGTAACAAAAGATACTTCCCTCCCCTGATAAATTTCCACACAAATTTTTTCCTGCCCAAGGGGATGATGATAAGAATAAATCAGGGTATTATCCAAATCTGTAAAAAATACTGTCATACGTTCCTCCATAAAGAAACCAGGTCCCCAAAAAGGAACCTGGCACACAAAGGCTGAAAACTGCTCTTTCTTATCTGTTTCCCTTGCCAATCACAAGCTTTCTTATAAGATCCACTGGAATCATGGTGACAGCAAGAAGCGCCACCGCAATCCATCCCTGAATGCCAAAGGGCACACAGCTAAACATATTTCCAATCCATTCAAATACTGTAAATGGCGCCAGAGCTGCATTGACAATTACCGCCTGCACCAGAATAATGGTAAAAAATACTTTTAAGAAACCTGTGTTCTCATCCAATCCCCGGAAAATCCCAAAACCATCGTCACGGACATTAAAGCCGTTAAACAGCGCCGCCACAATAAACAATACAAAATATCCCGTTAGATGCTGTTCGTCTGTTTCAAACAAATCCCGGAAAAAAGGAAGTTTCAAATACACAAAGCTTAATGCTGTCAGCCAGGCTCCCATGGTAAGAATCTGTGCCATCATATTCTTACTGATAATGCTCTCATCTCTTCTTCTGGGCTTTTCACTCATATACTTCTCAAGGGCAGGCTCATTTCCAAGCATAATAGCGCCAAGGCCGTCCATTACCAGATTGACAAAGAGAAGATGCGTTACTTTCAAGGGTTCCTCCACCCCAAAGAATGGCGCAATGGCGCTGACAATCACCGCCGCCACGTTGATCACAAGCTGGAATTTACAGAATTTCAAAATATTATGGTATATGGTTCTTCCATACCAAATGGCATCCTTGATAGACTTAAAATTGTCATCCAGAATTACAATTTTTCCAGCCTCCTTGGCTGCTTCCGTACCGCTTCCCATAGCAAATCCCACATCTGCGCGCTTTAACGCCGGAGAGTCGTTGACACCGTCTCCCGTCATACCTACTACCAGATTCATTTCCTGGCAGAGGCGCACCATTCTGGATTTGTCAGTAGGCAGCGCCCGGGCAATTACCCGGATGTTGGGAATGATGTTCTTTACCTCGTCGTCTGACATTTCATTCAACTGAGCAGAAGACAAGGCCCGGTCAGAATCGCTCTTTAACAATCCTGCGTCTTTGGCAATGGCAACGGCTGTCTCCAGACGGTCCCCGGTAATCATAACCACCTGAATCCCTGCATTCTGCACCATCTCAATGGCTTCTTTGGCTTCTGCACGCACATCGTCCCGGATACCCACCAGGCCGATAATTACAATATCATCCTGGATGGTGTTTTCTTTTAACGGCCGCTCTGAATATCCAAAAGCAAGGACGCGCATTGCTTTTGAGGCAAGGGCGTCAATTTTTTTATTCAAAGCTTCCTCATCTATGGTGCGGACAGTTCCTTCCCCATCCAGATATTTTGTAGCTGCTGCGAGAAGTTTCTCCGGCGCCCCTTTATAAAAAGTTTTTCCCTGGCTCTCAATTCTCGCCTGGCTGAATTTATTGGCTGAATTAAATCCCTGGCTGCAAGTTACCACACATTCTTTGTCTGCCTCCAGTGCATGGAAGGTATCTTCTCCAATAAACTTCATCAATGCCTGGTCTGTGGCATTTCCGCCAATCACTCTGTGATGATCGTCGAACATAGACTGGGTATTCTTACCGATGGCAAGATCTACCATTCCTTTTACCTTACTGTGTTTACTCAAATCTGAAATTTCAATGGACTTACCGTCAGCAGTGAAGAAATCCACGACTTCCAGCATTCCCTTGGTAATGGTTCCTGTCTTATCACTGAACAAAATATTCAAAGACCCCGCCGTTTCAATACCTTCCGCCTTGCGCACCAGCACGTTGTGATCCAGCATTTTACTGGTATTCTGCATCAGAACCAGGGAAATCATCAGCGGAAGCCCCTCCGGCACTGCACATACTATAATAACCACTGCAAGAGATACTGCAGATACAATTTTCTGGATGACCGTCTGTATGCCCAGCCCAAAGAACGCGGACACCCCGCCTGCTGTCATAATAAAGTAGCCCAGATACAATACTGCAATGACAATGGCTCCGATATAACCAAAGGTAGAAATCTGCTTTGCAAGGATGCCCAGCTTTACCTTCAAAGGTGAATCCGGTTCATCCTCCTGCATTTCCTCTGCCATTTTGCCCATCATAGTCTTAAGGCCCACCTTGCGGACGTCTAAAATCCCTTCGCCGTCAAATACCACGGCGCCCCGGAACAGAGAATGGGCGTCCACAAAAGTGTCTCCTGTGATCTCATCTGCAAGCTGAAAGCTCTCCTCTGCCGCAGTTTTCTTACACTCCTCTGCTTCTCCATTCAGCGCAGAATTGTCCACCCTGAGGGAGCCGGAAACCAGTACCCCGTCTGCTGGAATCTTATCCCCGGACTGTAACAGAACCTTATCTCCTGCAACTACATCGTCCACATCAATTACAGTAACCATGCCATTGCGGTAC
Source organism: uncultured Lachnospiraceae bacterium (assembly GCA_950097145.1). Classification (GTDB taxonomy): domain Bacteria; phylum Bacillota; class Clostridia; order Lachnospirales; family Lachnospiraceae; genus Petralouisia. Next base: position 27,222 of record CATNCF010000014.1, read on the forward strand.
ACCTTGCACTGGTCTTTCTTGGTATTATCTTTCAGCTCCCGGTACTTGGTATCGCTTGCCACTCCTGTCTTCGCTGAGACAAAAGCCACAATAAACACAGCCACAATGGTTCCCAGAGGCTCATAAATCTCTGCATAGCCAAAGAAAAACATAACAATCATCAAGATTGCAATGGCAAGCAGTATTTTAATCATGGGATCCCCGAAAGTTTCCTTAAATTCCTGCCAGAACGTGGTAGGTTCTGAATCCGGAATCTCATTGGAGCCGTACTTCTGCCGGGATTCCTCTACCTCTTTGTCGGTCAGTCCATTCAATTTCATTCAAAAAGTTCCTCCTTAATCTGAGTAAATAATATTAACTTATAAATAACGGTTCACAAGCTGGCCGATTCCCGGATCATTAGTTCCCTGTCCAATGGCGTTAAACTTCCATTCCCCATTGTGCCGGTACACTTCTCCGAAAATCATTGCCAGCATACCAGAATAATTTTCTGTCAGGTTATATTTGCACATTTCATTGTTATTTCTGCCGTCCACCAGACGGATAAATGCATTCTCAATCATGCCGAAATGCTGTTCCCGCTTCACTGCCTCGTAGATATTTACCACCAGCACAATTCTGTCGTACTGCGCCGGAACACTGGCAAGATCCACAATAATCTGCTCGTCATCTCCTTCCCCTGCACCCGTCAGGTTGTCTCCCAGATGCTGAACGCTTCCTGATTTATGCCTTAAATTGCCAAAATAAATCACATCCTCCTTGCTGACAATCTTTCCATTGGTAAGAAGCAGGGCCGACGCATCGCAGTCAATGGGCTTTGGCTTCTTTGCAAACAGCCCCCCTCTGCCGGCCTGCACCTCATCCCAGCCCAGCCCAATGATTACTTTGGAAAGTCCGGCATGTTCCTTGGACAGACTTACTTTCTGCCCTTTTTGTAAACTGATTGACATTTTTACCTCCTATCATCTCCCAGCCCTCTTTGCAGGACTGGATCTGCAGCAACTATTCTACCTGAACGCCATAATTCGCACAGAGCGCCGCCAGGCCTCCCTGATACCCGCAGCCAATAGCGTTAAATTTCCACTCTCCATTGTTTTTATACAACTCTCCAAACACTGCCGCTGTCTCAATGGAAAAATCTTCTCCCAGGTCATAGCGCACCATTTCTTCCCCCGTCTCCTCATTATAGACGCGGATAAACGCATTGTTTACCTGCCCAAAATTCTGCCGCCGCTGTTCTGCTTCATAAATTGTGACGGTAAAGGCAATTTTCGCAACATTTACTGGAACCTTTGACAGATCCACCTTGATCTGTTCATCATCTCCATCTCCTGCACCAGTCAGATTATCTCCCAGATGCTGGACGCTTCCCGAAGGATGTGTAAGATTCCCATAGAATACAAAATCCTCAGAAACGGCTGCCTTCCCATTTTCTCCCAAAAGAAAGGCCGCCGCGTCAAGATCAAAAGCTCCTCCTGTATCAAACTGGTTGACATCCCAGCCCAGTCCTACCACTACTTTCGATAATCCTGGATTCCCTTTTGTAAGGCTCACTTTCTGGCCCTTTTGCAAATTTACTGGCATATAAAATCTCCTTCCTCTTCTATGCTACTTCTATTCCATAATGCCCGCACAGCGCAGCCAGCCCCCCCTGGAACCCGCTGCCGATGGCATTAAACTTCCATTCTCCGTTATGGCGGTACAACTCTCCCACCACCACCGCTGTCTCGATGGAAAAATCTTCTCCCAGATCATAGCGGATCAATTCTGTTCCATTGGACTCATCCACAATACGGATAAAGGCATTGCTCACCTGTCCAAAATTCTGCCTCCTGACATCTGCCTCATAAATGGTACAGGTAAAGGCAACCTTAGATACATTTGCCGGAATCTTAGTAAGATCAATCTGAATCTGCTCGTCATCTCCCTCACCCTCTCCGGTAAGGTTATCTCCCATATGTTTGACTGCGCCGCTGCTGTGCTCCAGATTACCATAAAATATAAATTCTTTCTCTGTGGGGCATCTTCCGTTGTCTCCCACCATAAATGCGGCGGCATCCAAGTCAAAATCCGCGCCGGAATCAAAGGCATTCACATCCCAGCCCAGTCCTACCATGATATTTTTCAGTCCCGGATTTCCTTTCGTCAAATCCACCTTTTGTCCTTTTGATAAATTAATTGGCATATTCTTTTCCTCCTTATTGATAAAATAAATAAAACTCTTACTGTTTGTTTGGCATATGATACATTTTATTGAACTCTGTCTTAATGTTTTCAAGTCTTGCCTGATCTTCCACACGCTTCCTTCTGGCATTCTCTTGAATCTGTTTTGTCTCATCAATGCCGTTTACAATAGTTCTCCAAGTTGTCTCCAATGTCTCAATCTTAATGGAACTTCCCGACGCCAGTCTTGCCGTCATCTTAGACTGCTCTGCCGTATTTCTCGCATTCTTAATCAACATTTCATTGGTTTTCTCATCCAGAGCTGACATTGCCTCCGCCTGAATCCGCTGGCGTTTCAGCATAACCGCCTGCGCCAGCGCCTGTTTAAACACAGGCAGCGTTACAATAAAAGCAGAGTTAATCTTCCGCACCAGATTCATATTACTGAATTCCATAGTTTTAATCATCGGAATGGACTGCATTGCCACATTTTCTGCCGTACGCAGATCCTGGGTGCGCTGTTCCAACATCATCAAAGCCTGCTGCAGGCTCTGGATCTCAAACTGGATGGAAGTGTCCCCTGTGGTTTCCATATCGTTCTGCCGCTGTGCAATATAATCTTCAATCTCCCGGCAGCCCTGTTCTCCTGCAAGAATATACTTCACCAGCTCATGGTAGTAATTGACATTTGCATCAAACATCTGGTTTAGCTTCCGGTTGGACTGTTTGATCTCAGATTCATACTGTTTTAACTGCACATAAATCTTGTCAACCTCTTCTCCCATAGTGTGGTATTTTGCAAGAATCTTATCCAACTGTTTTCTCAGATTGCCAAAAAGCTTTCCAAATAAGCCGGGATTCTCTTTGATTTCGTCAATATCGAACTTATCCATAATCTTAGCCAATGTCGTCAGCATTTCACTGGAATCGTCCAGTTGTGACATATTCATGCTGTTTAATACCACATCGCTTGCCTTGGAAATTTCCTCAGCGGCCTGAGCCCCAAAAGAAACAATCGTTTCTAAGTCGTTGACAGCAATGGTGCTCACCAATGTATCAACCTCTGCTGAATTCACAAGCCTTTCATTCATTGCCTGCCTGTCAGCCACAATGTCGTACTGTTCCACCACCTCAATTTCCTGTTTGGTATCCGGCACTGTTATCTGCTGCTGCGTTGCTGTTTTACTAAAATCCAAACCCATATCATGTACCTCTCTTAAATATCCTTTCCCGCCAGGACTGGCGTGTGCTGCTGTTGGATGAAACGGAAGCAAATTCAGGAACCTTAAGATCATACAGGTAATCCCCGATCTGATGCTCCTCCATCAACCCGCGGTTAAAATGCTGTTCTACGCTTTGGTAGCCTGTAGGTACGAAAAAAATCACGTCAAAGCCTACAAGGTTTAAAAAAGCAGTTATGATAGAATCCTCCAGAGAAATGGGCTTCTCTGTGGGATTGATATATACAATTTTGGGATTTTTCCTGGTAAAATCAAATTTCTGAATCAGGCGCACAATCTCTTTTTTCAAGTTCAGTACAGTGGAAACAATGGTGTACTCCGTGCCGTTTTCAAAAGTACCCCGAATTGCCCGCATGTCGATCAGCGCCTGAAGCTTTTCTAGGATATGCTCTTGAACCTCCTCCCGGAGCACTCCGTACTGGTAATCAGGATGTGCGCGAATTTTCGCCTTCTGCACTTTCCCATTTTTGAAAAACTCTGCCGCATGCGCCTTTATGGGATTATAATCCGTGGAATTTACATACGGCACCTGCTTTATGAGTAAGGTATCCCCGGTAAGGAGCCCTTTCATTCCAGACCAGTATCTTGCGGCATTCTGTTCCTTCACTCCAGACACTTTTGCAAAAATCACAGGCATTGTTACCGTATCTTCACTTGTGCTGAAATTCGGGCGGTATTTTAGCTCCTGATCCCACAAAATAGCAATCTCTTCGTACATGGTGCGCAGTGTCACCGCCACAGCCTTTTTATACTGGCGGTTCCGGTACATGCCGGAATCCTGGTACATCAGCGTATCCAGTTCCCGTTCTGCGTGATACGCCGCCGTCCCAATCTGTATCTCTCCATTTTCTCTTGGAACCCTCGTTACATTTAAAGAGTCGGAAAAATTCACCTCAAATAGTACAGGATCTTCCAGCACGCAGCGGCTGTTCCCATCGGGAACCAAAATTAATACGTCAATCGGAAGTTTTGCTAAAAACCGGAAGAACATGGCTTCATTCTCGTCCTTGCAGCCGCCAAGATAAATCACGCACCCAATCTCCGGCAGCTTCCAGTTATTGAACAATTCACTCTGATAGCGTTTCAGCCAGCATAAGAGATACACCGCCTTATTCGTGAGCCGGTTCAGGTTCATTCCTTCTTTTTGACCCTCTTCTATTATGATATCCAAAAATGCTTTGTGCATCAGTCTCTGGAGTTCCACATTTGCCGTATACTGAATATTTCCGGCAAGATCCAGCAGCATCTGTTCCTGGTTTCCATAATTTTTCCGGCGAACGGCTCCAATCTCATCCATCCCAGGCTTCGGAACCTCCTGCTCCAATATCAGCAAACGGCGCCCGCTGCTTTTCAATTCTTTTTGAAGCTGAAACAGATCCTTCTGGTATGTGAGCTTATCCTCCACTCCATTAATGCGGATCATGCAGTTATAAAACAGCTTTGGTTCCTGGCCCCTGCCTGAGATCGGTGTGAGAACATCAGAGAATCCTTTGCCCTGTATCCAGGCATTGGTACAATTCACAGTCTCTGGCAAAACGCCATAAAGCCTCTCCCTGTTCTGTTTTCTTTGCAGTTCTCCCTGAATCCATTTCAAATTAAAATAATCTGGAAATGCAGACAGGCCCGGCATGGCAAGCTCCTGGGAACGGCTGGACTGCGGATCCAGCTTCCGGTAACTGTTATCCCCCTGATATTGGAGCAATACCACATCACAGCCTGCATGAGACAGAATGGAAACCAGCATCAGCTCATAATTACTGATTTGTCCTTCATACAGAATTTTTGGTACGTTATTATCCCCAAGCTGGCTGACAATCCGTTCAAATTTGTAATACAGCCAGCACATAAACTTAATATAAGCATTTTTCAGCATATTTTCATTCTTCCCGGATTTACGCATAGAATCCAGGGAATCATAGATGGAAACAGCCACCTGGTTCCTCTGGTAATCATTCATCCTTGGCAGCCATTTTTTCAGGCTGGCAGTAAAAAATCCCAGGCTCATCTGAAAATCCATCCCCATGATCTCACTGTAATAAGCAAGATTCTTTTCATCAGGATTGGGAATCTTTCCTTCTATCACAACACCGTACTGCCTTGCAGACTGATAAAACTTCAAAATAAAATTCTGCACTTGTTCATTATATCCATTAATCCGGCAGAAATAGACTCCCTGTTCCCTGCGTTTCTTTAATTCTATAAAAAAATCATCCAGTTCCTGTATTTTCTTATGCTCAAACATAAACGTTCCCTTTAATACCTGCTCAGTTTCTTCTTATTCAAAACATACCCTAAGCCCGCGCCTACCAGGCCGCCCAGAATATGTGTCAGATTTGATACATTATCATTCACAAAAATTCCCTGGTAAATCTGCTGTCCAATGTAGAGCGCCGCCACAAGAATAAAAGTCAGCGGAATGCCGTCCTCATTCAGCCCTGTAAAAGAAGACAGAAGAATCAGCGCAAAGACCACGCCGCTTGCTCCCAAAAGCTGTACCCGTGGAAACAGGGCAAAATTCGCAATTCCTGTGACCAATGCCGTAGCAAGGATCACAAACAGCAGATTGGAAGAACCATATTTTTCTTCCAGCAGCGGTCCGACCACCAGAATCAGCATGATATTTCCCATAAAATGCTCCCAGCCTGCATGGCCGAAGATATGCCCCACAAACCGGATATATGTCAGGGGATTCAGCATGGAAGAACGGTAAACGCTGAACAACATGGTATTGGTCCTCCCTCCCGTAATCAGCCCTAAAATCAAGGCAATCAAGCAGATGACTGCAAATCCTAAAATTACTGGAGAATTAAAAGATACCTTAAACCTCTGTTCCTTCATGACGCACCTCCCAATCACTTTTCTGTCATTATAACTCATTTCCAGATATTTGTATATAAAAAGAATCTTAAGATTCAGCCTGTAAATCCCTGAACGAACAAATTAATGCATTCATAGCCCATGGCAAGATTAATATTCTGCCCCTCATCAATCCCCGCCGTGCTGATGCCGATCACTTCTCCATACATATTCAACAGCGCGCCGCCAGAGCTTCCGTGAGAAATTGGAGCAGTAAATTGTATCATATCCACATCGTCAATCACCCGAAATCCCGAAATAATTCCATCTGAGACAGAATTAAACAGTCCCAAAGGACTTCCAATTGCCACAACTTTCTGCCCCCGCACCAGCTTCTTGCCGCCACAATAGACAGGAAGAGGCTTAAGGATATGGTCAATTCTTAAAACCGCAAGATCCAGCACTGGATTATATTTAATCACTTCCTCCGTCTCATAAACCTTCTCGTCTTCCTCAATACGTACGGTGTAAAAACATCCCCCGCTTGCCACATGGTTATTAGTCAGTATGTACCCGTTTCTGCCGATCATAATCCCTGACCCTGTTCCAATCAGCCTGCCATGATTATCGTGGATTCCCACCAAAACCACAGAAGACGCCAGGCTGGCCAGCTCCTCAAAGGTTTTCTCCCTGCGCTCTGAGGCAAAATTCTGCCCCCTGACGCCGACAGGCTGGCCAGCCTGGCTGTCCTTAGCCAGAACAGAACATGGCTGCTGCCCTTTCACTGTATGCCTTCTATTCCGTTCCGGCAGCTTAACTTTAACCGGAGCTGAATCCTGCTGTGGTACAGGCGTCTGGATGTTTCCGCCCCGTTCCGGCAGCTTAGCTTTAACTGAGGCAGGATCCTGCTGTGGTGCAGATGCCTGGATACCTCTGGCCCGTTCTGGCAGCGTGATTTTCACAGGAGCAGGGCTGGCTGCAGGGGCGCTGGAACTTTTGGGCATTGACTGGACTTTCTTTTTGTATTTCTCCGAATCGCAGGCAGAGAATTCAAGTTCTGACCAGTTTCCCAGGCGGAAGCTCCGGGACAGTCCCAGGCGTTCCAGTTCCGGTTCCACATCCTGCCTGCTCTGAATCAGCAGAACATCCATCCCCAGCAAAGTTAAAAAATAGAAAAAGCAATACTCCTGCCTCCGCACAATATTATGGGACACGATTTTCATATTCTGCTCCTGCTGCCAGATCTGAGGAAAATCTTCCAGTACAGAATCGAGCCAAAACAAAAGTTTTACCACAAAATTTTTCTCAATAGACTCACTAAAAGAACGCTTGCTGCCTGCAAGGATTTGAACCGTTTTCTGACACGCGCCGGCAAGAACATCCGACGGAATCCCTGCCTGGCTGCCGCCCTTTGTCTGTATGTTCTGTTCCTTCTCCTGCTTCCAATGCTCATAGCAGCCAGAATAATACTCTGCCTCCTCCCAGCCTGTGAAACCAGGCAGTTTTAACAGACGTTGATACATACATTTGCCAGCGGACATTGCACTGCTTAAATGCGCATCCATCTCTTCCACATCCCGCAGCAGATTTCCATCATCGCCCAATAATCTCACAAAATAAACGTCTCTGATATTCTCATGGATTCCGCCCTTCACATGTTCAAATGCCGGAACCGATGTTACTTCCATGGCATTATGCCTGAATTTCAATCTCTTATCCATATGTAAACTTCCTCCTGCCTTACCGCCATCTTATCATATAGTCAGATTTGTTTCTATCCTGTCAAAAGAAAAAGACTGCTGGAATTCCCCAAACGATCAGTTTATCATTGTTCCGCTCCCTCCAGATGAAGCAGCCAGCGTTTCCTGTCAAGGCCGCTGGCATATCCTGTCAGGCTTCCGTCCGCTCCGATCACTCTGTGGCAAGGAACAATAATGGCAATTTTATTCCGTCCTACGGCGCCGCCCACTGCCTGGGCGGACATTCTGGCAATTCCCCTGTGCCCTGCAATTTCACCTGCGATTTCTCCATAAGAAACGGTCTTTCCATAAGGAATTTTCTGAAGGCGCTTCCATACCTCCATTTGAAAAGGAGTGCCTGTCATATGAAGATGCGGCAGAAAATCTGGTTCCTTTCCTGAAAAATAAACATCCAGCCACTTTCGGGCCAGGGAAAATACCGGAAGTTCCTTTTCCTCCCTCTCCGCTTCCAAAAGTTCTTCATAGTATTTTGCCCCCTCAAACCAGAGTCCAGTAAGCCCTGTGGAATCCCCTGTAAGCAGAAGTTCTCCCATTGGGGAGTTATAATAACTGGTATATTGCATAAACTTTTATCCTCCAGGCGTTTTTATAACTTATTGATATACTTCGTATACGGAGTTTCCGGATCAAGAAAAATTCCTTCATGCATATTCGGCGCCTGGACAGGCGCCATATAATCTCCATAACGGCATTTCAAATATTTCTCATATTCCGCTGGGGCCGGCACCATCATATTTTCAAACGGAAGATACACAACTTCTGAATACCATTCCCTCTTTACACTTGGAATTTCCAGAAAATAGTCTGTAATAAAGCAGACTTCACTCGATTTGCCAAACTGGGAAAGGTTAAATTGTTCGAACACATCCAAGCGTTCCCGAACCTGCATTTTCAGCAGTTCCATAAGAACCTCTGCACCCATAGCCATACTTTGCCCCTGGTCAATCAATTTCTTAAGTCCTTCCGGGTCTACCACAGACATCCATATTTCCCTCTGCATCCTGCCAATCACCGGCTTCATTCTTTCGCCGTCTGGAACATCATCCAAGGGAAAAATATCTATAAAAATTCCCTGGTGGAACTCCTGTGGAAAATCAGGAAATTCAATTGCCGTCGTCCGGCTGTCCCTTAATTTCGAAAAAGCCCATATCATTAGATCGTTATAACTGTTTTGATAAAAATACGGGGATGAAACTGCATCTTTCGCAATTATTTTTAATTTTTCATAATCATCCCGAAACATCACAACATCAATATCATCGTCCCATGGTATAAACCCCTGATGGCGTACAGCCCCTAAAAGCGTTCCAGAATCCACAAAATACTGTAGATTATTCTCCCTGCACAGTTTGTCAAACTGTTCAAGAAGATTTAATTCCACTGCCCACACCTTCTTCATTTTTTCTGAGACTTTATAACCGCAGCGGATTTCTTCCCGAAAAAAATTTTCATCTAAATGCATAGCTTCCTCCCTGTACCCTATTCGTAATTTCATGCTCCTTCTATCATAAACGATATGGGCTAAATAAACAATACAAAACCAACTTCTTGAGTTATTGACTATTTTTTCGAAAAAACGTATACTGTTTTTATATATTGAAAAACACAGTCCTCACAACCGCAGGCTGTTTTGTAAGGAGTTCCTATGACTGAAAACCACCAGCACGTGATATCCAGCCACATCCGGCGCGTTTACAGGCGGAGGCTGTTATCCCCAGTTTTATATTTCATTCTTTTACTATTGGTCTGGCTGCTGTTTCCGCTGTCAGATATTTTGTTTCCCCAGAACCTGGACAGCCTGGAAACGCTGAATACCGGCAGCCATCCTCACGCTTCCTATCTGAAGGCAGAACTAAAGGATCTGTATTTTACCGGATATACCAATACATTTTTCGGACAGACCAACGGTTATTACTACTATACCCTAGAGGGTAAGCAATGTCTGATTGTTCTGCTGTCCCCCCGGACCTGCCAGGAAGGGCTTCCCCATATAGATTCTGTGCGCATCCGCGGACGAATTCTGGAAGGAACGGAATCCTACGCCGCCCTTCTGGAGCACCTGGCCAGCGATCTAAACTGGACCAAAGAAGGCATTTCCCGGAAAGTCAGCCCTGTTTTTCTCAGTGAGCCTGCCTTTAAGATGGAACTGACGGCATTTTTAATGGCCGTTTATTTCCTGACAGGACTTTATGCGCTAATCCGGTTTTTCTTAGATATCCTGTATATCAGTTTTCCAGTACTGTGCCCTGCCTGCCGCCAGCTTGGACGCTATGGCAAAGCATCCGCGCTCCTTGCCCAGGCAGAGACAGAATTTGCCACACTCCCTCAATTAGCCACGGAGGATATGTTTATTACAGAACATTATTTCATTGTCCTTGCCAATTACCGCACAGTCATTGTGCCCATCGCAGAAATGCTCTGGATTTATAAATACTCCACACTGCACAAGCTTCTGTGGCGCCATTTCAGCATTTCTTATACCCTGCACATAACAGCCAGCAAACGGTTGTATATCCAATGTCCGAAAAATATGAAATCTGATATTGACGGCATCATAGACTATCTCTCAGAGGCAAACCATGATATTCTTGTGGGATTCAGCGAAGAAAACAGGGTGAATGTACGGAAGCTGCAAAATCACCGCTTAAATATTGAAAAGCTGCCTGCATTCCTGAGAAATAAAATAAAAAAATAAGATAAAAAAGAAGGCCGGGAACATTTCTTTCCTATTCCCAGCCTTCTTTTATCAGGAAAATAATCCTTTAAAAAAATCTATGATGGAGCGGAAAAAACCCGCCACCTTATCAAAGATTCCTCCTGCGTCAATCTTTGAGATCTTATCATACAATTCCTGCGCCTGGTCTTTGATAGAATCCAAATCTAGATCCAGTTCTCCAATCTTTTGCAGCAGCTCTACCAACTGCGAGATCTCATCTTCTGTCAGTTTAATATGAAACTCATCACATGCCTTTTGGATCACTTCCCGGATATCACTTTCAGAACTTAAATTTTTTCCTACTACTTCCTGTTTTAAATAAGCAATCAATTCCTCTGCTTTCTCAGAGTCTCCCACCGTATCTGCCAAATCTCCAGTCAGTACCAGTTCATTCAATGCCGTATCCATACTCTTCTCTGTTACGGTTTCCCCGGTCATAACAGAATATGCTTTCATTACCCCAACCAGAGCGGCCGTTCCTGAAATTGGCGAAGGCCCTGCCACAATAATATCCGCATCTGTAATTCCCGCTGTGATCAGCGCATTTTTGTACATGCCGATGGTACAATAAGAAATATTTTTGGTCGTGATGTTAATTCCATTCCCCTTCTCACGCTTCACCACCAATACCGAAGATAAGGAACGTGTTCCAATCTTATCTGCCGACACATATTCTCCCAGATACTGATGCTCTTCTTCATTTGTAATATAAATCACATCATAATCCCCAAGTTCTGCAGGATTGATTCCCAGAAGGCTCAGAACCGTATTCTTCTGTTCTGGCCGAAGGTTTGCACCCAGGGCCAGATAAGGCTTATCCTCCTTCGTAATCGGTTCTGTCACCTCGCCTTCCTGTCCAGAGGCATCCACGGCGCTTCCATCTGTACCCGCCGGGCTGTTTTCCCCTTCGTCCCCATCCATAGATTCTCCCGGTTCACTTTCATCCCCCTCTTCCGGAATGGTTTCATCCCCTTCCTCGGGAATAGGATCGTCTCCTTCCTCCGGGCTCTTGTAACCCGGCGGAATTGTGTTTTCCCCGAAATCTTCGTCTGGGTTCTGCCTGGAAATATCATCATTTCCGTCTTCCGCTTCCGGAACAATTTCCTCTGGTTCTGTCTGGCTGTTTCCACTGTTCTGTTCCGAAAGTCCGGCTTCCTCCTGAGTGTCTGCCGCCGGACTGCCCTCTGTCCCATAAACTTTTGCCGCTGGCAAAACTGCCGCAGCACATACCAGGAGCAGAGCGGTGCATTGTTTGATACGCTTTTTCATAATTTCCTCCATTCTGCACAACTGTAACATATATTTCTACAAATGCTTATGAAGCCATCTGTAAATATCTTGATATACAATTTCTTTATCTGTCTCGTTCAATATTTCATGACGGTCCCCCGGATATAATTTCCAGTTCAGATCCATAATCCCGGCCTTTTTATATATCTCATAGGCCTTTTTTACTCCCGCGCCATAATTTCCTACCGGATCATCCTGTCCAGACACCAGAACTACAGGAAGATTTTTGGGAATTGCCTGAATATTTCTCTTTTGATTAATAAAATGAATAGTATCAAACAAATTGTAAAATCCATTCAATGTAAACTTAAATGTGCAGCAGGGATTGCTGTTATAAGCTTTTACAATCTCTGGATCTTTGGTAAGCCATGAATCTGTGTCCCCTCCCTGGAACCTCTTATTATTCCCAGAAAACACCTGCTGATCCACCAGGCTGCTGCGGTAACGCCAGCCTTTCAGCAAAGCCAGAATTACACACAGCGCCTTTCCTGCCTGTACCACAGAATCCGGCTGGCTCCCGGTTCCCATAATAATTGCCCCTGACAGTCCTTTCCCATATTTGGACAAATATTTCCTCAAAAGAAAGGAACCCATGCTGTGTCCCAGCATAAAATAAGGGAGCTCAGTATATTTTTTCTGAACCATTCTTCGGAGACGGTTTAAATCTTCTACCACCAGATCACTGCCCTTTCTGGGTGCAAAATATCCCCAGTCTTCCTGGGAGGCCGCGGACCTGCCATGACCAAGATGATCATTTCCCACAACCAGAAATCCTTTATCCGTCAAAAATTCTGCAAAATCCTCATAACGTTCAATATACTCTATCATTCCATGGCTGATCTGCAGAATGCCTAAGTTCTTTCCCTGGTCTGGCTTCCACAGAACTGCATGGATCCTGTTTGTTCCATCTGCCGACGAAAAGGTAAACTCTTTCTTCTTCATACGTTCTGTCCTTTCTGGACAATTCCTGCCCTATCTATATTTCTTTACCACAATTTGAATACTCTCACGGCCGTTATAAACATTAAGTTCTGGGTAATACACAAAAGACACCAGCATCCCGCTGTCTTTCCCGGCAAGGGCCTGTTCCAGGGCGCCGCTGCCATATTTCTCTCTTAAAAAGGATAACAGTTCTTCCACCTGCCCAAAATACACCGCCGTAAAATTGCTGCCTCCCGCGCTCCTTATCTGCATTCTGCAAACATTGCGGTTCTTTCCCAAAATCCTCATGGATAGAATCTGTATGTTCCTGTCTGCAAACAATGGTTTCTCATTTGCTTTCCCAAAAGGCTCTAAAATATTGAACTCCTGAATCAATTCCCTGGTAATGTAATCCAGAGGCATGGGGACGTCTATCACAACTTTTCCCCTTAAATCATTATCGGTCAGGGTGGTAAGTTCATTTAATCTCTGACGGAACAAATCCACATGTTCTTCTGGGAGAGATAAACCCGCCGCCATGGGATGGCCCCCATATTTCAGAAACAATTCCTTACACTTTGACATCTCTTCATACATGGAATACTGTTCAGTGGAGCGCCCAGAACCTTTGACTCCTTCTTCTGATTTGGTGAGTACAAACACTGGCCTGTGATATTGTTCCCGGATTCGCCCTGCAATAATCCCCGCCAGGCTTTCATGGCAGTCTGGAAGATAAATAACCAGTACCTTATCATTTTTCAGTTCTGTCTGCTCCACCAGCTCCCGGGCCTGTAAAACCCCCTGTTCCGTCATCTCCTTGCGGCTCACATTCAAATCATATAAGTCGCCTGCATACTCTTCTGCCTGATATGTATCCTCCGCCAGCAGCATCCCAAGAGCACGCTTTGCTGTATCCAGCCGCCCGCTGGCATTCAGGCAGGGCCCCAGAACAAATCCAATATGATAAGCATTGATGCCCCCTGGCGGAATCTTGCTGCGCGCTGTCAGTGCGCGTATTCCATAATTTTTCGTGTGGTTCAGCGCCTTTAAGCCTTCTTTTACTAAGATACGGTTTTCTCCCTGGAGATCCATTACGTCTCCTACCGTGGCAAAAGCTGCATTTTCCAAATACGCAAATGCTTCTGTTTCTGAGATTCCTAAATCCTGGTATAAGACCTGAATTAATTTAAAGGCCACCGCCGCGCCGCACAGGCTCTTAAAAGGATAGGGACAATCCGGCTGTTTGGGATTTACCACTGCATCAGCAGGAGGAATCTGATAAATCCGGTTTCCATCTCCGCCCTCTTCATACGGCACTTCATGGTGATCTGTAATAATTACGGTGAGCCCAAGTTCCTTAGCAAGGACAATCTCCTGATACGCCGCAATCCCATTATCACAGGTCAAAATCGTATCAATTCCCTCCGAGGCTGCCTGCCGGATCAAGCGTTCATTGACGCCATAGCCGTCTGCAATTCTGTCAGGAATCTCATAATCCACCTGTGCCTTTAAGCGGCTCAGGGCAGAGTACAGGATATAAACGGACTGTACTCCGTCAATATCATAATCCCCCAGAATCCGAATCTTCCGATTCTCTTTTATCTTATTCTGCAGCAGCCCTGACGCCCGTGTGATATCCTTCATCTGTCTTGGATCATGGAGATCCTTCCAGGTCCCGGAAAGATATTCCTTTAACGCCTGTTCCCCCACTACATCCCGGTTCCGGATAATTCTTGCAGTCACCTGGTCAATTCCAAACTGCTTTGCAATCCCTTTAAAATCTGCCTTTTTGGCAGACACTACCCATTGTTCCATATTCCGTCATCCTTCTTATATTCTACACTGCAGAGTACCAGCCCTTTTGCCGGAATCGTAACGCCTGCCCGCTCCCTGACCCCCGCATCCAAAATCGCGGCAATTTCCAAAGGCCTCCTCTTTCCAAGCCCTACTTCTACCAGCGTGCCTGCAAGAATCCGCACCATATGATGCAAAAAGCCATCGCCAGTAATCACAATATCAACCTCTTTGCCATTCTGCAGAATATCCAGGCGGTAAATCGTCCGTATGGTAGACTTCTTTTTCTTTGCCCGGGCGCAGAAACCTGCAAAATCATGGGTTCCCAGCAAATACTGAGCCCCCTGGCGCATTGCCAGAAGATCCAGAGGTTCTTTTATCTGATACATCCATTTTCTCTCAAATACATTGGAACCGCCGTCGTTAAAAATCCGGTAACAATACGTCTTCTTTACGGCTGATAATCTGGCATGAAACCGTTCTGGAACCTCTGTTACCTCTAAAATGCCGATGTCCTCCGGCAGATAATGGTTGGCATACTCCTGAATCTCTCTTGGCTCCATATTTACCGTAAGGTGCACACTTGCAGCCTGGCCCGCCGCATGTACCCCGGCGTCCGTCCTGCCGGCTCCCTGCACTTCTACAGGACTTCCTTCCAGCGCTGTAAATACGCTGTTTAACTTTCCCTGTATAGTTACGTCTGTGCTCTTCTGGCTCTGCCACCCTTTGTAGCGGGAGCCGTCATATTCTATAATCATTTTATAATTTTTTCCAGACATTTCTCTTCCCTTCTGCCTTTTTCCCTCCCTGCATCATAGCAAAATATAATGACTTTTTCAAGAAAATATGATAAGATGTAGAACAGGCGCTGCCCAAATTATATTTTGCAAAAAGAAGGGAAACTGATATGAACCCATTGTCTTTAATAGAATTGTTAAAAAATCATACTGTATATATCCAGACCCACAACTTTCCTGACCCAGACGCCATTGCCAGCGCGTTCGGGCTTCAGCAGTTTTTCTCCTGCCACGGTATTTCCGCCGACTTGTGTTATGACGGGAAAATTGACCGCCTCAGCGCAAAAAAAATGCTGGAAACTTTCGAGATTACCATGTTTTCAAAAAATAAACTGCATAATATGACAGAAGACGATTCTATTGTATTAGTTGACTCTCAGAAAAATAACAGTAATGTAACCGATTTCATTGGTGATGAGGTGGGGTGTATTGACCACCATCCCATATTTTTTCCCTATGAATACAAGTATCAGGATATTCGCCCTGCCGGTTCCTGCTCCTCTATCATTGCCTCTTATTTCCAGAGCACAGACACACCTCTTACTCCTGCGTGCGCTGCCGCCCTAGCCTATGGCATTAAAATGGATACGGCTGATTTTACCCGCGGGGCAACTGAACTGGATTTAGAAATGCTTTCCTTTCTCTTCAAACATGCAGATTGGAAATTAGTGACTACTATGTACAGCAATACCATGGAATTTGACGATCTGCAGGCTTACGGCGCAGCCATTCAGAATATACAGATTTTTGACCGGACAGGCTTTGCCTATATTCCCTTTCACTGCGCCCAAGCCCTGATAGCCATTATTTCAGACTTTATCTTGTCCTTGGATGTTGTGGATATTGCTGTTATCTACGGCCTTCAGACGGACGGCATCCGCTTCTCTATCCGCAGTGAGCAAGAGCAGATTCATGCCGGGAATCTCATTGCAAATGCCCTCCACGGCTGGGGCAGCGGCGGAGGGCACCCATCTATGGCCGGTGGCATGATACCCTCGGAACATCTTCCTCTGCTGGGAGAAGACATACACGCTTCTATCCGGGACAGATTTATGAAATCCATATCTCAAATGGAGCCGGAGGCTGGGCACTAGAACATAGTGCACAGCCTCCTGTTTGTCAATTATAGCTCACAATTATTCACCGTTCTTGGGAAAGGAACAACGTCGCGGATATTGGTCATACCTGTCAGATACATCACGCACCTCTCAAATCCCAAACCAAAACCTGCATGTCTGGCAGATCCATATTTGCGCAGATCCAAATAGAAGTCATAGTCTTCCTTATTCAGTCCTAATTCATCCATCCTCTGGCACAATTTCTCATAATCATCTTCTCTCTGGCTTCCCCCGATGATCTCTCCGATTCCAGGCACTAAACAGTCTACGGCTGCAACCGTCTTGTCATCCGGATTCAGTTTCATATAAAACGCTTTAATCTCCTTTGGATAATCTGTAACAAAGACCGGACGTTTGAAGACTTCTTCGGTCAGATAACGTTCATGCTCTGTCTGAAGATCCGCTCCCCAGGTTACCTTATATTCAAAATTATCGTTGTTTTTCTCCAGAATTTCAATTGCTTCCGTATAGGTCACATGAGCAAATTCTGAATCTGCCACATGTTTCAGACGCTCCAGAAGCCCCTTGTCCACAAAATTATTGAAAAACTGCATCTCTTCCGGCGCATGTTCCAGCACATAGTTAATAATATATTTCAGCATACTTTCTGCAAGAATCATATCATCTTTCAAATCCGCAAATGCAATCTCCGGCTCAATCATCCAGAATTCCGCAGCATGTCTGGTGGTGTTGGAATTTTCTGCACGGAACGTGGGCCCAAAGGTATAGATATTTTTAAAGGCCATAGCGTAGGATTCTCCGTTCAACTGCCCGCTCACCGTAAGGTTTGTGGGCTTGCCAAAGAAATCCTTGGAAAAATCTGCCGTTCCGTCTTCATTCTTTGGTATATTGTCCAAATCCAGTGTTGTTACCTGGAACATCTCTCCCGCGCCCTCACAGTCGCTTCCAGTAATCAGCGGCGTGTGCACATAGACAAAATCTCTCTCCTGGAAAAACTTATGAATGGCATAGGCAATCAGGGAGCGCACCCGGAATACTGCCTCAAAGGTATTGGTCCTGGGCCTTAAATGAGAGATTGTACGCAGATATTCAAAACTATGGCGTTTCTTCTGCAGGGGATAATCCGGCGTGGATTTTCCCTCAATCACCACTTCTTCTGCCTGAATTTCAAAAGGCTGCTTGGCCTTTGGAGTTGCAACCAGTTTTCCTGTTACAAGAATGGCCGCCCCTACATTTAATTTTTCCACTTCTGCAAAATTGGAAAGCCCGTCATGGTAAACCACCTGAAGCGGTTCAAAAAATGTTCCGTCATTTACCACAATAAACCCGAAATTTTTAGAATTGCGGATGCTTCTGACCCACCCGCCGATACTTACCTCCTGATCCAGATATTCTTCCTTTTTCCGATACAGATCTTTGATATTAATCAATTCCATAGCTCTTCTCCTTGTCTGTCCTTCCTATTCTTCTGCAGATTTCTCACCATCTGCAGCGTCTTTCTTTTCTTTTTTGGACTCCTTACTGTCCGTTGATTCTTTCTTCTCTTTTTCAGAATCCTCACTGTCTTTGGACGCCTGTTCTTCATAGCTAATCTTGGCATTGTCGATCAGAATATCCATGGTCTTATCACTGACATAGGCATTTTTTACATAATCTTCGCCATACTGGTTAATCAGCGCTTCTTCGTTCTCATAGCCAAAATCTGCCACGATGCTCTTCTTATACTCTGCATAGCCTTCTTCATCAGACTCAATATTCTCCTTCTTGGCAATGGCTTCCAGAAGAAGCTGGTTCTCCAGGCTCTGCTGGATCATCTGCTGTACCTGCGCATTATAGTCATCTTCCGTGGCGCCCATCTGGGTATAATAATCTTCCATGGTCATGCCATTGGCTTCTACATTCGCTTTCATCTGCTCCTTATATTCTTTCACTCTTGCATCCATTAAATCTTGCGGCACTTCTACCTTACAGGTTTCCCGCAGCTTTTCAAACAGCGCCTGCTGGGTATCTGTCTCCTTATTTGTGGCATTGTTGCTCTCCAGTTGTTCCCGGACGCCCTTCTTCATTTCTTCTACCGTATTATAGCCCTGAGACACAAAATTACTTGCCACATACTTGTCTGTCATGGTATCAAAAGTCATATCTACTTTTTCAACAATCTTATTGACAGTCACATTAAATACCACCGCCTGGCCTGCCAGCTCCGTGTTTCCATAGTCTTCAGGAAATGTCAGATCCAAGGCCACCTTCTCTCCTACTTTTTTGCCGATAAGCCCGTCCTCAAATCCGTCGATAAAACTGTCAGAACCAATTTCCAGGTTTGCACCCTGTGCCGTTCCGCCGTCAAAAGCCACGCCGTCTTTTAATCCTTCATAGTCAATATTGGCAATGTCTCCCTCTTCTACCGTCGTCTTATCTGTATCCTTGTAATAAGGATAGGAAGACAGCATACTTTCAATGTGAGTTTTCACATCTGCATCTGTCACATCATAACTGCCCAGGGTAACTTCCAGGCCCATATAATCTCCCAACTGGACACATTTTTCCACATCATAATCTATCTGTTCCGGTTTACTCACTGTGGATGACCCCTGGGTATCGTCCCCGGTCTCTTCCTGTGTGTTCTCCTGGGTTTTACTATCCTCTTTTTTGTTTCCGCAGCCGCCTGCCAGAGCCATTGTGCATACAGCCAGCAGCAGTACTATCAATTTTTTCTTCATATAATTTACCTTTCTTTCACAAAATATAATACTGTTTTTACTTCACAGTAATTAAGGATAGCACATTTTGCTGCAATTGGAAAGGCTTCCCTGCCACAAATCACAAATAAATCACAATCTCCGTGTGGATTTTTTGAAAAAATATGTTAGAATAGGAAAAACCGTCCACGAAAGGAGCTATCAATTATGAATACAGAGCATCTGTCTCTGCTGACGGATCTTTATGAACTTTCCATGATGCAGGGCTATTTTAAAACCGGAAACCATGACACCGTTGTATTTGACGCATTTTACCGGACCAACCCAGACCAGGGCGGCTATGCCGTCTGCGCCGGGCTTGCCCAAATCATTGAATATATCGAACATCTTCATTTTGACCATTCGGATCTTGCCTATTTGAAATCTTTGGGAATGTTTGAGGATGATTTTCTTTCCTATCTTGAAAATTTCCGCTTCTCCGGGGATATCTATGCCATCCCTGAAGGCACCGTCATTTTTCCCAGGGAACCTCTGGTGAAAGTGATTGCGCCCATCATGGAAGCGCAGCTTGTAGAAACAGCTATTCTAAATATCTTAAATCATCAAAGTCTCATCGCCACCAAGGCGGCAAGAGTCTGTTATGCGGCGCAGGGAGACGGGGTTATGGAATTTGGCCTGCGGCGCGCCCAGGGACCGGACGCCGGGGTCTATGGCGCCAGGGCCGCAGTGATCGGCGGCTGCTGCGGCACCTCCAACGTCCTCTGCGGCAAACTGTTTAACGTTCCAGTCAAGGGCACCCACGCCCATAGCTGGATTATGAGCTTTCCGGATGAATACACAGCTTTTAAAACTTACGCAGAATCTTACCCCTCTGCCTGTATCCTGCTGGTGGACACTTATGATACCTTAAAATCCGGCATTCCCAATGCCATCCGGGTCTTTCAGGAACTGCGGGAAAAAGGCGTTGTCCTTAAAAATTACGGCATCCGCATGGACAGCGGAGACCTTGCCTATCTCTCCAAACGCGCCCGGAAAATGCTGGACGGCGCAGGCTTTCAAGACGCCATAATTTCCGCCTCCAATGACCTGGACGAATACTTAATTGAAAATTTAAAAGCACAGGGAGCGGCAATTACCTCCTGGGGCGTGGGAACAAATCTGATTACTTCTAAGAACTGCCCTGCGTTCGGCGGCGTATACAAGCTTGCGGCAATCAAGAACCAGCAGGGGGAATTTGTCCCGAAAATCAAGCTCTCAGAGAACAGTGAAAAAGTCACAAATCCAGGTAATAAGACGATTTACCGTATTTATGAAAAGAGTTCCGGCAAAATCAAAGCCGATCTGATCTGCCTGGAAGGAGAAACTTTTGACTGCGAAAAAGACCTCCGGATCTTTGATCCTATCGAGACATGGAAATCCACCAGCTTAAAGGGCGGCACTTACCAAATGCGCAGGCTTCCTGTCCAGATTTTCGATCAGGGACGGTGCGTCTATCAGTCTCCCAGCGTTATGGAAATGCAAAAATACTGTGAACAGGAGAAAAACACCCTCTGGAATGAGACAAAACGTTTTGCCAATCCAAGCAAAGTGTATGTGGATCTTTCCGATAAATTATTTGAAATGAAACGAAATATTTTGAAAGATTTTTCCAACTAATATGAAACAAGGAGCAACATCCTCCGGTTCCCCAACTCTGCGGAGGGGAATCGTCTTAATCAGGGGCTGAATCATGGCGTCTGGAAGGGCAGCCACCATATCTGTCTTTGTAATCCCAGGCGCCGCTGCGTTTACGCAGATATTGCTGGGTCCAAGTTCTCTTGCCAAAGAGAGGGTCAGTCCATTGACTGCAAATTTACTTGTGGGATAAGCCGCGCCGCCGGGCTGACCGGAAATGCTGACCATAGAACTGGTATTTAAAATACATCCTCCCCCTGTTCTTTCATGATCTTCACTGCCGGCTGCACTGCGTAAAAAATGGCGTTTACATTTAATTTCATTACCTTATCAAACTGTCCTGGCCATACGTTCACTTCCTTTTGCTTTGCCTCTCTATGCTCCACTTCTAAAAATATAAAATCAGAAAAATGATCCCCGCTTTCACTGCCAATGCAGCCGCCGCTGCCAAAAATGATGCTGCGTACATCAGACGGGTACTTCTGGCAATATCTTCCCGTTCTATGGGCCGGATATCATCTCCAATCAAAGGCTTCTGGTATTTTTGCCCAAAATACCATGCATCTCCCGCAAGCTGTATGTTCAAGGCTCCCGCCATCACCGCCTCTGTCTGTGCAGAATTGGGGCTGGCATGATTACGCCTGTCTCTCCGGTAAATCCTCCAGGCAGTTCTGCTGTCCATCCCGCATAATTTACAGGCGGCAAGCATTGCCGCCGCACTGATTCTGGCTGGAATAAAATTCACAAAATCGTCCAGTTTTGCCGCCGCTGTCCCAAAATAACGATAGGCGTCATTTTTATATCCAATCATAGAATCCAAGGTATTCACCGACTTGTAGAAAAAACCTCCAGTTCCCCCAAAACACGCCATAAACAGCAAGGGGGCAATCACTCCATCTGAGGTATTCTCTGCAACCGTCTCCACAGCCGCACGCACGACTCCCGCCTCGTCCAGCCGCTCTGTATCCCGTCCCACAATCATGGAAACTGCCTTCCTGCCAGCGGCCAGTCCCTGCTGTTCCAGCGCTGAAGCCACTTTCATGCTCTCTGTCTTTAACGATCTTCCGGCAAGCAGGGTCCCGCACATCATCCCTTCCAGCAGGATTCCTGCTGCGGGATGGAATTTATAACACAGCATAAGCGCACCCGCTGGGAGGAGCGTAGAAATTCCCACCGTCAGCACAGTCAGCAAAAAACCTGCCAGATGTTCTCCCGTCCTGGTTTTCGGGCATACCTTTCTCATTAATAATTCCAAACGTTCAATCAGCCAGCCGATTGCCATCACTGGATGACCCCACCCCTGGGGATCTCCCAGAAAAAAATCCAGCCAAATCCCCAGAAACAACGCCATCCAGGAATACATGAAAAAATTCATATTACGCTCCCCGTTCTAAATTGCTTTGGGCCTTTTCCCGCTCCTGTATCTGCTTTCCTTCACTGTACAGTTCAAAGCGGCTCTCAATTTCCACCAGCATATCTGCATATTCTCTTAATTCTTCCGCCACCTTTTCCCTGCCGCTGCGCATTCTCTTTTTATATAAGATCCGATGTTCCATACTGGCCCAAAAATCCATGGACATAGTGCGGAATTGAATCTCTACCGGAAAATATTCCATACCGTCCAGACAGTACACCGGAATTCCCACAATCACATGATAACTGCGGTAGCCATTAGGTTTGGGTTCCCTTACATAATCACTTTCTCGGACTACAATTAAATCTGACTGCCTCTTTAACGCATCCACCAGATTATAAATATCATCCACAAAGTAGCAGATTACCCTCACTCCCGCAATATCCTGGAGATAATCCTTGGCATTCATCACTGTGGATTCTTTTTCCTTCTTCCGCAGCTTATCTTCCATACTCTTTTTCTTTTTTATCCGGCTCTGGATATTATGTATGGGCTGGCCTGCCGAAACTTCATATAAATTATGCTTCAGCACATGAAGCCTGGCAAGCAGAACCTCCTTGGCATCCTCATAGGGCTGAATAAACGTATAATACTCTTCATCTGTCATAAAATCTTTTGTCCTCCTGCAAGACAATAATATGAGGCCAAATCCTCCGAATTATTATAACAAACTTTAGGAAAAAAGTCATAAATTTTTCTGGTAAAAAATATAAAATTATTGTAAAACTTTGTTTTATATCATGTCCGATCCCCTTCTGTAATATTGCTGCATTCCTTATGACACAACAACGGAAAACATATCTCCACCGTAAAATACCCCCGGTGCAAAGACGCAGTTATGTTTCCCTGCATCTGTTCTGTGAACTCTTTGGCAATGGCAAGTCCCAATCCTGTTGTCCTGCGACTTCTGGAAAGATCTGTGGTATAAAAACGCTCAAAAATCAAAGGAAGATCATTTTCTTCAATCTGATCCGTGTCGTTGGAAATAGAAATGACTGCACAGCCCTTATATGACTTCAGGGAAAAGCAGTAATTTCCCTTCCCATGCACCAATGCGTTCCGGATCAAATTTTCCAATATTCTGGAAAATGCATTCCTGTCCGCCTGTACATACAATGCCCCACCGGCTGCCTCAACCTGCGGTTCTAACCCCCTCCCGGAAAAATCTTCATAGAACAGAGAAATAATTTCGGTAAAAAGATTTGAGACATTCATCCGCTCGAGAGTTAATGGAAATTCTCCAGCTTCAATCCTTGCATACTCAAAAAGCTGGTTTAAGATTTCCCCAAGTTCCTTAAGCCTGCGTTCCACAACCCCTAAATACTCTGCTTTCTTCTCCTCTGGGATATCTGTTCTCTTCTGCATTTGAACATATCCTTTTACCGAAGTCAGGGGCGTGCGGATATCATGGGAAATACTGGTGATGCTCTCCCGATAGTTCTGATTCACATTCCGCAGCCTCCGCTGTTTCTGTCTTAAATCCTCAATCACATCGTTCAGAATATTGATAAGTTCTCCCGTTTTTCCCACAGCACAAACAGAGGTCAGCAAATAATTGCTTTCCTCTGCCTTTAAAAACTCCAATTGTGTTCTGATATGATCGATTTGTTTCCGGTAGCGCAAAAGGCGCAGCAGC
Organism: uncultured Lachnospiraceae bacterium; assembly: GCA_950097145.1. Classification (GTDB taxonomy): domain Bacteria; phylum Bacillota; class Clostridia; order Lachnospirales; family Lachnospiraceae; genus Petralouisia. Next base: position 51,202 of record CATNCF010000014.1, read on the forward strand.
AGCGCCGCCGCCGCTGTCCCAAAAATCACTGCCAGAAGCATAAAACCTTTTTCCATACTCCCCCGCTACTTTACATCCGCTTTTTGAAAATGCACAATACCCAAAACGGCTGCAATGAAAAACCATACGATAGATACCAATATGCCCCGAACTATAAATTCTGAGGAAAAATCTTTCACAGGACAGTCAGACATTAAATCCAGAACCCAGTAATCTGAAGGCTGGAAATTCAGCCCATGAAATACAAGATCCAGTCCTGCCGTAAGAGTTGTTGAAAACATCAGAACGCCAATACTCACGGCAATGCCTGCTGCAAGATTCCTGGCCAGTTCTCCCACCAGCATAAAAAACATAGCGATTACCGTCCCAAACAGAAGCTGAAAGCCTGCATAGATCACAGCGTCTTTCCAGACAGTGGCTGAAAACATCTCTTGTCCCATAAAGGGAAGCCCCATACCTATGGTTATTGCAAGCACTGCCGCCTGAAATATCAGTGTAAGCACCATCACAGCCAGCATCTTTGCCAGGAAAATTACTGCCCTGGGATACCCTTTGCCCACCAGATTCTTGACGGCGCCGCTGCCAAATTCCCGTATTACAAACATACTGACAAGCACGGCAAGTATCATGCCCACAAAATGGCCTCCAAACATCTGCTGAATCACGCCAATTACTCCCACCTGTTCCATCATAGATTCTGCTGTACCGTCAGATTCTGCAGGTTCGCCGTTGTGAAATACCATAACCCCGTTAGTCCCGTTTGCAAGTTCCCCCTGATTAATTTTATCTATCATAACAAGAGAACCGTAGAGCAGCAGAACCAAAAGCGCCGCTGCCAAAAGCCCCAAAAGAATTCCTTTACTCTTTCTTAATTTATAAAATTCTGCACTGAGTAAATTAAACATTTGATTCACCTCCCAGCAAATCCATAAAATATCCTTCCAGATCCTGTCCTGCAAGATAACTTTCTTTCACGCGCACGCCTTCCTGAATCAGATCCCGATTGATTTCCCAGGAATCTTCAATTCTGTCAAATACCCGTAAAACGCCTGCCTTTGGCACGTCAAAGTTGACGATATGGCATTTATCTTCCAAAACTGCGGCGGCAAGTTCTGCATCATCCACCACAAGCTTCACACATCTTCTGCACCTGCTCTTTAATTCCCCAGCCTGAAATTCTTCAATCAAGACTCCTTCTTTAATAATCCCGTATCTGGTGGCAATCTTAGACAATTCCCCCAAAATATGGCTGGATATTAAAATAGTAATCTGTTTTTCCTGGTTTAGCTTCAGCAGGAGATCCCGCATTTCCTTAATGCCCTCAGGATCCAGTCCGTTGATGGGCTCATCCAATATCAGGAAATCCGGATTCCGAAACAGTGCAATTGCAATTCCAAGCCTCTGTTTCATGCCCAGGGAAAAATTTTTCACCTTTTTCTTTCCTGCCTGGGAAAGCCCCACAAATTCCAGCATTTCATTCACTGCATGGCTGTTGGTAATACCGTAGCTTCTGCGTACAACCTCCATATTTTCCTTGGCGGTCATGGTTCCATAAAGCCCAGGCTGCTCAATCAAGGTTCCCAGCCTCTGACGCTGTTTTTCCAGCTCCCGGGAGCCAAACAGTTCCATGGTTCCTGACGCCGGGGATGCAAGACCTGACACAATGCGCATAAACGTGGTTTTTCCTGCGCCGTTTTTTCCAATAAATCCGTAAATATCTCCTTTTCTCACATGCATATCTACATGATCCACCACGGTATGGTTTCCATATATTTTTGTAATCCCATCGGTGTTTAACACATACTCCATACTATTCCTCCTGTAACCTTTGCCTTCCGCTGACAATATACAGTATAACAATGAAGTTTTTAGAAATCTTAGGTAATTATGAAAGAAAGTATAAAGTTTTGCGCTACTTCATTTTAAACCCAATGCCCCATACCGTCTGAATATAAGTCTCATCCGGACAGATTTTTGCAAGTTTCTGCCGGATATTGCTAATATGCACGTTTACGGCATTCTCCTCTCCCAGAAATTCTTCTTTCCAGACAGATTCATAAATATTGCTTCTGGTAAATACTTTTCCTGGATAACGCATCAAAAGCTCTAAAATCAAATATTCTCTCTTGGTCAAAGATACCTCCTGAGCAGATACCTGGACCAGGAGATTTTCTGGATAAATCCTGATATTTTTATATTCCAGCACTTCTTCCTGATTAGCCAAATCACGCTGTTTTCCTGTCTCTGCGCTGCGCCTGAGCACTGCCTCCAGTCTTGCAAGCAGTTCCTCCGTGTCGAAGGGCTTAATGAGATAATCATCCGCACCGGCACGCAGAAGGGATACCCTGGTCTGCACGTCATCCCTGGCAGAAGAGACAATCACGCTGGTCTCTGGATATGTCTCCTTGATGGCACAGAGAACCTCCTCTCCCGCCATCCCTGGCAGCATCAAATCCAGAATCACCCCGTCCATTTTCTGTTTTTCCATGCAAAGCAGCGCCTCTGTTCCAGAAAATGCCTGCACAGTCTCATATCCTTGACCAGCAAGGAGCTCTTTTAACATCTGGCTGATATCATTATCATCTTCTACAATCAAAATCACTTTACCCATTCTGTGCTCCTCTATTTAATTTTCCTGGCAATCCCACAATTTATAAGATATACTTCTTCTGCCTGCTCCGCTAACATGCAGCCGATTCTTCCCACCATCTCCCGATACTGGCGGTCAGAAGCTTTCACTGGAACTACGCCGCAGCCCATCTGATCCAGAGTAATTACTGCACTGGGATTGGCTTCCAAAAGCTCCTGTACCATGGCAAAAGGATCCTTTCCTGTCTCCATCAGTTTTTCAGCCCACTGATGAATCCCCGCAATTACATCCGCATTCTGGAACTGATGCCAGTCCCCGCTCTCTCCGTTTACTGTTACAGCCTGCGGTTCCACAATTTCAGCCGGATTTTGGCCTTTCTTTTTCCTGCAGGCCAGATCCTCTGCAAATTTCCGTTTTCCCTGAAACGCTCCTCCGGTAACCAGTATCATGTGTCTTCTCCTTTTCCAAACATCACAACGCAATTCCTCATTTATCTTAACTCTTTTTACAAATATATGCAACTGCCGCCGGACTTGTTTCCATCCCGAAACTGCCATCGGAAGCAGCGAAAATTAACCGCCCAGCTTTTTTACAAACTGGGCGGCCATCCTCAAAAAACAAGATACTCCATTAAAAGGAATATATTCTTTTATTTCTGCATTTACTTCTTAATCTTACTGCTCAATTTTACTTTACTCCATGTCCCATATAAAGTCTCTTTGCCGGACTTCTTATAACTGCGCACGCTTACATAATACTTCCTGCCTGCTTTCAGCTTTGTGAACACGTAAGAATTCTTTGCCAAATTCTTATATTTCACATTTTTCTTAAATTTCTTATCCGTGCTTATTTGAACCTGATACCCTGACGCCATCTTATCCTTTGCCCATTTCACGGACAGCTTTTTGCCCTTTGCTGCTTTTACTGCCTTTACTGTCTGCTTCTTCGGGCTTACCTTAACCGTCACCTTCTTAGATACGTTCCCTGCCTTAATGGTTATGACGGCAGTTCCGGTATTTTTGATGGCTACCATTCCGGTATCCTTATTCACAGCAGCAACCTTTGGCTTGGAACTTGTAAAGGTCATCTTACTCTTGGATGATGCATTAATCTTGAATGATTTTGCGCCATATACAACCTTATATACTGTTTTCTTACAGGTAATGGATGTGGCTGGGTTCTGATCAGCCGCCGTTGTTATTGTAAAGCTGGCCGTCTTGCTGCCAGTATAATTTCCCCTGCCCGTAACGGTTACCTTAGCTGTTCCTGCTTCGATATTGTTACTATAAGAGACTGTATAATCTGTATTTAAAACTAATGTTTTACCATCTATCTTTACAGTTACCGACGGAGTCTTGGCTGTTCCGTCATATGTAAAGCTTGTATTAGCCAATACCACGTCCGCCTTGGAGATATGAATGCTGCCTCCTGTATTGTCTCCGTTGTTATTATTGTCTCCGTCATCATCTGGATCGGGCTTGGCGGGAGGAATGTAGTTATAATGTACAGCCGCCTTTGACACCGCCGCTGCCGTATCACCTAGTTTCCCTACACTGTTCCACTGTGCTTCAGTGCCTGTAAAGTATATATCCGTCAGAGCAGAAGATGCAAATGCCGCTACCCCAATTGACGTTACACTGTCTGGAATTACGACAGCAGTCAGCCTAGAGCAGGAAGCAAATGCTGAAGCTCCGATACTCTCTGCTCCCTGCGGAATTTCAATTTCGGCAAGCATCAGGCAATTCTGAAACATACCCTCACCAATTCGGTCTATATTCTTTGGCAGTGTTACACTCATCAGATAATAGCATTGCATAAACATGTTGTCGCCCAATTTTACCTGCTTGCTGCCAGGAGCAAACACCGCGCTTTTCAGATCCTGGCATTGAAAAAACGCAGCGGGTCCAATCTCCTCCACACTGGCTGGCAAGGCTATAGAGGTGAGACGAGTGCAAGCACGAAAAGCATTTTGGCCTATGCTTTTCACTCCTTCCGAAATAACCGCCGAACTAAGATTTTGGCACTGACAAAAAGCGCTGTCACCGATAGCTGCCACACTGGAGGGAATGGTCACAGAAATAAGCGAAGAACCATAGAAAGCATTGTTTCCAATGGCTGTCACACTAGGGGAAATCTCCGCACTAAAAATCCCGCAGTTCCAAAAAGCGCAGGAACCGATGGTGGTAACGCCATTCTCAATAACAACCTTTCGGATTTGGCCGCTGTTATTGCTCCACGGCTGTTCTTCGGCGCTGCTGAAATCCGGCATAGCTCCCTGACCGGAAATGGTCAGCGTACCCGCCTTCGTCAGATTCCAGGCAAGCCCTCCGTCAAGAGTTCCTCTGGCAATTGATACATTGGCCTCTGGATCGTCTGGCGGGATATAGCCTTCTGGATAGCGGGTAATATAATGGCTGGCGCTGCTCATCACCTCTTCCTTAGAGATTGCCCTACCCCAGTGAACCTTACCTTTATGGTCCCCGGTGCTGATATTTCCTTCTGCAACAACAAGGCCCGCATCATTGACCTCAAGTACAATCACAGTATGGGCGTCATTGTTTACCCGCAGGATATCTCCGGCTTTTATATTCTCAAACGTAAACTCACCTTGTGCGTACATCCTGGCTGGCAGGCTGCCAAATGCTTCATCGCTGAGAATAAAAGCAAAGGCTACGCAGCCCACGGCGCTAATCCTCTTCCCATCAATGAGCCCGCCTTTCCAATGATAATACCCCTTTGAATCCGAATAAGGTTCATCGTTCGTCCAGACGGTTCCTTCCCTATACCCATCCCGACTTTTTAGTGCGATCATGGCCTCATAGACTTCCGCTGGCGCTGGGATTGTACTATCACCAGCCTCCAGACTGGATGCGGACGCCGCCGCAAAGACATCCTCCTGCTGCAAAGGTTCTTCCTGCCATGCCTGTGCCACTGAATGGTAAGAAATGAATAAGCACACTGCTAAAACAATTGAAAGTATTCGTTTTTTCAATTTTGCAACCTCCTAATTTTAAGTTTGGGAGAACTATTAGTTGACGGCACTCCCTTTTATAAATATATTTTTATTCTTCTGCTTTGTCAATAAATATAAACGCTGCACTTTTTAATTTCGGCATTTTGAACAACCAATTATCACATATTTCCCCACTCCATGAAAAGTAACGAAAAATACCTTATCTTCCTGCTTTCTTTTTGAGCCTGCCGGCTGAATCCGCTTCCTTAATCCTGACTTTCCTTTTGTAAACTTCTTAATTTCCGGTAAAGTACAAAATACATGGTCATAAAACATGCCACTCCTCCCACAGCGTTAGAAACCGGCTCTGCAAGAAACACGCCGTTTACGCCAGTTCCAAGCCTTGGCAGCAGCAGCGTCAAGGGCACAACAATCACCGCTTTGCGCAGTAAAGAAAAAAAGATCGCATGAGAAGAATAACCCAGCGCTGTAAACGCCGACTGTCCTGTAAACTGGAACGCCATGAAAAAATAGCCGAAAAAATACAATCGCAGCGCCCCTGTCCCGGCTTGTATCATAGCTGGTTCTTCCGTAAACACAGACAACAGCAGGTGCGGACATAGAATTACAAACAGCCATGCCAGCAGCGTATAAACAATTCCTGAAATCGCTGTAAACCGGATTCCCTGCCGGACTTTTTCATATTCTTTCGCGCCGTAATTATACCCCAGTACCGGCTGGGCCCCGTTGGTGACGCCCAGCACTGGCAGAGACAGAATTTCCCTGGCAGAATTAATCACTGTCATAATTCCCACATAGAGATCCCCGCCATAAACTTTCAGCGCTGCATTGCACACTACCTGTACCAGACAATTGGTGCCCTGCATAATAAACCCGGGCAATCCCAGAGCTGTAATTTCTCCTGCAAGTGCCCTGTCTATCCGCAGATATTCTTTTTTCACACAAAGCAGCGCTTTCTTCCCCGTTAAAAATTTCAGCACCCAGATACAGGATACAAACTGGCTCAGTACCGTTGCCAGAGCTGCGCCGCCAACACCCATATGCAGGCCAAAAATAAAAAGGGGATCTAAAATTAGGTTCCATACGGCTCCCAGAAGTGTTGTGAGCATACCGATACGCGGAAATCCCTGGGCATTGATAAAACCGTTCAGCCCTGTTGCCAGCATGGAAAACGGCGTCCCCAGCAGGTATATTTTCAGATAAGCGTCGGCATATACGTAAGAATCATCACTGGCGCCAAATAAATAGAGGACGGGCCTGCGCAGGAAATAACATAGCAAAAACAGAGCAATGGATGTGCTAAGCAGCAGAGTAAATGTATTGCCCAGTATTTTTTCAGCCCGTTCCTCCTGCCTGGCGCCTCTTGCAATAGAAAAAAGCGGCGTGCCTCCCGTACCGAACAGAAATGTAAACGCCGCAACCAGAGTAGTGAGCGGAAACGCCAGACCAATACCTGTCAGCGCCATACTGTCCGCTCCTGGCAAATGGCCGATATAAATACGGTCCACTACGTTGTATAAAAGCTGTATAAACTGTGCCAGCGCCAGGGGAATGGACTGGGCGAGAATATTCTGCCAGACCTTCCCTTTCGAAAAATCATTTGACTGCATAAATAAAATCATCCTTATTTTGGTTCTTGGGTTCTATTCTACCACAAGAATGAAAAGAATGCCATGTTTTCCCAAAATGATTTAATTGTTATACCAGTCATTCTTATATCATTTTCAAAAATCTATTTCCATGCTCTCCAAATAATCAATTGACAGAAACACATAAGAAAACGTATAATAAGTAAAACTTTTACAGGAGGTTCATTATGCCATTTATTAATTCAAAAGTAAGCGTTAAATTATCAAAAGATCAGGAGAAAACTCTGGTTTCACGGCTGGGCCAGGCAATTTCCCTGATTCCCGGAAAAAGTGAAAGCTGGCTGATGACCGGGTTTGAACCAGAATATCATCTGTATTTCCGCGGGGCCGACAGCACACCTACAGCATTTGTAGAGGTAAAAATATTTGGCAGGGAGAATAAGGATGCCTTCTCTGCCCTGACCTCTGAAATCTGTGCTATGTTCCACGATGTATTAGACATTCCCGCAGATCATATTTATATTAAGTATGAAACTGTGGCAGACTGGGGCTGGAATGGAAGCAATTTATAGTTCGCCAGAACTCAGGATACAGCAGGAGGAGGCATTATGATAAGAACACTGTTTTATCTGCTGGCAGGCTATCTTTCCGGAAGTGTATTATATGCACAAATCTGGGGACGCCTCATCAGCGGTAAAGATATTACTGAGGGAACCAGGGACAACAACCCTGGCGCTGCAAATGCTTTTATGGAAGGCGGGTTTCTGTGTGGAATGCTTACACTGATCTGTGATCTTGCCAAAGGCTTCTTTCCCGTATGGCTGTTCCTGCGGCAGGCAGATTATGCAGATTTTATCCTTGCCCTGGTTCTGGCCGCTCCAGTATTCGGTCATATATTTCCTCTATTTCATCACTTTCAGGGTGGAAAAGGGATTGCTGTATCTTTCGGCTGCCTGCTGGGCTTGTATCCCTTCCTGGCCCCTGCACTGCTGCTTGCCTCCTGCTTTATCCTGTTTTCCACCGTTCTGGTCATATCTCCGCACTATTACCGGACGCTTGCCTCCTATGCCAGTGCGGCGCTTCTTGTCTTTCTGACGATTAAGATAACTGCCGTGCGCTTTGGCATGATATTAATCTCAGGCACCATCTTTTCCAAACTGATGACCTGCGATGAAAAAAAAGAACATTGTAAGGTGAAGTTATTATGAATATTTTGATATTATCTTGTGATACCGGCGGGGGACATAATACTGCCGGATTAGCTGTCTTGGAAGAATTAAAACGCAGAGGGCATCATGCCGAAATGATCGATCCTTTTCACTTATCCCAAAACCGTATTGCCCAAAATGTGGGTTCCTGTTATGTAAAGCTGGTCCAGAGACGGCCCAGACTATTTGGCTTTGCCTACTGGCTTGGCATGATCGTAACTAAACTGCCCTTTAAATCCCCGGTCTATTATGCCAACAAACGAATGTCAGACCTTATGGCTTCCTGTTTCGCCCAACATCCGGCGGACGTTCTGGTTGCCCCTCATTTGTTTCCGGCAGAAATTCTCACCTCTATGAAGAAAAAAGGAATTTCCTGCCCCAAATCCATTTTTATTTCCACTGATTATGCCTGCATTCCTTTTACCGAGGAGACAGACTGCGACTATTACGTCATCCCTCACCGTACGCTTATCAAAAATTTTGCCAGACGAGGGATCCCTCTCTCTAAAATAAAACCCCTGGGAATTCCCGTCCGCAGTTCGTTTACTGCCGCACTCTCCAAAAAACAGGCAAGAGAGAAACTCGGCCTTTCTCCCAATCTGACATATTGTCTGGTAGCAGGCGGAAGCATGGGCGCTGGAAAAGTAAAAAAACTGGTGAAATACCTTGTGCTTAGCCGCAGATCGCAAGAACACATCATCGTTATCTGCGGTAAAAATGATTCTCTGAAACATGCACTGAGCCACCGCTTTGGCACAGCTTCTGGAATTACAGTATTAGGCCTTACCAATGAAATGGCTCTCTACATGCGCGCTTGCGATCTTCTATACTCCAAACCCGGCGGATTATCCTCTACGGAAGCGGCAGTCACAGGAATTCCCCTGATACATACCACTCCCATTCCAGGATGCGAAACGGCAAACCGGGCCTTTTTTCGCAGAAATGGTATGTCTATTTCTGCAAAAAGCACCATACACCAAGCCGTACTTGGGCAGAAACTCAGAAAGCATCCCCAGAAATCAGAACAAATGATTGAGAATCAAAAAAAGCATATCTCCAGGGATGCTGCCAGTAAAATCTGCGACCTGATTGAAACCATGGAGCCACATTCTGCTTCCTGATTACATCCGGTCCGGCGCCTCAAATCCAAGTACATTGATACAGAGTTCCAGAGCGCGTTTGGTCAGCTCCAGAAGACAGATATACCCTGCCTGTACCATTTCATCCTGCTCTGACATAATTTTCGTCTCATGATAAAAACGATTAAATGCATTGGCCAGATCATAGATATAAGCGCACACCTTGTGCGGCGCTGTCTCCTCAAATGCTGTTTCCATCATGCTGTTAAACTTGCAGAGTTCCAGCATCAGCGCTTTTTCGCTTTCAGAATGTGCCGCCAGTATCTCTGCCCCTTCTGGGAGCATTCTGGCCGCCTGGTATTTCTTCAGGATGGACTTAATCCTCACAATCGTATAAAGAATATAAGGCCCTGTATTTCCTTCAAAGGAAGTAAAACGGTCAACATCAAAGATATAATCCTTGGATGCCTGATTGGACAAATCTCCATACTTAATTGCCGACAGGGCCACTATTTTTGCGGTCTTTTTTCCTTCTTCCTCTTCAACGGTATGGTTATCCGTAATCTTTTTATACATTTCCTCATTAATATTTGACACCAGGTATTCCAGGCGCATAACTCCGCCCTCCCGGGTTTTAAAGGGCTTGCCGTCTTTTCCGTTCATGGTTCCGAATCCCAGAAATTTCAGCTCTGTTTCCGGCTCCACCAATCCTGTTTTCCGGGCGCAGCGGAACACCTGGGTAAAATACAATTCCTGCCGCTTGTCCACCACATAAATGATCTCGTCTGGATGATAATCTTTCATACGCCAGACAATGGTTGCAAGATCTGTGGTGTTGTAGAGGGACGCCCCGTCTGATTTTAAAATCATGCAGGGTGGGATCTCTTTGGTATCTGTATCTTCTTTCACATCTACTACCAAAGCTCCTTCACTGATATATGCATAGCCATCCTTTTTCATTTTCTCCACCATATCCGGGATATAAGGCTGGGCGTCTGATTCCCCTTTCCACAATTCAAAAGAAACCTTTAAATTCTCATAATTCCGTTTGAGATCACTGACAGATACGTTTAAAATGTGTTCCAGCAGAGCCTGATAACCTTTTCTTCCATGCTGAAGTTCATAAGTTGCCTGCATTGCCGCCTCTTTATATGCTTCATCCTCCTTGGATCTGCCGCTGGCAGCAGGATAAATTTCTTCCAATTCTCCTATGGTAAAAGGCGCATCCTTGGAATATTCTCCAGCATATGATTCATCAAAATAAATTAAATCCGGCTTACGCTCTTTGAGTTCTGTGATAATCAGTCCCATCTGCAGACCCCAGTCTCCCAGATGAACATCTCCTATCATAGTGTGGCCCATGAATGCTCCAATCCGCTTAACACTCTCTCCGATAATAGCAGAACGCAGATGTCCTACATGCAAAGGCTTTGCCACATTGGGCCCGCCGTAATCTATCATAATGGTTTTCGGATTCTCACATTTATCACAGCCCAGACGTTCTGGATCTTTTGCCATGTTCCGCAAATACTCCGCCAGATATTCTGGGTTTAATTTTAAATTTAAAAATCCCGGTTTCACAGAATCCACTTGTTCAAACATAGGATTCTCTTTTAAGCTCTCCGCAATCTTATCCGATATGATAAAGGGCGCACACTTGTATTCTTTTGCAGCCGCCATAGCGCCGTTGCACTGGTACTCGCACAGATCCGGACGGTTGGAAAGTGTCACCCTGCCATACGTTTCATCATAGCTGTTTGCCCGAAAGGCTTTCTTCACTTCGCTGCTGATAAGATCTAACATCTTTTCCATCTTTTTTCATTCCTTCCTTTGTTGTACTGTTCTTCTTATCATAACAAAAACCGCCGCAGATGTCCATTTCAATCTGCTCTTGGCGGTTTCTGATAAAGTGTATAGTAAACAAATTTAGGCCATTCTACAACAAACTACTCTGCGCCTTCTCTTCATTTTCAAAGTTCTGGTTCTTTGTAATTCTGTTTTGGACAATTTCCTTACATTTTTCTATTTTATTTTCACTTTCTTCCCAGCCCCTTTTGCCTTAAATATTTTTGCATATGACGCCTTTTTCTTCTTCGGCACTTTAATTGCTGCTTTGGCATTGATGCCTTTAAACGCTTTTGCTCCAATGGATTTTGATTTCAGCCTGCTGGTTTTAACTGTCATTGATTTCAGCCTGCCACACCCTGAGAAAGCCTGTTTCCCGATTTTTTCAACTTTGGAAGGTATGGTAATCTTCCCCAGCTTTTTACATTTATAAAAAGCTTTGGCGCCAATGGATGTAACATTTTTGCCAATGGTTACGCTTTTTAATTTTGAACAGCCGTTAAATGCATTTGCAGATATTCCCGTAACTTGATATGTAACCCCGGACAATTGAACGGACGCTGGGATAACTGCTTTTGTAATCTTTTTGCTTGCTGGTTTCTTGAATACCACAGATTTCCCCTGTTTTGCTACTGTAAATACAGCTTTTGCTTTATGATCTGTAATTGTGGTTCCAGGCGCGGGCAGTTTCGCCGGAGCGTCTTCTACTATCTGTATGGTTACAGAAAATTCTGACGGCTGATAGTTATCTGTCTCAGCAGCCAAGATTTTAATTACTGTGTTTCCTGCACTTTTTATTGTCACTGTTCCATCGGCAGACACTGCAGCCACTCCAGGATTATTAGATGTATAATTAAGCCGTCCGTCTCCCGCTGCCAGTTCTGCGTCCAGCCTGAATACTTTGTCACTTGTCTTTTTCTGGTAACTTCCAGTTCCTTGAATCCTCTGTTTCGCCTTTGCAATATCCACGGTTACATGATACTCACATTTTTGATAATTGTCTGTTTCTGCCGCAGATATTGTAATCTTTGCTGTCCCGGCTTTGCAGATTGTAACGTGCCCGGAAGGCGATACTTCTGCTATCTTTGGATCCGAAGAGCTGTATAAAATTTCCCCATCCCTTCCGTAAGTTTTGTATCCAATTCAAAGCCTGCATCCCCATAAATCTTCGTATAACTTTGTGTTCCGGTGAATTGCTGCGACGGCTTGGCAACAGTAATTCTGCATTCTGCTTTGACACCGCTTCCATCCTGGCTTTCTGCCGTAATAATGGCAGTTCCTGCGCCCACTGCTGTGACCAGCCCGTTTTCCACAGAAGCCGCCGCCGGATTGCTGCTGTTCCATTTGAGCTGCTTATTTTCTGCTTCTTTGGGCCTAATTTCCGTCTCCAGCTGCAAGGTAAGCCCTTTCTCCAACACTGCCTCTGACTGGCTGAGCTGAATCTTTTCTATCTTGATGGAATTATTTTGTGTAAATAATGCCTCTATGGCATGGCTGGCAGAAATAGCTTCAAATGTATACTCGGAAACTGCCCCAACGCTTTTCCCATCTATTTTTACATCGCTGATGCTGTAACCCTCGTCTGGAACTATAGTAAATTTCTGTGCGCTTCCCTCGAGGGCCGCTACATCTCCTTTGGGCGCAATGCTGCCCCCTGCCTGGCAGGATGCCGAAATGATATATTCCTGATCCTTTACATACGTATATTTTATTTCCAGTTCTTTTGCATAAGTTTCTGCATAACTTCCTTTCTGGACGATGAGGGTTAAGTTCTCGCTGCATCCAAAAAATGTTTTTCCTCCAATTTCTGTGACGCTTTTGGGGATTTGTATTTGTTCCAGACCTGCACAGTCCTCAAAGGCATTCCACTCTATATATTTTACACCTTCCGGCAGCACGGCTGTGCCTGTTTTTCCTTGCGGGCAGCGGAGGAGTTTCTCCATATTTTTATCATATAGGACCCCATCCTGGGATGTATAGGCAGTATTATGGCTGTCTGCAAGAATCTCTGTCAAACCGCTGCAGCCGCTGAATGCATATTCATCAATAGCCGTTACTGTCTGTGGTACAGTGAAGCTTCCCTCTTTGGCCGCTATGCACTGTATGATTTTTGTTTTATCTCCATTGTATAATATTCCATCCTCAAAACTGAATTTCTCATTTCCGGCGTCTATTGTAATAGTTTCTAAATTTTTGCAGTTTGCAAAAGCCCCGCCTTTTACATCATTCAGGCTGTTTGGGATGGTAATGTTTTTTAGGCTGTTACATCCCCAAAATGCATAAACACCGATACTGGCAACTCCATCTGATAATTCCACTTGTTCCAGACTCCCACAGTTATAAAATGCATATCCCCCGATCTCTGTTATGCTGTCTGGGATGGTTACGCTTTTTAGGTTCTGGTTATCCATAAACGCACTGAAACCGATACTGGTTACTTTTTTCCCATCTATCTGGGACGGGATGGTTACATCAGGCTCAGAACCTATGTATTTATTGATTGTGATGGCGCCGTTTTCTGATTGGATATAATTGTAGTCCTTTTGAGTTGGGGTGTTGTCTTGGCAGGTATAATTTATGTTATTTTCTTGGGCGTAAGTTTCTGCGCAACTGCCCTCTGCCACTATTAAGCTTAATTTCTTATTTTCTACGTCAAATGCTGTGTCCTCTATTTGATTTACACTTTCCGGAATAGTTACAGTTTCCAGATTTGTACAATCTCCAAATGCATATGATCCAATATACTCCACTCCCTCTGGAAAAATAAAATTAACCAATCCCTTACAGCCCTGAAATGCATAACTTTCTATAAATGTTACGCTTGCTGGAATCTCTACTTCCAATTTTCCTCCTGGGCATCGTATCAGGCTTCCTATATCTTTATCATAAAGTATTCCATCCACAGAAACATAATTAGGATTACCGCTCTCTACTATAATTTCTGTCAGACTGCTGCAGCCTTCAAATGCCCTGGTATCGATGCTCGTTACACTTGCCGGGATCTCTATCTTCAATTTTCCTCCTGGGCATTGCATCAGGTTTGCTATATCTTTATCATAAAGCACCCCATCCACAGAAACATAATTAGGATTACCGCTCTCTACTATAATTTCTGTCAGGCTGGCACAATTTGAAAATGCATTAAGATCAATTCTTTCTACCCTTGCTGGAATCTTTATACTTTTCAAATTGCTGCAGCCAAAAAATGCATAGCTTTCAATTCTTTTTACAATTTCTGGTATCTCCACACTCCTCAAACTACTGCAGCCCCAAAATGTACTTCTCCTTATCATGGCTATTCTTGGAATCACTATACTTTCTAAATTGCTACAGCCGCTAAATGCTGCTCCACCAATCCCTCTCCGCATCTTCTCTGGAAGCATCTCCACTTTTTTCAAACTGCTGCAGTCAAAAAATGCGGAGCTTCCAATTTCCTGCACTCCTTTTGGAATTGTCACATTTGTCAAACCGCTGCAGCCAGAAAATCCAGAGCTTCCGATTTTGCTTATTTCTTCTGGCAGAGTAATATCTTTCAAACTACTGCAGCCTTCAAACGCAGAATCTCCAATATCGGTCACACTTTCTGGTATCTCCATATTTTTCAAACTACCGCAGCCTTCAAATATAGACTCACTGATAATAAGCATATTATCTGGCAGCGTTACGCTTGTTAAACCACTGCAGCCTTTAAATATTGAATTTTCGACAATAACTATATTTTCTGGCAGCATAATACTTTCCAAACTGCTACAGCCAGAAAATGCAGAGCTTCCAATTTCGCTTATTCCTTCTGGCAGCGTAATATCTTTCAAACTATTGCAGCTCTCAAATGCATACTCTCCAATTTTGGTTATTCCTTCTGGCAGCGTTACACCTGTTAAACTTCTGCAGCCAGAAAATGCACCTTCTCCGATACTTATTATGGTGTGGCTTTCATTTGTCTATGCAGAATGCCGTAAGTGCCTATTTCTGGGGATTTCCGGCATTCTGTCTTTTCATCTTCGCTCATAAAAAAGCGTAAATTTACAAAAATTTAGTGTCAGAAACTGTGTCACTGATGAAAGATGTGTCAGGATTGGAAACGGTATTATCCAATGAACAAGCGAGGAATCACCCTTGAATATAGGATGGTTTTTTTGTATAATGAAACCAAGATAACACCTGATTATTTTCCTGCTATGAAAGCAGGAA
>CATNCF010000015.1 GCA_950097145.1 uncultured Lachnospiraceae bacterium
ATTCCACTATTATTTTCCAATTTTTTTGAAATATTCCGAAAGGTAATAATATGATTAATACTTTCTTCTATTTTATCTTTCAAAACTCCATCATAATATTCTTTTGCAGTCTGTTCACTTTCACTGCGATATTTTGGTATAATATCAAAATCTTTATTTTCACCATTTTTTGAAATCACTAACACCTCAATAAAAGGAAACACTTTCCTTAATATCATCCTGAATTCTTCACCTGAAAATTTTACCTTATTTTTAATACTGTCATTCTCAAACAATTTAGAATCTATTAATATAAACATTCGCAGACGCCACTTCTGGAGAATCTAATAAACTTTCATAACCTTTATCTCCTTCAAATCCCACTTCCTTGTATTCCACATTATATCTTTCATTTTGATAATCTTCTGAAAGATATTCCGATATCGCCTCATCGCGATCATCGTCAATATAGACAATATTTATCTTCTCTTTTTCACTCATATTTTTTCTCCTATTACAAACTCTATCTTAAAGCCATTGACTCCTTCTATATTCCGGATCTCTCCCCCTGTACTTATAATGGTATTATTTACAATCCACATTCCTATTCCATGTCCTCTTTTTCTTGACGTCTCATGTACCTCCAAAATGCGCATTGGATCAATTCTATATTTAGCTGAAAGGCCTTTTCCATTATCTTGATATACGATATTGATATTTCTGTTACTTTTTTCTACCCGAATATTTATTTCTAATACATTTTCATCATCATTCTGCTGGATACTATTTAATATCAGATTATCAAGTATTACCCGGAAAATGTCTTTCGCACTTCTATGCTCAAGCCCTTCCTCCATATGCAGCGAAATATCAATCCAAGAATAATCTTTTTCCCACACATATTTAAGTTCTTTCAGAAGTTCATATACATTAACATTTTCCGGCAAAAACTGCTCTTTTTCCGACTCAGACAACATTACGTCCATAAATGTAATCATTTTTCGATTGACTCTTTTATTTTTTTCAAGTAAGGCTGGAATATCTCTATAAATATATAATCTGTTTTCCGAATCATTTACAATATCCCAAAGTTGATATCTTTTTAATGCTTTTACAATATACTCTACATTTTTATCAAGGCTATTTCTGTCATTGTGCATTTCATGTGCAATAGACGTAGCTTTTAATCCAGAAGTAGCCAGCATATTCAAAAGACGAATATCATATTTGTATCTTTTTTCAGTCTCATTAAATTGTTTTCTGTTTTCTTTATTCTCCTTTTTGATTTGTTCCAGTTCATCCAGAAATAATTTTGTCTCTTCTGAAGAAAGTTTTGTTAATTTTTGTGGATTTCTAATTACGCTGTCAATCACTTTCGATTGTTTAATTACCTCGGTCTCATTATATTTAACAATACAGCGAATAATGTTTTGCCGATATCTTTCAAAACAACTAATCCCTGAAATAATAATTTCAATAAATAATTTATATACATCATTCTCTACCAGCCCCTGCCTGTTCATCAAATCAATCAGCCCACTATTCTTTACTTTATCAATAATAACTTTCCCTGATATTTGATTTTCCCGTATCCTCCAGGCTCCTGTAGGATGGGAAGCAGCCGCTGGAGAGATCCTGGAACGTTTTCCAAATCCAAGCCAATCTTTTTTCCCTCATAAGACGAGATACTAAATGCATTTCGATACAATACAACACCTGACTCATAACGTTCATCCAGCATCTTGTGTTTATAAAAGAATTTTTCAGCATCTTGTGTAGAAGGTTTTTTTAACGAAAAATAGAATTCTGAAAAAAAATCTCCGACACTTCTGAGTAATTCCTGCCATTCTTCTTCAGAAATTTCTTCCGATACATCGCCTTTCATATTCTCAAGTTCTTCTGCCATATTCAATTCTATCTTTTCTCTATTTAAATCAATACCAGAACAAAATTTTTGAGCATTTTCTTTAAATTCGTCTGACTCTATATCACATATCAATTTTTGAGAATCTGCATAATAATATAATTTTATAACACTAACGCAATTAATTCCCAATTGCATTTTTTTAAAATATTTTTCTATATTCTCTCTGTCTTTTTTGAATTCTACCTGAATTTGCATTTTATCATCATTATATGTTCTAGATAGAAATTCCTTTAAATTGCGCACCCGGAATTCTGTCCAATTATCCCGAAGCTGCTCTATTACTATCTTAGTTCCTTTTTTCTCTTTATCCCGATAGAACTCCAAAGTATTTGTATTCCAGTCCGTTTTCCATAAAACAGCGTCTCCCTGTTCCATTTTCGTATACAATCTGACCCTCGCTCCTAAACGCGCAATTGCAAATCTTCCGACGCCTTTAGATCCTGCTAATATTCTTGCATCTTTTCCTTCACCTATTATATATTTTTTATCGCTTTTTCCTATATGCATCCATGCTTCCAAAATTTTAGAACGATCCATTCCATTCCCATTGTCTTCAATGACAATTTGTTCTTTTGAAATCTGTACCATAACATTAGGAGCCTGTGCATCATACGCATTTTTTACAAGCTCTAATACTGCCGATTCCTCGTTTGTAAAGTTCTGTACCCCCAGTACTTCTGCTATTGTACTATCTTCAATCACATATTCCAGTTTTTCCATGGACCGCCCTCCACGCTATCAATCATTCCATATCATTATACCCTTTTATTAGGATTGATACAACACGTTTGTATAAACTGTTAAATTCTATTTTCTTTATACGTTACAGTTCACTCGCAATGTCATTAACTTGTACCTAACAAACAGAATCATTCCCAGAACACAAAATCCTGCATTTATCCCGATAAAAGGCTATGCCGTATTTCAATACTTTTTCAATATCCTCATCATAAAAAACATTCCCATACTGCCGGTTCTCTATTTGTCCCAGCGCCTCCTGGGATGCCGCTTCTAAATTACCGTCCCGGGCATATTTCACCTCAATGACAATGCCCATCGGTTCCTCATCGTCATCAACTTCTACAAGAATGTCCGCATACCCCTCCCCGGCTTCACTGTTAGATGAAACAACCCAATTTCCCTTGAACGCCAGAAGTCCAAGCAGCATACCATGGTAAAAGTTCTCTTTCAATTCTCTCCTGGCAAAAGTATCCCGGATACTAATTGTCTTTTTTAGGTAGTTCCGCAGATGACGCTGAGCCTCTTCTGTATCGCCGTCCTGCAGGGCGTGGCATAAATCGTCCAGCGCCTTCCCATCTTCCCTGGCATCTTTCTTAAACAGTTCCACAATCTGGGTCGTGAATATCTCCCGCACTTCCAGATTCGGGATAGCAAGCTGGAAACTGCGCCCTTCGCTCCTTCCGCGCTGGGTCAGATAGCCAGTCGTAAAAAGCACGCTCCAGATATTATCTATAGAACTATACATATCTGGATAAGTTAATTCCTGATGAATTTCCTTGGTGACAACTTCTCCAGCAATAAGACTTTCAATTTCACGTTTTGTCGTTCCTCTGTTCCCAGCCTCCTGGATAAAACGCCTGACAGCATCATTACTGCTGCTGTTCGCCCAGTAATTCTCCGGTATGGCATTGGGATCCGCACGCAGAAGGGCGCAGTAATTGATCACATCCCACGGGCAGTATACTTCCACATCCCCAAAACGATAGCCGTCATACCATTCTTTCACCACACGATATTGTTCAGACAAACCATAATAATCCAAAAGCCTCTTGACATCCTCATCCGTAAATCCAAAACACTCGTCCAGACGCACGTCCGCAATGGTCAGCACATTCAAATTATTCAGCCCTGTAAATATGCTTTCCCTGGAAATTCTCATACACCCTGTCAGTACTGCCATCTGCAAGCTGCTGTTGGTCTTGAGCGCCTGATGGAACAGGCTGCGGATCAGGACAATCATCTCCTCATAATAGCCCTGGGCATGGGCTTTTGCTAATGGCACATCATATTCATCAATCAATATTACCACTTTCTGCCCATGATGCTTTTCCAAAAGCCGTGACATTAGTTCCAAGCTTCCGCATAAAATGGACGTATCCATTTCCAGTTCCAGCAATTGTGAAAATGCGTGTTTGTCGTTCTCGTTAAGTTTTTTACTGTCCAAAAGATAGTAATGATTCCCTGCCTCTCTGTTCACCAGCCTGACCGCCATTGCAAATGCCGTTTCATAAGACTCTGCATCAATATCCTTCAGTGAAAGTGAAATTACTGGAAATTTCCCCATATACTCTCTGCACAATTCTATCTCTTCCATGATTTCCAGACCTTCGAATAGTTCCCTATCGTTATCCAGTTCGAAGAAATATTTCAGCATACTCATGGTTAAGGATTTTCCAAAACGCCTGGGGCGGGTAAATAACGTCACCTCCGCCGGATTCTCCAGCAATTCACGGATTAACCCGGTTTTATCTACATAATAAAATCCATTTTTTCTGAGTTTTTCAAAATTTTCAATTCCGATAGGAAGCTTTTTTTCAGCAGTACCCACGAACATCTCCTCCTCTCTCATTGCCTGTATCATTTCCTAATTCCTTCATTAACATCATACTCAATTGATATATCACTGTCAACTTTTGAGAAATTTCAGACACATAGAGATGAAACGCATTCTCTATTTCATTGCTGCGCTTCCCAACATATATTCCGACATCTGGCACACCCCTGCCGCTTTTGTTTTCTGTATCCTGGAAATATGTTCCTCGTGGATTCCTCCAATGGCATATACTGGAATGGTTACACTGGCACATACCTGCTCCAAAAATTCTAAGTCTCTGGGTGGAACTCCCTTTTTACAATCTGTACTGAAAATATGTCCTGCCGTCACATAAGCAGCCCCCAGTTTTTCCGCTTCACGGGCTTCCTGGACGGAATGAATGGAAGTACCTGTCTGCAGTCCAGAAAGCCTCCCCTGGTTCCGGTATTCCCGCAGCAGCGGCAGGGGAAGATGCAGCAAGCCGCACCCTGCCTGCCGGGCAGCCAATACATACATATGAGGAATCAGCATCGCTGTGCCTTTTTTTCCATATTTCTTTACTTCTTCCCACAATCCCATAAATAATTCCACATATTCCTGCTCCAAAAGCTGCTTCTCCCGCAGAATTAAAATATTCGGCCTCTTTTTTCCTATTGATTCCCCAAGGGCAAGCCCCGCCAGAAACTTCAGATAATCCTTATGATTTTTCTTTCCTGCCGGACATCTGGAACAGTATAATTCCCAGTTTGACACGGCAATCTGTACAAATGGACGGGACCTGCCTGTTCTCTTATTCTCCTCACACATAGACATAATCATTCATCACAGGCTGCAGCCCCTGAGCTTTGACTGCCTGGAATACCTGAGACACATCCCGGTTATCAGCAATTTCAAACTGATTATCCCCCCGCTCCTCCACTTCCTCAGAATGGCTGCCGATCCCAGTGCTGACTCCCGCGGAAATCTTCGTTGCCGCCACACCAACCACATGGTTGCGGAACTTGGCCCGCTCCCTGGTGGAAATCGTCATTCCTGCATAAGGCATAAACAGACGGTAAGCACACATGATCTGCATAAGTTCCCTCTCGCTTACCTCTGTTTTGCCCAGAGGCCCCGCCACTGACATCACTTCTTTTTTCTTCATGGAAACCGCATCTTTTTTCTGCCCGTCCTCTTGGGAATCCGCCATCGCCACAATCGGGCGCAGCCTGGGACAGGAAAAAGAAATTTCTGCGTAAGGGTACTTGCGCTGAATATAATAAGCGTGAAGCCCTGTGGCAAAAGCATCCCTGCGGAAATCTGAAAGGCCAAGCAGCGCCGCAAAAGCCACGCCGCGCATTCCTCCTCTAAGAGCCCGCTCCTGTGCATGGAAGCGATAGGGAAAAATACGTTTATGGCCGGCCAGATGAAGTCTCTCATAACGCTCTGGATCATATGTCTCCTGAAATACCGTCACATAATCTGCACCGCAGTTCTGCAGATAAGCATATTCTTCTGAATTCATGGGATATACCTCCAATCCCACCATGCGGAAATACTTTCGGGCAATCCGGCATGCATCCCCGATATAGGATACATCTGACTGTGCCCGGCTTTCCCCAGTAAGAATCAGGATTTCTTCCAGGCCGGTCTTAGCAATCGCCGCCATTTCTTTTTCCATTTCTTCTGTATTTAATTTCATCCGGTGAATCCGGTTATGGCAGTTAAAACCGCAGTAAATGCAATAATTTTCACAATAATTCGAAATATAAATGGGCGTAAACATATAGACAGATGTTCCAAAATGCTTTTCTTTTTCCTCTTTCGCCTTCCAGGCAACTTTCTCTAAAAAGGGCGCCGCTGCAGGAGACAATAGCGCGGCAAAATCTTCTATGGTGCATCGTTCATGTTCCAGCGCCTGTTTTACATCTTCCGCTGTATATCGATCTGCCTGGTATGTTTCCCTTGCCTTTAGAACCTTATCCATAATATCAGAATCTATCTGTTCCATCCCCTCCATATACTCCATGCAGCCGAGCTTTTTTTGTAATTGGCCATTCATAATTTCACCCCCTCTAATCTCTCAAAAATCCAGTCAGCGGCGAAGACGCTTCTCCACCTGTTTCCCTCACTCTTCCAAGCCCCGACAAATAAGCCTCACGGCCTGCCTCAATGGCTTTTCGGAATGCCGAAGCCATCTGCGGTATATTTCCGGCCGTTGCAATTGCTGTATTTGCCATCACGGCAGCAGCCCCCAGTTCCATCACTTCACATGCCTGGGAAGGGCGCCCGATTCCAGCATCTACAATAATGGGAAGGTCTATCTCATCAATCAGGATTTTGATAAATTCTTTTGTGGCAAGCCCTTTATTAGAACCGATAGGAGCCGCCAGAGGCATCACCGCACAGGCTCCCGCATGAACCAGATCCCGTGCTATATTTAAATCAGGATACATATAAGGAAGCACCGCGAATCCCTCCTTTGCCAGCAGTTCCGTTGCTTTTACTGTCTCCTGGTTATCGGGAAGCAGATATTTAGAGTCCCGCATGATCTCTACTTTCACAAAATTCCCGCAGCCCAGTTCCCTGGACAGCCTGGCGATCCTTACTGCTTCCTGTGCATTCCTGGCGCCGGAAGTATTGGGCAGAAGCGTTACCCCTTTTGGTATAAAATCCATAATATTTCCTTCTCCATCCGAATTTGCACGGCGCACAGCCAGGGTAATCATCTCTGCACCAGCATGTTCCACCGCTGCCTGGATCAATTCCACATTATATTTTCCAGATCCTAAAATAAACCTTGAATGAAATTTCTTTCCTCCTAACGAAAATGTATCCTGTTTCATCTTGAACCCCCTCCCATAAAACTCACAATTTCCACCACATCCGAATCTTTTACCATTACCTCGTCATAAGTATCCTTAGCAACAATCTCCTCGTTGAGCTCCACCGCTACTCGTCCCTTCTGAAATCCTTCCAGCAGAAGCAATTCTGAGACAGACAGATATTCAGGGTATTCTTTTTGTACACCATTAATCTTCATTTTGTTCTCCTTTCCCAGACAAAAAAAGACCACCACGAAGGAATTACACCCGCGGTGGTGTACCCCTTCGTGTGGTCTTTGTCTCACACTCTGTTGAAATTATATAATGAAAATTTTTCGCTGTCAAGCCTTTTCAAAGTCATCACATGATCTTTTATTCCTTAACCTGCAAAAGTTCCAATACCCTGTTTCTGGTAACCTGCACCGATGCCGCCAGGGCGCCGCAGACACACCCCAGGAAGTACAATGTAAAACATACCGCAAGTGTCTGGGCGCTTTTTGCAAAGGTTTCTGAAAAAAATAACGCCAGGCCGCCTGCCACAAGAGCCAGCCCAAACATGCACAGGATCACCTGTTCAAACACCAGCATACACCTTGCACACTTCTTCGTAACTCCTAAAATCCTCAAAAATGCCGCTTCCCTTGACGACTGTATGATTACAAGGCCCGGTCCGAACACCCCTATCAGCACAGCGGCAGCCACCGCAACAGGGAACAGGGATTCCAGCAGTTCATGGAGACGCTTGACATTTTCCAAGGTATCCGAATCTACGTAGAAGGATGCCATCGGCGCATATTGTCTCCCTTTCCTCTGCTGAGCTTCCAGCAGGCTGTTCAATTCCACAAGCTTTCCATTATCTTTTAGCGTGAATTTGCAGTAACCCACGGGGAACGGCTGGCCGCCGTACACCTCTTCCACTCCGCTTTTGATACCTGCAAAAATGCTGTTTTTGGCATTCTCATCCTCAGACTTCACGATCCCAATGACCTTATACATTTTACCCGACCGCATAATTGCCTCTGTAAATTCCTCTTCGGTTTCATATAATTCTTTTACAAAAGAATACATCTCATCCGAATACAATGCGATTTCATCTCCCAGGCGGATGCCAAATTTGTCTGCAAGGGCTTGTCCCAGCAGACATACCGAACCCGTACGTTCTAAAGCAGACAAATCATATCCATGCGCATAGCTGATGGCAAAACCGCTTTTCAAATAACGTTCCACATCATTCGTTACAACCAGAGGAGAAGCAGGCTCCCTGCTATTTATGTGCACCTCAAAATTACAATCGTAATATAAATTTTTCACCAAATCTGAATCTGACAAATTATTGATGGCAGCAGAGGAAAAATTCACAGCTCTTCCATTTACGTCAACTTCGCGGACCGCATCCTGATAGGTGAGTTTTGTAAGAATAAGCGTTCCCATTCCGGCAGTCAATACCACTGCCAGCGCCAGGGATACTGCTGTCTTTCCAATGCTGCGGCGCATATGGCGCATGATATAAACGCCCGCATGCCTAAACGCACCATAGTTCCTGCTCAGGGGCATTTCATCGGCGGCAGAAAGCTTTGCGGCATCCAGTCCCTCCGGCACAGAAACAGCGTCCTCCATATTCCATGCTCTTTTTGTACCTGCTCCCACCCGGGCAGGATGCTCCTGCAGCAGCTCCAACGGAGATATTTTTTTCATTTTTTCTATAAAGATCAGAGCCACACACAAGGTAAACGCCAATTCAAAAAGCAGACACAGAAGAATCACTCCCACCGGAAGCGCCGTATCCAATACATACACATAGCCGTCAGGGGCATTTGCTGTGGCCATGCCCGCAAGTGTCTTTGACGCTGTGTGTGACGCATAGAAGAGTCCCGCCATACCGCCGGCAGGGATGGCAAATACCGACAGTACTGCAAGAGGCAGCACCATGGAATTTCTTGCATCTTTGGCAGAAATACCAAGGACACGCATAATGGCATATGATTTTTTATTCCTGCCCATATATAAGTATACTGCAAGGAGCAATGCCAGCGCAGCCCCCAAAGCATACAGCGCAGTCGTAAAAAACGACGCCAGTGAACCCGTTTCAAATCTGTCTTTCATTCCTGACCATCCTCCGTCTGAAAAACGAAGGCCTATGCCCAGTTCTGCAGCCAGCGGTTCCGCAGCTTCCCGGAATGCCTTGATATCATGGGCATCCTCTACGAATACGCTAAATTCGCTCATAGAGACGTTGTAATCTTCTGGAACCTGGACTGGCAAAAAGGACGAAGGCACAAAAATCGTACTTATACTATAATTCCAATAGAGATCATCCAGAGAGACCATCACATCGTCATCATCATACTGGTACGCCCCTATAATTTCAAACTCTGTACTTTCACCAAAATTCGGCATTTCTTCCACTCTTCTGGGCCGTGTGCCTTCCGTACGGTATGCCGCCATCAGCTTATCCCCAAGCTTTATCTGGATCTTATCCCCTACAGATAGACCATGGGTTTCCAAAAAAAGCTCACTGACCACACATTCATTTTTTCCATCTTCTGTCAGGGGACGTCCCTGGGAAATCAGCATCGTGCGTTCGTTAAAACAAGGTATGGCGCGCATATCTGCTGTATAAACAATATCATAGACCTCCCACGCCTGCTGAATTGCCTTCACTTGATCTTTGTACGCGGCAAACTCCTTTGTTTCCAGATAATGATCCCCCAGACCATCAATCACGCGAAAAGCCATGTTCTGAGGCAGGTATAATGGCTGCATACAAGCAATACCTCCATTCTCTGTTCCCATCACAAGGCATCTGCTGCCTTTTTCCAATTTCTGAAAATATGCCAGGGAATATGGATTCTGTTCTCCGCTGAGATTTTCTGTATCTCCACTATAAATTTTCATGGATTTTTCCTGATTAAGTTCCAGTCCCCCGGCAAGCACTGTAACATCCTCCAGGTTTATAAAAAAAGGCAGGCCTAAATATGTTGTATCATCCTCATATCCCACATATGTGCCCTCTAAGATAAACTCTTCCGTAGAATCAGCATATTGCTCAATGATGCGTTTATAATTTTCTACCAGTCCGTCTGTGGAATACCTTGTCTCTGCCAAAGTAACGCCGGGCAGAGATGAAAATCTTTCAATATCTTCGTCCGACGGCCATGGTTTATCCTCTGGGTAAAAGGTACCAATCGGCGGCACACTGTTATCAAGTGCAGCAACGCCGCTGTAGAAACTCTCCGCCTTCGCCGCTTCTCTGGTTGTAATTGCATAATCTGTAACCCGGGAAAACAGCGCAAAGGAAGCGGCCGCTATTAGCAATACCGTCAATATGGCTTTCAGCGGCGACCGCAGAAGTATTTTTAATGAAACTGATTTTTTCATCTTGTCTCCTTCCTGATTCTTCGAACATACTATTTGTCATTAAAATGCACATAGTATTTATCATTTACACGTTCTATTTGATAGCTGCCTGATATACCATTGGATTTCCCGGATACTGCTGCTGTTTCTTCTTTCGGCGTTTCATAATCCGGGTGGATTACAAAGGAGTAAGAGGCGAAAACCAGTATTCCAATCATCAGAAACCAGGCGCCTGTGAATACAAAATTCTCCCTTTTAAGTCCAGAACTCCCGGATACAATTTTAAACCGTTCCACCAGTTCTGATTCACAATTCTGGAAAACCAATGCCGCTGTCCCATAAAATGCCTTTTGGCGTCTTCCTGCTCTTGCATTTTTCATCACTGTGACAATCGTTGTTAAATATTCAGCCTTTTCCTTATGTTCCATATCTTTCGTTACGTCCAAGTCACATTTAATCTCCAATATCTGAGCCAAATCCCTTTTCAGCAGATAGACTGCCGGATTCCACCAGAATATGCACCAGTAAATATAGCCCAGCATCTTTAGAATCAAATCTCTATTTTGAAAATGCGTATATTCATGCCGCAGGATATGATATAACTCAGAATCGCTGTACACTTTCTCCGGCAGGATAATAGATTTGTGAAGGAGCCCGACACCCATAGGAATCATGATATCATCACTGCACCTGATATTAATCTTCATGCGATTCTTAGTTTCTCCTGATATCCGCTGAAAAATCCGCCTGCATTGTTCCTCTTTGCACACATCGTATCCAGAAAATGTTTTCATTGCCTTCCTGTATTGACAGATAAACCTTACCAGCAGCACTGCAGAACCCGCCGCCCAGACTATGGTAAAAACTGTAAGAACTGGTACTTGCATTGTTCCTGCATCATTTATGTAAGCGTTCGTGCACAGACTGCTGACAGGACCTTTGGAATGAATCACCTTGGTAAATGAAAATTCATATGGAACCAGCATCCGCACAATGGAAAACAAATATAAAAATAGTACATTTGTAATTCCCAACTGCCTGATAAAGAAATGCTTTTTCCTGCAAAAATAGTTAAAAACTACTAATACACTGCTCCAGACAACTGACATGAATAAAGAAAAAAGCGTAATCTGCATACTTATTTCTCCTTTGTTCCTTTACTCTTTAATTCCTCTATAATTTCTTCTAACTGCTGAATCAAATCTTCCCCGCCTGTTTCATTCACCATGGCTACCGTTACCGCTGCTATGGAATTTTTTTCAATTCCCTTCGACATGATAAGTTTTGCCGCATATTGTTCCTTTGTGACGGAGCAAGTAAACTGCCGCGCATATTGAGTCCCATACTGTACGGAACCGCACACCTCTATCATTCCCTTTTTCAGCAGTGATCTCAGCATCATATGCACATAGTTCCCATTCCAGGAACGATCTGCGGAAATATCCAAGATCTCAACACTTGTCAACGGTTCCTTTTTTTCCCAAAATATTTCCATAAGATCCTCTTCACTTTTTGTTAAATGTTTTTCCTTCTTAGACATCATAGTTGTTTTTAACACTCCATTTTTATTTACTATTAATTTTTTATGTTAATAGTATTATACATCCATAATTCGCAAATTGCAATAAAAAACTGATAGGAAATTCAAAAGAATTTCCTATCAGAATCATTCGTAATCCCTGATTTTTTTAAGCTGCCCCTGTCGTGGTTCTTCCTTATGATGCATCATAATCATCTACAATTGGCGGAATCTGTGACAGCATATTATCGATATCCTCGAACATAGCGCTTTTCGTAGTTCCCAGTTTGCTGGCTAATTTAATATGCTTCATTACCTCCTGATACTGTCCTTTCGTCCTGTCAAAAAATCCGCAAAGGGACTGCAGGGACATCTGGGAATCTTCAATTGCCCGTGCAATCTCTGCCTGTACAGAAGTGACATCTTCCGCTGCCTGGGTAATCTTATCAAACATTTGATATGTTTCATTTACCTTTTCAATACTGTCTCCCAGCGCCGTCTGGGATATATGTATACTGTTGTTAAGCTGTTCTGTCCCCTGCTCCACATCACCCACACTGGCGTCTACCTCGGCAACCAGCTTCTTAATCTCATCTGCCAGCTCTTTCACTTCCACCGCAACCACTGCAAACCCTTTTCCCCATTCGCCAGCCCTGGCCGCCTCAATGGACGCATTCAATGCAAGAATATTGGTCTGGTCCGCAATAGAAGCAATTTTATTGGTACAGCCCTGGATCTTTTTCACACATTCCTGAAAATTTCCAAACGTGCCTTCCATTTCAACAAAGTCTTCTTCCACTTTATGGGAACTGTTCTTAAGCTCTTCCACTTCATCCTGCGCCTGCTGCACAGATTGGGATATCTGGCTTTTCACTGTTTCAAACTGGCTGGAAGCTTCATTGATATTTGAAAAATTCTGTCCAAAATCCTGTAATTGTTCTTCAAATGTATTTGTTTCTTTTAAAACACTCTGAAAAGAAGTGTTGATCCTGCCCAGTTCCTGTAAGGAAAATACCTCTTTCTGTACAAGATCTGTCTTGTACTCTTTTAAATTTTCTATTACATATTTTACTGGATACAGGCTCTTCTTCTCGCGTTTTTTTCCAAAACCTCTCCAGTTGTTTCTTCCTGCTGCCATCTCTTGCCCCCCCTTTACTCAAACACCACGCAGGTCATAGACTGATTTACGAACCGGTTATTGTAATGCTCTCCATATCCCACCAGCCCTGCATGGCAGCCAAGTGTTCCCATCTCATGCAGGTATTCCTGCATATAGTGATTATCACTAAACAAAAGATAACGGAACAGGCAATTTACAGAAAATACAGCCGAAACTCTGGAAAAATCCTTGCGGATCGTCTGAATCGTATTCCTCACTACCGCCTTATAATCCCCAAGTTCCAGAAGCATCAGCACGTCAGAATCATTTACCTGCCGGAAACAAGCAAGGGAATTACCATCCACCTCCTTGATAGAGATAATGCAGATATCATCGCCATTCACTTTCCCAAAAGGATTTTTAAAAGTCTGTGTGGTAATCTGCTGCTCTGACACATGAAGGATATTCTGGTACACCTGTTTTGCGGGCTTGCCATTTAATTCTCCGATGATATATTTTTCTTTATCGGTCTTTGATGCAATAAAACGG
Source organism: uncultured Lachnospiraceae bacterium (assembly GCA_950097145.1). Classification (GTDB taxonomy): domain Bacteria; phylum Bacillota; class Clostridia; order Lachnospirales; family Lachnospiraceae; genus Petralouisia. The sequence goes on from CATNCF010000015.1 coordinate 13,789, forward strand.
TAGTTTCCCATCTGGTGATAAATATTTTCCTTATACGCCTTGACTTTTCCGTTGAGATTTTTAATCAGGACATATCCAACAGCGTCTTCATAGATCTTTCCATTGGCTGATATCTTTCCTGCATCTCCCGTTCCGCCCACCAGTGGTATATTTCTTCGTTTCAAAACACTGTAAATGGTGGTCAGGACACAGGCATCGTTCCCGGAACAGAAATCAATACAGACCGTATCTCTTTGGGAACCGCCCACACGTTCCACATCTCGTTCCAGCCGTTCAATGTACTTCACTGGCATAACTGACACGTTCTCCAGCACATTTGCCACCGCCTCAATACCATCCATATAGGCGATAATGCCCACACCTTTTTCTACAACCTGAGTATCATAACTCATCCCGATGCATCCAATGCTGGGCGCCCCTGGATAAAGATCCTCCAATTCTTTCACATGTTCTTCAAACTGGTCCCCATTGGACATCAGCAAAATCAATTGCGGATTCGTCAATCCACGTACCGCCTCTTTCAAATCTCCGCTATGGCTTTTTCCAAAAAACTGTTTCAATACGCGTTCCCTCGCTTCCATAGTTTTGTCTTATAAATTTCGTAAATACTTCTATATACCCATGATATCTTACTAAGCCAGAAAGGTCAATATTTATTCTCCTTCCTTCAGAACCTCCAATGCTTTCAACACCTGATTGTCATGCATTGGATCATATACCTCGTCCTCCTGATCCTGGTATTCATACTCCAGCTCAATATCAGGCGCAATGCCTTTGCCATGGATATAATTTCCCTTAGGGGTAAAATACTTTGCCATGGTAATTTTCAGAGCGCTTCCATCCTCCAGAGGAATAATACTCTGTACAATTCCCTTTCCAAAGGTAGTAGTTCCTATCAATGTCCCATATTTATAATCTTTAATCGCTCCTGCAAAAATCTCTGAGGCGCTTGCGCTGTTCTCATTGATAAGTACCGTCATAGGAATATCCATACAGTTTTTATCTGATTTATAATCCGAACGGCCGCCATATTTATCCTCTGTATATACCAGCAGACCTTCTGGAAGAATTTCATCCAGCATGGTACAGACGGACTGAAGGACGCCTCCGGGATTATTTCGGAGATCCACGATCATGGACGTCATTCCTTTCCCCTGCAGTTCCTTCACTGCATGGTCAAACTGCTCCGGCGTTGCTGTGGAAAACTCTGTAATCTGTATCAATCCCACATTTCCTTCCAACATCTGGTATTCCACAGTAGGTACCTCTATCTGCCGCCGCTCCACATCAAACTGCAGATGTTCACTTTCCCCGGAACGTATCACTTCCAAATGCACGCTGGTTCCTTTTTCCCCTTTGATATGGGAGGTGAGTTCTGACAATTCCATACTGTCGGCTTCGATATCCCCCACCTTCACAATTACATCGCCATCCCGAATACCGGCCTCTTCCGCAGGAGTTCCCGGATATACATGCAGAATCGTTACAATCTGGGTATCCACATTTTGGGTCAGCACCGTACCAATTCCATAATATACACCTGTCGTGCTGTCGTTAAAAGAAGCATACTCCTCCGCCGTAAAATAGGAAGAATAGGGATCATCCAGCCCCTTAACCATTCCGGCATACATTCCTTCCACCAGTGCATTTTGATCGATATCTTCATAATAGTACTGATCAATGAGATCCGCCAGTTCCCCTGCTTTCTCATCCACTGCCTTTTCTGAAATTACTTTCTTTGTACTTTGCTTTTTCTGAATATTGCTGTTGGCTATGGCATTATTATCCTGCTTAAACAGAAATCTGCTGCCAGCCATGGCCAGGACGACAGCCAGAAGCATACAGAACATTCCTGTCAGCACTCCCATGCCAAACCCCGGGCCTCTTCTGCCTTTTGGACTTCTGCTTCTGCCTTCCTGCTGCTGGTTTGCATATTCCTGTGCAAGCTGCTGTTGAGCGTCTAATTCCTGTGATTGATTTGATTGTGTGTCCATATATTTCCTCTTTTCTTATCTGATCAATGATCCAAAAATTTTCCTGCTCCCCCTCTGTATGTATTCTTCCTGCAGCTAAATACTGCAGCAGATTACGCAGTACAAATCTTCTATATAGTTACACCTTCAAATGTTTCCGTATCGTCAAACGGCTGCCAAGAAAACCAATTCCCACTCCCAGGACCAGTCCTACGGGAACCAGTGTGGAAAACACCTTATCCACTGGCAGAAATTCCAGCATACCGCTGAGCCAGCGGAATTTCTCCGCCACATAGAGAATAATTCTCCGGTACATGAAGTAAAGCACTGTCAGCGGCAGGACTGAACCAATGATTCCAATGAGAATTCCCTCTACAATAAATGGCGCACGCACAAAATAATCGGTTGCTCCAATAAGCTTCATAATGGCGATCTCTTCCCTGCGCACAGCAATTCCGATGGTTACTGTATTGCTGATCAAAAAAACAGCTACGCACAGTAAAATCAAAATAATGCCCGCTGACACATATCCGATCAGGCGGTTAAAATCTGTCAGCGTGTTTGCTGCAAGATCAGAGCTTCTTACTTCTTTGACTCCGTCTAAAGACAGGAGATAGGCCACCAGGGATTTCTGCATGGAAATATCATTCATATATACCTCATAATGGGAAGAATTTACCAACGGATTATCATCTGCAAACCCTTCTGCCATCTCCTCAGAACCCTCAAAATAGACTTTCTGAAACTCCTGCCATGCCTCTTCTGCGGACACAAATACGCAATTAGATACTTCTACCCGCTTCTTAATCTGAGCGCCTATTTCATCAATCTGTTCCTGAGCCGCATGATCTTCAAAAAATACGGTAACTGCAACCCCGGATTCCACTTCTTTCACCACATTTTGAAAATTTACAACTACCGAATAAAACACGCCAAACAAGAAAATACATGCTGACATGGTAGCAATGGAGGCAAGGGAAAACATTTTGTTCTTCCAGATATTTTTGGCCCCCTGCCTTACCGTATATAAAAATGTACTAATCCTCATAGCTGTCACCTGCCTGTTCGTCTCCTACCACAACGCCCTTTTTCATAGTAATGACACGCTTCTTCATGGCCTTGACAATATCAATATTATGAGTGACAACCAGTACCGTCGTCCCCCTCTGATTAATTTCATCCAATAGTTTCATAATCTCCCATGCGTTGTGCGCGTCAAGATTTCCCGTAGGCTCATCTGCAAGAAGTATTTTGGGCTCATTTACCAGAGCTCTTGCAATCGCTACGCGCTGCTGTTCCCCACCGGAAATTTCCCGTGGATAAGATTTGTACTTTGCAGCCAATCCTACCATAGACAGCACGGCAGGCACCTTTCGGCGCATTCTCTTTACCGGCGTACCAACCACACGCTGGGCAAATGCCACATTTTCATATACATTCCGATCCTTCAGCAGCCGGAAATCCTGAAATACCACGCCTACATTCCTGCGAAAGCGAGGAATATCCCGATGCCTGATATTTCCCAGCTTCTGGTTGTTAATGACTATACTGCCGCTGGTAGGCTCCAGCTCCTTCAAGAGCAGCTTGATCAGCGTGGATTTGCCGGAACCGCTGTCCCCTACCACAAAGACAAATTCTCCCGGCTCAATATACAGATTTACGTCATTTAGCGCAGGTATTCCTGCTGAATACGCTTTGCTGACATTTTCAAGTTTAATCATGTAAGCCTCCTAACATCTAGTAATCTAATGACTCCATATATTTCATGTATTTCACTACCATAAGAGCAATCTTAAAGGTGATAGCATCCTCAAATACACGCAGATCCAATCCTGTGCTTTTCTGCAGTTTATCCAGACGGTATACCAGCGTATTGCGGTGAATGTAAAGCTGCCTGGAAGTCTCAGACACATTCAGGCTGTTTTCAAAAAATTTATTGATGGTGGTCAGCGTCTCCTCGTCAAACTCATCTGGTGACTTTCCATCAAAAATTTCCTTAATAAACATCTTGCACAGGGGAATTGGAAGCTGATAAATCAGACGCCCTATGCCAAGGGTGGAATAGGCAACCACATTGCGTTCTTCAAAAAATATCTTTCCCACATCCAAAGCCATCCGCGCTTCCTTATAAGATCTGGAAACCTCTTTGATCTCATTGACAATGGTTCCATATGCAATATGGACTTCCTGATCCTCATTGTTATGGAACAGATTTAAAATCACCTCTGCAGTTTTGTTCAGCTCTTCATAACTCTCATTCTCCAGCACTTCCTTTACCACAATGATATTTTTCTCATCTACCGCGGTAATAAAATCCCTGGACTTGCTTCCCAGCAATCCCCGGACTTTTTCCAATTCATTCCCATCCTTCTCCCGGTTGGTTTCCACAATAAACACAACTCTTCTGGCTTCCGTGTCAATATGAAGCTTCTTCGCACGGTTATAAATATCTACCAGAAGCAGATTGTCCAACAACAGATTCTTTATAAAATTATCCTTGTCAAACCGTTCCTTGTAAGCTACCAGCAGATTCTGAAGCTGGAAACAGGCTATTTTTCCTATCATATAAACATCATCACTATCTCCGTTTGCAAGCAGGATATATTCTAACTGATGTTCGTCAAACACCTTAAAAAACTGGCATCCCAGGAACACCTGGCTGTCCGCCGGGGACTCCACAAACGCCAGAGCCGCCGTCACATAATTATCGGTATCCTGAAAAGTGGCGGCAAGGACTTTCCCCTCTGTGTCAATGATGCATAAATCAACCCGGGTAATTCCCTTCAACCCATCAATCGTATTCTGAAGTATCTGATTTGAAATCATTCTCTGCACTCCTTTTCTTTTTCTGCTGTTCCCTTCCGGCAAAACGTTCCATGTATGTTCTCTCTATTATTCTCTATGCAGAATTCACAAAATTTATTTCTGCAACTTTACTGGAATAAAATGGTCTAATTTGTATTTTAATGCAAAAGCACAAAAAAAGAAAGAGGAAATCTACATTTTTTATGCATTTCCTCAATTTTCTTTCAAAATATACATTTTTTCATCATAGGCATAGTATACAAACTGCGCTTAACTCTTTTTGTGTTCAATAAAACCTTCTCCATGGACTTCTCTCACATCTCCTACGATTACAAAAGCATTTTCATCAATCTGATGCACAATTTCTTTCAAAAGCACAATCTCTTTTTTTGATACTACACAATATAATACGCATTTTTTCTCACCAGAATACATTCCCTGTGCCTCTAAGCCGGTAACTCCCCGGTTTAGTTCCTCCATAACCAGCTTTGCTATCTCCTGAAAATGCTCTGTAATGATATATGCCGCCTTTGAGAATTTCATACCTTCTAATATGGTGTCTGTGACCTTAGAAGAAATAAAAATTGCCACTATGGCGTACATAGATGGATGCAGTCCAAATACATAAAGTCCGGCAAGCACAATCATTCCGTCTAATACCTGCATAATCTGTGCCACTGAATAATGTTTCAGCCTGCACCGCAGCAGCACGGCAACCATCTCCGTCCCCCCCGTGGTTGCATTTGCCCATAAAATCATACCCATAGACGTACCAGCCAGAACACCTCCAAAGATAGAAGCCAGGATATAATCTCCCTGCACAAAATCCAATTCTGGTATCACATACAGCCAGGCAGATAGCATCACCGTAGCCACTGCCGTCCTTCCGATAAATTTCTTGCCTTTTATTTTATATGCTAACAAGAAAAATGGAATATTCAATGCAAGATTCGCAAACCAGAGCGGTATCCCTCCCTGATAGAAAAAATTGGTCAAAGCTTTTACCAGAATAGCAATACCCGTAAATCCGCCAGTAACCAGCCCCACAGGATCGAAAATACATTTGATAGCAAATGCAAGAAGTCCTGTACCCGCTGTGATTACCAGATATAAAAATACAGGATTTCGTTTATTTTTGAAAAACCTACTCATCACTATCATCACCTTCATTTTTATGATATCGCAGCAATATACCGTGCATAATTCCTTTTTGAAGTAATTTCCTGGCAAATTCTGCCATTTCTAACATGCCTCTCTTATCTGAATTCAGTACACCCAGCCCATACCATATCTTGGCATTCAGTTTTTCCTTATGCTCTTTTAAGAAATACTCTTGTTCCGGCGTTGGAATCACTGACAAAATAACATCTGGAGCCGCAATATTGATCTCATTGATTACAGTATCATAATCTCCGGTACATTCAGATAAAGCATATGTACCTGTTACTTTCAATTTAAAATGGGCCTCCTCCAGAAATACCTGCAGCCCCTCAATCTGTCCGCCTGTCTCTCCCAGCAGGTACACAGTCCTGCCTCCATCCTGGGTACGCCTCATAAATTCCTTAAAAAAAGCATGATCTATAACTTCCTGAATCTTTTGTTTCGAAGCCACGCCTGCGGCCTTTAAAATTTCCTTATCACATATAATGGTTAAATCCAGGCTTTCTATACAGCTTTTCAGCAATTCATCCCCATGAGCTTTCACTAAAGTTTCCATGGTAATATTTTGAATTGTGCTCATAATCGTATTGTTCCAATACTCTTCTAACTGAACCATCGCTTCCTGGACTGTGCAGATGTCCAAACCCATGCCCAGAATTTCTATTTTCTCCAACATATAACACCTATCTAACAGCCTGCAGTCTATTCCGGCTGATTAAAATATTATTTTATCATATGCCGTTTTTTTCCATATGACAAAACACCTTAGAAGTATACCAAATGAAACAAATTTTTTCAACCATACATTTAAAATACAATTTACATTAATATTTACCAAAATATAAACTTTAAGCCATAATTGACTGAATTTTGTCTCTTTTTGTATGTGATTTTTGTCATTTCAAATGTCAATGCTTTTTCTTATTTTTTTCCAAAATTATCAACTTTATTACAACTTCACAAAACGAATGTTTCCTTTTTTTACTATGTAAACCAGTTTTTCCACGTAGAATAATGTGGATAACGTGAATAACTCTGTGTATAACTCATTTTTTTGGGGTTTCCCACGCTTTTTTATGTGGATAATTTTTTTATAATTTTGGATAACTTTTTCTAAAGCAAGAAATTTTGTGCAGTTTGCTTAAGGCTGTTTCTGACAAATTTTACCTTCATTTTTCTGCAAAGATTTCTTAACAAAAACTCTGGAATTGTGCAACAATTTGACACAAAAAGGAATTGCCTGGTTCTGCACTTCACATACTGCCTTTTAGCTTTCATGCCAAAAAAGCTGCTGTTTTTAGCCGCAGGAATTTCCAGCATGCGAAAACTCCCGGATCGAGGAGATTGCTCAATCCGGGAGTTATTGTACTCTATCGCTATTCTCTTAGAAAATTCTTCTTACTGCAACAATTGTTCTGTAATTTGCCGGAGAAGTATACTTAATACCGGTTGCTTCTGTACTTGCATGAACAATTGTATTGTTGCCAACATAGATTCCAACATGTCCGCTGTAGCATACGATATCACCTGGCTGCATTGCATCCGGGCTGACCCCGTAACCTACGCCTGCCAGAGCACTGGAGGAATGAGGAAGTCCAACACCAAAAGCTGCATATACACTCATTACAAATCCAGAACAGTCTGCACCATTCGTCAGGCTTGTCCCACCCCAGACATATGGATTACCAACAAACTGGCATGCATAATTCGCAACTGCCTGTCCATTGCCGCCACTTGGCGGAGCATAGCTTCTGCCAGAAGAAGAACTTCCGCCAGAGCTGGAGGAACCGCCGCCAGAAGACCTCTGAGAAGATCTCTGGGTAGCTGCCCTTGCAGCCTCTTCGGCTGCTCTTCTCTCTTCCTCTTCCTTCTTCAAACGCGCTTCTTCTGCTTCCTTAGATTCTGCTACAACATAATGAGTACTTGTCTCTACAAACTCGCTGGAAACCCAGCCGTCACCTTCTTCAATAGCTACCTTAACCCAGTCGCCATTCTCTTCTAATACTGTAAGTTCTTCACCTTCCGGAACCTGTCCTAAAAGCTCTGCGTCTGTACTTGCATCTGCACGTACGTTTAAAGTATTTGTTTTAACATCTGCAACACGGCGTCCCACAGACTTTGCAAGTTCTGCATTTCCTAATACCAGGAATTCTGCCTTTATGTAGCCCTCTACGTCACCAGAATGAATCTTGTACCAGTCACCCTCTGTCCCAAGTACGGTACACGCAGAGTTATTATATAATTTTCCAAGAACCTCGCCTTCTTCGCTTGCGTTAGAACGGACATTTACATAATCATCTACCTGAGCGATTGCAATGTCATCATATTCAGACTTTGGAGCCTCATTCTGGACTGCCTGGCTTTCCTTTGCATCTTTTCCCAAAGACTTGGCAATTGTACCGGAAACACCTGCTGTAGAAGAGCTGCCCTTATCTTCGGTGTTTACCTGTACCTGGCTCTCAGTTGCCGAAATCAAACTTCCAGCACCTGCAGCCGGCGCTGCATTTGATACAAAAGAACTGCTGGTTAATACCACTGCCGCAGTCAGACAACAAGTAGTTGCTCTTCTGATAGAATTCCTATTCATGTTATTGTTACCCTCCATATTTCATCCTGTTTTATGCTCTTTCGTGCTTCATAATGTATCACTATCGTTAAGGATTCTCTTAACATATATTACAAATTTATTACAGGACTAATTATAGCAAAGGGGGGTCTTTATGTCAACTGTAAACATTTACAAAATTGTTACAATATTTAGTCAGTTATTGTCATTATTGATAGGAAAATTAATTTCCGCTGAGATACCGCTCCACAGAAGTCACCGCATTTGCTCCGTCTGCCGCCGCTGTAATCACCTGGCGGAGCTGCTTGGTGCGCACATCGCCGGCTGCAAATATTCCAGGAACACTTGTTCTTGTATCTTCTCCCGCCAAAATATATCCCTGGTCATCCTGATCCGCAACACCGTCCAATGCGATCGTATTTGGTGAAATCCCTACCGCAATAAACACTCCCTGTACCTGAAGTTCATGTTGTGTCTCATCTGCCATATTATGAATCACTACAGAAGAAACCTGCTCTTCTCCCCGAAGCTCTGTTACCCTGCTGCTCAGCACAAGTTCAATGTTCTCTGTCTCCCGTACCCGCTCCTGGAGAATCCGGGCTCCTCTGAATTCTTCCCTGCGGTGAATTAGATATACCTTTTTACACCCCCGCGCAAGAAACAGCGCATCTTCTAACGCAACGTCCCCGCCGCCTACCACAGCTACTGTTTTGTCACGGAAAAATGCTCCGTCACAAGTTGCGCAGTAGGACACTCCCATTCCGGTAAATTTCTCTTCCCCAGGTACCATAAGTTTCCTATGTCTTGCTCCGGTAGCGAGAATCAGTGTCCGCGCTTCATAAGTTTTCTTCCCTGTAACTACCAGCTTCTTATCTCCCATGTCCTTAATTTCTGTTACCTGTTCATTTACAAACTCTGTCCCCATCCGGTCTGCGTGTTCACGGAATTTTTGTCCCAGTTCGAATCCGCTTATTCCTGGCAGTCCCGGATAATTATCTACCTCGTAAGTATCCAAAATCTGTCCTCCGCTCAAAGGCTTTTCTTCGATTACAAGCGTACTAAGCCTTGCACGCTGTGCATAAACTGCCGCACTTAAGCCCGCCGGGCCGCTTCCCAAAATAATTACATCATATAACATTGCAAAACCTCCTGAATTTGCTGATATTTCATTGCATTTTTTTCTCCCTCATGCCATAATAAAAACAGAAAGGAGGAATGTATATGGATATTGCTTCCTTATCAACTGCTCTTAGCATGTCAAAGGTGAACAATGAGATTGGCGTCCTCATGCTGGGCAAACAATTGGATCAGGCAGAACTTATGGGAGAATCCATGGTAAAGATCATGGAACAGTCTGTCAGCCCGCATATCGGCGGGAATATTGACATTTCTGTCTAAACCCGGCGTCCGGTGGATTAATCCATTCAATCCACCGGATTTTTCTATCTATATTGCAAGCCATTCCATATAAATCGTAAATCCCATAAAGGCAAAGGTTATGATAATTCCCAGAATCAAAGGAATTGAAATCAGCCGCTCTCTGCTCCCACCCCGGAACATCCTCTTTACATAACCCCATCGTCCATTAATTTTACTGATAGCAATATACATCCCCACTGCCGCACAAGTAGCCCCAAGAGCGATTACTGCCCAAATCATTATTCCAAACAGAAATCCTGCAAGCTGGGTGTGTTCCATGGTGGCCGCATAACCGCCGGGCTGAATCTGCTGTATTGCCTCCTCCTGGGACGTCCCCAGCATTTCATAAATCTGCGGAAGCAGAAACGTCATAATCACACTTGTAAAGTTCAAGGTAAAATGCGCAAGCATGGAACTAAATATACTTCCGGTAGCCTCCACCAAAAATGCAAGATACACGCCCAGTGCAAAGGCATAGATGAACTGATTCAGATTCATGTGCATACATCCAAAGAGAAAACCGCTTAACAAAATGGCTGGCAGCATTTTACTCTTTTTGTAAGTCTGAAAGAATATCCCCCGGAACATAAATTCTTCTACACAGGCCGGAAGCAAAGCCATAAACAGAGTATTTAACAGAAAACTCTGCCCCTGCATCAATTCAGACACTGAGGCCGTCCCGGAATTGGAAAATAACATTGAAACAGCATTTAAAACAACGATCAAGGGGTACATTAAATATGTGCAGATGATTACTAATATAATCGTAACAAAATTAATTTTTCGGTAAGGAACCAGTTCACATATTTTAATATGTTTCCTTCTGCAATAGAAAAAACAGGGAATAAAAACCAACGACTGGGACAGCAGAAGAGAACCGTACACAGGCAGTTCTCCCAAAGCAGGAATCTGTGAACTCAGCAGGCTGAATCCAAGACTGGTTCCAAGATAAATTATAACAACTGCCAAAAACAGACGGTTTACGCTTTTATTCTGTGACATACTATTTCCCCTCCTTAAATCCTTCGAATACTTTTATCTGTTATCTCGATCTTCCGCTCCTTGTACAAACGTCCTACTGCACGTTTGAACGCATTTTTACTCATTTTCATCTCTCGAAGGATCACTTCCGGGGATGATTTATCGTTAAAAGGAAGAACCCCCGCATATTCCTCTATCACTTCCATCACTCTCTGCGCGTCCTGATCCATCTGCATATACGCTTTCTCGCGCAAGGTCAAATCCAATTTGCCGTCAGGCTTCACCCCTGTAACCCGTGCCTCTATAACGTCGCCTATCCGCAGAAAGCTGCAGTCCTCATGGCGCGGAATCATCCCAGAATATTTGTCATCTACTGCCACAAACGTACCAAAATTGCCGCTGAACTCATAGACACGCCCCTGCACCACATCTCCTGTCTTATAAGGAGAACCTGTAGACAGCAATTCATAAATATCATTCATACTGGCGCAAAGCCTCCGGCTTTTATCTATATAGAGCCTTACCAGGATCTCATCTTGCTCCTGTACTTTTCCCATCTGCTCTTTGTATGGAAGAAACAAATCTTTTTCCAGCCCCCAGTCCAAAAAAGCTCCAATTTTTTGAACTGACAGTACAGTAAGCGGAGCAAATTCCCCCAGTTTAAGTCTGGGCTCCTGGGTGGTCGAAATGATACGGTCTTTGGAATCTTTATAGATAAAAACTTCAATTTCATCTCCAGGTTCTGTTCCCTGCGGCACCTGCCGGGCCGGAAGCAGCACTCTTGTTTCTGACTGGCTTTCCTCGGCCAGGTAAACGCCAAAATCCACTTTCTTTACCACCTTAAGCTTCTGTTTTTCACCTAATTGAATCATTTCTTATCCTCCAACTCCACAATAGCATAGGGCGTTCCCGCCTCATCTGCCAGATTTACAACCACTTTTCCCTGCCCTTCTGCCACAAAGGGACATATGATATCTCCATACACTGCCGCCTTCCGGTATTCTGCCCTCATTTTACGGATATGAAAGCCCAAAGGCAGATATTCCCGTGCCATGCTTACATATTTTCCATTATTCACATGCTGATTGGTATCAATATGATATTTGTGTACCGGGAAGCTTTCCTTTTTTATCATTCCTTCTGGAAGCCGGATTTTCCTGGAATCACATTCCATGGGAAGCTGAGGAGATAATTGGTAAGCCTCCTGCAGAGCCAAAGGAAGCTTCGCCGGCCTTGCTTTTTTTAAATCCAGCAGCACCCAAATGGAATTGGCATATGCCAGAAGTTCCCCATTTTCACTTTCCATGGTAAAATTACGATATCCATAAAATCCCTGAAATCCATAAGGCCAGGTCTTTACAGACACTTTTTCCCCAAGCTTTGGATAACGGCTGACTTCAATCTGCCAGGAAGACAAAACCCATGCCAGCTCCTGTTCTTTCAGATAGCCAATCCCTACCCCCAATTCCTCTGAATGAAATGTACTGCAGTCCTGAAAATAATCTAAGATGGAAGCCAGTGTAACCGTTCCCTGGCTGTCTATTTCACTATAACGTATCCTGCTGTCAAAACAATACATACCGTTCCTCCCTGGAATTCTTTTGACACATTCCTATAGAATAACAAAACCCATCACTTATTGTGATGGGTTACAAGCTGGCCCACAAGGATTCGAACCTTGAAATGACGGAGTCAGAGTCCGTTGCCTTACCGTTTGGCGATGGGCCAATGTTTTCAACAAAATGTATTATATACGAGTTTTTTCGAAAATGCAAGTACTTTTTTAAAATTTTTTTATTTTTCCATCAATACATGCAAAATCCACTGGTTCTCCCAGCCAAAAATCCGCCGCCGCATTGGTTCCTTCCGTAATTGCTTCCTGCAAATTTTTTATTTTTTCTTCTGGAACCATAACTTCTATCTCCACTTTATCTGTGTATAAAGTGTCCATTATGGCGATTTCCTGCTGTGCCAAAATATACTGAATCTTTCCGATCCCATTATAATCCGTATCAATCTTCATGGGCCTTCCGGGCCTTTTTTCAATAATCACGCTATTTCTTAAGCCTTCCTGCACAGCCTGCTGGTAAGCGCGTACCAATCCCCCTGTGCCTAGAAGTGTTCCGCCAAAATAACGGGTTACCACCACTGCAAGATTATGAAGATCCTCCCGCAGCAATACATCCAGCATAGGACGCCCGGCCGTTCCATTTGGCTCTCCGTCATCACTGCACCTTTGCAGCTCCTGGCGGTTCCCTGCCACAAATGCATAGCAGTTATGCCTTGCATCCCAGTACTGTTTCTTCATACGGGCAATAAATGCAAGGGCCTCTTCTTCTGTCTCTATCGGTTCCAGGGCAGCGATAAAGCGGGATTTCTTCTCTACAATCTCGCCGTGTCCTCCCTGATATAAAATTTTGATTGTTCTGTTATCCATCTTCTGCACTCCGCCTATTCGCATTTCCTTTTCAAACAACTGCCTACCATAAATAATACCGGAAACAGTCTCTTGTTTCAACTATTTTTTTAAGGAATTATAGATTCTCCATACTGTTTTCATGTAAAAGCCAGATCCAACAAAAACCGGTACAGCCCCGGCAGATAAACGCTCTGCCGGGACTGTACCTATGAAAATGAAACAAAAACTTCTGCTATTTTACACTGACTCTCTTTGCTCTGCTTACTGTTCCATATGCCTTTTTCTTCCCATTCTTTGTATATGCTTTTACACGCACATAGTATTTCTTTCCTTTTGACAGCTTCTTAATGATGGTTTTCGTGACTCTATTTTTCTTAATTTCTACGCTTTTGACCTTTTTCTCAAAGCTCTTATCGGTTGAATACTGCACCACATATCCTGCCACTTCTTTCTGCCGTTTCCAGGTGACTGTCATCTGCCCGGCTTTTTTACTCAGCGTTTTCTTGACAGATGCTTTCTTTGGCCTGATTTTAATCGTAATCTTTTGAGACGCGCTGTTATAATTTTTGTCATTTACCGACACTGTAATCACTGCTGTGCCGCAAGCCTTTATCACTACTTTTCCATTCTTCACCACTGCCGTTTTTTTGCTGTTGGAAGTATAAGAAAGAGCCGCTTTGGACGATACTCCCAGCTTAAAGGCTTTTGCCCCATAGACCTTGTGGAAGGACTTCCTGGAAACCTTTAATTTAGCGTCTGCTTTACGAACCGTAAGCTTAATGGTCTTTGAAGCTTTCTGATATTCCTGGGTTTCTGATGCTCTTATCACGATATCCGCCGTTCCAGCTCCTACGATCCTCACGGTTCCGGTTTTTCCATTGACTTTGGCAACGCTCCGGTTGCTGCTGCTATAGGTCAGTATTCCATCGCCTGTGGAAGAAGCTCCCACATCAAAATTCTTTGCCCCGTATGTCTTTGTAATATCCGATGCCTGAATTTCCTGATTCTTTTTCTTATGGGAAGTCACTGTAAGGCGGATTACTTTTGATGCTGCATAATACTTCTCCGTCTCAGCAGCCGTCACGGTAATTTCTGTCGTTCCTTCTCCAAGGATTGTCACTCTGCCAAAGTCTGCAGCCGTATTGCCCACAATCGCCACACTGGTATTGGAGGATCGGAAACTGATGGCTCCGTCTCCAGTTGTGGATGCTGTAATCTCAAAGGGAGCGTCCCCCTTCTTCTTCGTAATTTCTGTTTCCGATACGGTTACTATCTGTTCTTGCTTTTCCGCCGCTTTTTTCGGCTTTACGGTCAGACGGATTACCTGGCTGGATGCATAATACTTCTCTGTCTCAGACGCTGTCACGGTAATTTCTGTTGTTCCTGCTCCATGGATTGTCACCCTGCCGTAATCCTCTGGCGTATTGCCTGCCGTTGCTACCTTTGGATCAGAGGACTGGAAACTTATCGTACCATCCCCAGTTGTGGATGCTGTAATCTCAAAGGGAGCGTCTCCCTCTTCCTTTGTGATCTCTGTTTCTGATACGGTTAATATCTGTTCTTGCTTTTCTGTTTTTTCAATTCTAAAACTTGCCGTAAGGGCGCCTTTATAATTTCCTTTGCCCCGGACAATGATACGAGCTATACCAGCCTCAATATTATCTGAATACGAAACATCATAATTTTCTGCAGCAAGTACTTCATTTGTACGATTATTTACCACAACTGCCTGGGGGCAGACTTCCTCTCCAGTATAAGCCTGAGTTCCTATTTCCTGAATAAAATAGGCGGCGCTTCCATCCCCGTTGGTTCCTCCCAGATCAATTCCTTCTGTCTTCAACGACAGGGTTTTTGATCTGCCTGTTTCTTTGTCAGCCGCAGAAATGACAATGTTTTCCTCTTCGGTAGTGGCGCGAATCGGCGTTACTGTAATACCGTTATTCTCCTGATTTACTGTAAATTCATAGGCATCAGTATCAGGATATGTCCACACCACTTCCCTATCTTCTGCTGTTTCATTGTCCACACTGACGCTGGCGGTAAAGGTTCTGGCTTTATCACCATAAACAAACTGCTTTTCATTGTAATTACAGTTTAATTTTATATCTACTGTTAGTATTTTTGCCCCAGTGGCCTCTTTTACTGTTTGAACAGCCTCTGAATGTTTCATGGTACTGCTGCAGACAATGGTAAGATTCTGGTTTGCTGCAAAGGAAGCCGCGTCCACTTTCTCAAGAGTATCAGGAAGCGTTACCATCGTAAGACCGCTACATCCTTCAAATGCGCCGGATTCTATCTCAGAAACGCCCTCTGCAATATTGACACTGTTCAAGTTCTTACATCCCTGGAACGCTCCCTGGGAAATCACGCCAACAGAGGAAGGAATAGAAATCTTCTGCAGGCTCTCACATCCGCTGAAGGCACTGGCTCCGATGGCAGAAACACCTTCTGGGATATTAATCTCTTCCAAGCTTGTGCATCCTTCAAACGCCCCCGCTCCAATGTGTTCAATGGTCTTTGGCAGGGAAATATTTGTAATCCCTGAGTCCCCTGAAAATGCATTTGATGCAATAGCAGTCACTTCATCTGCCGCAAATTCTACGCCCAGTTTCGCCAGTTCCGCATTATTTTTCAAATCCAAAGTCTCTGGAATCACAAGGGTACTGTCCGCCGTGCGCGCCTTCTGTCCCGGTGCGGCAAAGTACACGGGAACCGCTTTGGTCGTTTTATTGCTTCCGTCCCCTACCTGCACTTTCGTTCTATTATACTCATCAATGGATAAAAACTTACAATTGATCTGTTTGTTGTTAAAAATATAGGAAAAATAACCGCTGCCCCATTTTGCATACAAATCATAAAGCGGGTTCAGCAGCACGCTCTGGGAAGTAAACCGGGTACCCGTTCCATTCATGGACGCATCCTTATCCAAATACCAGCCGTAGAAGAACTGGTCGCTTCCTCCCGCATAACTCTCTAACACTGGCAGAGAATTTTCCCTGTTCTCATTCTCTGCAATTTTCTTGTTCTGCTGTCCAATTAAAATATCAAAAATATCAGCGCTCTGATTATAAAAGGTCAGCTTCGATTCATTTTCACCTGCCTGAAGTCCGCTTGTTTTCACTGTCACAGTTACATTTCCCGTGACTTTTTCAATCACATAGTATCCTTCTTCGTCCGGCTTTAAAACCATATCGCCTGTTTTGACAATCAATGTTTCGCTGCTTGTATTGTCTGATTTTTTCGGGTAACGGAACTTATAGTTTTCACCATAATTACAGAATCCCAGCTCCGCATTCTGGCTCTGATCCAGTTCATAACCTTCTGTCTCCGGCACAGAGATCCTGCACTTGGTATAAGGGAATGTATAATATAGCGTCATCTTCCCATTGCTGGCAAGGGATTTCGTGGAAAGACGTTTTCCATTTACCATCACAGAAGTATCTGTTGTGAACTGATAGCCGCTGTTTGGGTTCAGCGCCAGCATCACCCGATGCTCCGTCCCATAATCTGCAATCCCATCACCCTCTGCGTCGTTAAGCCATTTATACTCCATTACATAGTACTCTTTATATTGTTCCTGGAACTCCCCAAGAGGATTCCCAGCTTCCGGGATGGCCAGATTCAGGCTTATGGTTTCAATCTTCTCTGTCTGCTGCCCGTACTGTTCTGTGACAGAACAAGTAATTTTCTGTTCTTCCATATAACCAGAAACCACTGCCAGGAAATACTGATCTCCCTCTATCATTTCACACTCTGTATCAATTCCCCCATTACGAGTAAGTTCCATGCCGTCCGCATCATAGATAAAGTTCATATGATAACCCATATCAGAGGCAGACTGGAATCTGTAACTTCCTGTTTCTGGCGGTATGAAAGAAAAGATTTGATATCCCCCTGTCATAGTTTTTTCTTTTTCTTCCCCAAAATTCAGGGAAATGGAGTCTGAAAGGGTAAACTTCCTGGTCTGGCGGGGCATCAGTTCTGCCACATTGTCCATAAAAGATATTTGGAATACTTCTTGTTTTGTATCCTCATCATATCTTTGCCAGGCAGTCAATTTCCCTCCATAGGCTCCCGGCACATCAGCAGAATTTCCATGTTCCGTAACTGTCACTGCCTGTTCTGTACTGTCTTTATAGGTAATCAACAGCTTCATGCCATACAAATCTACATTGTTTTCAAATGGATAATACTCTGTTTTATCCGGCAGTTTCTCAATCTGTATGGACTGTAACGGGCTTCCTAATACCATCACCGGAATCTCTGCGGTTTTACCCATATAGGATAGCACCAGCATATTTTCCTGGTCTGGCAGCAGCTCGAACTGCTTCCAGCTTAACTGCATGCAATAACCGTCATAATCATAAGAATTCCAGGCATTCTCTGGCCAGATCACCGCTTGGTCTTGCCTTCCATCATTATAATGAATGGTTACAGACAGTCCTTCACCTCTTAAATCATTTGCTTCATATTGATAAATCTCTCTGTCCTGCCATGGATGAGACGTTACTTCCAGAGATTCTACGGGGCTTGGCACGTTAAATCGGACCGGACATTCTGCTTCCATATCCCCATAGGTATATACCAGGGCATTATCATCACGTATTTCTACATACTCTTCCTTTCCCCACTCAAATTCCTTTGTAACAGTATATTTCCACCTTACCGATAAATTTTTCCCATCAATGTCCATGGAAGAACCATAATTATTATCTATCCTGCCTGTCTTTGTCCATCCATTGGAATAGGTAATGTGGTACTCTGTGCCATAAAGGCTTAAATTCTGTGGATAAATAAATTCTGGCTCAAAATCATAATAAATATTTTTTGCAGATTTGATAATTTTAAAATCCGTCTCTTCCAAACCTGCCAGGGAATCTCTGGAAGAACTAAAATAACAGTCAAATTCGGCGTCAGTTCCAAAATGAAGGCGGGAAACCAAATAATAATAAGTCTTTCCTGCCTCCAAGTTATAAGAAAGACAGAAATTATCATTTCCACCACCAAAAATATCCTCAGTGATAAAATTGCTGCTTTCATCATAAAGCTGTGCATAATTATTACCATAGTCACTGCTTATACTGAAGAAGTGATATTCCTTTGTCTCAGCAGGGGTAAAAGAATACACATCATATGGTTTTTCCCCTGTCAAAACAGTATGGAAACATCCCTCATCCTGCAGTCCCACTGGCTCTAACTGGGAAAAATCCACATCCTGCAATATAATATCAATCTCTATATTTATGTAAGAAATATTCAAGCTTCTTTTATTCTCATCATCTATCCACTTCGAATCCAAACTAGCCGTTATGCCTCTATCATATTGGTTCTCCAGCTTCTTTTCTGAGACATGTTCCGAAATGGTAACCGTTTCACTGGTTCCGTCAACATAAGTAATCAAAAGCTCCATGCCATACAGATCAATCCGGTAATTCTTTCCTATATACTGCATTTTCTCTGGATTCTTCACCACTTTTAGAGATTTTACCGGATCTTCTTTCACTACAATGCCATTAAGTTCTGCTTTCTTCCCAAATGCAGATATTACAATGGTATTCTCCCCCGGCATTAGCTCCCCGTTAAATGTTGATTTCCAGCGATATGGCATACGAAACCATTCATTCCCATACATGAAAGAACAGCCCCATCTGTCTGCACTGCCCGAATAACTGGTCCCATCCTGGAAGAAAACTTCATATTCCATTCCCGTCAAATCGATATTATTGCGTTCACATTGGTAATAACTCATCTTATCCGGTATTTTTGTGATTTTCAGTTCTTTCACCGGATCCTCTACAATCGTAACCGTATATTTATCTTCTACACCATAGCATTCCAATTTAACTGTATAATTCCCCGTCCTGCTCCAATCTACATCCCAAGAATAGGAGAAATAGGTATATTCTATATCCCTCCAGTCTCCGTACCCTTCTTCTGCTTCTTCACCATAATAAGAAGGATTGTATCCGTATCTATATTTCTTGATATTCCCCTGTAAATCTTTTATCTCAATAATAAGCCCATTTAAATTAATATCAGAATTACTATTTGCATAATAAGTCAGTTTTTCAGGCGCCTGCACAATAGTCATGCTCTCTGCCATCTGCTCGATCACTTCTATCTGGTATTCTGCATTACGTCCCAGCAGAGAAACCGTAACTGGATGCTCCCCCAATTCCAGATATTCGATGCTGTCATGCCCTCCCAAAGTAGTACGAAAGAGATAACTCATAATCTCATACTGTTCTTCTGTCATATTCCCAGGATTATTTTCATAATTCAAGTAGTCGTCATAAGAATAAACGTCATAATTAGATTCCGCCTCCTGGGCGTCCTTATACGCATAAATTTCCATGCCGCTTAAATCCAAATTCTGGTATTTGTTAAGAAGATATTTCAGCTTTTTCGGAGGCTTAGCGACTTTGATATGATCATAAGGATTTTCCTTTATCGTCACCTCACAAGACGCCTTTATTCCGCAATAAGACGCTTCCAGCGTTTGTGTTCCTGTTGTGCCCCCGGCACTGATAAAACTTTGAATCTCCTGGTAATAAGAATCCTCTCCTTCTGCTTTCAGCCCATAATTCCCTCTGCGCCAGCGTTCAGGCAGCCCATACCAACTGCTATAAGACTTCTTGGTACCGTCTTTCTTATACAACGTAATGCTAAAATACTCGTCAATCCTATCTGAACAGTCTTCATAATAAGTTGTCCTCCTGGGTTTCATCTCCATACGCTCATACGGATTTTCCAGGATCGTAATCTTATAGGATGTTTCCGCCCCCCGGTATGTAACAATAACTTCTGCTTCTCCGATGCTTCCCCTGTTTTGCAAATAAGTATCAATATCCTGGGTAATCTGCTTCGTTGTGCCTGTTTCCGTTGTTTCCGTGTATTCCAGGTATTGTTCCACTTCTACATCCGAGCTGGATATTATTTTATCTTCTATCCCGTCATTATAAGACGCCAGCAGTTCAAATGCTCCTAATGTCTCGTTAAAATCCTGGGTATATTTTGTCTTTCACCTGGATGGAAGCCACATTTCCCCTGTTTACGGTAAATTCAACTTGAAAATCATATGGTTTTGTTTCCGTCGTTCCATCCTCATTGTAGATTTCCTCACGAAGCTGCAATACTGCTGTATGGCTGCCAGGAGAAAGCTCAGAAACATTCACATTTCCATTTTCCACTTCATCCACGGACTGCAGATAAGCATAAGGCCAAATCTTGTTTTGCCTGTTATATGCTATATTCTGCCACTCAAATACTTCTATATAGCAGGAATTGTTATATCGGTTACTTTGTACTTCGCTCAGGATATTTGTTCCGTCCTGAAAATTAACGCTCACCTGCATCCCTGCATAATTGATAAACTCATAAGAATCCACTGTTGGTTTCTGCACTGCCGTAATATCTTTGATAGCTGCTTTATCTATCCGGATTTTAAAATCATATTCATCCGTCTCGTAATATTGATTAGATGAACAGCAGAAAATATATTCCTCTTCCTGATTCATCCATACAATACGGTTCATGTTCTGAGCAGTTACATTACGATATAATGATATCTCGTCCTGAACTGGATTGCCTGTTTCATCTTCTGTATAATAGATACATTTTTCAGCCTCAAACCTGAACTCCTGTCCATTCACGCTGTCACAAGACAGATTGTAATAGCCGCTCTGTTCTGGGGAAAACTTATAAATTTCCCGTTCTCCTGTGGTCTGGTGCAGCTCCTGGCCCGCAGTCAGCATCGTATACCCTTCTACCACAGTTCTGGCCGGAGCCGCCGCTTGCTTCTCCCCCTCCTGGGGCGTGACAAATTCTACCGATTCTCCTGTTTCTGGCTCTGCAGTTTCTTCCGGTTTTGTTCCATTCTCCGCAAAAGCCGAGGCCGGCGCGGCTGTGCCTGCCAGTGACAGCGCCAGCAGAACCGCAAGCATCTTCTTCCATACTTTCATATCCCATGTCTCCTTCCTGCTTTTGTTTTCGTGTTCTGGCGCGCTGCTCTTTTGGGAAACTGCTTACATATTTGCTAGTACACTTATGCAATTTACACACTACTATATAATTGCACTATCCCATTTTGTGCAATATACATAATATATATTAGATGTAAATCGTTTTTTGCGCAATTCTTTCTGGAATTTTTTAACAATATCTTAGCAGGATTTCAGATTCTTCCATTATTTAGACAACTTCTCCCAATACACAAGGATTTTTTTCTTTATTTCACATATGATATTTGTTATAATACTTTGATAAGCAGAAACGGACTCTGCAATGAAATACGGAAACGTATCAGATTTGTGAAAAGGAGGCTTTCTATGAACTATGGAAAAAGGGGCGTGGCACGGAAGGAGAAACAGCTCACTTCCACTGCGTCATTGGTACGTAAGAAATTTACGGTCATATTTTTCAAGACATTACTGGTATGCTTCCTGGGCATTATCGTGGTGGGAACCTGCGCTGGAATCGGCATCTTTAAGGGCATTATCGCTTCTGCCCCTGACATTTCCGACATCGATCCTTCTCCCACCGGATATTTATCTGTAGTATTGGACAACCAGGGAAATGAAACTGCCAAGCTGGTAGCATCCGGTTCAAACCGTGTCTATGTAACGCTGGATGAAATTCCCCAGACGGTACAACATGCCTTTGTGGCTATCGAGGATGAACGGTTCTATGAGCACAACGGCATTGATATCAAAGGCATTATCCGTGCCGGATTTAAGGGCATTGCCAATGGCTTTCATTTCAGCCAGGGAGCCAGCACTATCACCCAGCAGCTATTAAAAAATAATGTCTTTGAAGGATGGACAAACCAGTCCGGCATAGAAAAAGTACAACGGAAAATCCAGGAACAGTACCTTGCTGTTGAACTCAGCAAAATAAAATCCAAAGAATGGGTTTTGGAAAATTATCTGAACACCATCAACCTGGGGCAGAATACTTTAGGGGTACAGGCCGCATCCCGCCGTTATTTCGGCAAGGACGTATCCGAGCTGACCCTTTCAGAAGGAGCCGTTATTGCAGGAATCACAAAAAATCCTTCCGTTTACAATCCCGTCAGCCATCCAGATAAAAATGCAGACCGCAGAAAACAGGTTCTCCAGAATATGAAGGATCAGGGATACATTTCTGAAAGGGAATACAAAGAAGCGCTAAAAGATGATGTGTATTCCCGCATCCAGCAGGTAAATATTACCTTTACAGAAGACAATCCCAATTCCTATTTTGTAGATGCTGTCATTAATCAGGTAGTGCAGGATCTTGTGGAGAAAAAAGGCTACACCGATACCCAGGCTTACAAAGCTATATACAACAGCGGACTGACCATTGAATCCACCCAGGACAAAACCATTCAGCAGATTTGTGACGAAGAAGTAAACAATCCGGACAACTACTCTACTCCGGCGCAGTATTCCTTTTCCTACCGCCTAACAGTCAAGAAAGCAGACGAGACAATTGAAAATTACAGTGAGCAAACTATGATTTCCCATTATAGTGCGTCTACTCCCGATTATTCTCTGAACTTTGGCAGCATTGAAGAAGCTCAAGCAGCCATTGACAATTATAAGACAGAAATCATACAGCCAGGCGATACCATTGTGGACGGCGGAGAATCTGTGGTATTCACTATGCAGCCCCAGGCTGCCGCCACGATTATCGACCAGAACACGGGAGAAGTAAAAGCAATTGTAGGCGGCAGAGGCGAAAAAACAGGAAGCCGGACCTTAAACCGCGCCACCGATACCACCAGACAGCCTGGTTCCACCTTTAAGGTACTGGCAGCATTTGCCCCGGCGCTGGATACTGCCGGCATGACCCTTGCCACTGTCCAGGATGACGCACCCTACACATATTCCAATGGTACTTCCCTTAGAAATTATGATAACTCCTACCGAGGTTTTACAACCCTGCGCTATGCCATTACAAAATCCATTAATGTGGTAACGGTAAAAACGCTTACAGATATTTCCCCACAGGTAGGTTACGATTATCTGCAGAATTTTGGATTTACCACCTTGGTGCAGGATGATATCGTCCAGTCTCTTGCCCTTGGAGGAATCACGCAGGGTGTCACGAACTTGGAGCTGACAGCCGCTTACGCCGCTATTGCAAACTCCGGCACCTATATTAAGCCCCGGTTTTATACCAGAATTCTGGATCACAGTGGAAATGTGCTGATAGACAATACCCAGGAAACCCATACCGTACTAAAAGATACCACTGCATTTCTCCTTACCGACGCCATGCAGGATGTGGTCACGGCAGGTACCGGAGGCGCTGTAGATTTTGGAAACATGCCTATTGCAGGAAAGACCGGGACAACCACCAGCAACCGGGACACTCTGTTTGCCGGTTATACCCCATATTACACCTGCTCTGTATGGTGCGGCTATGATGACAACAGTCCTCAAAATGGCTCCTTAACTTCTAATCCCAAAACCCTTTGGAATCATATTATGGGACGCATTCATGAAGCACTGGAATATAAGGAATTTGCCCAGCCAGACGGTATCGTCACCTCTGCAGTCTGCAAGAAATCCGGTAAGCTGGCAGTCAGCGGACTATGTGATTCTGACCCCAGAGGAAGCATGGTGGAAACAGAATATTTTGCAGATGGGACTGTTCCTACAGAATATTGCGATCACCATGTAAGCGCCACCATCTGTTCTGAATCCGGCCTTTTGGCAAATGAATTCTGTCCTGCCGAAACAAAACATACCAGTATTTACATTGCAGGAGGTTCCGGGGATACTGGAGACGGACCCTATCTGCTGCCCGCCGCTCTGGCCCAAGGTCATTATTGTACCGTCCACACAGCAGTAGATATCATTCCTCCCATTCCAGAAATACCCATTGAAACAGGAGAGGAAGAAGTTCCAGAAGATATTCCTTCGGCTCCAGACGAGGGCGATGAAGAACCAGGCAGCGGAAACAACGAAGAGCCAGAAGAACCCCCGGAGGAACATGATAATCCTCCAGAGGAGGGGAATTAGAGTGTGTGTGAAAATTATTTTCTGGCAGATGTATTCCACAAATATGTTCTGTACGCAAAATTAGGACTGCCATATGACTCTGGCAGCCCTAATTTTTATATACTTATAACACTCTGGCAGATCCTCTGGAGAATAGGTTCTAATTTCTCCCGACCGCCGGCATCACACGCCCCAAACAATTTCTGATTTAAAGCCTCCAGTTTTTCCTGGCTGCAGGTTCCATTCAGAAAATATGCTGTAAGTTCTTTTTCATACAGAAACAGCAGGCTCCGTTCCTTCTTGTTTAAGGACGTCTTTACATTGATCAAACAGGTCTTAATCACTGTCTCTAAAAACACTGCCAGCTCCTGTTTATCCCCTTCCTCTGGCGCCGCCGCATATTCCAGTTCCTCAAGGTTTTCTCTGGCGCTTTTAATCTTTTGCTCTAAAATCAGCCTCTCCTGGCGTTTTTTTTCCTGCATGTCATAATACTCAAATGCTTCCATAACAGCATTGCAGATTTCCCCTTTAAAGTCTGCGGACTTATGAAAAATCTGAAATACCTTTCTTTCATTTACCAGAAGCTTCAAATGCGCCAGTTCCAGCCTGCTGGTGTACACCATGCACACAGTCTGGGGAAAATAGCGGTTCAGATAAGCAATAATTTTCGAGCCGTCAAAACCGGGCAGATACATACCAGTAATCACCACTTTATATTTCTTTTTCTTCAAGAATGCAGCCACATCTTCCCCATTGTCAGCCGTATCAATATCCAGAGAATATTCCTTCATAGCTTCCAAAAATTTCCGGATAATTTCCCGGTTTTGATTGATAAATAGCAGATTATTTTTCATCACTTACCTCCTGACGCATATTGTTCATCCTGTTTGTGTGAAAATCTTTCCTCTATTATAATCGGCTCTTCCGAAAAAATCTACCCATTTTCCATAAGAATTTACTCTACATCCAGAAGCGCTGGCAAGTCTTCTTCTCCTGTACGAATCTTGACAACTTTTGCCACATCATATACAAAAATCTTGCCGTCTCCGATATGCCCTGTATAAAGAGTTTTTCTGGCTGCTTCAATTACTTTCTCTACTGGAATATTTCCTACGATAATTTCCAGCTTTACTTTGGGCAGTAAGGTTGCATCCATTTCCACACCGCGGTATTTCTCGCCTGCTCCTCTCTGAATGCCGCAGCCCATAACCTGTGTTACTGTCATTCCGGTAACACCCAGTTCATTCATGGCCTTTCTGAGTTTGTCATAACGTGACAGCTTTGCGACAATAACCACTTTGTGCATTCCAGTGCTTTCTTTTGGAAGCGCAGAAACCACTTTCACCGCCGCATCCTTCTGCGCCTGCGATGCATTTTCATACTCCTCTGTTCCCAAATTTGTATTTTCATTAATATCCATCGTCATTGTGTTAGATACATCCATAATACTGAATCCAGAATATGCGGAAGCAAGGCCATGTTCCACAGCATCCAGACCTGTAATCTCCTCTTCCTCTGTAACACGCAGGCCCACAACCGCCCGGATGACAAAGAATGTGATGGTAATGCACACTGCCGCCCATGCCGCCACAGATACTACACCAAGAAGCTGCAGTCCAAGCTGATGGAAGCCGCCGCCATAAAACAGACCGTTTATCTCACTTTCTGGTGCAGATGAAGTCGCAAACAGACCTACTGCAATCGTTCCCCAGATACCATTCATCATATGAACTGCCACAGCCCCCACCGGATCATCTACATGAAGCTTATAATCCAAAAGCCAGACGCCAAATACCACTAACAATCCTGCCACTGCTCCAATTATAACAGCTCCTAAAGCATCTGTCACATCACAAGGCGCAGTGATTGCCACCAATCCTGCCAGAGATGCATTTAAACACATAGAAACATCCGGTTTTCCAAACTTTACCCAGGTAAATACCATACAAACTACCGTAGCGGCAGCAGGAGCAATTGTGGTTGTCAGGAAAATGGAGCCTAATTGTGGAATGGTAGTGGCTGCCGCGCCGTTAAACCCATACCATCCAAACCAGAGGATAAAGCAGCCCAGGCAGCCCAGAGGCAGGTTATGTCCTGGAAAAGCATTTACTTTGGTAATCTTTCCCGCCTTATCTTTGGTAAACTTACCGATACGGGGGCCTAAAATTGCAGCGCCAATCAGTGCGGAGATTCCTCCCACCATGTGGATCGCACAAGACCCGGCAAAATCATGGAATCCCTTCTGCGC
This sequence comes from uncultured Lachnospiraceae bacterium, assembly GCA_950097145.1. GTDB lineage: Bacteria > Bacillota > Clostridia > Lachnospirales > Lachnospiraceae > Petralouisia. Next base: position 40,346 of record CATNCF010000015.1, read on the forward strand.
CAGCCAGCCGCCGCCCCAGATCCAGTGCGCCTCAATCGGATAAATCAAGGCTGAAATCACACCAGAATAAATACAATAGGACAAAAACTTTGTCCGCTCCGCCATAGCCCCTGATACAATAGTGGCAGTCGTTGCACAGAATACAAGATTAAATACAAAATTTGAAAAATCAAAGTCTGCATAAGCTGTAAAAATGTCAAATCCTGGTTTTCCAATCAATCCTGCCATGTCTTCTCCTAACAGCAGAGAAAATCCAATCAGGATAAACACCACTGTTCCAATGCAGAAATCCATAAGGTTTTTCATCAGGATGTTTCCAGAGTTTTTTGCTCTGGTAAATCCTGCCTCTACCATGGCAAATCCCGCCTGCATCCAGAATACCAGTGCCGCGCCGATGAGAAACCAAATCCCAAAGGTATGCTCACTTACTAAGCTGATAATTGATTCTTGTGACATAAAAATTCCTCCCTTTTTATAAATACCGGCATATGCCGTTCATAATATAAAAAACGATACTTTTCCTGTGTTCCACAGCTTTGTGGTTCAGTAAAAGTACCGTTTTCTTTTTTGTTCATAGTTTATTCATTTTAGGTTCAAAAAAGTTTCATGATACTAACACGAAAACTTCATTTCTTCGGCATATAATAAGAGCATGACAAATGATAATTTCGGTAAACCATTATTTGAATAAACTTTTTCATAATAAATGCCAGGCGGCCAGTGCTGCTTGGCATCCTCCCTTTATACCGCCAGTTTTGTTAAAAAACTGGCGGTATTTATCTCTGCGGAATCTTTGATTCGCTCAACTAAACTTCAAAAATCAAATCTCCATAGGATGGCATCGGCCACATATCTTTGTCTACAATCATTTCCAATTTATCAATGGGCGCGCGCAGCGCTTCCATTGCCGTTTTTACTTCATCACGATAGCAAATGGCCTGTTCCCTGCCCTCTTCCATAGCGGAAGCTTTCTCCGCAATCTCAGTCAAGTGCAGAAGCGCCGCTTTAGATTCTGCAAGAAGTGCAGAAACCTCTTTCAGCAAATCTGTCTGGGTACTGACATCTGCATCACATGCGGATGTTACCGCATTGATAGAATTTGCCAGAGAAGTTGTATATTTAATAACTGCCGGAATAATCTGTTTGCCAGCCATGTCAATCATGGCACGGGCCTCAATATTAAGGGCTTTTGCATAATTTTCATATAAAATCTCTCCCCTGGATTCCAATTCTGCTCTGGTAAATACATTGAATTTTTCAAACAATGCAACAGCCTTTTCTGTGGTCAGCGCGGGAACTGCATCTACCAGATTCTTGATATTGGGAAGTCCCCGGCGTTCTGCTTCCTCAATCCACTCATCAGAGTAGCCATTGCCATTAAATACAATGCGCTGATGGTCTGAAGCCTGTTTCTTGATAAGATCGTGAACTGCCTCTTCAAAATCATCTGCATTCTCCAAAATGTCACAGGCATCTGAAAACGCTTCTGCAACAATCGAATTCAATACCACATTGGGCGCTGCAATAGAATCATTGGAACCAACCATACGGAATTCAAACTTATTTCCGGTAAATGCAAACGGTGAGGTACGGTTCCTGTCTGTAGCATCCTTCATGAAATCCGGCAGGGATTTCACGCCAGTCTGAAGCACCTCGCCTTTCAGGCTTCTGGTAGCCTCGCCTGTGCTGATAAGCTGAGCCATTACATCCTGAAGCTGTTCTCCCAGATAAATGGAAATTATTGCAGGCGGAGCCTCGTTTGCTCCCAGTCTGTGATCATTTCCGGCATCCGCAGCAGATTCCCTGAGGATATCCGCATGTTTATCCACAGCCTTCAAGATACAGGTCAGAACCAAAAGGAATTGGATATTTTCATGAGGGGTTTTTCCCGGATCCAACAGATTAATGCCGTCGTCTGTGATAATAGACCAGTTATTATGTTTCCCGGAACCATTGACTCCCGCAAAGGGTTTCTCGTGGAGCAGACAGCGCAGTCCATGGCGTCCCGCCACCTTTTTCAAAGTCTCCATTACCAACTGGTTATGATCAACAGCTATATTCACCTCTGCATAAATGGGAGCCAGCTCGTGCTGTGCTGGAGCAACTTCATTATGCTGGGTCTTTGCACTGACCCCAAGCTTCCAGAGTTCTTTGTTCACATCCCGCATATAGGCTGCAATACGCTCCCTGATAGCCCCAAAATAGTGATCATCCAATTCCTGTCCTTTGGGAGGCATAGCCCCGAACAACGTACGTCCGGTAAAAATCAAATCTTTTCTCTTTAAATATTTTTCGCGGTCAACCAGGAAATATTCCTGCTCTGCGCCTACGGATGGGGTTACGTGTTTCGAAGTGGTGTTTCCAAACAGACGCAGCAGACGCAGGGACTGTTCATTGATTGCCTCCATGGAACGAAGAAGAGGTGTTTTCTGGTCTAATGATTCTCCAGTGTAAGAACAAAACGCTGTGGGAATACAGAGTGTTGCGCCTGCTGCATCCTGCCTTACAAATGCCGGCGACGTGCAGTCCCAGGCTGTATATCCTCTGGCCTCAAAAGTTGCACGCAAACCGCCTGACGGGAACGAAGATGCGTCCGGTTCCCCCTTAATCAGCTCTTTTCCAGAAAAACTCATAAGAACTTTCCCATTTTGCATGGGCGCTGTGATAAAGGAATCATGCTTTTCTGCAGTGAATCCTGTCAGAGGCTGAAACCAGTGGGTGTAATGGGTCGCCCCTTTTTCAATTGCCCATTCCTTCATCTCATGCGCCACCACATCTGCCGTTTCCAAATCCAATTCCCTGTCTTCCTGGATGACTTCTTTTAATTTCTTATAAACCTTTTTCGGCAGACGTTCCTGCATCACAGCATCATTAAATACGTTTTCACCGAAAATCTCTGCTACGTTGAAATAATCACTCATATTTTCTACATCCTTTCTCACATGCACGCCTTACTTATGTAGGAATACCCCCGGAAAAATCCCGCTGGCGGGCTCCTGCTCCAGGGCTTTTATCTTAAAAAACTTCCTTTGAGATAAAAAAGGGCATTCCAAGCCTCTTGGAACGCCCTTGTTCTACATGTTTGTTTTCTGTTGCTAATAAGATACTCTAAAACTTTCCAAAATGCAATAGAAATTTTAGAAAAATTTTATTTTTTGCTATTTCCAACAAATTTCAATCATTTTACTCTTATTTTTCTTAAAAATTTACAAGAAGGAATCCTGCAAAATTTATTCTGCTTTTCCAACAGAACCAAATAATTCCATCTTCTCTTTTACAGTGGCCTTGATTGCCTCAGCGCCAGGAGCCAAAAGTTTTCTGGGATCGAAGCCCTTGCCTTCCTGATCTTTGCCCGCCTCAATATATTTCCTGGTAGCCTCTGCAAAGGAAAGCTGGCACTCTGTATTCACATTGATCTTAGCTACGCCAAGAGAGATTGCCTTCTTAATCATATCCTCAGGAATTCCGGTACCTCCATGGAGTACCAGAGGCATTTCTCCTGTTTTCTGCTGAACAGCATCCAAAGTCTCAAAGCTTAATCCTGCCCAGTTGTCTGGATATTTCCCGTGAATGTTGCCGATGCCTGCCGCCAGCATATCCACGCCCAAGTCTGCAATTGCCTTGCACTCATCGGGATCTGCGCATTCCCCTGCACCTACTACTCCGTCTTCTTCTCCGCCGATGGAGCCTACTTCAGCTTCAATGGACATACCTTTCTCATGAGCAATCTTAACAAGCTCCGTGGTCTTTGCCACATTCTCGTCGATGGGATAGTGGGAACCGTCAAACATAATAGAAGAAAATCCTGCTTCCACACATTTCAAACATCCTTCATAACTGCCATGATCCAGATGCAGCGCAACGGGAACGGTAATATTCAGTTCTTCCATCATACCGTTTACCATACCTACCACCGTCTTATATCCAGTCATGTATTTCCCTGCTCCCTCAGAAACTCCCAGGATTACCGGAGACTTTAATTCCTGTGCAGTTAATAAGATGGACTTGGTCCACTCCAGATTGTTAATGTTGAACTGTCCAACAGCATAATGTCCTGCTTTTGCTTTCTGTAACATTTCTTTTGCAGATACTAACATTTCTTTTCCTCCATTTCTGTTTCCTGCTCCACCGCAGAAAACCTGTCCATAATTTCATACTATCATTTTCCAGAGAGATGAAGCTCTCACCTGACATATAGTTTACCCTATTTTTTCCAAAAAGAAAAGTATTTTCTAGAAGAAATTATCAATCATCCGGCAGAAACTTCACTCCTGGCCTTACCATAATCTCCACAGCCTGCTTCCTGTTACAGATACAAACTTCTGTATGGCTTCCGCCATACTCTCCGTCCAGCGTCCAGGAAATACTTTCCAGAGATTCTATGTGGATGCGGTCTGTTTTAAAGGTATAGATCAGCTCCGTATCGTCAATAAGATTGGTAAGGCTTGCAATAATTGCATTCAGCTCTATGGGATTTTTCGGCATCTTCACCAGGGTTACTTCAAACATTCCGTCATCCAGCTTCACATTTTTCCCTGTAATGTTTTTAAATCCCCCTGCAGAAGTAGAATTTGTAACCATTCCATAGATAAATTCATCCTCTATCTCCTGGCCGCCCACCGTAATTTTCAGGTGGAACGACTGAATCGAGGCAATCCGCTTGACCCCTTCCAGAAGATATGCAAGATGCCCGATCCTGTTTTTCAAATCCTGGCTTGTGGCATAGGAAACATCCGTAAACAGCCCAAAAGCTGCAATATACACAAAATATTCCCCATTAAAACTTCCCACGTCACAGGCAAAAGGCGTTCCTTTCACCGCCACAAGAGCAGCCTTATCCATGTTCTTGGGTATTCTCAGAGATCCTGCAAAATCATTCGTGCTTCCCGATGGAATGTAGCCGATTGGCACTCGTGCCTGTCGTTTCATCATCCCGCTCACTACTTCATCTAATGTACCATCTCCGCCGCTGCACACCACCAGTTCGTATCTGCCAGCTTCCTGCTGTATCAGATCCATAGCGTCCTGTGGCTGCTGGGTGGGATAAACAGTCACTTCATATCCAGATTTTACAAACTGGTCCACAATACTCAGCAGCCTGTTTTTAATCTGCCCTTTTCCAGAAAAGGGGTTAAACACAAATAAAAGCTTTTTCTTCATCCCTGGCTCACCTCTTTTTTGCTTCTCTCAGTTCGTCCGCCATCATGCACAACCTGCGGAGCCGGTGGTTGACCCCGGACTTTCCAACCGGAGGGTCCAAAAACATTCCCAATTCCTTTAATGCCGCCTGTGGATACTGCAGGCGCAGCAATGCAATTTCTCTCAAATTATCCGGCAGACTTTCCAGTCCCCGCTGGGATTTTATGTAATTAATATCTTCTACCTGTTTTACAGCAGCGCTGACTGTTTTATTAATGTTTGCCGTTTCACAGTTTACCTGGCGGTTTACAGAATTACGCATCTCTTTTAAAATACGTACATTTTCCAGGTTAAGCAGTGCCACATGGGCCTCCATAATATTCAGCATATCCACAATCTGGGCTCCTTCTTTCAGGTATACCACATGATTTTTCTTCCGCTTTACAATCTTTGCGTCCATTTCAAAAGCATTGATCAGTTCCTGAAGCTGCCTGGCACGTTCCTCTCCTGTACAGACAATTTCAAAATGATAAGACTTCTCCGGATCGCTCATGGAACCTGCGCTTAAAAATGCTCCCCGGATAAATGCCCTGCGGCAGCAGGAGTTCTGCACCAATAAGCCATTTGCCAAACCGCTTCCCCGGATATTTTCTCCCTGTTCATTTTCCCATTTTACTGCCTGCAGAACCCTTCGGACTTCTTCTGGCTCTTTCAGGGAAATTACAAAAATTCTGCTTTTGTGAAGATAAACATTCTGACGCACAGCAATGCTTACACTGGCATGAAAGGTCTTACGCATTAAAATAAAATACTTCCGGGCAAGGGAGATGTTTTCCGTATAAACGCTAAGCTGTTTTCCTTCCTTATATTCCTCCAGTTTTCCTGTAAAACTTAAAATAGCTGCAATTTCAGCAATCTGACAGTGCCTGCTTTTATGAAACTGTCGTGACAGTTCCTCCTTCACTTCGCCTGAAAACGACATTTTTCCCTCCCAGCCCTACTTATTGCGGAGCGCATCCTTGTGAATATCCCTGTGCTCGATTTTAAGTCCGTACTCTCTTTGATGTGAAAGCCGCTGATACAGTGCATTGGCAAGAGTCACAGAACGGTGTTTGCCCCCCGTACACCCAATTGCTATCACAAGCTGGGTTTTTCCTTCTGTTATATAGTTGGGAATCAAAAATTTTACCATATCTTCCAGCTTATCCAAAAACTCACCGGCTTCCCCAAACTGCATCACATATTCCTGGATCTCCCGGTCATTTCCAGTTTTTGCCCGCAGTCCCTCCACATAATATGGATTGGGCAAAAACCGCACGTCAAATACCAAATCTGAATCTGTGGGAATGCCATATTTAAATCCAAAGGAAACAATTGTTATAAACAGATTCTTATAATCCTGGTTCTGAACAAAGATTTTTTCCAGTTCCGCTTTTAATTCCCGGGTCAGCATATTACTGGTATCCACAATAAAATCCGCCTGATTCTTTAGAAATTCCAGACGTCTGCGCTCTTCGCAGATTCCTTTGTCCACACGCTCGCTTCCCGCCAGTGGATGTGTGCGCCTGGTTTCCTTATACCGCTTCACCAGCACCTCATCTGCAGAATCCAGATAGAGAATCTCAAAGGCTTTTCCGCTCTGATTTAAACCGTCCAGTACTTTCTGCAGTTCCTTTAACGACTGGCCGCTTCGGATATCCACGCCTACCGCAACCTTCTGCAGCTCAGAGTCCTGTTGATCTGCAAGTTCCGCAAACTTGTCAATCAGGGCAATGGGCAGGTTGTCCACGCAGAAGTAGCCAAAGTCTTCCATCATTTTTAATGCCGTGCTTTTTCCTGCACCGGACATTCCTGTCAAAATTACAAATTTCACTGACATCCTCCTCTCAAAAATTTCCCAGAAACCGCACCTCCGTTTCCAGTCTTACACCAGAATTTGCTTCCACTTTATCCTGTATCTGCCGGATCAATTCACTGAGTTCTGCCGCAGTGGCGCTTCCTCTGTTAATGACAAACCCACAGTGCTTTTCCGAAACCTGGGCGTCTCCCACCTGGAATCCTCTAAGTCCTGCATCTTCGATCAGCTTTCCGGCAAAATATCCCTCTGGCCGCTTAAACGTGCTCCCAGCGCTGGCATATTCCAGAGGCTGCTTTTTTAAGCGCTGGCAGCGCAGCTTTTCCATCTGTTCCTGAATTTTAACAGGATCTCCGGGATTTAATGCCAGCTCTGTATCTAATACAATATAACCATTTTCTGGGATACAACTGTGACGGTAACCTAACTGTAATTCTTCTAACGACAATTTCTGTTCCCGCCCCTCCATGGTCAGAACTGTCACACTTTTCACAATCTGTTTCATTTCACCGCCGTAAGCGCCTGCATTCATCACTACCGCACCTCCTATGGTGCCTGGTATCCCTGAAGCAAATTCCATTCCAGTGAGTCCATGGGCCGCTGCAAATCTTGCCACAGCGGACAGCATGGCTCCAGCCTCCGCTTTTACCACACTGCCCTTTACCTGCATCTGAGACGTTTCTCTCCCCAGTTCTATCACCAAGCCGGTAATTCCTTTATCGCCTACCAGAAGATTGCTTCCGTTTCCAATGACAAGCCAGGGGATTCCATACATTTTGCACAGAGCGAGTATTTCTGCAATCTGTGTCCGTTTGGGACGGACATAGTACTCTGCCGGCCCCCCTGCCCGGAATGTGGTATGGCGGCTCATATTCTCCTGTATCAGGCATTGTTCTGTTATTTTCTGTAGACCTTTTAAAAATGATTCATTCACATTAAGCCTCTTTCAAAAATGCTGTATATCCCGCTTTTGCTTCATAAAGATCCGCTTTGCTGATAATTTCCCAGGGTGCATGCATATTAAGCACGGCAACGCCGCTGTCAATGACTGACATGTTATAATTTGCAAGAATATAGGCAATGGTGCCTCCTCCGCCCTGATCCACTTTCCCAAGTTCAGAAGTCTGGAAAGAAACCTGATTGTCATCCATAATCCGGCGAAGCTGTGCCATATACTCCGCATTGGCATCGTTGGAACCGCTTTTTCCTCGGGAACCAGTATATTTATTGAACACCAGGCCATTGCCAAAGTAAGCGCAGTTGCGTTTCTCCATCACGGAAGCATACAAAGGATCATAGGCTGCACTCACGTCTGAGGACAAGACTTTGGAATTTGCCATACAGCGGTTAAATTTCACCTGGCTGTAACCGCCCATTGCCTCCAGGATCTCCGATACCATGTAAAAGAAAAATTTGGAATGCATGCCTGTAGCTCCCACGCTTCCCACTTCTTCTTTGTCTACCAGCAAACATACGCTTGTTTTCTCACATTCTCCCGCTTCCAGGACTGCTGCAAATGAAGGATAAGCACATACCCTGTCATCGTGTCCATACCCCATAACCATACTGCGATCCAGGCCGTAATCCCTTGCGCTCCCGGCCGGCACCACCTCGATCTCTGCAGACAAAAAGTCGTCCTCTTCTATATTATATTGCTCTTTCAGAATATTCAGTACATTTGTTTTGACTGCTTCTTTGGATTTCTCTTTTTCCTCTTCGGAGACAAAGGGAATGCTTCCCACCAGAAGATCCAGATTCTCTCCCTCAATCACTTTTGACGCCTTCTTTTCCAACTGCTCCGATGCGAGATGCACAAGCAAGTCCGTGATACCAAATACCGGATCGTCTTCTTTTTCACCAATATTTACATTCACCTTTGTTCCGTCTTTTTTCACAATGACTCCGTGAAGCGCCAAAGGAAGCGCCACCCACTGATACTTTTTCACTCCTCCATAGTAATGGGTGTCAAACAGCGCCATCTCCGTATCTTCATAAAGAGGCACCTGCTTTAAATCCAGCCTGGGGGAATCAATATGGGCGCCCAGAATATTCATGCCCTGTTCCAGGGGCTGTCTGCCAATCACAAAAAGACTCAGCATTTTTTCCATATTGACCGCATATAGTTTATCTCCAGCTTTGATGGCGCGTCCCGCTGCAATCACTTTATTGAGATCCTCAAAACCAGCATGTTCTGCCTGCGAAACCAGCTCTGCGACGCATTCCCTCTCTGTTTTACAGTCAGAAATAAATTTCTTATAATCTTCTGCAAAAGCAAATACTGCTTCCCTCTGCTCCTTTGTATATTTGTTCCATGCATTTTTTCGTTCCATATTCTATTCCTCTTCTTCCTCATCAGAACTTTTTGAAAGATTTGCCTGTACACGGCGGTACAGTTCCTGAGCCGCATTATACCCCATTTTCTTTTGCCTGTGGTTCACCGCGGCAGTCTCGCAGATCACTGCCAGATTCCGTCCCGGGCGGATGGGCAGGGAATGGCACACAACTTTATTGCCCAGAAATTCTGTATATTCCTCTTCCATGCCCAGACGGTCGTATTCATTTTCTTTTTTCCAGTCTTCCAGTTTTATCACCAGATCGATATTCTGTTTTTCTTTTACACATTCCACGCCAAACAAGGTCTTCACATCAATAATGCCCACACCTCTCATTTCGATGAAATATCTGGTGATATCCGGCGCAGTACCTACCAGGGTATGCTCGTTGATTCTGCGGATTTCCACTACATCATCACTGACGAGACGGTGTCCCCTCCGGATCAGTTCCAATGCGGCCTCACTTTTGCCAATACCGCTCTCCCCCATGATAAGAAGTCCTTCTCCATATACATCCACCAGTACGCCGTGAATGGAAATGCAGGGTGCAAGCGCCTCGCCCAGATAGTAAATCAGTTCTGCCATAAATGCAGATGTTCCATAATCCGTAGATAAAACAGGAGTTTGATTTTTCGTTGCAATCCGCACCAAATCTTCATCCGGCTGAAGATCCCGGCTGAAAATCACACAGGGAATATTATGTGAGAAAAATTTCTCATATACGTCTAATTTTTCTTCCTGGCTCAGTTTCTGTATATAAGTATATTCCACCATACCGATAATTTCTATTCTGCTCTTTTCAAAATAATCAAAATATCCTGTAAGCTGCAGCGCAGGACGATTGACTTCGGCAGTAGTTACCTTGCGTGATTTAATATCAACCTCGGGATTCAGTACCTTTAATTTCATTTTTTCTACGATTTTTTTTACACTTACACCACTCATTCTGCTTCTCCTTTCACTGGGCATACTCTACGTTGGTCATATTTTATCACAAAACCTATTCCCCTTCAACAGAAGGCTGGTGGAAAAATTCGTAGACAGATTTTGCTGCCTGTTCATTCATAGCGGGAAGATCCGCCAGTGTTTCCACATCTGCCTGACGGATGGCGTCCAGAGATAAAAATTTTTTCATCAGCGCTTTTCGTCTTACTGCCCCGATGCCCGGAATATCATCCAAAACAGAATGTACCTGCTCCTTACTCCTAAGGGAACGGTGGAATTCAATGGCAAAACGGTGGGCTTCATCCTGAATCCGGGTGATCAATTTGAATCCCTCGCTGTGGCGGTCAATGGGAATCTCCTGATTATGATAGTACAATCCACGGGTTCTGTGATTATCATCTTTTACCATACCGCATACAGGAATCTTAAGGCCCAGTTCTTCTAATACGCGCAGCGCAACATTAACCTGCCCTTTCCCGCCGTCCATCATAATCAAGTCGGGAAAACGTGTAAAACTTCCATATTCCGTTTCCATGTTCCGATCTTTTAACTCTTCCTGTTCCTTCATCCCATGGGAAAAACGGCGGGTCAGAACCTCATACATAGAGCCGTAATCATCTGGCCCGGTTACGGTGCGCAGCTTAAATTTCCGATAATCGCTGCGCTTCGGTTTCCCTTTTTCATAAACAATCATAGAACCCACCGATTCAAAACCGCTGATGTTGGAAATATCATATGCCTCCACCCGTTTTACATCTTCCAGTTCCAGCAGTCTGCCAATTTCCTTCAATGCCCCTATGGTTCTTCCCTCTTCCCGCTTGATTTTTTCCTTATCCTGAGAGAGTACCATACTGGCATTTTGGGCGGCAAGCTCTACCAATTTTTCCTTAGTCCCCTTCTTGGGCACACGCACATAGACTTTCTGCCCTCTCTTCTGTGTCAGCCATTCCGCAATAACTTCTGCCTCCTCAATTTCCTCCTGGAGCATTAATTCTCTGGGAATAAAAGGTGTTCCGGCATAAAACTGTTTCAAAAAGGTAGCGAGCACCTGGGATCTGGTATCTTCACTTCCCACATTTACATAAAAATGATCCCGCCCAATAAGTTTTCCACCCCTGATAAAAAACACCTGCACCACTGCATCCTCACCATCTGACGCCATGGCAATAATGTCCTTGTCTTCTCCGTCTGAACTGGTAATCTTCTGTTTCTGGGCGATCTGCTTTACTGCTTTTAACAGTTCCCGGTATTCGATTGCCTTCTCAAAATTCATATGTTCAGAAGCTGCCTGCATCTTCTCTTCCAGTTCTTTGATCACTGGCTGATAATTGCCATTCAAAAATTCCATTGCCTGGCTGATCTGCTGGCGGTACGCCTCCTGGCTGATATACCCCTGGCAGGGCGCCATACATTGATGGATATGATAGTTGAGGCAGGGACGTTCTTTTCCGATATCTCTTGGGAGCTGGCGGTTACAGGTACGCAAAGAATAAAGCTTTCCCAGCAGCTCTATAGTATCTTTGACTGCACCTGCGCTGGTATATGGACCAAAGTATCTGGATTTGTCTTTTTTCATCTGACGTGAAAAGAGGACTCTGGGAAATGCCTCTCCCAGCGTCACTCTAATATAGGGGTATGTTTTATCATCCCGCAGCATCGTATTATATTTCGGCCTGTGTTCCTTGATAAGATTGCACTCTAAAATCAACGCTTCCAGCTCAGAATCGGTGATGATATATTCAAACCGTTCAATCTGCTTTACCATCTGCTCCTTCTTAAGTCCCTCATTATGACTGGGACGGAAATACTGGCGCACCCGATTCCGAAGGCTGACAGCCTTGCCAATATAGATAATGGCATCCTTTGCATCATGCATAATATAGACCCCTGGCTTCTGGGGAACTTTTTTTAATTCTTCCTGAATATCAAACATTGTCTCAATTCATCCCCTTTAACAGTTTATCCAGATAATCTTCTCCATCTTCTTCTGAGCCAGATTCAATAAGCAGTTCCGCCGCATGTTCGCTGGCAGCTTCTTTTAAACTTTTCTGGAACACTGTCTTTGAATCTCTGTTAAAGACTTTTCGTGTCAGTTCCTCTGGAATTACCTGCCGTACATGTTCTGTAACCTCCTCTGCCTCAAGGAATACCATTTCCTGTCCTTCTTCCATCCTTGTTCGAAGCATTCTGCCTCCATTCAGTTCCTGGCTTCTGCCCTTATCTCGTTTTTCTTCTTTTGCCTCTTTTAACATCATCCGCAGTAACCGGTCTGCATCCGTCTCCTGGTTTTTGTATTCCTCCAGCTTGATTTTTCCAGCCTCTTTCAAAGCCGCTTCTCTCTCTTCTGCCTCTCTGGCTTCTTTCAGGGCTGCTTCTCTCTCTTCTGCTTCCCTGGCTTTTCGCCTGGCTTCTTCTTCCAGCATAATCCGAAGCATCCGGTCTGCATCCGTTTCCAGAACATTTTCTTCCTCTGGCTCTTCTTCCTGCTCAGTTACTTTTGATTCCTCTTCCGCATTTTCAAAAACGTTTATCTCAACCGGCAGGCCGCTTTCCGCTTCTAAGATAATCTCATCCATCCCCATACCTTGTGCATCTTCCAAATGTGCTGCACCAAGGGGCAGTTCCCCAGATTCTTCTACTACAGCTATTTGAAGCTGCAAATCTGAAACTTCTTCCACTGGATCTGCTTCCAATAACAAAACACCGGATTCTTCCATATCATTTAAATCTGACGATTCTTTGAGTTTCTCCAGGGCAGCCACTTCCAGAAACGGTTCTTTGGATTCCTCCAAAGTATTTACTTCCAGGGGCAGTTCCGCAGATTCTTCCAGCGTATCTGCTCCCACGGAGAACTCCTGGACTGCTGCCAGAGTATCTACTTCCAAAGGCTCTCCAGATTCTTCCATTGTATTTACTTCCAGAGACAAATCTTTGGATGATACCATGGTATTAACTTCAAACTCCGGGACTCCAGATTCTTTCAAAGTATTTACTTCCAGGGGCAGTTTTCCAGGTTCTTCCATTGTATTTACTTCCAGGGGCTCCCCGGATTCTCCCAGCGTATTTACTTCTAAAGGCTCTCTGGATTCTCCCAGCGTATTTACTTCCAGGGGCTCCCCGGATTCTCCCAGCGTATTTACTTCTAAAGGCTCTCTGGATTCTCCCAGCGTATTTACTTCCAGGGACTCCCCAGATTCTCCCAGCGTATTTGCTTCCAAATGCCTTTCGGATTCTTCCGGCGTATTGGTTTTTCGTACAGGCTCGTCTGGTTCTTTATGCAAGTTTGTGTTCTCTTTCAAATCTGGATACCCTGGCACGTCTTGTGCTTTTTTCTCCTGTACCCATTCCTTCTTTGCATATCCGAACTTTTCTTTCTCTGTTTCTGCCTCACGCGTCTCCGCCTGTTCTGGAATTCCCTTTAGCTCACGGAATATTCTCATAAATTCCTTGCCTGTGATTGTCTCATTTTCATACAGATACTGAGAAATCTCATCCAGAATACTCCTGTTTTCCTGCAAAAGGCAAACTGCCTCGTCATAGCTCTCTTTTAATATCCGCATCACTTCCTGATCAATCTGAGCCGCTGTATCTTCTCCGCAGTTCAGGCTTGCCCTTCCATCCAGATACTGATTCTCAATGGTAACAAGCCCCATCAGGCCAAATTTCTCTGACATACCATACTGTGTCACCATGGCTCTTGCAATCTTGGTTGCCTGTTCAATATCATTGGAAGCTCCCGTAGTAACAGAATCAAATACGATCTCTTCTGCCGCCCGGCCTCCCATATAAGTAACAAGACGTGCGGCCAGCTCGTTCTTGGTCATCAAAAACTTTTCTTCCTCCGGCACCTGCATGGTATAACCCAGCGCACCCATCGTGCGAGGCACGATGGTAATCTTCTGCACCGGTTCAGTATCTTTCTGTAAAGCAGTTACCAGCGCATGTCCCACTTCATGGTATGCCACCATCTTCTTCTCCTTTGGCCCCATGATGCGGTCCTTTTTCTCTTTTCCTGCAATCACGACTTCCACAGATTCAAAAAGATCTTCCTGATTTACGTATTTCCTGCCAGCCTTAACAGCGTTAATTGCTGCTTCATTAATCATATTTGCAAGATCGGAACCCACTGCCCCGGAAGTTGCAAGCGCAATTGCATCCAAATCCACAGTATCATCCATGAGCACATTCTTAACATGTACCTTAAGGGTTTCCACACGTCCTTTCAGATCCGGCTTATCTACAATGATTCTTCGGTCAAACCTTCCGGGACGCAGCAGCGCCTTATCCAATACTTCCGGGCGGTTGGTGGCCGCAAGGATCAAAAGCCCCTTAGAAGTGTCAAAACCATCCATCTCCGCCAAGAGCTGGTTCAAGGTCTGTTCCCTTTCATCGTTTCCGCCATACCTGGTATCACGGCTCTTGCCTATGGCGTCAATTTCATCAATAAAAATAATACATGGCGCCTGTTTCTGGGCCTCTTTAAACAAGTCTCTGACACGGGAAGCGCCCACGCCGACAAACATTTCTACAAAGTCTGAACCTGCCAGGGAGAAAAACGGCACCTTCGCCTCGCCTGCCACTGCCTTAGCCAAAAGCGTTTTCCCAGTTCCCGGAGGCCCTACCAGCAAAGCGCCTTTGGGCAGCTTTGCCCCAATATCTGTATATTTCTTAGGATTATGCAGGAAATCTACCACTTCCTGCAAAGAATCTTTTGCCTCATCCTGGCCGGCAACATCCTTAAACGTCACTCCCGTAGACTTCTCAACATAGACCTTTGCAGTCGTCTTGCCTACGCCCATGACGCCTCCGCCGCCCATTTTACGGAAAATAAGAAAATACAGCAGCACCCATACCAGTACCAGCGGCAGGATATAACTCACCATATTCCACAAAATCATCGAAGACACATCTTCTACTGTACCGCTGAATTTTACTCCATGTTCTTTGAGCAGAGGCAGAAGCGTTTCGTCATTCAGTTCCGCCGTATAATAAGAAATCCGGTAAAGGCTGTTATTACTCTTAGGCTTAATCTTAATCCTGTTAGAAGTAAAAGTTACCTCCTCCACCTTGTCACTTTCTATCATATTAATAAATTCTGAGTAAGTGACTTCCTTATTGGTGGCGTCCTTGGCACAACTGTTCAGAAGACTTGTCAGAAACAGTACCACCAGCGCCGCAAGGATGAAAATCATAACAGTCATTCCATTACGGTTATTCCCACCATTATTTCTGCCATTGTTATTTCCGTTATTATTGTTGTTTCCTTTGTTCTCCATTTATTTCCTCCTGAATATCGCTGGCTTCTATTTTGCGATACTATTTTATTATATGTTCATTCTTTTTGAAAAGCAATATTTTCTTTTGAAACTTTTGCAGAATATTTTCTAAAGTTTTTATAAACTTTTTCACAAAAGTCCTAGATTTCTTCCCTCATAGGTTGTATAATGTATAAGTTATTGAGAACGATACATACAGAAGGAGGAGCTACTATGTCCGTTAAATACGTCTTTGTCACTGGTGGTGTGGTTTCCGGCCTTGGAAAAGGAATTACAGCAGCTTCCCTGGGACGCCTGCTGAAGGCACGCGGATACAAAGTTACCATGCAGAAGTTTGATCCATATATTAATATTGACCCTGGAACCATGAATCCCATCCAGCATGGGGAAGTGTTTGTCACGGATGACGGCGCAGAAACAGATCTGGATCTTGGGCATTATGAACGCTTTATTGATGAAAATCTAGGCAAAAATTCCAATGTCACCACTGGCAAGGTGTATTGGTCTGTCCTGCAAAAAGAACGGCGGGGCGATTATGGCGGCGGAACCGTTCAGGTGATTCCCCATATCACCAATGAAATCAAGAGCCGTTTCTACAGGAATTTTACAACAGAAGATACCCACATTGCTATTATTGAAGTGGGGGGAACGGTAGGAGATATGGAGAGCCAGCCTTTCCTGGAATCCATCCGTCAGTTCCAGCATGAAATTGGACATGAGAATGCCATCCTGATCCATGTAACATTAATTCCCTATATCAGCGCTTCTGGAGAAATGAAAACAAAACCTACCCAGGCAAGTGTGAAAGAACTGCAGGGTATGGGAATTCAGCCTGATATTATTGTTTGCCGTTCCGAATATCCCTTAGACCAGGGAATCAAAGACAAAATTGCCTTATTTTGTAATGTTCCCTGCAGCCGGGTTCTGCAGAACCTGGATGTGGAATATCTCTATGAGGCGCCTCTTGCCATGGAATCAGAAAATCTTGCCCAGGTGGCCTGTGAATGTCTCCATTTAGACTGTCCGCAGCCAGATCTCACGGACTGGATTGATATGGTGGACGCACTGCGCAATCCCAATAAAGAAGTGGATATCGCTCTGGTTGGAAAATACACTGCGCTGCACGACGCCTACATCTCTGTTGTGGAAGCGTTAAAGCACGGCGGCATCGCGGAGCGGGCAACTGTAAATATCAAATGGGTGGACTCTGAACTGCTGAACGAAGAAAACGCAGAAGATATCCTTGGGCAAGCGCAGGGAATCCTGGTGCCAGGCGGTTTTGGCGACCGAGGCGTGGAAGGCATGATTACCGCCGCCCAATATGCCCGTGAACATAAAATTCCATACTTGGGCCTTTGCCTTGGTATGCAAGTGGCGATCATCGAATATGCAAGGCATGTCTGCAGTTTTCATGACGCTCACAGTATCGAACTTGACCCAAACACTACACATCCTGTGATCGCTTTGATGCCGGATCAAAATGGTGTGGAAGACATAGGGGGAACACTGCGTCTTGGCTCCTATCCCTGTATTTTGGACAAGACTTCCAAAGCTTTCCAGGTATATGGAGAAGAAACCATACATGAGAGACACCGTCACCGTTACGAAGTCAATAACGATTATCGCTCTGTGCTGACCGAAAATGGAATGAAATTATGCGGGCTTTCTCCAGACGGCAGGATTGTGGAAATGGTCGAAATTGTGGATCACCCCTGGTTCGTTGCCACTCAGGCGCATCCAGAGCTAAAATCACGGCCCAACCGTCCTCATCCGCTGTTCAAAGGATTTGTAGAGGCTGCATTAAAGAACAGGAGAACTGTCTATGAGCAAACCACTTAAAGAAAAGAAAAAAGGAAACACTTCGAGCCCCAGAAAAACATTCTCTATGTGGTTAAAAGACAACAGGCTTAATTTCGCTGCTTTATTCCTCTGTGCAGTTGTCTTCTTATGCTTTTATTTCTATGTACGGCCTGAAGCTGATAACAAATCCTCTGCCGGGGAACAGTCTTCCTATTCGGAATATGAGCTTGCCACTGTCATCTCTATTACGGAAGATACCACACAGCCAAGCGAACTGTTTGAAAACAAATACACGGGAAACCAATCCTTAATGGTAAAAATTGATTCCGGGCAATACAAAGGCATGACCATGTCTGCCATGAGTTACCTTGGGGCTTTGTACGGCACACGATTATCCGAAGGCGATCCTGTCGTCGTATCTATTTATACTTCTGATAATACCATCAACAGCGTAACGGTTTATGAGTACAACCGCACCTCCCATATTATACTGATTCTTGCAGCATTTGTGCTTATTACAGTGCTTATTGGCAGAAAAAAGGGCCTGCAGTCTCTGCTGGGTCTGGCTTTTACGGTTATCTGCCTGATTTTTATTTTAATTCCTCTGCTGATGAAGGGCTTCCCCACTTTGCCCACAACGTTCTGTGTCTGCGTCTATGTGGCAGTGGTAAGTTTTATCTTTATCGGAGGCATGACAAAAAAATCCGCTTGCGCAATGCTTGGCACTTTCACCGGACTTGGATTCGCCGTAATGTTCGGGCTTCTTGCCCAATGGCTGGTAAAAGTAGACGGTATGCGTATGGGTGAGTATGTGGATGCGCTGCTGCAATTAAAGCAGAAAGGCACGCCCATTCAACTTAGCGGACTCCTGATTGGAGGCATGATTATTTCTACCTTGGGCGCTGTTATGGACGTTGCCATGAGTATCTCGTCAGCAATGCAGGAATTGACAAGCGTTAATTCCAGACTTACCCGTCAGGATCTGTGGAAATCCGGCATGAATATTGGACGTGATATGATTGGAACCATGACCAACACACTGATTCTGGCGTTTGTAGGAAGCAGCTTTTTGATGGTACTTTATATCTACAGCCTGGGCGTTCCCATTTATGAACTGCTTAGTTCTACCCTGGTTGCTACGGAACTGGTTCACAGTATTGCAAGTAGTATCGGGGTCATCGTGTCTGTTCCACTGACCGTTTTTATTGGCACATTTTTCTATGTGAATCAAAATGCACAGCAAAAATAATCATTCACATAATAATTATATGGAAAAAAAGGGAGTACCATTCAAACGAGGTTCTTTCTGAACTTTGGGTATAAACTATAAGATATTAGCTGGTGCCAATATGGCACCAGCTTGTTTTATAATAATGCAGTGAGAGAGAAACCTTGACCTTTGGATAAAAATGCTAACTTACATT
>CATNCF010000016.1 GCA_950097145.1 uncultured Lachnospiraceae bacterium
GTTTTTACTTGCTTAAATTTCCATCTGCCGCGTTGTCATCAATCGTTGTAGCACTCGCTACAACTCATTCTTCCGCCTTGCAGATGAAAATTTATTCTTCGTAAAATTCGTCGACATTTAACCGCCAGAGTAATATTATAATTTATTATATTAAGAAACATCAGCTCCTCATAATTTCAGCGACTTTATTGGATAATTCACTGATCCTATCTGCAATGCCGACGCCCTGATCATTTAATTTATGTTCTGGAATTTTTAATTTTAAATTTTTAATTCGTCTCAATATTGCCATTCTTCCATAAAAGAAACGCCATTTCTGCATGTTAATTTGCGCTGCAAACCAAACGAATTCCGAATAACTCATATTGAACTTGGGCGTCAATATTCTTACGGCGCTGCCACCATTTCCCCTTGCCATAAACCTCCAGGGCTGCACACTTGCCTGTCCGAAACAGGTTACTGTAATTCCCCCATTTGGAAACACTTCCCCATAAACATCATCCACTAAGCGGATGATGCTGTTCTGCGGGTCTCCAGAAGATACATAGGGACATGTTCCAGCCAGATAATGACTCTCTCCCTGGGATTTGCCGCCATGCACATAAAAAAGCTGCTCTATTGTTTTCTCTTCTCCATATGGAAGCTCTGGCAGCATTGCATAATCTGGAAAATTAGTGAGAACTTCATCTGCAATGTCCTCAATGCAGACCGTTGTCTTTAAAATCGACTTTGTGACATTTTCCTGATAAATCCTTTGTTCTTCCTCTGGTACATCTGGCTGAGGCAGATACTGTTCTGGTGAAAATTCTGCGCCTTCTCGCATAAGTTCCCCAGCGTTAATGACTGCTGTCAAACTGCTCCCCCATCGCTTTCCAGCTCGAAATAACCGGAAAGCCTCCAGTACTTTCTCCAATTGGGAACCTGATGTTTCCACTCTTTTTCCCTTTAGCTTCTTAAATCCGTCATTCCATATTTTTGCCATAAACACCTGGTCTGTATTTTTCTGAGGCCGGTGTGCCTGCGCTATCATAATGGTGGTATCAACGGCTGTGGGATAAAACAAATCTCCTGGAAGGCTGATCATCCCCAGAACTGAATGTTTTTTCAAAAATGTGTTCCTCCACTGGGCATTATCATCATCCGCAAATATTCCTGACTTTACCACAACCGCCAATAAACCCATAGTCTGCAAAGTCTCCATCGCACTGGAAATAAAGTCCCGCTCCGGTTCTTCCTTCTGGGAAAAAGGCGGATTTAACAGCGCTTTTGTAAATTTCCCTTTCACAGACTGCCTGCTATCTTCCTCAAAACAGCTTGCATTCTCAATATGACTTTTTCCATCTCCCCGAAAAAACATGTTCAGCGCCGCCAGAGACCAAACCGTGGGATTCGTATCAAATCCATATAGGGATTCCCTGATTATTTCCGCCGGAATCCCCAGTTCCTTTGCGGTACGCATCATACGGTCAAAGGATGCCACTAAAAATCCTCCTGAACCACAGGCAATATCTATCACCTTGTCCTGCGCTGTAACCTCAACAAGCTCTGCACAAAATTTCGTAATATGCCTGGGGGTAAACACAATACCAAGGGAATTATTATCATATCCATACCTGATGAACGCCTCATACAGCAATCCCAGAAAATCGGTATCCGTTTGAAGAATGGATTGAATATTAAGCTTCTTAAGTAAAAATACAATTTTGCATATTTTATCGGAAAGCCTGTTATAATCCGCCAGCGTCAGCTTTAATGCATCAATCAACTGCTCCTTTTTACTCTCTTCAAAATGTTCTGTTGATGAAATTGCACCAGAGACTAATTTATTGATAGAATCCAGTTCTCTGCCTTTTTCCAGATCAATTTCTCCCCAATATAAAGCCGTTATGACTGCTCCTAAGACTTTCGGCCTTAAGGAAGGTTCTATTTTTGCAGAACGAAGCACCGCCGAAAGGTCAATTGCCGTGCTGATATAATCTGATACCGCTGGAACAGATACCTCTGTGGTTCCATTATTTGT
Organism: uncultured Lachnospiraceae bacterium; assembly: GCA_950097145.1. Taxonomy (GTDB): domain Bacteria; phylum Bacillota; class Clostridia; order Lachnospirales; family Lachnospiraceae; genus Petralouisia. Next base: position 2,021 of record CATNCF010000016.1, read on the forward strand.
AAGGATCGCCCCATCCATCTCAAAAACACTGGGAAAACTTGTCAGTTCATATCCTCTTGAAGATAACGGCTTCCAAATCTCCCCATCCCAATACACCGTCTGAAATACATAGCCATAGTCTTCTTCTCCCGCAACACCCACAGCCGCTTTTATCTCATATTTTCCTGTGCTGTTTATCCTATCAGCATAATTTATAGACTCCAATACCGCCTGTTGTATTTTTTTTCTGTCATTTTTGGCTTCCACTACCACAAGAGGAATTCCCCTTTTGCACACCAGAAAATCAGGTTTACTGCCCTTTAATCCGCAGTTTGGAAGAAAATCCTCTATTTCTTGTTCTTCTAAGAAATCACCGCCTTTTTGCGGGTGTCTGGTATCCCATCCCTTTTGTGCGGCAATATCTCTGATTAAATATCTGCACCTCGACTCTGATCTTTTGCCTTTTCCCATGAAATCTTCCTCCTTGCGCTGCATTTCCATCATATTATCATACACGAAACCAGAACGCAAGTTCTTTTTGTTTACAAGTAAATCTCATATGCAGGATAAGCCCGGTCAAAATGATATCCCAGCTTCTGTGCAAGGGACACTGACCACTGATTCTGTGCATCCCAGCTTGGATAAAGCCCTCTGTCCATACACTCCAAAATCAGTTTTGCCCCGCACACAGAGGCAAGCCCTTTTCTGCGGTGAGCCTCCTTCGTGCCTATTTCGATTTCTATTCCCTCACGGTACACAGTATAAGAAGATGCACCCGCCGCCAATTCCCCATGCTGCAGGATAAAAGCTCCCAGCCCCCTTTTGCAGTACTCTTCATAATCTGCATACTGGGAAGTAAAGTCTCTGGCCCAAGGCTGTTCTCTGGTTTGCTGAAATATATCCTCATTTATCAGCTTTAATTGGTAATCTGCATCCAGTCTCTTTACAATTTCTTCTAATTTCCTTCGGTCAAAGATACCTGGTTCTTTCTTGATGGCATACCGCTCCACCCGTCTGCAGCGTTCCTGATATACATGCTCTATTTCCTCCGCCCAGGCCGCCCCTGTCTCATCCATCGGAGGCACCATAATCAGAAATTCACGGCTGTGAGTCTTTATCTCCTCCCTCACTAAAGCCCGATTTGGCTTTCCTGCAAAGTAACAAAAATCTGCAAGCACAATCCGGGCTGACTCTGGCTTTTCTTCCCGGTCTGCCCACGCCATTCCCATACATCCCTGCAGGCAGGACCAAATCAAAGATTCCTCCCAGCCTGCAAAAAGCTGGGCGATACTTTCCATTTTTTCCAATTCAACTTTATATATATTCATTTTTCCCCCTTTTGTTATCTATCATTGTATTTTTTCAAACACGCTCTAATATCTGGTTCTGCATTACAATCATATCGGCATGGCTGCAGATTTTTTTAAGATCAAAAAACCGTCCAAATCCCTTGTAAATGCGGAATTTGGACGGTTTGCTGCATCATCAATCTCATGCAGATTTATCTTCCGATGTCAGGCAGCATAATTTTTATTATTCTTCTTTCTGTCCATAATAAGCATTTGCGCCATGTTTGCGGTAATAATGCTTATCCTGAAGCTCCTGAGGCGCTGGCTGGATCCGGGGATTGATGGTTTCCGCACGGTAAGCCATCTTAGCAACCTCTTCCAGTACCACTGCATTGTGTACTGCTTCATGTGCATCCTTGCCCCATGCAAAGGGACCATGGTTCTTACAGAGCACCGCTGGAACAGCCATAACATCCTTGCCCATCTCCTTAAAGGAATTTACAATCAAATGTCCGGTATTTTCTTCGTATGCACCGTCAATCTCTTCCTTGGTCAGGCAGCGTACACAGGGAATTTCTCCATACATATAGTCCGCATGAGTAGTTCCATAACAGGGAATGCTTCTTCCTGCCTGTGCCCAGCTTGTAGCATAAGAAGAATGTGTATGTACCACACCGCCGATCTCCGGAAATGCTTTATACAATTCTAAATGAGTTGCTGTATCAGAACTTGGATTATATCTGCCCTCCACCTTATTCCCATTTAAGTCCATAACCACCATATCTTCCGGTTTCAGCTTCTCATAATCCACACCGCTTGGCTTGATGACAAACAATCCGCTCTCCCGATCAATGGCGCTTACATTTCCCCAGGTAAAAGTAACCAGCCCATAGCGGGGTAAATCCATATTTGCTTCATACACTGCTTTTTTTAATTCTTCTAACATATCTTTTCCTCTCCCTAGTTCAAAGAATCCACTGCTGCTCTCTCAATTGCAAGACCTTCACTGTAACGCTTGATAAAGATATCAAATCCTTCCACATCTTTCGCATCCGGGCTTAATGTTGTGCTTTCCTGGCCTGCAAATACCTTCTCTTCCAAATACTGGGACAAAGTCTCATCTGAGCCCTTGTTGATCATATAAGATGCCAGCAGGGCAATGCCCCATGCTCCGCCTTCTCCTGCTGTTTCCATTACCGAGACAGGTACATTCACGGCTGCTGCCATAACTTTCTGGCCAACGCCTTTGGTCTTGAACAGTCCGCCGTGTCCCATCAGGACATCCAGTTTCACGTTCTCTTCCTTCATCAGGATATCAAGACCTGTTTTCAATGCGCCCAGTGCAGTAAAGAGATGCACGCGCATAAAGTTTGCCAAATTGAACTTGCTGTTGGGAGTGCGCACAAACAGAGGACGTCCCTCTTCAAATCCTGTGATATGTTCTCCTGAGAAATAATTGTAAGCAAGGAGTCCGCCGCATTCTGGGTCTCCTTCCAGAGCCTTGTTATAAAGAACAGAGAACAGCTTCGTCATATCTACCTCCACGCCAAAGCTTTCTGCAAATTCTTTGAACAGATTTACCCATGCATTCAAATCAGAAGTACAGTTATTGCAGTGAACCATAGCTACCGCGCTGCCGTCCGGTGTTGTTACCATATCAATCTCAGGATGCACCTTAGCCAGCTTCTTTTCCAGCACTGCCATAGCAAATACGGAAGTTCCTGCGGATACATTTCCAGTACGCTGGGCTACGCTCTTTGTTGCAACCATACCTGTTCCCGCGTCACCTTCCGGCGGGCATAACGGAATGCCTGCCTTCAAATTACCGCTGACATCCAAAAGTTTTGCTCCCTCTTCGGTCAGGGTTCCAGCGTTCTCACCAGCATTCAGCACCTTTGGAATGATATCTTCCAATTTCCAGGAAAATCCTTCCCCGGCAATCAGCTCATTAAACTGCCCCATCATTTTCTTGTCATAATCGATGGTATCGCTGTCAATGGGGAACATTCCGGACGCTTCCCCAACTCCTAATACCTGCTGTCCAGTGAGTTTCCAATGTATATAGCCGGCAAGAGTGCAGAAATAAGCAATGGAAGCAACATGCTCTTCTTTATTTAAAATTGCCTGATACAGATGGGAAATACTCCATCTCTGGGGAATATTGAACTGGAATAATTCTGTAAGTTTGCCTGCCGCCTCTTCTGTAATTGTATTTCTCCAGGTACGGAAGGGAACCAGCAGCTCATTGTCTTTATCAAAAGCCATATATCCATGCATCATTGCGCTGAATCCAATAGCTCCAAGTGTTGTCAATGTCTCGCCGTACTGATTCTTTACGTCCTCTGCCATTTTGCTGTAGCAGTCCTGAAGTCCATTCCAGATTGCATCCAGGCTGTAAGTCCAAATATTATTTACATACTGGTTTTCCCAGTCATGGGCGCCGGATGCGATAGGAGTATTGTCGCTGCCTACCAGCACAGCCTTAATTCTTGTAGAACCAAATTCAATACCAAGCGCAGTCTTACCATTCTTAATATCTTCAATAATCAGATTCTTTTCCATTTTGAAAAACTCCTCCATATGTTGTATTCATGTTATACTGAGCGGCAGATTTATCTGACGCTCAGTATAAATTCAGGTAACTGAAAACACTCCTTCCTGTCTTCAGTTACCTGATGATCTTCTTATTTTCCTACAAATCCCTTGGTCTTCTCATAAATACCCTGGGCATCCAGTCCATATTTTTCCAGCAATTTCACTGCCGGACCGGACTCACCGTATACATCATTCACACCAATCTTAAATACTGGAGCAGGATTCTTGTCACACAGACAGTCGCATACTGCGCTGCCAAGACCGCCGATCACAGAATGCTCTTCTGCGGTTACTACCTTGCCAGTCTTCTTAACGGAATTGAGAATAATCTCCTCATCCAGAGGTTTGATAGTATGGATGTTAATTACTTCTGCGTTGATTCCGTCTGCTGCAAGCTTCTCTGCTGCTTCCAGAGCGGCTCCTACGCACAACCCGGTTGCAACGATGGTCACATCTGTACCCTCTTTTAACAGAACGCCTTTGCCAACCTCAAATTTGTAATCTGGCTTATCGTTGATTACTGGAACTGCCAGTCTTCCAAATCTGAGATACACTGGACCGTCCATCTCATATGCTGCTTTCACGGCTGCTTTTGCTTCCACATCATCGGAGGGGTTAATGACAGTCATGCCTGGAATGGTGCGCATCAAAGCAATATCCTCATTACACTGATGAGTTGCCCCGTCTTCCCCTACGGAGATTCCTGCATGAGTTGCTCCAATCTTAACATTGAGATGGGGATATCCCACGGAATTTCTCACCTGCTCAAAAGCCCTGCCTGCCGCAAACATCGCAAAAGAACTAACAAAAGGAACTTTTCCGGTTGCAGCGATTCCAGCGGCAATGCCCATCATATTGCACTCAGCAATTCCACAGTCTATATGCCTTTCTGGAAATTCTTTCTTAAACACGCCTGTCTTGGTAGCTGCTGCAAGATCCGCATCTAATACTACCAGATTATCATGGTCTTTGCCCAGCTCTACCAGCGCGTTTCCGTAGCTGTCTCTGGTTGCGATCTTCTTTACTTCTGGCATAATGCTTCACCTGCTTTCTCTAATTCTTCCATTGCGGTCTTATACTCTTCATCGTTTGGAGCTTTTCCATGCCATCCAGCCTGGTTCTCCATATAAGAAACGCCTTTTCCTTTTACCGTTTTCATAACGATAGCTGTAGGCATCCCTTTCGTCTCCTTTGCTTCCTTGAAAGCCGCGCGGAGCTGGTCAAAATCATTTCCATCTGCAACGTTAATTACGTGGAAATTAAATGCCTTAAATTTATCGTCAATTGGATAAGGAGAGCAAACGTCATCTATTTTTCCGTCAATCTGCAGTCCGTTATTATCTACGATCACTACCAGGTTATCCAGTTTGCGGTGTCCGGCAAACATAGCCGCCTCCCACACCTGTCCTTCCTGAATCTCGCCGTCTCCCAGCAGCGTATAGACACGATAGTTATCATTGCTCAATTTTGCTGATAAAGCCATGCCCACTGCCGCGGAAATTCCCTGTCCCAGAGAACCGCTGGACATATCAATGCCTGGCGTATGCTGGATGCAGGGATGGCCCTGTAAATGGGATCCAATCTGACGGAGTGTTTTTAAGTCTTCTACCGGGAAAAATCCACGGTTTGCGAGGGTAGAATATAAACCGGGAGCTGTATGTCCTTTGGAAAGTACAAAACGGTCACGGTCCGCCTTTTTCGGATCTTTGGGATCAATATTCATTTCTTCAAAATACAAATATGTAAATGTTTCTGCCGCTGAAAGTGAACCGCCTGGATGCCCTGCCTTTGCTGCATGGACAGCAGTTACAATGCCTTTGCGGATTTCATTGGCATTTTTCTGAAGTTCTAAGTTTTCCATGTAAATTCTCCTTATATGATAAGACTGATTTTATTCGCCAAATACTGCTTTGTAATCCTTCTGGAATTTTTCAATCCCCTGGTCTGTCAGCGGATGTTTGGTCATCTGCTCAATGACACTATATGGAACCGTTGCAATATCAGCGCCTGCAAGCGCGCACTCTGTTACATGGATCGGATTGCGGACACTTGCTGAAATAATCTCTGTGTCAATGTCAGGATAATTCTGGAAAATAGCCACAATATCTTCAATCAGGCTGACGCCAATCTGGCTGATGTCATCCAGACGTCCCAGGAATGGAGATACATAAGTTGCTCCTGCCTTTGCTGCAAGCAACGCCTGATTTGCAGTAAAGATGAGGGTTACATTGGTCTTAATTCCTTCTGCGGCAAGTACTTTTACTGCTTTCAAGCCCTCTACGGTCATAGGGATTTTCACGATCATATTGGGATGGATCGCTGCAATCTCACGTCCTTCCTTAATCATGCCCTCTGCGTCTACCGTAGTTGCTTTTACCTCGCCGCTGATAGGTCCGTCAACGATAGATGTAATCTCCTTAATAACCTCATTAAAATCTCTGCCTTCCTTTGCAATCAAAGAAGGATTCGTGGTTACTCCGCAGATAACCCCCATGTCATTTGCCTTACGGATATCTTCTACATTCGCTGTGTCGATAAAGAATTTCATTTTATTTCCTCTCTTTCTTCCACCGAAAGCGGAATGGCCCAGGGCCTTCCGCTTTGGTAAATCATTCTTAAATTATATTATTTGCCAAATACAACGTTTCCTAACATCAGGTCTTTCTTGAAATCACGGATATTGGTGTTATTGTCAATGTAAACAGCTTCAATTCCCATTGCTGCCGCCCAGTCTCCCATCTGTTCTGCAGTCACATCATAAGAGAATGCTGTATGGTGAGCGCCGCCTGCCAGAATCCATGCCTCGCATCCTGTCGCAAAATCAGGCTGCGGTGTCCAGAATGCAGTTGCTACTGGAAGCTTCGGCATAGCCTTTTCTACCTTCTTGCAGTCTACGCTGTTAATAATCAGGCGGAACCGGTTTCCTAAATCAATCAGAGAAGTTGCAATACCAGGTCCTTCTTTCGAAGTAAATACAAGACGAGCCGGATCTTCTCTGTCGCCCATGGAAAGAGGCTGGCACTTAATGCTGATAGGCCCTTCTGCGATTGTCGGGCAGATTTCCAGCATATGAGCCTGCAGGATTCCTTCCTTGCCAGGCACTAAATTATAGGTATAATCCTCTAACATGGAGGTTCCCTTTGCATCTTTCATGCCTGCGGACATTAATTTCATAATGCGCACCATTGCAGCAACCTTCCAGTCACCTTCTGCTCCGAAGCCGTAGCCTTTTTCCATCAAACGCTGGATTGCCAGTCCCGGAAGCTGCTTCAGCGCACCCAGATCGCCAAAGTGTGTAACGATTGCCTGATAATTCTTCTCCTCCAGAAAACGCTCAAAACCAATTTCAATCTGTGCCTGAACTGCAACATGTCTCTTGAACTCGTCTGCATCTCTGCCTTCCAGAAGAATCTCATATTTGTCATAATATTCGTCTACCAATGCATTGGTATCAGATTCAGATACTGCCCCCACAGCTTCTGCAATCTCATTTACTGGGTAAGCGTCTACTTCCCAGCCGAACTTCAACTGTGCTTCTACCTTATCTCCTTCGGTAACTGCCACATTTCTCATGTTATCAGCTACACGCATCACGCGGACATGGCTGCTCTCTACGATACCGATAGCAGTGCGCATCCAGGAAGCGATTTTCTCCCGGACAGCCTGGCTGGTCCAGTGTCCCACAACAACCTTGCGCTCAATGCCCATACGTGTTACCATATGGCCCCACTCACGGTCGCCGTGTGCGGACTGGTTCTCATTCATGAAATCCATGTCGATGGTGTCATAAGGAATCTCTTCATTAAACTGTGTATGTAAGTGAAGAAGCGGTTTCCTGTATTCCTGCAGTCCCAGAATCCAGGATTTTGCCGGTGAAAATGTGTGGCACCATACGATCACGCCTGCACAGTCCTCGTCAATGTTTGCCTCATTGAAGGTCTTTCTGATTAATTCATTGGTAATCAATGTGGGCTTTAACACTACTTCAAAAGGAAGAACTCCGGACTTGTTCAGCTCATCCACAATGATTCTGGAATGCTCTGCTACATTTTTCAAGCATTCATCCCCATATAAATCCTGTGAACCTGTGCAGAACCAAAACTTGTAATCTCTCTGTAATTTCATGATAACCCTCCTGTAATATTATAATTTTTGATAGCTTTTCAGCCGCAGACTTATGTCTGTCCTTATACTTTAACTTTATTACTTGTATGGTCGTCAATACAAGTTGTTTTTTCTAAAATTTTTATGAAAAATAATAGAAAACTCAGAAAAATTATGTCCGCTGCCTGCAGGATTCCCTCACTATAAGTTCAGGTTCAATAAAAATCTGATGCTCCTGCGCTTTTTCATTGGGATTCTGTATCAGCTCCAGCAATAATTTTGCCGCCATTTCCCCTAATTTATCCTGGGGATGGGCAATGGTGGTCAGCTTAATCCTGCTGTTTTCTGCGATAAAGGAATTGTCATAACCAGTAACGGATACCTGTTCCGGCACATGAATGCCACACTCCTCCAAAGCTTTGACCACCTCCACGGCAATCTGGTCGTTATAGCATACCACAGCGTCAAATTCCCGCCCCCTGCGCACAAGCTCCTGCAGTGAGGCAAAAGGCTTGATGGCGCGGTCTTCCGTATGGAACCAGATGATAGAATCGGGATTATACAGCATTCCTGCCTCCTGCAAGGCTAGGACATAGCCTCTGTGGCGTTCCCGTCCCTGGGTGTCGTCTGCCTTGAATACCCCAAGGATTGTCTGATGTCCCTGAGAGATCAGATAACGGGTGGCAAGATATCCGCCCCTGCAGTCATCCATCCTCACCTGCGGCTTATCCTTCATCTGCTCAAAACAGCCCTGAATAAACACATAGGGAATCCCAAATTGTTCCAGGCGTTCATACAGCGAAACATGCCTGCAGAAAATCTCACTTTTACTGGGTTCTATAATCAGCCCTTCAATATCTTTCTGTAACAGCTCTTCCAGACATTTCGCTTCTGCCTTTCTGGAATTACGGGTATTCTTTAAAATAATGCTGTATCCCTCTTCCGCCATGACGCTGTCAATTCCCTGTACCACTTTTGGAAAAATATAATCCGACAGATAGGTAGTCACCACCGCAATATTCCGGGAAGTCTTGGTATGGCGCACCAGCTCTGAGCAAAAGGTCCCTTTGCCATGTTCCGCATAAATATAGCCTTCATTTGACAGAATGGACAATGCCTTGCGCACGGTATGGCGGCTGATATGATAACGCTCTGACAGCTCATTTTCGGAAGGGAGCTTCTCCCCAGCCTGAATACCGCCGTCCAGTATCATGCGCTTCAAATCCTCTGCCAGCGTAAAATACTTTAATTTCTGACCTTCGCTCTTCGCCATGTCCCATATGTCCTTTCCCAATACTAACGCTGCCGCTATCTTCTTCTATTTTACAACTTGTATGGATGTAAAGACAAGTGATTTTCGGAAACTGAAAAAAAATGTACAAATCACACAATTTTTCCCAAACAATCCCAGCTAACAAGATAAAGTTTTGTGCGATTTGTACATTTTTTTCTAATAGCAAACTGCTCTCCTTACCGTGTTCACTCCAGCATCACAGTATTTTGAAATACGGTAAATATGGGTCTTGCTGAACTGCCCAGCTTTGAACCCAAAGCCCTAGCAGTCAGACTTTCAAATCCTTCTGTCCGGACAATATCCAATGCTGCATTTACAATTTCTTCTTTTGTAAATTTTGCCTTTGGCGGCATATCATTTCCCTCGCTTTATCGAATCATTCGTTTTAAATCATTCATTTTATAATAATCCTAAATATGGAAAAACTCAATAATGGGCAAGGGAAAATTTTATATTCTGTCTATCTTTTCAGATTTTAACCGCAAAGTTTTTTATGAGCTAAATAGTTCCCAGAGGTAAAAAAGACCGCCCCCAAAACTGGGGACAGCCTTTTTACCTGGCAATATTTGCCATTATTATTTTACAGTTACCTTCAATGTTGCTGCTTTTCCTTTGCCATTATAGGTTTTAACAGTAACAGTTGCTTTTCCTTTCTTCTTTGCGGTAACCTTTCCGTTCTTATCTACAGATACGATCTTCTTGCCCTTCTTGTCAACGCTGTACTTGAAGGTGATGCATCCATATTTGGAAGCCACCTTAGGTTTGATAGTGAAAGTCTTATTCTTTCCTTTGGTTTTCAGGTTTACGCTCTTCTTATTCAGAGTTACTTTTGCTTTCTTATCAGGAGCTTTTTTCACTGTAACTGTGACAGTTACTTTCTTACTCTTATCAACGGTGCTGGTTGCAGTAATTTTTGCTTTGCCTGCTTTCTTAGCAGTAAGTTTTCCGTTATTCTTTCCAACCGATACAATGCTGCTCTTATCTGAACTCCAAGTAACCTTCTTATCTTTTGCACTGGAAGCGGTTACAGATGCCTTCAATGTATATGGCTCTTTTACTCCAAGGGTAAGTTTGTTCTTATTTGCATTGGTTATCTTAACGCTCTTAACGGTTGAAGTATTTGCAGAGCCAGTAACATTTACTTTCAGGCTCAATGTCTGATACTGTTCTTTCAGTTCATCTTCATAAGTCATTTTCAAAATCGGCGTGCCGTCTGCTGCCCAGTGTACACGTTTCAGACGTGCATGACGGCAGGGATCATTCAGAGGCTCACTGTTGAAATGAAGAGACTTATTGCCGTCCCATCCGCAGTGCTCATAATTATGTGAAGTAGGTCTTGCATGGTAAACAAATATCGCGTTACCGTCCTTGTCTACCGTAAAGGAGTTATGTCCCGGTCCTTCTTCGCCGTCTACGTCACGGGAAGTCAGCAGCGGATATGGATTTTTCTTCCAATTTTTAAGATCTAATAAATCTGTTCCTGCCTTAGCGCTCATCATACCGATTGCATACTCTGAGCCGGTTCCAGAAGCAGAGAAGCACATGAAAATATTTCCATCCTTCTGTAATACCGTTGCACCCTCATTTACAATAAAGCGCACACGCTCCCATCCATACTCAGGCGTGGTCAGAAGCACAATATCAGAGGTTAATTTCCAAGGCTCTGTCTCATCCACTTTTGCCATATACAGTTTAGACAAATCGTTATAACCTTTCGATGCCCAAATTACATAAGATTGTCCGTTTACAGCATCCTTGAAATATGTCATATCCAGACAGAAAGACTTCGTAATTGCATCAGTAAGACCTGTACCTCCGCGCATCTGGTAATCTTTCCATTCTGACTGCCCGTCAGCAGTCTTCAATGCTGTTTCATAAGGATCTTTATCGCCTGACAATACCAATGCATGGCAGAAAATATTAAACAGTCCGCCATGGCTCTCTGTAAAGTATACCACCCAGTTATTTCCTACTCGATGGATCTCAGGCGCCCAGATATACCGCTCGCCTTTTGCAACGTTATTGCCAGCGGCATCCTCGAATTCCTGGTTTCCTACTTTCCAGATTGTTACCTGTTTGCTTCTGTCCTGAAGCTCCTCAAGAGTCTTTCCTCTTCTCAATACTACACGGTCATACTGTTCTGTTTTATCCCCTGGCAGCTTCGCTGCATCTGACTCTTCTGGGAAATATGATCCAGTCATATAATAATAACCTGTCTGTTCATCCCAATAAATCATGGGATCTGCCATACCCTCTACGAATTTTGTCTTGTCGTAGTATACTTCGCCATTTGCTTCATTATAATTGTCAGGTTCAGCAGAATTCACATTATTCGGATCATCTTCCGGAAGCGTGCTTCCGTTAATTGCCTTCAGGTTATTCAGGTACTTGGTCTGTTTTACCTTTCCTGTCAATGTATAGGTTCCAGGCTTGGAAGTATCCACTTTATCCAGGCCGCTCCATTCAACATTAAACTTCTGAGCAGAACCGTCGCTGTAAGTTGCATTCACGCTGGAATATTTCTCCAACTGTTTGGATACTTCAGAGATATTGGTTCCTTTTGCAACACTGATATCTGTCAGTTTCTCCTGTAAGCCTGTGTTTACCACAGTTCCTAACTTATCCACAATATACTTGTATTCCTGCTCTGTCAGCGATACCGCATTTCCCAGAGTAATTGTATCGTCTTCTGTCAGGATATTTTTCCCTTTCAGCATTAATGGGAAGCTGGAACCCTTGAGGGAAGGAGTAGGCTGCGGTGTTTTCGTGCTCTCTTCTGCTTCCTCATAATAATGTACGCCGTCGTCAGAGGTAAACTTATGGAATCCTTTAGTGGCATCCATATCCTGTGCACGGACTACAAATTTTCCATCCTCTTTAAAAATTCTTGGATCTGTAATTTCCTGCGTGCCCTTTTTGGCAAAAATAACGCCGCCGCCATTATTCAGAACATCAAAAGTCTTACCATCTTTGCTGACTGCCATATAGACGCTTCTGGTCTCGTCTTCAATATTCCCTGTGGACGCATAGAAATCTTTCTGTGTAGAATATACAGTCAGGTAATAACCATTCTCTAAAGCATCAGTCACCGGGTTTACCGTAATCTCAAATGGTTCTGACGTTTTATCTCCAACCTTTGCTGTGACAGTTGTCTTACCTGCCTTGAGTCCGGTTGCCTTACCGTTTTCGTCTACAGAAATTATGGCTGGGTCGGCGGGCGTCCATGTTACCTTCTTATCAACGGTAGTATCGCTTGGTTCTAAACTCACACTCAGTTGAACGCTCTTCTCCTGATCTACTTCATTTTTACCTGAAACAGTCACTTTTTCCAATGGAATTTCAACTAATGTTTCCTGATACAGCGCCTTTACTTCATCATCAGACAGCGCTTTTTCATAAAAAGAAACATCATCCATAAGGGCTCCTGCACAGTGCCAATAAACTGCAAGGCTGGCGCCAAGACGGACATTGGTCTGTGAAGCATTGTCACACAAGCCTCCGGTACCGGCCATATCCTTGATCATCTGTTCATAGTCTTCTGTACCGGCAGTAATTTTATGTTCAATTTTAACGCCATCCGCATAGAAAGCAATTCCTTTCTTAGTGACAGCCATAGTTACCATCTTCCATCCGGCTGAATTAAGGCCAAGATCTCCAATACCAAAATCTGTAAATTTTCCATTCTGGCTTGTGGTATTCCAGTATACCATCTGCTGATTAAATGCCAGCGTTCCTGCTCTGTTTGGATCTCCAGTAGCGGCAGGATCTTTAGCTGGAGCAACTTCAAAGTCAACCAGACATCTGTTTCCGGCTGCTTCGCCAGTGGTCTTTGTCCAGAAGTTTAAAGTAAATCCATTATCCACTGATTTCCCAGCAAACGGATTCTCTGGAAGAAGCGCATCGCCTCTGTTTGCATAATCCTGCTGGGTAAGAGACAACACTTTGCCTCTTCGTTCGTCATCTGCCAGTGCCGGCTTTGCACCATTTCCCACGGACTCCAGCACAATCTCCTTGTCTCCATTTACCAGTTTTGCTTCGTCGCCCTCCTTTATGGCCCAGTCATTGAAATCATAGCTTGCAATTGCCGTGTCAAGAATGGGCGTTGCCTTTGCCGCATCATTTGCTGCGGATGCCGGGCTTGCAGGTATTGCTGTTATCACCATAGCCGATGTAAGCAGCAGTGAAATACCTGTTTTCAGAAATTTTCCCTTCATTCTCACTTTCCTCCTTCTTTATTAAAAATGTCCTGCGCAACTTTGCGCCTGATGTTTTTATTATATCATACTTTTGCAAAAAGTGGACATGAATTTTCATGTCCACGTAAGTTTTTTCTATATAATTTGCAAAATAACCGGATCTTTTTATAAAATATGACGTATCACAACGTCCGCACTGCCTGCAAGCAACAGCAATCCTCCCAAAACATACGATTTCATCTTATGTTCATACCCCAAATGATATCCTGTATACATCCCAATCACTGCCGCCAGGAGGGTTAAAACCATTGCCAGAAAAACCTGGGGGCCAGAGGCGTTCCCCAAAAAACATGCCGCTCCATTGCCCCAAAAATATCCAGAGATATCCCCAACAGGATTATGATCTCTTCTATTATATTCATAATACTGCTCCTACGCCGCAGATTTTATTATTCTTCTGCTTTCACCGCCTCTGTACGGAAAATAAATTTCACAGAACCTTTTGTTCCCTCTGCCGTCTTGGTGAAGGTCTGATAATCCTTCCCTGCATTTGCAACAGCCTCCAGCTTATTCAAAAGCGTCTTCACATCCCCGTCATAAGCATCCATTAATTTCTGTATTCCATCCTCATCAAACTGTACCATGCCGTCCATCAGTTCTTTGGAACCATCGTCCAGTTTTTCTACGCCTTCCCGTACCTGGGATGCAGCGCCAGACAGTTTGGAAGCTCCATCTGTCAGCGCCCCATTGTTTGAAACCAGGGCAGACGCTCCATTGGTAAGCTGGCTGATGCCGTCTGTCAATGCCGGCATACTATTACTCATTGTCTGAGTTCCCTGGCTTAACGCCTGCATCCCAGTCACCAGACTGTAGCCACTCTCTGCATCTTGTGCATTGATGGCCTGTGAGATCTGTGCCTTCGTTCCGTCCACGGCTGTCAATGCCGCCGACTCTGCCGCCGCCTTGGCCGCTGTCTTGGCTGTATCTGCCACTGCGGCGCCTACCAGATCTTTTGCCCCGTCTGCAATTCCCGACACAATCTGATCTGCCGTGCTGCTCATGCCAGCCTGCAGTGTTTCACTTGCCATAGCTGTATTTACGGTCTGACTTACCAGTGCGTTTACTGTAGCCTTAATCTGTGCCTGACCCTCCCCAGAAGCAAGAGCGGCGTCAATCTGCTGTTCCACTGCCGCCATCTGGCCATTTACGTTTGCCGCCACCATGCCGTTGATATCCTGCTGGGCCACCAGGGCGTCAATCTGCTGCCTGGCTTCGGAACCTTCCGTATTGACTGCCTGATTCACTGCAGAACAAATCTGCGCCACTGCTTCCGCATTTAAAACACCGCCGTTTTGTTCTGCCAGCGCCGCTGACTGCTGCTGAATGACTGTCGCTGTCACCCCGGAAGTCACCTGCTGAGTCACCTGCTGCACTACCGCCTGGGTTACTGCCTGAACTACCTGGGGTTTATACTCTGCCATTTTATCCTTCTTTGCTGTGTCCGCCGCCACACTGGTATACGCAGTCTCTAATACAGAATTCAACACTCCCTGAGTATAAGCGCCAAGACCTGCCGATATCTGGTTCTTTGCATTTTGATTCCCGGCAAGGCTGTTATAAAATGTGGAAGACGCCTGGGTTCTGATTTCCTTCCCCTGGCTTTTAAAAGTATTCTCAATGGCATCATCCGCCTGCCTGAGCAGCCCCTCTTTCTCCTGCGCTGTCATTTTAGCTCTTAAGGTCTGATCCAACTGTGCCACACCATTACTTAAAGTTGCCGCGCTGCTGTTCAAGGCAGCCACGCCGTCAATCAATGTTCCAGAAGATCCGGAAAGAGTACGGATTCCATCGTTCAACTGTGCCGCCCCACTGGTATAACTATTAATTCCATTCTTCAGGGTATCTGCGCCGGATGCAAATTCTTTCATGCTGCTCTTTAAGGTACCCAGCCCTTTAGACAATTCCTTCGTTCCATCCACCAGCTTGCCGGAAGCGTCTGTAAGAGTATCCATATCATCCTCAAGCCCAGTCAGATCAAAGGCTTCACTCAGGTCGCTTCCTCCCAGCAAATCATTCATGGCGATTGTCATGGTCATCTCCAGGGAAAAATTCTCTACATCCGCAGTCAATTCCACATAATCCGGAATGCTTACTTCTCCATCCAGATCATCTTCCTGTATATCAAGACTCTCTTTCAGCCCAGGCATTGCCAGGCCCACGGCAACTTTATGGTTCCCATCAGAAATTACTTTCCCATTGGTGATCTTCACATTGGCAGAATTCTCTGGCAGAATCATTCCCGTCATTACGGTAAAGGGCACATATACCTCATGCTCCTCCCCCTCGATAATCTGGGTTGTCTTCTCATGATTGGTATAGTCAAACCGTATCGTAACCGTTCCGCTTTTTCCTGCAATTTCTTCCGGAGACATTTCCGTTCCGTCCAGGAAATACGTAACCTTCTCTGTCACAGGCAGTTCTTTGTCTGTGGTTCCCTGATAATAAATGTCTTTTCCATCCGCCTGCCAGGTAATCTTATCTCCGTTTTGGGTAAAGGATTCTTCCCCTTTTACATTTTCAATGTCTTTCAAATCCGAAGCGTCCGCTAAGGATGCTGATTTGTCTTTATTTTTCAGCCACTCGCTGACAATCACATTTTTCGCGGAACCATCTGCATTTGCAACAACATAGACAGTCTCTTCTTTTCCTGCGTCTTCCACCGCTTCTTTGGAAATGGACAGAACCTTTTCCAATGTCTTTTTGATTTCTTTCTTATCTGACTGGCTGTTTTTGTCCGATTCTAAAGCCCCTTTCTCTTCTTTTTCCGCATGTACGGTATATGCCATTCCTGTACCGCTTCCTAAGACTGCGACGGAAAGGACGCCTGCCGCCACCCGGATCATATATTTATTCTGAAATTTTTTCTTTAATTCTGCATTTTTCATTGTGATAACCTCCTATATTTTGCTTATATTTTAAACTGTTTTTACTGCATTTGCTTTTTTCTGTTTTGCCGGACCAAAATTTTTACTGGTGGCACAAATAACTCCGTCAAATACTACAAACATTGCCGGAAGAATAAAGATTGCAACAAACATACTGATAATGGCTCCCCGTGACATCAGGGTACATAAAGCGCCAATCATATCAATTCTGGAATAAAACGCCACGCCCACTGTCGCTGCAAAGAAACTCAACGCGCTTCCCACCACCGAAGATATCGATGTCCGCAGTGCAATGGTGACGGCTTCTTCCTTGCCGGCTCCCCGGCTGCGCTCTTTCCGGTAACGGGTAGTCATCAGGATTGCATAATCAACCGTCGCCCCCAACTGAATGGTTCCAATAACCACAGAGGCAATAAAGGGAAGCACGGTGCCTGTGTATGCCGGAATTCCCATATTAATAAAGATGGCAAATTCAATGACCGATACCAGAATGACGGGAATGGAAATGGATTTAAAAGTAATCAAGATAATCATAAATACTGCTAAAATGGAAACCACGCTCACCACTTTAAAATCCTTGTCCGTTATGTTGATCAAATCTTTGGTACAGGGAGCCTCTCCAATCAGCATTCCCTGAGAATCATATTTTTTCAAAATAGCATTTAATTCTGTAATCTGATGATTCACTTCATCAGAAGCTATTTTATACTCCGAGCTTATCATCATCATCTGATAATTGTCCGTCATCAGTTTTTCCTTTGCTTCATCAGGAATCATGTCCAGCGGTACCGCAGGCCCTACCAGGGATTCTATCCCAAGTACTGCCGATACGCCGTCCACCGTCTCCATTTCTTCTTTCAGCATTCCCGCCTCTTTTTGGGATAAGCGGCTGTCAAGAAGCAAAATGTGTGTAGTATTCATCTTAAAATTCTCATCCAGCTTTTCATTTGCCTGGATGCTGGGAAGATCCTTTGGCAGCGTTCCTGCAAGGTCATAATACACACCTGTGTGGGTATATCCATACAGGGCAGGCCCCAGCATAATCAAGAACAGTACCACAAATATTTTATAATGTTTCACTACAAAAGGAGCAATCTGCCCAAGATCCGGGATCATGGGCCTGTGTTTTGTCTTGGAAATTGGTTTGTCGAAAATCAAGAGCATGGAAGGCAAAACTGTGACGCAGCATACCACTCCTATCAGAACTCCTTTTGCCATTACAATTCCAAGATCCATTCCCAAAGTAAAGGTCATAAAGCACAATGCCGCAAAACCTGCTACGGTTGTAGTAGAGCTGCTTAAGACAGAACCCAGAGTATTGGAAATTGCATGGGACATAGCCCGCTTTTTATCCCCCGGATAACGCTCCTGATTTTCCTCATAACTGTGCCAGAGAAAAATGGAATAATCCATCGTAACTCCCAATTGGAGCACTGCAGCCAGCGCCTGGGTGATATAACAGATTTCACCGGAAACCACATTACTTCCCAGATTATATAAAATTGCCATACCGATACTCAAAAGGAAGAATACCGGAGCCAGGAAGGAATCCATAGTCAAGGCAAGAATCACACAGGACAGCGCTCCTGCGATTGCAACATAAGCCATCATTTCCTGATTGCATATGTCCTTGATATCTGTAACTACCGCTGACATGCCACTGACAAAGCACTGCTGGTCCGCCAGCCTGCGTATCTGTTTTACCGCCTCCATGGTATCATCTGACGACATGGAAGAATCATACAGAACCGCCATCATGGTATCACTGCCTTTTACAAATTTTTCTTTCATATCCTCTGGAAGAATCTCCATAGGAACCGAAAGGTCTGCAACGGAATCATACCAGATTACTGTCTTAACATGGGGAACCTGCTCTATCTCTTCCCGCAGTTTTGATATATCCTTATTCTCCATGCCTTCCACCACGCAGATAGAAAATGCTCCCGTGTGGAACTCTTTCATCAAAATATCCTGGCCTTCCATGGTCTCAATATCTCCAGGCAGATAGGATAAAATATCATAATTGATTCTGGTGTTTACAATTCCCAATACTGATGGAATCAAAAGCAGAAAACTGATAATCAGGATTGGGACGCGAAGCTTAACAACTTTTTTTCCAAATTTAATCATCTTTGTTCCTTGCACTCCTCTTATAAATATTTTTGTTATAAAGGAGTATAAAAAAAAAGATTGAATAAATAAATATTCAATCTCTTTTTCCTGTATATCCCAACTATACATTTTGGCTTTCTTGTCATATCTCAAATACATTTTCACAAATTTGTAAATATTCCGGCCATGCTATAGTTCTTCAATCACCTCTGTCATGGATCGTGTAATCATATAATTGTAAATATCTGTGATCTCCCGGGGTTCCGCTGTCATTCCGTTCTTTATCCAGTATACCACAACAAAACACATGGACTGGGCGTAATATTTCGCAATATACTCCGGTGTCAGCCAAAAATGCCTGCGCGTTCCTGTCTGGCTCTTTCCCCGAATCACCTCCAGCAGGATATCTTCAATGCAGCGCTTGGCAATTTCTTCAAAAGAATTCTGCCCTTCCAGTTTTACCGCCCTGCTGTAAAATCCGCTGTCTGCCTTTATGGAAGTAAAAATCAGCATCAGCGCCTCATCTACCATCCCTGCATGAATCAAGGGCCTGGTGGGTTCCAGAATCTGAGTCCGTATAATCCATTCCAGCAGTTCATATTTGTCCTGAAAATGATTGTAAAAAGTAGGACGGATGACCCCTGCCTTATCCGTTATCGCTTTAATCGTAATTTTTTCTATGGGCTGCCCGCAGGCAAGTTCTTTAAAACTCTCTGCCAGCAGCACGTCTATCCGTTCTTTCTGTCCAGCCACATCCTCACATCCCGCTTACACATTCAATTCCAGAATTGTCAAATTTCTGGCCGCGTCGTCTGATTTTAAATCTATTACCTCTCCAGTAGGTATGATTTTCACTTTCGGCCTTAAAATAAACTCTTTATAGTTCTCCATTACCACCGCTGTTCTTCCATCCGACAGGCTGACTTCGCATCCCACCGGATATACTGCAATTTTACGCATAAACACATCCACAAGCTCCGGATCAAATTCGGCTCCTGCGTTGGCCATAATATATTCCACTGCCTCGGAAGGTGAAACTGGCTCATGATACGGCAGTTTGGAAGTAAGCGCATCATATACGTCTGCCAGTTTGATAATTCTGGCATAAAGCGGTATTTCTGATCCGGATCTGCGCATGGGATAACCGCAGCCGTTATACCATTCATGGTGCTCTAACACGCTGTCATACACCTCTGGCAGAAAATCAAAATTCTCTTTGAGAAAATCATACCCCAGCTTTGGATGCTGAACAATCATAATCCGTTCCACTTCTGTAAGAGCCCTGCGGACATTCAGCACATCTTCCTCCACAAAACGTTTTCCCACATCGTGGAGCAGCGCCGAGGTCGTTAAAATATCAAGCTCATCCTTATTCATATTACATGCGGCTCCAATCATAGTGGATAAAACCGCCACATTTACAGAATGGAAATATACATAATCATCATACGTCTTAATATCCAGCATATTACACATAACATCGCCGTTATTCAAAACTTCTTCCATGACATTCATGACTACTTCCTGAAGATTCTTCTGTTCCATGGGCAGATTTTTATTATCCAGAAACAAATCATGGACCATTTTCAAAGCTTCCCGCTTGACTTCCGGGCGGATCACCTGTGTAACCATCAAATCTTCTGTAAATTCATCATCAATATAAATTCCGGGAAATCCCAGTTTCAGCAGTTCCTGGAGATTGTCATGATTTAAAATCAGATGTTTTCCCAAAATCAGACGTCCCTCTCCATTATAAATATCCTGTCCCAGGGTCATTCCCGGTTCTACTTTTGCCATAGGCATATAACGCATACTCAGCTACCTCCTGTTTATACTTAGCCATTTTTATTCATTGCTTCTTTCTGAGCCCGCTTACAGCGGTACATTTGTTCGTCCGCACGCCCAACAGTATCTTGAAGATTCATATCAACACTGCGGTTATATTTTGCAAAACCGGAAGCTATCTGCATAAAATCTTTGACCTGTGTTCCCTGCAGATTTGCCAGCCAGTCGCACATCTGTTTTGCTCTTTTCTCATAAATTTCTTCTGTAATACTATCGGAAATCAGACAAAATTCATCTCCCCCTATGCGGTAAATTTCTCCCAGTTCTCCAAACACGTCGCGAATAATTTCACTTCCGGTTATCAAGTAACAGTCTCCCATTCCATGTCCATAAAGGTCATTCATCATTTTCAGATTATTCAGGTCAAACATGACCACTCCATATTTTTTAAATTCTCCCTTATTGATTTGATGCAGCTCATTTTCAAAGCTTCTGCGGTTTTTTAAAAGAGTAAGCCCATCCAATTCAGCCTCTTCCAAAATCGCTTCCGCCTCTTTCCCCACCTGGATGAGCTTGATGGAATCCCTCAGAAACTGTCCCGTCAATACCAGAACATAGATCAAACACCCAATCCTGGAAAAATATGCCGCATCATCATGGAATCTATAATAATAATTTACTGCATCCAAGATTACGCAAAGCCCTACGATACTGATGCAGACCGCATTCTTCCACAAATCCCCTCTGGACTTTATTCCCTGTTTTCCCTTATGAACTACAAACTGTACCCCAAGAGCCACCACTGCCACGGCAACAGAAACCCCTACTATATGTGTAAACCATAGGGTCCGGCGCATATCAAACAAGCCAAAAAACTGCCCCAGCAGGCTAAATGCAATATCTGCTTCACTAACTGCAGCAAGTATACCCAAAAGACGGTTATTCTCTTTGGGATATACCTCCTTCATAAAATATATGATAGGAAGGGGCATCAGTTTTAAACTGATAATGGTAATTTGACTGCACAGAAGTTCTCTGCCAAACATAATCATGGGCGCCTGCGTCTCAAAAGCAGACCAAACAGCAAAATGTATGGCAAAAAGCCCCAGCCAAAGAATTCCTTTATGCAAGTGAAGTTTCCTGCCAAAAACAAACCAGCCGATTACCAGCATCAGCCCCAGGGCAAATACAATATAACTGATGGTAATTGATAAAAATTTATCTTTTATCATATCCATCACAATCTTTGACTGAAGCCCGCAGACAAATTCTGGAATCTTTATATGATCCCAATCATAACAATTCTTTATATGTATTTCTAACAGCCCGCCTGAATATCCATTCCATAACTGCACAAAATTCCAGCAGTTCCCCGTCGTCCTGCTTTTTGCCTTGTCAGGCACCTTGCATTCATAAACCTTTTCTCCATTAATAAATACGTCTGCAAGCTGATGTGAGGTGTAAAATCCAATAGAATTTACAAAATTAATCTGCTCAGGAAGCCGCTTTTTCAGAATAATCTCCTGTTCTCCATCAACTATATCCAATTCTTTGGGAAGTTTGGCATATTCCTGTGTATTTTGTCCTGCAACAACCGTCCAGTCCTCATTATAGGATATATCCTCTGCCATTCCTGGAATCTCTCTGTCCGCAGGATAAAGCGCCAGTGCCAATATTACAAATAAAAGAGCTGCTGCTATTTCTATCAGGTGTATTTTCAAAACTTTCACTGGCTGTCTCCTTTTCGCATTTACTATTTTACATTTTAACATATATTTATAAAAAATAAAACATTTTTCCAGCAGGCTGATAAAATAAAAAATGTATAAAAAGAGCCGTAAACTCTTGATTCCTCTGGGAAATCCTCAAGTTCACGGCTCTTATCCATTAGAGCGATAGACGGGGCTCGAACCCGCGGTCTCGACCTTGGCAAGGTCGCGCGTTACCAACTACGCCACTATCGCACAAAGCGGGTGATGGGAATCGAACCCACGTATCCAGCTTGGAAGGCTGGTGTTCTACCATTGAACTACACCCGCACAGACACCTTACAGTGCAATGCCCAGTTCCGGAATCGAACCAGAGACACGAGGATTTTCAGTCCTCTGCTCTACCAACTGAGCTAACTGGGCTTGCTGTGTTTCAGCAACGATATTATTTTACACATATATATATCATTTGTCAATACCTTTTTTTATTTTTTTCAACCTGGGGGTAACAGTTCAGCCATGGTCAACATGATGGGCGAATCACGCTGGCATGAATGAGCACACCATGCGAACCATGAGCGGAATGCCCCTTAAGCCTCAGGCAGAAGCTGCTTGTCTGAAGGGCATGGGCTGAACGGTAACAGCCCGGCCATTATGGCTATGGCCAGGCTGTTACCTCTTATCTGCTGGGAATCATCTTTATGATTCTTCCGGCAAATTCATTAAAGTTCTGGGTCTGCAGAATCACTCTTCCAGGACCTGTCAGCTTTGTCAGAAACAGTCCCTCTCCGCCAAAGAATATGTTTTTCAAGCCTTTCACTGTCTCAATCTCATACTTGACAGATTTTTCAAAAGCAACCACATTTCCGGTATCAACTTTTATCACTTCTCCCGGCGCCAGGTTCTTTTCCACCTTATTTCCGTCAATCTCCAAAAATACCATGCCTTTTCCAGAAATATCCTGTAGGATAAAGCCCTCCCCGCCGAACAGGCCCGCTGACAATTTCTTGGTCAGCGCAACACTCAGTGTGACACTTTCCTGAGCACATAAGAAAGCTCCCTTCTGGCAGATCATTCCTCCAGTAAGACCCACATCTACTGGAAGCACTTCTCCAGCAACGGTAGAAGCAAATGCAATCATTGCACCCGGCCGCTCTGCTTTATAAGTTGCCATAAACAGGGACTCTCCAGAGAACATTCTTCCGATACTCTTTCCCAAGCCGCCTTTCATATTGGAATCCATTGCAATCCCTTCACTCATCCATGCCATTCCACCAGACTGGGTATACATACTCTCTCCTGCTGTGTCAAAAACCACTTCCACTGCGGGCATGGTATCACCTAATACTTCATATCTCATGTTGTCTCTCCTTATAAATAATGTTTATTTTAAGAAATCCGGCAGATTTCTGCCAGTTTCCTTAATTGCTAAAAAATCACAAAAATCCATATCCATCGTTACAGATACTGCTCCATATCTTCCGCAGTATTCTGAATCATGGTGATAGCTTCCTTGGCCTGCTGTGCATACTGCAAATTTTTCTCACTGAGAGAACTTGCCTGCTCCGCGCTGGCCGTCACCTGCTGGGTTGTCGCCGATAATTGTGAAATACTTTCTACTATACGGTTATTTGCGTCGGAAAGGTGGCTGATTCTCTGATCTATTTCCTGAACATTTTCAATTAATGTTTCCATATTCTGATCCAGTTTCTCAAAGCTGTCTGCCGCTGTATGTATCATTTTATTTTGATTATCCGTGGCGGCAACAGAATCTCCCACTGATTTCACCACCTGATCCGCATTCTCATTTAATTCAGCAATAATTCTTGTAATACTTTCCGTAGAACTTTTGGTCTGTTCCGCTAACTGGCGGATCTGATCTGCCACCACTGCGAAACCGCGTCCTGCTTCCCCCGCTCTGGCGCTTTCAATGGAGGCATTCAATGCAAGCAGATTTGTCTGGCCTGAGATCTCCAGAATCATATCTGTGATTTCCTCCACCTCTTTCGTCTTATCCTGCAGCCTGCCCATGGATTCTGTTACTTGGCCATTGGTTGCCGCAATCAGAGCCGACTGCCCTTTCAATTCTTCCATTACCCGCATATTTTCCTGAATGCTGGCATTGGAGTCTTTGGCAATTTCCACCATCTGGCTGGAATGCTCCAGCGTCTCTTGTATGGATTCCTGAATATTTTGTGTCATAATACTCTGTTCTGAAATGTTCTCTGCCGTGGTCCCTGTAGCTGTTGAAATTTCCTGCATACTGCGGGCCACCACCTGGGTAGAGTCCACAAGTCCATCCACCATCTCTGTACTATGATCGGATTTTTCCTTGATGGTCTGTGAGACATTTACCATCCCTTCCATCATTACCTGCTGCTTTCCGCTCTGTTCCTGCACGGTTCCCAGCGCATGGTCACTGAATAGTTTCGCCAGCCCTCCCGCTCTGGTAATCACATACAGTACCCCAAGGGTAACATAAATCGTACACACTCCGTCCACATCCATGATAAAAACATGCTTTGTTATCCGCACAATAAGCTGTATCACATATAATATGAAATAAACCGCAGCCGTTGCTTTATAGTTTTTTGCATCATAATATGGAATCTGAATGGCAAGAACGCCAATCATGATAATATTTATAAATTCTGCGTCTGTCTGAAGGGCCATCAAAAGATAAAGGAGCCCAAACTCTATGCTGATGGCCGTTTTTAATTTTGGCGTAGCACGATCTCCAAAAAACAAAAATGTATTAAGTATCACTGAAACAATAATTATTACAGTATTTCCCACCGCTGTTGGCAGCGCCATGTTTCCAGTCCCGTGTTTCAGCCATAAAAAAGCCAGATAGCCAATCCACACTGCCAGGACAGCCAAATGAAACAGGCGGTTCATGGCATGGAAGCGTTCTGTCTTATCATTGTAGCGAAACTTATTCTCTGATCCCATAATATTCCTCCTCCACAAGTTTGTCTTAAATCCATTTTTATTATAGTACAATTTCTCTTATTCTTCCACTGGAAAATATGCTTTTTTGTTGTTTTTCACGGTATTTTTTCAAGATTATATTTACAGGCTTATTGACCCTCGGGCAGAAAGGTGATAAGATGAACATATGTTACAGATTTAACAATCTTATTTTATTTTCAGGGAGGTTTTAACATGGATTATACACAGGAATACCAGCAGAAACTTGTTTCTGCTGATGAAGCTGTCAAAATTGTCAATTCCGGCGATTGGGTGGATTACGGCTGGTGCAACGGCACTCCGGATGTACTGGATCAGGCGCTGGCAAAACGTACAGATGAATTAAAGGATATAAATTTACGGGGCGGCATTCTTCTAAAACCGCTTGCTGTATTTGAACGGGAAGATGCCGGAGAGCATTTCACCTGGAATTCCTGGCACATGGGCGGCATAGAGCGCAAGCTTATCAACCGGGGCTGTGCATATTATGCCCCGATCCGCTACTCTGAACTGCCCCGTTACTACCGGGAGTCCGACACGAAGAATCAGGTAGCAATGTTCCAGGTATCCCCAATGGACAAGCACGGATATTTTAATTTCGGCCCCAATGCTTCCCATCTCGCCGCTGTCTGTGAAACATCTGCAAAAATCATTGTGGAAGTAAACAAAAATATGCCCAGATGCCTGGGAGGCTTTGAAAACGGCGTGCATATTTCCCAGGTAGATTTTGTTGTAGAAGGAAATCATGCACCCATCGGGGAACTGGGAGGCGGCGGCGCTGCCACAGAGGTAGACAAGGCTGTTGCAAAACTGATCGTGGAAGAAATTCCCAACGGCGCCTGCCTGCAGCTTGGCATTGGCGGTATGCCCAATGCGGTAGGTTCTCTCATTGCAGAATCTGATCTGAAGGATTTAGGCGTTCATACCGAAATGTATGTGGATGCCTTTGTAGATATTGCAAAAGCAGGTAAAATCAACGGTTCTAAGAAGAATATTGACCGTTTCCGCCAGGCTTATGCTTTTGGCGCGGGAACAAAGAAAATGTACGATTATCTGGATGAAAACCCAGAGCTGATGAGCGCCCCGGTAAGCTACACCAATGATATCCGCTCTATCTCCGCACTGGATAATTTCATGTCCATCAACAATGCTGTCGATATTGACCTCTTCGGGCAAGTCAGCTCTGAGAGTTCAGGAATCAAGCATATCAGCGGCGCTGGCGGACAGTTGGACTTTGTACTTGGCGCATATCTGTCTAACGGCGGCAAGAGCTTTATTTGCTGTTCTTCCACCTTCAAGACCAGAGACGGTGAGTTGAAATCCAGAATTCTGCCCACCCTGCATCCTGGTTCTGTTGTTACTGATACCCGGGCAAATATCCATTATCTTGTAACAGAGTACGGAAAAGTGAACCTGAAAGGCCTATCCTCCTGGCAGAAATGCGAAGCGATTATCTCTGTGGCACACCCTGAGTTCCGGGACGAGCTTATCAAAGAGGCTGAGAAGATGCATATCTGGAGAAGAAGCAATAAATAGGATTTTGTCTGTATATTACTCCGGCGGTTAAATGTCGACGAATTTTACGAAGAATAAATTTTCATCTGCAAGGCGGAAGAATGAGTTGTAGCGAGTGCTACAACGATTGATGACAACGCGGCAGATGGAAATTTAAGCAAGTAAAAACGTCGATATTTAACCGCCGGAGTAATACCATGCAAATGAGAAGCATGGTATAGTGACAGCCGGGGATTCTGCTAAAGGATTCCCGGCCTTACTATTTTATGGCCGGCAATATGGTTAGAGCCTGCCTGCCATGGCAAGAAAGTTTCTTTTACGTTTATGCTTTTCTTTTAATGTACTTAACTGTACTTCCCATTCGTCCTGCCGCGAGCATCCTGAAAATATTTTAAGACAACATCTTCCCTTCCAGTTTCCATACAGATATCCAGATAAAACTTTGTATCTTTTTTTCTGATTTTTTCTAAAATGTTTTCATATTCTTCTTCCCAGTCTTCAGGGTGGAATTTGCTTTTGCAAAGCTTAAACCATTTTTTCGCTACACTTTTTTCACAAGTATCTAAAAGTACCAGCAGCATTTTTTTCTGTGAACCGTAATCTCCCTTTTTCTCAGAATATTTGTATATCTGCCCGGCGATTGCCGCAATATTAATATCAGCTCCCGTTTTCCTGGCGAATTCATATAAATGCTTAAGTTCTGCTTCGTTTTTTTCCTTTCTATAAATCTGCGCCGCATAATCAATCAATTCATCCAGCCTTCCCGTGGATTTTTCCAGACCTGTCCATATGTACTCTAATTGTTTTTTCCGATTCCCGGCTTTTTCATAATATTTTGCAATCTCCACATAATCTGAACCATATCTGAGATTTGCAATCTTTAGCTGTAAGAACTGCTCATCATCTCCAAGTTCCTGATAGATATGTGCAGCATAGTCCCTGTAATAACTATTATTCCCTTTTGCCAGTGCGTCTGCAAAATATATTTTCTCTTCCCGGCTCTTGCAGAATGAGGAAGCGACATCAATAAGAATATCATCAAATCCACTGTTGCCAATATTAAATTCTTCTAACATTTCATCCAGAATGCTTCCCCGGCTCTCCCAGGATATATCATGCTCCTGGACAATTTCATCCATTTTCCACAAATTATCGCAGGCCTCTTCTTCCTGGAACTCTGGTCCGCCGCCATACGCATTAAATTCACTGATGATTGTCCGTGCCTGCTGCCAAAGCCCCTCAAGTTCCATCTCTATTGCCTTTTTCTGATACTTTGGGTTACTGTTTTTACACCAGTCAATGATGATTTTTTCTGCTTTATGGCTGGACGCTGACATTTTTGCTATGATATCAATAAGATCATTTTTACCGGCATCCTGCAGCATTTCTGTTACTGTCTTTTTATCCATGGGCATCCTCTCTTTTCATCGGCAGAAGTCATTTTTCTTATGTATTCCTGTTATATTAATTTTCTTAGATGAAGGGAAACTCATCATCTCCCCATGCCATTTCATCTTCACCGCCGCCCATAAAAAATTCTTCTAAAATTTTCTCATATTTCTTTAATTCCTGGTCTATACGTTTCTTCTCTTTTTTGTTCCCGGTTTTCTGATAGTATATGGAGGCTGCTGTAAACAGAATGTCATTTTCCTCTGTGCACTGGGTTTCTTCACGGATATGCTGTTTGATAAGCTGTCCCGCTGTTTCCAGTTCCCCGGATGCAAGACTGGCATATATACTTGCTGTCACGGCCGATATGTTCTCAGGTTCCTCTGCCAGCCACTGCCTGCAGAATGCCGCCCTGTCGTCCGTACGGTTCATAGAGCCTAACGCTGAGGCTTTCAAAAATTTTATATCTGATGGATTATCTTCTTCCCACTGAAACAGCTCTAACAGTTCCTCACAGACCTGCAGAAGCCCTTCCCCTTCCTGGCTCATTTCAACTTCATCCAGATAATCCTGCATCCATCCCTGTATATCGCAGCGGTAATCCGTGTCTTCGTCCAATTGGGAAAGTTCCGCGCCGTAATCAGGCGTCCGGCTCCGCTCCTCCGCAAGAATCTGTTTTAATGTCTCATATGCGTTCTGCCAGCACGCCCTGTCTTCCCCGAAGCCTGCCAGATGCCTATAACATTTACCTGTAAGTTCTTCAAACTCTTTCCATTTTTTGTTTTTCATTTGTATGCTCTCCTTGTTCTTTTATGTTTTCGCAGAAATAGTATGGCTATTGTTTTAACCGGATCAGACAGCGCTTTTTATAAAAAGAAATCACATAACCGCCAGAAAGTAAAGTTTCTACTTTTTTTGTAACGGACTCTCCGGCAAAATCAATAAATAAACGAATAATCCCATTATCGCTGGAATTTTTCCAATAACCGACAGGCTTTGCATTTGGATCAAGCATCAATCTCTCTACGTGGTTCATCACATCCCACGGACAATAGACATCGCAATCCCCAAAATGGCAGCCATTATATCATTCTTTTATCATTGTTGTATAATTTGTCAGACCTGCATCTTTTAAAATTAAGTCCACTTCCTCTTGTATTTTCATCACCATTCCCTGTTAGGCTTATTCTCATTTTACACAATAATCCCAATAAAAACAGCCCTATTTTACAACTTTTTTGCAAAACAGGGCTGATATCCCATATTTACTCGTTCCCGCAAAGGAATTTAAAAACAGATAGAATATTTCTTCATGGTTTTACTTTTGCAATGCAAAATAAAATTTTTTGGATATTCCATTGAATTTGACGGTTTTATAATTATTATTTAGTTTCTATTCTAGGTTCCGCTGTTTCAACATATTTTATAATCTCAATAATCTTTTCGGCTGACATGCCCTCTGCTTCAAGTTTTTGAATAAGGTTTAAAACTTCTTTGCCTGTCATACAATCACCTACTTCCTATATTGCGGCTTGTATTGCGGCTTGTATTGCGGCTTGTATTGTTACAATGTAAGTATACCACAAGTAAAATGCAAAGTCTATTCAAATACGTTGTTGCAGCTCACTCTTGTAAATCCAGATTCCGTCCTGGCTTTCCGCTGTGATCACAGCCGTTCCTGCACCTATGACTGTGACTAATCCATGTTCCACAGACGCCACGTTGATATTATTACTGCTCCATTTGAGCTGCTGTTCCTCCGCTTCTTTGGGAAGGACTGCGGCTTCCAGAAGTAAGGTAAGGCCTTTTTCCAGTTGTGCTTCTGTCTGGCTTAATTGGATGATTTCTATTTTGACAGATGCATCTTTCTAAAACAATGCCTCTATGGTATGATTGGAACAAATATTCTCAAACGTATACTCTGAAATGACTCCTACACTTTCTCCATCCACTTTTACGTCGCCAATACTGTAACCTTCGTCAGCAGTAATTGTAAATTTTTGTGTTTCTCCCTCTGTAAGTGTCACTTCTCCATTTGGTGTAATGCTTCCTCCTGTCTGGCAGGAAGCAGAAATGGTATATTGCCGTTTCTCATCACTCTCCCAGAACGCAGTCAATGTTATATCACTATAAGCAATCCGATAAACTGCATTAGCTTCAAAAACATTTTTCCCATCTGTCCAGCCTACAAAATGATATCCTGTCCTTGTATATGAATTTTCCGGCAAAATTACCAATGCTCCCGCCTGGTATCAAGAATCGGCATATCAATCACGACAATATCCGCACATTTCTCTTTCGTAATAATGCGCCACTGCTCGTTTAAATCAGCGTAATTCCTGCCCAGCCGATCAATAGATTTTACAAACAATACAGAATCACCATCTAATTTCCTCAGCAGCCGCTGATACTGTATGCGGTTAAAATCCCTGCCTGTCTCAGAATTGATTTTACTGTATCGGGATTCAAGTCCCCTCCGTGTTCTGGAATTGTAACTTTTCCAGTCTTAACCGGATGAATGTATTGGCAGTGTAAATCTTTTCGCTTTACTTGATACCATCCGTTTTTCATACTATACTTTCAATAGTTTTATTCTTTACATAAAAAATAACAGGATTTACTGAAAAATTCGTTCCTGTTATTTTTTAAATATAAATTTAATTATTTACTTTTATTCAACATAAACAATAATTGTATTGAATCTTAATTATATAGATAATTTTACATATTCAGCATGGCTGCGCCTGAACCCCGGGCTGAATACACAAGTTTTTCCTTCAGATCAGGAAAATGCCAGCTCCGTCCTGCGGATTAAGTCCATCTGCAGAGGTTTCCCCAGTTCCACAAAATAAGCGCTGTAGCCTGCTACCCGCACCAGCATATCCTTATAATCTTCCGGTGTTTCCATGGCGGCTTTCATCATTTCATTGCTCATAATATTAAACTGGCAGTGCATACCGCCTTTTTCCAGATACGTACCAATAAATCCTACCAGGTTTTCCCTGCCTTCCAGGCCCGCCACACACTCTGGGGGGAACTTCCAGTTCAAGAGCGTTCCGTTGGTGGCCAGGCTGTGATCCGCCTTGGTGACTGAATTTGCAATTGCCGTAGGTCCGCTGATATCATGGGAAGCCGCGTGGGTATGTACCGGTCCCATATTATCTGAGATAGGTTCTCCTGCCTTTCTCCCGTCAAGGGACGCGCCAAGGCCCAGTCCAAGCCCTACATTCGCATTTACGGTATAAACGCCTGGACAGAACTCCCCGCCTCTGGGGTTCTTTCTTCCTGTAATATTCCGGCAGTAGCACTCAAATACTTCTTTAAATAAATCGTCTGCATAATCGTCATCATTCCCATAATGATGAACCTTACTGCTGTTTACCAGGGCATACAAAACATCATGTCCTTCCCAGTTATCCTTCACTGCCTCAAGGAGTTCTTCCCCAGTATAGCGTTTCTCATCAAAGACAAGCTGTTTGATGGTGGAGAGAATATCTGCGCAGGTTCCGATTCCGCTTGCCTGAGGGCCTGTAAAATTATAGTTTGCTCCTCCCTCGCCCAGATCTTTTCCTTTTTCTATACATCCGTCAAAAAACGCGGAAGCATAAGGCAGGGGTTTTCTCTCTTTTTGCACCTTATCGATCAGGTTCAATCCGCTGCACATCTGATCCGTCCAGAACTTCATCTGCCGCTCAAAGCTCTCCAGAACTTCCCCGATATCCTGGAACTTCTTAAGAGAACCTGTATCAGGTCCCAATGTCCTGCCTGCCCCTGCGCATTCCTGATATCTAGGGCAATACTGGCTGCAGTCAATACACTGCCCGCCGTTTAGCGCAAGCTCCATCACTTTTGCAATATTGATGTAGGCCGCATCATGATAACCATATTCCTGGCCTGGAAGATCCGGCTCCACGCAGCCAACTACTGCATAATTTCTTGCCTGGGCCAGACCCATTCCCTTCCGCTGCATAGCCTTTACTGCCACTTCATCATTAAAAATCTTAGGATGCCCGTATCCTGCACGAATGCACTCTACTGTTTTTACCCTTAATTCATAGGGCGTATTTTCATGCATCCTGACACAGACCCATGGATTCATCATTCTGGTATGTACGGAAGCCTCCAGCAGCATAAAGGTCAAATCGTTTGTCACATCATTTCCCGCTTCATCCACACCGCCAATAGTAAGGCTCTCTCCGCCCCATCCTCTGCCGTTGCGCACCTCCACGGTCATTCTGTCCTTTAGCTTAGATGGGTTTCCCATCTTTACATACGCACATTCCAATAACTCCTGTGCAAACTCTTTCGTAATGACATGGCGCTCCATATCACTCTTATAATAAGGAAACAACCATTGATCCATCCTTCCATAGGATACCGAATGCCCGTTGGATTCAATCAGCGTGATTGTGGTTGCGAAATGCCAAAGCTGCAATGCCTGCCACATGGTTTTTGCAGGACCTCCGGCAACCTGCCTGCAGTTTTCCGCAATCTGTTCCAATTCTGCCTTTCTTACAGGATTCTCTTCCTGGCTGCTGCGCTCTTTTGCCAGTGCGGCATAACGGTTAATATAAGTGCACGCCGCCCTCAGTTCTATCAGCATAGCCTCATAAAATTCTTTCTTTTGTGTATATTCACTGTCAGACTCTTCCAGGGCAGCAGAATATTGTTCCGCTTCCGCTATCAGTCCCTGATATCCCAATCTTAGCAGCTTCTCATAATCCATCACGAAATGCCCCACGCCGCCAAAATGGTAGAGATTGGTCATATACACTTTCTTGCCCATCTCACTTCCTTTTCTCTGGTCTTCTGTGAACTCAGCCTCCACGGCATCGGCAACTGTCCTTCCCTGCCAGAACTCCAACAATTCTAATAATTCCTCTTTATCTTTTTCTGTAATATAAAATTTGTCATGGGCTCTCTGGTCAAAGGGATGATTTTTCAGCTCATCTATGATCCATGCCGCTGAAAACTCCGGGTATATCGGCGCCGCCTTTGCCGGAGCCGCAAGTTCTCCAGCCAGAAGCTCATCTTCATACAAGTCAATTTCCACATGCTCCAGAATATTTCTCAATGCATACGCTGTTTTCAGCTTTGCTGAAAGTTCTGGATGTTCTTTATACGTCTGGGTAATAAGCCTTGCCCTCTGGATATCAATATTAAATCTTTTATTAAGAAATACTTTGCGAAGCTTATTTACACGGCTGTATGGAGAAAAACCATCATGCCCTACCTTATATCCAATTCCGTAGTGTTTATCAAATGCCTCTGTGCCGATAGGCTTGTTCTTTGTCATTGCCTTTTCCCTCCTTCGTCGTAGTGCCAATCTTACAACTAATTCCTCTGCTTTGAAAATATTCTGCAAAGTCTTTGATTTTTAATGTAAATGCATCTCTGTCAAATTCCAGTCCCTCCATAGGGTACGTTAAATCCAAAGACTTATATTTTTCTTCTCCCAGCCGCATAAACTCCAGTAACTGCAACTCTTCCACCTGGTTCTTAAGCTTTCCTAATATAAAATCTGCGGATTTTTCCATATTCTCCTTTGTATCATTGACGCCGGGAATCACAGGAATCCGCACAATCAAGGGTTTTTCCAATTCTGCCAGACGCTGCATATTATCCAAGATTCTGTCATTGGACAACCCGGTATACTGCTTGTGGACAGCAGCGTCCATATGCTTCAAATCTGTAATAAATAAATCCGTATCGGAGACTATCTTTTCTATGCTGTTCCAGTCAGCGCAAAGGGTAGTTTCCACACAGGTATGTATTCCCTCCTGCCTGCATGTTTTCAGCAATTCCTGGAGAAAGGGAAGCTGCGTCAGGGGTTCCCCGCCGGAACAGGTAACTCCTCCCCCAGAACTATTATAATAGGAAACATCCTTTCTCACTGTCTCCATGGCCTCCTCCACAGAAACCCGTCTGCCCCAAAGCTTAATGGCATCCGCAGGACAAACTTCCGCACACTTCATACAATTTGTGCAGCGCTGCCTGTCAATGGCCAACAGCTTATGATCATGAAATATCAGGCTCCCACTCTGCTCACAAACATCTGTACAGCATCCGCACTTATCTTCGCCAATACACTTGATAGGATATATGCCTGGCTGCTGAACTACTTTATGGCTTTCCGGATTCCCGCACCACCTGCACTGCAGGGGACAGCCTTTGAAAAACAACTCTGTCCGTATCCCAGGGCCGTCGTGAATGGTATAACGCTGTATATTAAAAATGATACCGTATTCTGGCATAAGTTTCACCTCATTTTACTCTCACGTAAGAACACTGTGAGAACTACTGTGAACGTAATCTGTATTTTAATATCAATTTCCTTATTTTTAATTCCAAATCAGCATTATAATTGGAGATTCACTAAATTTTCTTATTTTAATTCTTTTTTAGAATAAAGCAAAAAAAAAGTTATGCTATCTTAGCAAACGGAATTCCATTTACGCGAAACACAGAAGAAAGGCGGTAAACTCACATGAACAAGACTGCAGCTAAAAAAGCAGGATACGCTTTGGAATACATAGCTCTTGTTGCTGCAATTATAGTTGTTTGGATTATTATGGGCAGTACCGGGAAACTGAATCCTGTAATTATGCCCTCTCCATCCAAAGTAGGCGGCACGGTAATTTCCCTGATACAAAGCGGTGATTTATGGGAAAACCTTTGGATCAGTGTAGTAAGAGTACTGCAGGGCTATCTCCTTGCTTCCATACTGGGAATTGTTCTAGGGATACTGATTGGGCTTTCCAATCATCTTGACAGACTGACTGGACTGCTGATACAGCTTATCAAACCAATCCCGCCCATTGCCTGGATTCCTCTGATAATCCTCTGGTTCGGCATTGGAGAAAGCGGTAAAATCTTTTTGATTTTCCTGGGCGGCTTTTTCACAGTCTTAATCAATGTTATTGACGGAATACGGCAGACAGACATAAAACTGATTGAAGTTTCTAAATCTATGGAAACACCGTTTTTGAAACATATTTTCATGATGGTAATCCCCAGCGCCGCACCTAATATTTTTACGGGACTGCGCACGGGATTAAGTTCCTGCTGGATGTGCGTGGTGGCTGCAGAGCTGGTTTCTTCCACAACCGGATTAGGCTATTTGATCATGAACGCAAGACAATTCGGAAAAACAGACGTTGTAATTGTAGGAATGCTCACCATCGGCATCATTGGAAAAATTATGGATTCACTATTAAGGCTTGTTGAAAAACTTGTAATCCGCTGGAATTGAGGTGCATAATATGACAGTCAATGAAAAAGAAGAAAAATACATTGTTGTAGAAGGGCTGCATAAATATTTCAGCCAAAGGGGCAGTGAACAGATGCATATACTTGACGACATCAATTTCAGTGTGGAAAAAGGCGAAGTCATCTGTATTGTAGGTTCCAGCGGCTGCGGCAAAAGCACGCTGCTGCGCGCCATATGCGGACTTGACCCAGATCATGAAGGAACTGTACGCATCAAAGGACTGGAAATCACGGGTCCTGACAAACACAGAAGCATGGTATTCCAGGAACACCGTTTGTTTCCATGGCTCACAGTAGAACAGAATGTAGGATATGCACTGAACGGAATATCCAAAGAAGAAAAAAATCAAAAAGTCCAGCAGCATATAGAACTCGTGGGATTACATGGATTTGAAAAATCCTATCCCAGAGAGCTTTCCGGCGGTATGGCGCAGCGCGCAGGCATTGCAAGGGCGCTTGTCAATGACCCCTCTGTACTTTTTCTGGACGAGCCGTTCGGCGCACTGGATGCCTTTACCAAAATATCCATGCAGAAAGAGCTGAAACGTATTCAAAAGCGTTCTCATACCACCATGCTTTTGGTCACACATGATATAGACGAGGCTGTATATCTGGCCGACCAGATTATCGTAATGTCTGAACGTCCAGGCCGGATTCAGCGCATTGTCCCTGTAAATCTTAAAGAACCACGGGATCGTAACAGCTACGAGTTTGTAGAAATCAGAAAAATCATTTACAATGAATTTTTCAGTGAAAATTCAGATCAATAATTTTGTACTTAAAAGGAGTAATCAATATGAGAAAAACACGTATTTTATCCTGCTTTACAGCTCTGGCACTGGGCATCACCCTGCTGTCCGGCTGTGGATCTTCTTCCCAAAATCAGGCTTCTGCCGCAAATAATTCAGACAATAACGGCAGTTCTTCTGTAGTGAATATCGCAATTCAGCCTTCTGCTGCATTTATTCCTCTATATATTGCCCGTGAAAATGGATGGATTGAGGAAGCTCTCAAAACTCAGGGCGTCGAAGTAAATTGGAATGAGTTTGAATCCGGTCCTCCCATGAATGAATCTCTGGCCTCCGGCAGTTCTGACATCGGAGTGATGGGCGACGTGCCCACCGTTTCTTCCATTGCCGCCGGACAGGAAAATGAGGTGATTGCAATGGCTGCAGATGGAGCAAAATCCTATGCCATGCTGGTAAGCGCTGATTCCAACATCTCCTCTGTCACAGACCTAAAGGGCAAAAAAGTTGGAACAACTGTTGGTTCTACAGGGCACAACCTGATTGACAAGCTTCTTGCCAAAAACAATCTGGATATCAACTCTGACGTGGAGCTGGTAAATATCGCAACTGGAGACGCCGCAACCGTGCTCTCCACAGGAGCTGTAGATGCAGTGGCAATCTGGGAGCCAAATGTAACAAGGCTTGTTGCAGACGGCACAGCCAAAATCATCGGCGAAGGTCCCGACTGCGGGCTGCTGGGTGTAAATCCCATTCTTGCAAGAGCGGAATATGCACAGAATCATCCAGAAGTAATCCGCGTGATCATTGAACAATATGCAAGAGGCGTTGCCGCGCTGGATAACCTGGATGAGGATATCAAAAAGAAAGTTGCAGATGCCCTCTCTCTTGACGCTGAACTGCTTGATGATGTGGCGGCAAAATATGAATATACCGTAAAAATTTCCGAAGCAGACATAGAAAACCTGCAGGATACCATTTCTTTCCTGGTAAAAATCGGAAATTTGGAAAAAGAGTACGAGATCAAAAACTACGTGAAAACAGAGTATGTAGAAAATGCCGATATTGCTCAATATATGAAATAAAAACTGCTATGGCAGGGCTGTGGTTCTTTTAGAAATGTTCACAGTCCTGCCTTTTTGATTATTCCCTATTCTACAATCAATTCTTTCACCTCTACCCGCTTAATCCTTCGGGACGCCAAGAATGCAAACAGGTAAAAACATGTAATTATTATCCCAACTGGAACTGCAAAAGCGGCAAAGTTAAATGTAACCTGAAAACTTGAAATTCCAACCAGCCTCAGGATAAAGCTTAACATTTTTCCTGTAAACGCCGCTGCCACCCCACTTCCCACCGCCGCTCCAAACACTGCTGCAATAGAATATCTTACTGCAAACTGCAGCCGAAGCCTGCCGGAGGTAAAACCCAGGGCTTTATAGATTCCAATATCCCTGCGTTCCTTTAAAAACGCTTTTGAACACACCATCTGTACAGCCGTCACAGCAAATATTATGGAAAAAGCATAGACAATACATGTCATAACATGTATGGCAAGCTCATAGGTGTCATCCATAGGCGTTTCATCAAAAGAAGCGGTCAAAATAGTTCCATATCGACGGTTTAGATCAGTTTCAATCTCAGTTCCCCGGGACTTATCTTCCAAAATATAACCCAAATAGGACAACTTTGTATTCCCAAGTTTTGACGCAGCCGACTTTGTCATGCTGAAATTCACTCCTGCATCATTCATAAACTGATTCAAACCAGAAATCAAAAAAGTTTCCTTTTTGTCCTGATAACCTACCGATACTTTATCTCCAATTTTAAGCCCTAAATTGTCAGCGGCAATCTCCGTCATTACAATCTCATTGTCATAAACCGGCGCTCTTCCTTTCGACACTGCTTTTATAAATTCTGGTTCACTATAAATACATGTCATCATTTGTTCACCATTAATAGACATATAATAATTTCCGCAGGATTTATAAGATGTTTGAAAATTACTCTTCTGGCGTATAGATTCCTCCACCTGCTCAATTTTTGCATCAGAAACTTCTTTTGATAATTCAATACTCAAGTCAGAATAGGAAATTCCCATGGTCTCCCATGCAGAAGTTGCAGTAATCACATTGGTCAGTACCATCATGGTTATCATAAAATAAACAAGTATCGCTACAACTGCAATCACCCCGGCATACTGTCTTTTATTAGAAGTAAACTGGCGGAATGCAAGGCTTGATGAAAGCATCTTTTTACTGACAGGGGCCTTGAGCCTGCTGTCAAAATAGATCTCCTTTTTAACTCCTGCAATAGCCCTGACTGGAGAAATTCTTGTAATTTTTCTTGTAATCACCAAAATGGAAAGTATAGAAATTACAAAAACCGCCAGCAGGATTCCACCGCATGTTCCATAGGAGACTGCCTTTTGGGGTATAATCCCTGTAATAGGGTGAAACAAATTGCCAAGTTCTTCACACAAGGGGACTGCTGCCACAATGCCAGCGGCTGCCCCCAGAATTTCAGCGGCAAGATATTGTATCACAAAAACCGCCTGTATTTTCTTTGTTGAGAATCCCTGGGACTTCATCACTCCAAATGTAACATATTCCATCTCAATTCCAGTCGATACGCTGTGGCACAGAACCACCACGACAGATGCAAGGAGCAAAACCACAAAAACAAACAGAATCATACAAATTATTTTAGGAAAAAGGGTGGTATAGGTAACGCTCATCTCTCTGGTCATTGCCCCAAATCCCATATCTGCTATCCCGGTATCCAAATTGACCTGTCGGGCAAATTTCCCGTCTGTAAGACCGCAGCCGTCTTTTTTATAAATGGATACCATATTTATTAAGCCGCTGGATTCTGTCTGTTTTCCTAATCTTTCAATTTTCCCGTAAATATTTTCATAATCCTCCTTACAGATAAAAATCTTTTTCCACCCGATAACGGATGCTCCCATCTGAGGTTCCTCAATGGTTCCCTTAATTTTAAATTCATAGAAACCAGCCTCTGTTTCAACCGCAAGACTATCCCCTGTTTTACAGGAAAAATTCGTTTTCATACCCTGGGAAATATAGATTTCCCCATGATTTAGCGGCGTTTCTTCCTGATATCGCCTTCCATCCGAATCAAACACCTGATACTGGGCTGGAAGTTTCTGCATATAAACCTCATTACTGTATCCCTTTCCATGATAGCTTACTTTTGCAGCAATTGCCGTCTCTGTTTTCACATTTTTTACAAGAGTATGCTGCTTCACCTTTGAAATCATTTTTTCACTTAATTGATTCTTATTCACCATGCATACAATGTTTGCAGTCTTAGCACGTTCCTGGGCCTGGATGACTCCTCCATAAATGTTATCCCAAACACTGATAATCGCTGTTAAGGCCATGGATATAACAGCCATAAGCAGAATAATGCTGACAAAAGATCCTTTTTTATGTCGGATATTCGCCTTAATCATTGTAAATAATTCCATTTCGCCACCTCACCATTCCAACGAAGCCAGCCATGCGTTGACCTGTGCCTCACGGCTCTTTTCATCCTGCTGATGGTAGGCTG
The DNA here is from genome assembly GCA_950097145.1 of uncultured Lachnospiraceae bacterium. Classification (GTDB taxonomy): domain Bacteria; phylum Bacillota; class Clostridia; order Lachnospirales; family Lachnospiraceae; genus Petralouisia. Next base: position 41,491 of record CATNCF010000016.1, read on the forward strand.
GCAGAGATAATTCTCCGGTAATTTTTCCATCTTCAAGGTATAGAATCCGATCAGCTCTCAGTGCAGCCTTCAAATCATGTGTCACCATCAGAACGCTCTGGCCATTGCCGTTCAATTCTGTAAGCAGATTCAACACCTCAATGGTATTTTGCCGATTCAGCGCGCCTGTAGGTTCATCCGCAAACAACACTTTGGGGGTATTAATCACTGCCCTTGCAATGGCACAGCGCTGCTGTTCTCCACCAGAAACCTGAGATGGCAGGTGATTCTTCACATGGGTAAGCCTCACTTTTTCAAGCAGCCCATCTGCGTGTTCCTTTACATGCCTGGATGTGCTATTCTTATTCAAATAACCGGAAACAGCAACATTTTCAAATAATGACAGATTACTGATTAAATGCATCTGCTGAAATACAAATCCAAATTCTGTGCATCTAAGCCTGGCAAGATCTTTTTCCCCCATGGTGACAAGATCCTGTCCATCATACTGCACCTGGCCCGCTGTAGCCCGATCCATACCGCTGAGTGCATATAGAAGTGTAGATTTTCCCGAGCCGGATGCTCCCATAATTACTGTAAAATCCCCCTCATATAGGTCAAAATCTACATTTGAGAAGATATGTACCTGTCTGCCGTTCTGCGCAAAGCTTTTACAGATACCCTTTGCTGATAAAATGCTTTTCTTCATTAACAATACTCCTTTTCTACTGACACTTTTCTATCAGTTGGATAAGGATACTATAGCAGTAAAGTTGTTAAGAAGTCCTTAAATTTTTCAATAAAAAACACTTGATTTTCCCTAGATACATTTAAAAACGGAAGAAAAAATAGAATCCTCCAAAAATATATTTTGCAAATCTCTTCTTAGTCCCACAGCAAGCACAAAAATAGCGCTCTTACTTGGATAAAGTAAGGCGCTATATCTTCCAGACTCTTCGCTTTTCTTACAATTGTCTGACCAGAAGATCACTTTTTTCCAAAAATTCCTCCACGGTATGGAATTCCAGTCTTGTAAGAAGTTCCAGTACGAAAGGATTTTCCAAAGGAGTCTTATATTCTGCCCGGTCACTGTAATTATCCACATTCTTTTTTCCTTCTTCTGTAGGAATAATGCGCCGGGGTCCTCCCACACAGCCTCCATGGCAGCCCATCCCTTCAAAGAAATTAGCTGTGGTTTCTCCATTTTTCAACCGCTCTATCATTTCCCTGCATGCTGGCACACCATCTGCATGTTCTGCTTTTACTTCAATCTTCCGGTCTGGGTGAAGCTGGTTAACTGTCTCCCGTACTGCCTGGCTGACACCTCCTGTCCGGGCATAAATCCTGCCTGCACGAGAAGAATGTTCTTTCTCGTCCTCCCCTAACTCCTCTGGATGAATATCGGCTGTTTCAAACATATCCTGTACTTCCTGAAAGGTTAATACATAATCTACTGCGTCGGCAATATCCTTTTCCCTGGCCTCCGCCTTTTTCGCCATACAGGGACCAATAAATACTGTGACAGCTTCCGGATGGAGCTGTTTGACTACGCGCCCTGCCGCAATCATAGGTGATACAGCTCCCGGCACATGGGGAACAAGTTCATGATAAATTTTCCGTATCATGCCGATCCACACTGGACAACAGCAGCTTGTAAGCTGGTAGTCCTGTTCCTTTTTAATATTGGCATCAAATTCCAGCGCCTCTTTTAAAGTCAGGATATCTGCAAAAACCGCTACCTCCACCATCCCCTGAAACCCCATCGCCTTAAATGCCGTACGGAGCCGCCCTACCGTAACTTTTTCCCCAAACTGTCCCAGAAACGCCGGCGCAATTAATGCATAAACTTCCCGCTTTTTCTCCCTCACAGCCTGGAGAACCGGAACAACATCTTTATTTTCTGCCAGTTTTTCTAATTTGCAGGCGTCTATACAAGCTCCGCAGCCAATACATTTCTCAGGATTGATAATTACCCTGTTATTTTCATCTCGTTCAAATGCGTCAAAAATGCAGCTATTTTCACAGGCGTGTTCGTAGGCACACTGTTCACATTGTTCTTTAAAAATGACAGGAGCGTACTTTTCTGGATGAAGCAGGCAATCCATGTGATAAGGATTATATTCTTCTTCCAGGGTACGCTCCCATCCTGTTTCCTGTTTTAAAATGTCCAGATATAATTGATGGAATGTTTTCATTCGATGAAACCTCATTTCTGTTTTCGTATAGTGTTTCCCAAAACAAAAAGAATCATTCCCTCACTATATCAAAGATTTACAAACTATTTTTTAAAATGTCCACCTTATCTATTGCCTCCCATGGCAAATTCAGATCATTGCGTCCAAAATGTCCATATGCCGCAGTCTGTTTATAAATTGGACGTCTGAGATCCAGCATTTTAATAATTCCTGCCGGACGGAGATCAAAATTCTCACGGATGATATCCACAAGTTTCTCATCTGAAACTTTTCCTGTTCCAAAAGTGTCTACCATAACGGAGGTGGGCTGTGCCACACCGATGGCATAAGATAACTGGATTTCACACTTTTCAGCCAATCCCGCTGCAACAATATTTTTTGCCACATAACGGGCCGCATATGCCGCAGAACGGTCCACTTTCGTACAATCTTTACCGGAAAATGCCCCGCCGCCGTGACGTGCATATCCTCCGTATGTATCCACAATAATCTTACGTCCCGTAAGTCCTGCATCCCCGTGTGGCCCTCCAATTACAAAGCGGCCTGTTGGGTTAATGAAGAATTTTGTCTCATCATCAATCATTTCTTCAGGCAGAACAGGATCAAATACATGCTTTTTTATATCCGCATGAATCTGTTCCTGAGACACATCCGCATCATGCTGGGTAGACAATACCACTGCTTCCAGTCTCTTGGGCTTTTCATTTTCATCATATTCTACAGATACCTGTGTCTTTCCGTCTGGCCTCAAATAGCTTAAGGTTCCATCCTTGCGGACTTTGGTAAGCTGCAGGGCAAGCTTGTGTGCCAGAGAAATCGGATAAGGCATCAATTCCGGCGTCTCATTGGTAGCATAGCCAAACATCATTCCCTGATCTCCTGCCCCAATAGCATCAAGTTCTTCCTCAGACATTTTATTTTCTTTTGCTTCCAGAGCCTTGTCAACACCCATCGCAATATCTGCGGACTGCTGGTCTAATGCCACCATAACCGCACAGGTATTGCCGTCAAATCCGGTAGCGGCGTCATGATAGCCAATTTCATTTACGGTATCTCTTACTATCTGTGGAATATCAATCTGTGCTTTGGTAGTAATCTCTCCTGTCACCAGCACAAACCCAGTACATGCCGCTGTCTCACATGCCACACGGCTCATTGGGTCTTGTTCCATTAATGCATCCAAAATCGCATCAGACACTGCATCGCAGACTTTATCTGGATGTCCTTCTGTGACGGATTCTGAAGTAAATAATCTTTTTTCCATCTCAAATTCCTCCTTTGAACATTAACAAGATTGGGTTGCAAAAAGGTTCATTTTCCGTGCAGAACAAATTTTTTCAAACCTTATGCTCCACTTAATCTTAACAATAAAAAAATCCACTTATGTAATAAGCGGACCTGACTAGGCGAAAAGATAATCAAATCCTCTTATTGTTCGATTACTCGCTCAGGCTGGCACCTTCCGTAGAGGGGTTGCCGTGGCTTCACAGATCCTATGTATCTCCACCACTCTGAATAAGAGAAATTATTACAATATTGAATTTTCAAATCTTTCTTATATAAAATACTACCATTTCACAATAATGTCAAGATTTTTCTTAAATTTCTTCAATTAGGCTGGATTGCCGACTTAAAGGAGAAAAAAGCCGTGCTGCTGGAAGCGTTGGAGCAGACCAAGGAAACGACACTCCCGGAGCTGCTTTTTCAGTATCTGGAACTGCGGGGCGGTCAGCGTGCCGACTGGACTTCCAGAGGGAAACTCAAAGGCACAGTTGCCGACTACAATAAAGTGCAGGCGACTATGGACTTCCTGCGGAATAAAGGAATCTCCACCATGGAGAGCCTTGACGCCCGGCTGGATGAAACTTGTATTCTTCTGATAAAAGAAATATAATATATAATGATGGAGGTGCAAAATGGATGATATGACTATAAAGGAAACCGCTGCAGAATGGAAGGTTTCGGATAGGCGTGTATTACAATATTATAATATGATACGTATTATCGGTGCTGAAAAAATAGGGAATACTTGGCTTATCCCGAAAGGTACTGAAAAATCTGCTGATAGAAGATACAAGGACAATGTGAGTAAAACTACAAAACAAAAGGAGGGCGCGATTCAGTGAATAGGTATAAAATTATGCTTGTTGATGATGAGCCAGACATATTAGATTTACTTGAAAAAGCTCTAAACATAGAAGGTTTTTACAATATTATTAAAATTGATAATGGGATATCCGCTGTAATTACGTGTAAGGAAATTCAGCCAGACATCATCATCTTAGACGTTATGCTACCAGATATAGATGGGTATGAAGTGTGTAAACAAATACGGGAGTTTTCCCATTGTCCTGTTTTGTTTCTTTCTTCAAAAAATGATGAATTGGATAAAATACTTGGCTTGGCTGTTGGCGGTGACGATTACGTCACAAAGCCGTTTAGCCCCAAAGAAATGGTATATAGGGTGAAAGCTGGGTTACGTCGTGCGGAATACAGACAAGTTCCAATACGGGATTTTTCTATTAAAATTGGTGAACTGATGATAGATACTGACGGTTGTAGGGTAATGAAGAATAATAAGGAAATCGGATTAACCGCACGGGAATTTGAAATTTTACGGTATTTGGCGGAGAATTTAGGACGGGTAATCAGCCGTGAACGCTTATATGAAATTGTTTGGGGTGAGGACAGCTTTGGGTGTGATAATACCATAATGGTACACATCCGTCATTTGCGTGAAAAGTTAGAGGAAAACCCCGCAACTCCCCAATATATTATTACGATGAAAGGCTTAGGCTATAAGTTGGTAAATCCACATGATAAATAAAAAGAAACAAAATCCATTTTTAAGGATATTCGTTTTAGTGTCAGCATTACTTCTTATCGCCGTTGTTATTGCAATCGGAATGTTCTACTATATTTTCGGAATAACTGAGCCAGAAGGTTTGAGCCTGGCATCATGGCCAGACAGGTTTACAGATAATTTTTCAGTATGGATGGAGAACGATAGCGGCAATGTCAAAATAGAAGAAGTAGGGCTTAAGCGGTTGGACGAATATAGGCTGTGGCTTCAGGTCATTGATGAAACAGGACAAGAAGTTTTTTGCCACAACAAGCCTGAGAATTATCCAATCAAATACTCTGCATCTGAACTGATTTCACTCCACACAAGTGCTTATGAACAGGGAAACACTATTTTTGTGAACAGCTATGAAGATTCAGGGGAAACGTGGAGCTATTTGATTGGATTTCCTTATGCGATAGGGAAACATATGCTTTACTATAACGGAGAGAATGTGGGACGGCTTTCACCATTATTCCGCACGGGAATATTCTTCATTTTGTGTTCCATTCTTCTATTCGTGATTTGTTATGGCTTTTGGCTTACCAGACATCTTGGCAAAATATCAAAAGGCATTGGGGATGTTTCAATGCGTTCCTATATTTCGTTGCCTGAAAAGGGAGTTTTTGGAGAAATCTATGGGGCACTTAATAAGATGGATGCAAAAATCTGCCACAGTGATAAGGTTCAGCAGGATACAGAACGAATACGCAGAGAGTGGATTTCAAATATTACGCACGATTTGAAAACACCACTCTCACCAATTAAAGGCTATGCGGAATTGCTTATGGACAGTCTTACCCTTGACAGTCAAACCATACAGGAATACGGTGGAATTATCTTAAAAAATGTGAATCATACTGAAAAGATGATTAACGACTTAAAGCTGACATATCAGTTGGATTCAGGTGCAGTGCCATACCATCCGCAGACGGTACGCCTTGTGCGTTTCCTGAAAGAATTGGTCATTGATATTGTAAATGACCCCGCTTTTGCTAATTGCAGTATTGAGTTTGAAAGCAATATACAGGAATGTGAGGTTTGCCTTGACATTGATTTATTCCGTCGTGCTGTGAATAACCTTATCATTAATGCATTGACGCATAACCCACCTGAAACAAAAGTAACAATCAGTATAGACACAGACTGGAAAAAGAGAATATTGATTTGCATTTCTGATAACGGAATCGGTATGAGTGACAAGGAACAGTCGGAATTGTTTAACCGATATTACAGAGGGACAAACATGAAAGAGAAACCAGAGGGAAGCGGTCTTGGACTTGCGATTGCAAAACAGATTATAACACTCCACAATGGAAATATTGCTGTTAAAAGCAAACGGGGTGAAGGAACACGGTTTACTATCGTTCTTCCTTTCTTGGATCAATAACTTAAAGTTTCATTGTTATTGCCGTATACCCTCGCTTCGCTGGGACAGACCCTGGCATAAAGGTATCTTAAAGTTAAATTAAGATACAAAAAAGTACTGCCTAAGATAGATGATTTATGCTTAAAGCTAGGTCATCTATTTTTTTGTGCAAGTAATGGCCATAAAAATGAATAGGGAGGTTCTATATGGAATTACAGTTACAAGACGTAAGAAAACAGTACGGAGAAAAATGTGCTGTAGGTGGTATAAGTGCCAATTTAGTGCCGGGGGTATATGGGCTGCTTGGTGCAAACGGTGCAGGCAAGACAACGCTGATGCGGATGATATGTGGTGTTCTGAAACCAACTTCTGGCAGTATCCGTTTAAACGGAAAAACAATTGAGCAGTTAGGCGAGAGGTATTATACCCATTTAGGATATATGCCACAAGATTTTGGCTTTTATCCGGATTTCACCGCCCGTGAATTTATGCTGTATATGGCGGCAGTAAAAGGGCTTGATAAAAGACAGGCAAAAAAACGAACAGAGGATTTGCTTCAGATGGTAAACCTATCCGATGTGGCAGATAAAAAAATCAAGTCTTATTCTGGAGGTATGAAACAGCGTCTTGGAATTGCACAGGCGGAACTGAACAGCCCATCTATCTTGATATTGGATGAACCTACGGCGGGGCTTGACCCAAAAGAAAGAGTGCGTTTCCGCAATCTTATCTCGGATTTTGCAAAAGAAAAAATTGTTATTCTATCTACGCACATTGTTTCGGATGTTTCTTATATTGCAGATACAATTTTAATGATGAAGCAAGGCCGTTTTCTTTTGCAGGAGCCGATGAGTACGGTTACAGACAGTATCAAAGGCAAGGTGTGGGAACTCTTAGTTGATGAAAGGACTGCTGCGGAATATAGCAGGAATTTTTCTGTTGTAAACCTTCACCATGAAAACAATATGGTGCGGCTGCGCATGATAGAGGAAACTGCTCCAAGGGAAGATGCACAGATTGTAGAACCGAGCTTAGAAGATTTATTTTTGTACCATTTTGGTGAAGAATCTGAAAAACGGGAGGAAAGGTAATATGCTGATAAAATATGAGTTTTTGAAGATACTGCGTAAAAAATCTACTTTAATCGTAATGGCAGCCAGTCTGATTTTAACAGGATTTCTTTTCGGGCTGCCCATTATGCAATTCCAAACTTACAATCAGGATGGTGTTATAAAGGGAGCGGATGGTATTGCCTATGAAAAAGGGCAGTATGCGGATTTGTCAGTTCCTTTGTCCGAGGAATATGTTGCCGAAACAATCCGAGAAGTACAGGGGCTTTTTGAAAACCCTGATAATATCGGATATGATGGAAACGAGCAGTTTTTAATTGGCGATGCCTATTGGAATGGAGTTGCACCAAGGGAAAAATTGCTTAACCTGATTGCAAACACTTACAGTAAGCCAAATGAAATTTTGGGCTATAACAATTTCCCTGATTTGGATATAAACGGCGGAGCGTCCTTTTATCAGACGATGGAAAGGAAGATACAAAACCTGCTCAATAATCCATCCAGAAAATTATCCAATGAACAAAAAGAATATTGGGGCAGTATGGCGGAAAAAGTGGACACGCCGCTACAGTATGGATATTACGAAGGATGGGAAGTTATTATAAGCAGCTTTGAGCTTTTGATGTTCGCATTACTGGCTATCTGCATTGTGGTTGCCCCTGTTTTTTCTGGTGAATATCAGGAGGGGACGGATGCGGTAATTTTATCTGCAAAGTATGGAAAAACGAAACTGACAACAGCAAAAATTGCAGCATCACTTTTATTTGGGACGGCTGCATTTATACTCCATGTTGTTGTGGCGTGTGGATTGCCGCTTGCAGCGTTTGGGGCAGATGGCTGGAATCTGCCATTGCAGATTGCAAATACGGCAATTCCTTACCCATTGACATTTTTACAGGCTGTTTTTATCAATCTTGGAATTATTTACTTGGTACTCCTTGCTATGGTTGGACTGACACTCCTTTTATCTGCACAAATGAAAAGTCCTTATCTTGTGCTGATTATTCTTGTCCCCATATTATTCATTCCTATGTTTCTAACGCCAAACGGAACAACAGGGGCATATAATCTGACTTTGTTTTTGCTGCCGTACCGTGTGGCAATGCCAGAATTCAGCAAGTATATCTCATACCAATTCGGCAGTCTGGTTTTGGACACGCTCACTATAAGGGCAATCTTATATGTTTTCTTAACAGTAATTATGCTGCCATTAGCAAGATTAGGATTTAAGAAACATCAGGTTGTATAAGGAGGCACAGTATGAAAAAGAAAAGGTTGATGATTGTGGGCATCATGGCAGCTCTGGTAATTGTTATTGATGCAATGGCGATGAACCAGTCCCCAAGATGGTCTGAAAAATCATTTGAAGCCATTGTTCAGGAAACTGTCATGCAGCCTGACGGGGAAATTCGGCTGATTGTTGAACGAACAACGATTTACGGAAGAAACACCATATTATTATCCAACAGTATATGAGATAAAAATTATTGATGCTGATAAATAAAATCTAAGAGCAATACATGCCCGCCAAATAAAAAAAACAATTGTTTGGTGGGCGGACTTAACAGAATATGTATTTCCTATAACCGTAAAGGTCACAGATCTTTTACGGTTTTTCTTTTGTCGTTTTTTATCGGAATGTGCCACAGGACGGTATTTTGCGTTTGTTGTCGTTCCCCGCCTTTTCCATCTGGATTAGTTTTACGGCTGTTAAACAGCAATCTTTTTGACTTGTCGGACAAAGAAGCAGCGCAGGCAGAAGCCTGCTTAATTCAGATGGAAGGTATTAACAGTGGAATACGCACCGAGAAAAGTATATATCAAAGAAAGCGGCATTTATGCAGAACTTCTTACACAGACTTTTGCCACCGCAGGCAAGCCGACCAGAGCTATATGGACAAGCTGTGTATCCCCGTGCAGGGCTGTCTGCTTGAGGTCGTGCGGGAACATTATGTAGATTTTTACAAGGATAAAGAACGATGGCGTTATCTGAAAAAATTGGACGCCAAAAACGGTCTGCTGTCGCTGGAGGGATTTACAGACAGCGAGGGGAATATGATTGACTTCATAGTTGATGAAGCGGTGGACGTTACAGAATCCGCTGTCCATGCAGTGATGGCGGACAGGATGAAAACTGCCCTGAATTTGTTGGCGGACAGGAAGAAACAGACAGAGGTAAAGTCTGTCTCTGATTTACTGGACGAGATTGAAAGCGAAACACTGTATCTCGCCTTAGCCACGGTGGACAGGCGCACGTTACAAATCGTCCTGTTGAAAATGCAGGGCTATTCCACAAAGGAGATTGCCACAACCGTAAAGCTGCCAACAAAGTCTGTTTACAGACGGATGGACAAGTTGCGGAGCAGATTAAAATTATTTAAATGTCAGAGGGAAAATCCGTACTTTCCTATGGGCTATTGAGTGGGAGAGAATAATATTCTCCTGCTTTTATAGGCGTGGGATTGGCGGCATTACATACCCCCGCCTTTTTGTGGGGGTAAATCTATTTAAGGAGGTCAACGTCTATGCACAGTAAAAACAAAGCCACTGACCGAAAGGAGGAAAACCATGCAGAAGTTACAGACAGTCTGATTTTATCAAGATCAGTAAGAACCGCCTATGTAGCAGCCAGACGCAGGGGAGCGTTTAAGGTCGGGAGAGTGTGAAAACTCATTTTCCATTGACCGCCCGGGAGCTGCCCAATATTTTCAGTCGGTATTTTCCGCTTGCCGCCTTTCGGCAAGTTATGGCGTACCGCTGCACACGCTTATGCTTATACAACCACAAAGAGAATGTATTTGGTGAATGGTTATTCGGTTTTCAAAGAACTGTCCAGTTTTCGCCATATATAGAAAAACTGGGTGAGTTTTTGCCCTCCCACCCAGCAGCCGATAGGAAACCCCTAAATATTAGATGGTCATAAAATATTTTTTAATTTTTCTCTGAGATGCCAGACATGGAAGTTGACTGCACTTACAGATAAACCGCATTTCTCTGAAATCTCCATGCTGCTGTAACCATCTATTTTCCATAAGGCAATCTGGATGGTAAGCCTGTCCACCTTAATCAAGACTTGATAGAGCCGCTGGTTTTCAATGCTGTCCAAAAATTCCTCAACCGTTTTTACTTCGGGCTGTGCCGTGTCCTCTGCGACTTCCTCAAGATATGTACCTGCATCCTGCAATTTCTCATAGTACCGTCTGTCGGAATTGAATATCGCCCAATCACGGACACGGAGCTTTGCAATATCGCCCTCGCTGACACCCAAACTCCTAAGCTGCTTTTCCTCGGCTTCTTTCCAGAGCCGCCATTTTCTTTCTTCTCTGACTTTGTTGTACGCCATAATCCGTTACCTCCAATCTGAATTTTTTTGAATAATCCAGATTGGCAGGAGATGAACGGCATCCACTGTAAAAAGCAGGCTTGCAACGCAATCCGACAAAAAACGACAAAAGAAAAACCGTAAGGGCTGTCACACCTTTACGGTTTATAGATATTTTGGTTCTTATATGTAGAAATTTGACTTCTACTTTTGGGGTACAATGCCCCCACATGCGGATAAAGATTTTTTTAACAGGCTTTCTTCTATCTTCCTATGTGATATGTATGAATAACACCCGATATCTATAGGCATAAAAATCCCTCCAAACTTTAAAACAGGTTTGGAGGGGTAAAGCTATTTTCATATGGGCGTGAAGATACAGCCCACCAAAGGGTGGCATTACATAAGGATGTTAAATTCAAAGACTTTGTAATCAGCCAAAATGATTGAATTGTAGACAAATTCAAATCATACGGAGGAATTGCAAAATGGCAAAATCAATCTTTGAGAGATTAGGCGGCGAATATGAACAGCAAGGAGATTATCTAATACCACGCTTGACTGTACCCGCTGAAGAAGACCGTTCAATAAGCATATGGGGGCGGTGGCATCTGGACTATCTGAAGCAATACCGCAAAGTTACATATACCTATCTTCTCACAAGTGGTAAACTGAATGCCTACCTTGCTGACATCGACAGGCAGGCACAGGAACGCTCCCACAGGCTCATAGAGAACACGAAAAAAAAACACAATGCATAACAGAACGCCTAAGGGAAGAAAATTCCTTAGAATGGGTACAACGCCTTAATAGCATAAGGGCTTGTGCGAGGGAGATTGTGAGCGAGGAAATTATATATGCTTAAGCAGCAAGGTGGCAGAGAGAAATCTCTGCTGTTTTTTTCGGGAGGGTTTTGTGAATATAACTGAAAACTATTTATGAATATAAGGCGAAGCAGATTGACAAAATCGTATCAATGAAATATAATTAAACCGACGGTTTAATTATTGAAAGGAGATATACAGATGGCACGCAGAAAAAAAGAACCCAAAAGCGTACACAGAGAAAATATTGCCGCTGCCGCTTCGGCATTGTTTATGGAGAAAGGGATTACGGCAACTTCCATGAATGATATAGCAAAAGCGGCGGGATATAGCAAAGCAACATTATATGTGTACTTTGAGAACAAAGAAGAAATTATCGGTTTTTTAGTGTTAGACAGCATGAAAAGGCTTTACAGTTATATAACTTCTGCATTGGAGCAGCAGGAGGAAACAAAGGCAAGGTATGATATGATTTGCCGGGGATTAGTCCTGTACCAAGAAGAATTTCCTTTTTATTTTAAAATGGTGTTAGATAAAATTAACATTGATTTTGAAAGCCAAGATTATTTGCCCGAAGAGAAAGAAACCTATCAAGTCGGGGAGGAAATAAATGAAAAAATAAAGGATTTTTTAGTAAGCGGCATGATAAAAGGCGATTTGCGTGATGACATAAAAATCATGCCTACTATTATGCAGTTTTGGGGTATGCTGTCAGGGCTTATCCAGTTGGCGGCAAATAAAGAAGAATACATTGAAAAAACAATACATTTATCTAAAATTCAGTTTTTAGAGTATGGTTTTGATATGTTGTACCATTCGATTGAAAAGGAGTGAGTGAAATGACCACAAACAAGAAATTGGCGCTTGCAATTTTAGGCAGCCCCCATAAAAACGGAAAGACGGCATCTATGATGGATATTGCAATCCGCAGAGCTGAGGAAAAAGGCTATACGATGGCTAAAATAAATCTGTATGAAAAAAACATCTCATTTTGCATAGGATGCCGTAACTGCATAGATACAGAGATTTGTACGCAAAAGGATGATATACAAGAAATTGTCAGTCTTTTGCGTGAATGTCAAATAGTCCTTCTTGCGGCTCCTGTTTATTGGGCGAATGTCCCTGCCCCTGTTAAAAACTTATTTGACCGATTATTAGGAACAGCTATGGAAGAAACAAGCACTTTCCCCAAACCACGTCTGAAAGGGAAAAAATATATGGTTTTGACTTCCTGCAATACTCCTTTCCCATTTTCATGGATATTTGGACAAAGCAGGGGGGCAATACGGAATATGGACGAATTTTTTAAGACTGCAGGCATGAAACCAATAGGCAAAGTGGTTTATGCAGGCGCATCTTCTAAAAAGCTTCCAAAGCACATAGTCAGAAAGATTGAGAGGTGTTTGAAATGAGAATATCTAAAAAGAAAATAATTTCAGTTATCATTTTACTTATTTGTCTAATTTGTGCAGCGGTTTACTTAAAGAACGTTGCTGATTATAAACGAGCCATAGGGAAAACTACATTTGATGAAATAGATATTGCTGATGCTTCCGATGGAATTTATATCGGAGAATATGATGTGAATTTTATATATGCCAAAGTGGAAGTAACTGTAGAAGATGGGGAAATTGTAAGTATTAATATTTTGGAGCATAGGCATGAACGTGGAAAAGCCGCAGAAAAAGTTATAGAGAAAATAATTGAGGAACAGAAAATAGATGTTGATGCAGTCTCTGGCGCAACCAATTCAAGCACTGTCATAAAAAAGGCTGTTGAAAATGCGCTTAAAGGAGGACTGTAAGATATGAACGAAAAAACGAAATGGATACGCTGCCCTGTTTGCGGAAATAAGACCCATGACAGAATCAGAGAAGATACCGTTTTAAAAAACTATCCCCTCTACTGCCCGAAGTGCAAGCAGGAAACATTGATTGAAGTAAACAATTTGCAGATAACAACCATCACAGAGCCAGACACTTTAGATGCAGAGCCGATGAATTTGTGAGAAAATCACAGTTGTTGGTTCTGCTTTGTTTTATATAGATTTTAATGCAAATCCCTTTGACGGTAGATAGCGAATCTTGACATTTCTTTCTCAATACTGTATAATACAATACTGTATTATACAGTATTGGAGGGAGAAAATATATGTCAACTATTGATTTAATAATTTTAGGCTCACTCTATCAAAGCCCCAAAAGTGCATACGAGTTACAAAAACAAATTAAGGACAGGCATTTAGCCAGATGGGTAAAAATAGGTTCTTATACAGTATACAAAAAAGTTATCCAATATGAAAAGAAAGGGTTTGTCCTTAGTGAAACAAAGAAGAATGGAAATATGCCCGAAAAAACAGTATATACACTCACATCAAGTGGGAAAACAAAGTTTCTTGAATTGATGTCTGAATTTTCAGCAGGTGAAACCAGAATATTTTTAGATTTCAACGCCGTCATTGTAAATATGTCATTGCTTGATGATACAGATTTCAAAGAATGTATGAACAATATAAAAAACAGCATTTGTAAAACCAAAAACCAAATACAAGAACAAATGTCAATGCAAAAGGAAATGACTTTATTAGGACAAATGATATTGGAACAACAATATATGCTTTTAGAAACATTAGAAAAATGGGAAAAGATTTTTGAACAGAAAATTAACGGGGAGGATGAAAAACATGATTAGC
>CATNCF010000017.1 GCA_950097145.1 uncultured Lachnospiraceae bacterium
TCAGACCTACTTGTCCACAATAAAACAAATAGGTCTGACACAATTTAACCTGCTATATCAAATCTCGTTGAAGCAATGCCATATATAGTTATCGTTCTTTCCGTATCTCTAACCTCGATAGAATAAGGCTTCCCGACATTCCCCGCATCTTCATTTTCATCATACTTCTTTATCCGTTCAAACGTCGAAAAGCTATGTATCGGAAATCCCACCGTATCATGCCCGTCCAAAAATACAGTAAGTGGAACATTACCGCTGCTTCTCTGGGTACCGAAGAACTGGCCCATATGGAAATTGTCTGTACCATCATCTACCAATTGACAAAAGACTTAACGCCGGAAGAAATCAAAGCATCCGGTTTTGACAAATATTATGTAGACCACACTCTTGCACTGTGGCCACAGGCAGCGGGAGGAATACCATTCAATGCCTGTGAATTCCAGTCTAAGGGCGATCCCATTACAGACTTAACGGAAGACATGGATGCGGAACAGAAAGCACGGAGCACCTATGAAAATATTCTTCGCCTTGTAAAAGATCCGGAGGTCTGCGATCCCATTCGTTATCTGCGGGAACGTGAAGTCGTTCATTTCCAACGTTTCGGTGAAGGTCTGCGTATCGTCCAGGATCATCTGGATTCCAAAAACTTCTATGCCACCAACCCGGCGTTCGATTGTAGGAAATAACTTTGTGAATTCTTTAGATACAGAAAAAGCAGCGAATCTCATTGGATTCCTGCTTTTTCTTTTACACAATTCTGCCACAAACAGAACCAAGCGTCACACCTACTTCTTTGTTTCGGACTTTAAAACTATCTTTTGCAACATCATGTCAATGTACCCGAGTCAAATATAGGACAAAAAGTATCATTCTTTTCAGATCCCTGCTGCTCTTAAACATATCACACAGTATGCGGCAGAACTTACTTCATCAGGCAGCAGTGTGACTTCGTCACAGAATTAGTCATTTTTTCCTTATATAATAAAGAAAAAACAAAAGGAGTTGGATGCGGGAAATGTGTAAAGGAATGTCCCGCAGGAATTATCTCATTGGAGGTGGACGAAAAATGAAAGAAAAAAAGAACTGGTATGATTACCTTTGGATTCTCTCCCTTACCTACCTAATTCTTGGATTCTTGGTATTCTTCTTTATAATGTTCCTCCTTATGCTGTGGAACACCTGTCTGGTCTTCGCAGGAGCAAAAAATCTTAACGCCATGGTAACACTGCTGTGGACATTCAAACTCCCATGGCATTGGGCTTACCGCGGCGCCCTGTTCTCCGACGGCGTCGCCCAGTTTGCTTTTGGCTTCTACAGTGTAATGCTTACCTCCACCATATTGGGATTCCTTACCATGATCTTATTCAAGCCCCGCTCCTGGTGCGTATATTGTCCCATGGGGACAATGACACAGCTTATATGTAAAGCAAAAAACGTGACCATATCACAGAAACAGTAAGCAGTATATGATACACTGCCAAAAGTAAAAACATCCTATGGGCAAGGTAAATTTGCTGAAACACCCTGAGGTGTACACCCCAATGCGCAAAATCAGCGCAGGAATAATGAAAGGAAGGTACTGATTATGTCTGTAATCCATGTAAACAAAGACAACTTCGATTCTGTAAGAACCAGCGAAAAACCCGTGCTCCTGGATTTCTACGCCGACTGGTGCGGCCCCTGCCGCATGGTATCCCCCATAGTGGAAGAAATCGCGGCAGAAAACCCGCAGTACCTAATCGGCAAGATCAACGTAGAAAAAGAACCAGAACTGGCACAAAAATTCCATGTCCTAAGTATCCCAACACTGGCCGTGATCAAAAATGGAAACGTCGTTAGCCAGTCGGCAGGCGCAAGACCGAAAACAGATATCCTCGCCATGTTAAAGGGCTAATCTCCGGAGATGTTTCTTATCAAGGATGGTAACACCTCCCCTGGAAACTTCCACGATCCCTTCACTGGCAAAATATTTCAGCATTCTGGAAACTACTTCACGGGCAGAACCCATATATCGGGCAATCTGCTCGTGTGTCAACACAATGGTATCCGAACCAGTCCTTGCCGATTCATCAGAAAGGAAAATTGCCAGACGTCTATCCATACTCATAAACAAAACCTGCTGCATCACCCACATCACATCTGAAAACCGGCTGACCGCAGTTTCCAGCGCAAATATGCGAATGTCCGGATTCCGCTGCGATACCTCCGCAAATGCAGGTCCGCTCACCACACAGCATTGGCTGTCCTGTTCTGCATCTACAAACACATCAAATGTGATGGCTTCCAGCACACAGGAGGCAGACAGCATACACAGGTCGCCTTTGTGCAGCCGGTAAAGCGTAATTTCCTTTCCCTCATCCGACATCATATAAAGGCGCAGACTTCCCGAACGGACAAGAATCACGCCGGAACATTCACTGCCGCTATGTATATTCTTACCTTTAGGATAAACGACACAATAAGAATTCCGGCAGATATATTCCCTGTCCGCATCCGATATCGTCTCCCAGAAAGGAAAGATTTCTTTATATATAGGTTCAAATATGATTTCCGGCATTCTGTTACCATCTCCCTTCCTTCTCTCATTTCTGACATCGCCGCATAATATTTACCGTATCCTCTTTGTGATAGACGCCTGGAAGACCTTCATGATAGACCTATTATCTTTAACCGCAACACCCGTGACGGTGCTTTTCTGACTTTAAGGCTGGAAAATACTTTCGGAATTGAATGCAGCCACAACCTACAACTTGCTGTTTAACGTCCATTGGATGGTGGACGAAGGTCTGGGGTACGCTTTTGCCCTGGATAAAAACGAACGCAAGATTCTTGAAAGAACGCCGTCTGGTAAAATTGGAATAAATTTTGTTCTGCAAGAGACATAATTGTTTCCCTGCACTCTTCATTCTCCTTCGAAAATGGAAATGATTCAAAGAGCAGATTCACTGCCCGCTTCACTGCATTCTGCATCTTCCATCGTCCTCATTCCTGCTCCGATAACGTCCAATATTCATAAGGCAGCATATGATACAGCTTTCGCATGGTGGACCGCTGACTGGCATATAATTTTGCAAGCTTCCGTTTCTGATTATACACAGACTTATCCATCTCCTGAAGGTCATATGGAACCTTATCATCCACATAATACGTTCCAAACCAGTACAAATCAGCCTGGCATTTTGTTTTCTTATATTCCTTCGCCACGCTTTCATGAGTCATGATATGATGCTGATGCCCATACTCGCCTTTTTCATTGTGGGTTACTACTAATTCCCAGTCTTTATATTGTAAAACAGTAGCAATATCCGCTTCTATCGCCTTCCGCCAAAATTTCCAGCCACTTCGTATTCTGCCGATTTTATCTGGATAGGACAAAATTAATCCCTTATCTCCTGCAGCCTTCAAAACAGCCTCAAACTCTGCACGGCGGACCTTGTCATCTCCTCTGGTGAGACAGACTACCAGGTAATCATCCTCTAATAGATGCTTGCCGCCCCAAAGCAGTTCATCATCTGGATGTGCCACAAACATTACCTTTTGAAATTTCTCTAACCGCAGCGCATCCAGATCAGAAGACGTAACTTTTGGCAGATTAATATAAGGAACATATAATTTAACAACAGAAATCACAGATACCAGAACAACTGCGCCAAAAACACTTGTACAAAAACGCCAGAATTTCCAGTTCTTTAAATTCTTATTATTTATTCTTTTAAACATCATAACCTCTATGCTGACAGTCCGCATTCCTTATCCAGCGCATCCAGAATTTCCTGAATCTCTTCTTCATTTCCAGGATGAGCTTTCACCAGTTTCTGAATTTCTGTCTTGGCTCCCTGGATATTTGCCACCTGGGCCTCCATGCTGGAACGCAGTTTCTGACGGCGCACCACAAGCTCATGTTTCACCTCTACCATTTCTTTTTTATCCAGAAGCGCCTGAGTCTGATAAATCCAGATTTTGGCGTCATAGAGATGGTAGCTGTGAAGCAGCCGTATTAATTTCTGATTAAAATATTCCAATTCATCGTTGTTGCGCTCATATTTCTCCCGTTCCTGGGCCGCCTCCAGATACTGTTCCCAAATGTAATTCAGCTCATAGGAATTTTTTACATGATATTTTTCACATGCATAATCCACTGCATTAGTGACATTTACATATTTAAAAGAAATCTTATTCAGCAGCATGACTGCACGGTTAATATTGGCCTGAGATTTTTTAATATCTATTACATCATTCTGCAGCCGGAGGGCCAGCAGTCCCTCCAATGCCCCAGCCACAATCACCGCAGCCAAGAATGGCATCTGCACATCAAAATGCATGAGAAAACCAAGGACAAAAATTGCAATCACTGTGGCTATAAATACACCTGCCAGCCCAAATAGCACTCTGCGCAGTATACGGCTCTCCTGTTCCATGGCTTCTTTGTAATAACGCCATTCTTCCCGTTCTCCTTCCAGATACTGCATATCTCTTTTAACAGTAGTCTGATACGTCTCATTGGCCTTCAAACGCTTAATCACATCTGGCATCTGATCCTGAAGCCGCTCCATCTGGGCATACTGGGAATCTGAAATAGTCTTCGCCTTATTGAGATACGCATCCCTGGATTCATTCAAAAGCCTGACATGATTTGCAACCTCCTGGATTTCTTCCATCTCCTGTTTTGGAAGGTTCTCAATGCTCTGTATATCTGTCAGATAATCTGTGACAATCCGATACTCCTGTTTCGTCTCGTCCAGCGCCTTAGAGGCTTTCAAAATCTGGTCGCAATATTCCATTGCAGGATTTTTGTGTTTCGGCGCCGGAGCCTCCTCTTGCTGTTCTGGCTGCTGTATGC
Source organism: uncultured Lachnospiraceae bacterium (assembly GCA_950097145.1). Lineage (GTDB taxonomy): Bacteria > Bacillota > Clostridia > Lachnospirales > Lachnospiraceae > Petralouisia. The sequence goes on from CATNCF010000017.1 coordinate 4,841, forward strand.
CATTATATTCCAATATTTCTTCTACATATTTCGGTTTTCTTTTTTTTCTGAATAATCCCATTTTACTCACTTTTCCTATACTCTGTTCTTAACCGCATCAGGATATGTTCTATCTTTCCTTCATAGCCGGCCCGGTTCCCTGACCTTTTCATTCCCCGAAGGGCTGCAAGCACATCCGCCACATCCCCATCGTTTGGAAGAGAAGCCTTGTTATCCCGGCAGGAAAGAGCCAGGAGATACAATTCACTGCTCTCTGTCTGCTGTCCTGTCTCATAAGCAAGCTTATAGTATTCCGCGGCTGGCGTAAATAAAAACTGCCTGGCATAGACAGTTCCCATATTGTGCAGAACCTTCCCCTGAAAGAACAAATCGCTTTCCTCTTCCAGCGCATTCTGATATTCCCACAATGCATCGCGATATCTTCCTGACTGCAGAAAGCGGTCCCCCCGCAGCTTTGCCCGCTGGGCAGGCGTTTTATTTTCCATATTTTCTGCCAGATGAACTGCATGTTCCAGTTCCTGGCTGTTATGGAAGCCTCCCTCCTGAAGAATCTGTTCCATAAACCAGCATCCGCTCTTTTCCTGTTCAAGCCCCTTTTCCAGGCACGCTGCCAGCGCAGCTTTTCCAAGTTCTTTTGTCAGCCACTGGCATAGGATTTCATTATAAAAGCTTTCCTCAAGCGTCTCTGCATTCTGATATAAATAGTAACATAATTCTTCAAAAGAATACAGGCTGACGCCTGTTTTCACCTTCAGCGGCTGTTTGGCCAGAGGCTCCTGGCATAACCACACTTTACTCATGGTTCTCCCTCCCGATCTCATACTCCCATTCCAGTCCGGTTCCCCGGCTTATCACCCCAAATCCCATATCTTGTACATTCAATAAAATACTGCCTTCTTCCCCTGGAGAAACTGTAATAGACAATCTGGCAGGTTCTTGTTCTGACACCGAAAGCCCCGGGAGCTCCAGACTTTCAATTCTGGCTTCCCTGCTCCCAGGCTGCTGCATCCATAATTCCAAAACTGCCTCCCCTGCCAGCAAAATCCGCAGTCTTTTTCCAACCTGGTGGTGGTTGCATCCTGCTTCAGCAAGGGGACAGAAAAAATGCTCATCTCCACTGCTCACCTTTAAAGAGATATGTTCCTTTATCTTATATTCACAAAAATATACTGTCTCTGCGTCCTCCTGGTGTTTCTGAATCATTCCGGCATAACATGCCCCACGGGTATATAAATTCTTGCCTTGAAACGCCCTTCTCCCTCTGCACACCATGCGCAGAGAATCCTTCATCCATCCTTCTTCAAAACCAGATCCTATCAAATACACAGATGACACAATTCTTCCGTCCAGAACTTTTTTCAGCATTTTTACAAATTCCTGATCCCTCTGTGTCAAATCCTGGGGCAGTTTCCCAAGAAACGCCTGGGAGGTCTGGGCAATTTTAGGCTTCGTCTTATTGTTACATGCCAAAAGAGTACAGAATATGCCTTCCCCCTTTTCTTCAAAAAGCAACACCTGGTGCTGCCACAGCGCCGGTTCCTGAGATACCACATAGGCATAAAAACTTTCTTTATGATCCTGAATCTGAATCTGTTTCTTTGTGAATCCAAGCTTCTCTGCCAGGCCCTGTACAAAGTCTGCCGTCTCCTTGTTGATTACTTCCAAAGAGAACACGCATTTTGTCACTGCTTCCACTCCCTGGGCGGGAAGCGCCAGCCGGAGAACCTTCCGTAAAAATACCAGCAGCAGTCCTTCTGCTGAATAATCCTGATCCATAGAAACTACTTCTTTATAAAATCCGCGTTTTAGAAGATCTCCAGCATAATAACCTTCCCCAGATTCCGCAAGTTTTCTTCCCTCCTCCCCATAGCACCACTGTCCCGTCTGCCTGCGCTTACAGAGCGCAGTGGGAATCTGATATAATTCTGTTCCGGCAAGCGTACTCCTGGTCTCCGGTTCTGCCTGCCCCGCACGGTAAAAGCTGATCTGAACCCAGCGCCTGTCTGCCTCAATTCCGATATACCATTCCTCTCTCTCGGGTTTCATCCTTTCACCTGCCTTACATTACTGTAAAATCCTTATTTACTAATTCGTCCATCTGCCCATAGGCTTCCAGGCGTTTCAGCATTGTCATTTCATCTTTCATCTGCCATCCTGCCATCATATCATTAATCATTTCATAACGGCTGTCGTCGCTGTCAGAGGAGAACTGACGGCTCTGAATCTGGCCGCTCTGGGTGACTTTCCACTCATCATCCTGCATTTCCTTTATATAATAGGGAAGGCTTTCACCGAAAAATAGCAGAAATTCTTTTGCAAAAATCTCGTCATACATTTTCATCATTTCACATTCCACATATTCCGTCTCTCCCTGGGGAATATAAGCAATGATTACCTGCGCTTTTGGATCAGTACGGTATTCCAGCACAATCCTGTCATGTATCAGATATTTTTGCTTCAGTAGTTCCGGCAGGTTCTCATAAAACCCGAAAAACAAGTTTCTTTTCAATGCTTCTTTCAATATTTTTCCTGCCAGGTCCAGCTTCTCTTTGTCCAGTTCTTTTTGTGCAGAACACCATTTCAAAAATCCCAGCCTGCAGACAAAGTTCAACTCCTGACCGCTGTGTAAAAGTCCTGCTGTTTTCTGGAACACATAGGAAGATATCACTGCATCCCTTATCACATATTGATGACTCATCCTGGTAAGATAAGCAAGAATTACAAGATCCTTTCCCTGGCCTTTGACATAATGTTCAAATACTTCCTCTACATCCGGGGAATAATCACCTGTATACAGAAAACGTTCCAGGCAATGTTCTTCCAGCTCATACGTGTCCAGTTCAAAATTACAGGCCGCCTTCCAGAGCTTTAACATTTCCTCCAGGCTCCCATAAAAATATCTGCACATATAAATTAAAATCTGTTCGTTGTATTTGCCCCTGAGAAATACGCTGCGGCACAATCCCAATAGAAACGCATCCCTCTCCTGCTGTTCCAAATCCCCCAGTTTATTGCAGATGACATACACCAGCTTCACCGGAGAGATATGCTCGCAGCCATACTGTTCCAGCAGTTCATAAGCCCGCCGGTAATGGCGCCTTGCCACCAGCAGATTCATAATCTTTTCTCTCGCCTGTTTCTCCATCCCTTCAAAGGAAAGATTTAAGAGAAATTCATCCAAAGCCTCTCCGGTATAATTGTCATAAAAATATTCTATCATCTGAGGCCGCAGTTCCTCCCGGTAAGCTTCACTGACATCGCTTGATTCCACCACCTTCTGCAGCCAGGGCAGATCCTCCTTCTCATAAGTCTGCCAGATTTTCTTCTTATCAAAATATTTCAACAGATACGGAAGTTTATCCTCTGCACAGGCAATGCCCTTCTCCAGAAATTTTTCACTGTCCATAAGGGGAACTGTCTTAAGATCCTCCCCCGGCAGAAACCGTCTGCCCCTTGCATCCTCCAGAAGAATCTGCCAGGAACTGCTGTAAAGATTCACATAGCCCCTTCCGTGCGTAAAAGGCACCACTTGCTCCCTCTTTAAGGGATGCTGGCAGAGCACCAAATTACAAGCCTCTGGACTGCTGCAGCTCACTTCGCAGGCAAAGATCGCCTTCGCCATATTCTTACCCTTATGTTCTTCCAGAAGTTCCGGCGTCAAAACTTCCCGGTAAATCACTGCAAGGGCTGAATCTAATTTTCCATTGTTTAATTGGCGCAGGGCAAACGCCTTGATATTCTTCTGATAATGGGGCCAGACACTTTTCCATTGGGACTTGTTTCTGATGACTGCCGCATACAGAATGGCCTGGGGATCGCTGGCGAGATTACTGTAGGATTGAAAATACAGCACAATAGACTTGGGCAGTTTCTCCATCTGCTTCCAGTCTGCTGAAAGCACCCAGGCTTCGTACAGTCCGGCAATCCTCAGTTCCTCTTCCACTCCTTTTTGATACCATTTCCAATATTCAGTACCATAACAATGCCCTTTAATACAATAACTGCAGACCGCCTGCAAACTCTCCTGGGACGGCGCCGCCTGATAACAGGCCGCAAATATCTTATACCAGATGTGGTCATACACAGGAAGCTCAGAGGCCAGTTTCACGGCCTGTTCTGCCAGTTCCTTGGACAAGGACTGGTGTTTTACTGTAAAATATAAAATCTTTCGTTCAAATTCTCCGCTCCTGCGCAGATGAAATGGCTCTTTCTCTAAAATGCGCCATGCCTCCAGATAGAGCAGCACACTTTCCCTGTTGTTCCTTAAATATTTGGCAATCACTTCAAGCTTCCTGCCCTTGCTGTAATTCAAATCTTCATCTAAAAACAGAAGCATCCATAGAAGCGCCTCGTTTTCCTGGTTCTTATGATAGATCTTACGTATCTGGCTGGTGCATTTATTCACATACGCCGGTTCTGGCTCCCGGAGGGTGCACAGATACAGATAATAAGCATACAGAGGAGAATTCTTGTCTACTTTATTTCTGGGAAAAGAACTCAGCGTCCATTCTGCCTCCTGCCGCTGGCGGTTGGCCAGAAACACCTGTGCTTTCACCAGCAGATACCAGAGATTCTCCGGCTCCAGTTCTATCAGTTCCTCCAGGATTTTCCCTGCGCGCTTTGCCCATGCCCCCGTTACCATCTTCCGTAATCCAAAATCCAGATAGATACCCGCAAGCTCTGCCTGCTTCCTTCTGATGTTCATGGCTATGGTTTTTCCAGTCCGGTTCCCCACAGCACACAAGTCGATTTCTTCCCGCTGGAACGGTGTCTGAAGGGTCAGTCTGCCATAGTTCCGGCCTCCGTGAAGCTGTTCCGGCAGAACCATAAACTCCAGGGTTCCTTGGCTTCCCACAAAATCCTCATCTGTAATCCGATGTTTTATAGGCTTAAGCCACTCTCCCTGTACATGAACCTCCAGGGCAAAATGCCCCCATTCTTCTTTTTTCAACGTAATAGAATGTATCTGCGGCTCTGTTATATTGCGAAACTCATGCTGCATTTCCTCCACCTGAAACATCACACGCTTTTTCTTACGTGCCGCAATGAGAAATTCTTCTACCTGTACTCTGGTACAGGGCCTGCGGCAGAGTCCCTGGTAAATCAGCCGTTCTTCTGTTTCCCGCAGTCCAAAAATCTGTGCAAATTCCGGCTGTCCAAAAATCCTCACTGCCTCCTCAAAATTTTGCCGCGCCAGATTGGCAAACTCTGTAACGTTCTTAATTCTTCCCTGGGAACTATTGGGATATTTTCTTGAAATGGACGCAGTAAATGGAAGGATATATTCTCCCTGGTCACTGACAATATGAAAATTACCTGTCTGCGTATCCCCTTCGCACAATCCTTCACTCTGAAATTGAAATTTCTGGGTCATGGACGCTCCCTGAAACCCCGGGCTTGTGCACTCCATTCTGGGGCTTGAGGAATAGACGGTTCCCTCTATGGGGATATTATTGGTATTCTGTATGGAAAATTCACCGGTATAAACAGTCCCTTCCAACACTTCAAATTCCAGTTTTTCTGGCGTAAATTCAAGGATGGAAGATTGGCATTGGCACATTCCTGCTGCCAGTTCTTCTATTTTTCTCTGCAAATCGTCACCTGCTTGCTTTTTTATCAATAATCGTTATAATGAAAAGAGTTGTTATTTATTATATACGATTTAAACGCCTGTGTAAACAGCCGTATTTATAATTTGGAGGAGAAATATGATTCAGCACAAAGACCATTTTCACGGAAGTGATTTAGAAAAAATTGAACAGATTTATGGAATCCGAAAAGAAGAAATTGTAAGTTTCAGCGCAAATGTAAATCCCCTGGGCGTATCATCCCTGCTGCGGGAAACGCTGTCAAACCACATTGACGCCATCACCACCTATCCTGACCGGGAGTATACTGCCCTTCGGAAATGCATTGGAACCTATGTGGGCACTGACTATGAAAATATTATTATGGGGAACGGTTCCACAGAACTTATTTCCCTGTTTATTCAGATCCAGCATCCCAAAAAAGCCTTGATTATTGGTCCTACTTACTCGGAATATGAACGGGAAATTGCCCTTGGGGGAGGCGCCTGCCTCTATTATCCCTTAAAGGAAGAACAGGACTTTGCATTGGATGTAAATGATTTTACCGCTCAATTAAATGAAAGCATTGACCTTGTGGTTATCTGCAATCCCAACAATCCCACTTCCGGCGCAATCTGCCAGGACACCATGCGGACCATTCTGGATGTATGCAAGCAGAATGATATTTTTGTTATGACAGACGAAACATATGTGGAATTTGCAGACAATTCCCAGCGTATTTCTTCCATTCCCCTGACCTCCTACTACAACAATATCATTATCCTCCGGGGAACGTCTAAATTCTTTGCCGCTCCAGGTCTCAGGCTTGGCTATGCGGTAACTGGAAACCGTGATCTGATTAAGGCCATTAATACAAGAAAGAATCCCTGGACCATTAACTCTCTGGCAGTGATTGCCGGGGAGATTATGTTCCGGGATTCCTCTTATATTGCCCAGACCAGGGCATTAATTTCGGGCGAGCGTGCACGGATCTACGAAGCACTCTCCCAAGACTGCCGTTTCAAGGCATATCCGCCCAGCGGAAATTTTATATTAGTCCGCCTTCTGGATGACGCCCTGACCTCAGAGTTACTATTTGACCGCGCCATCCGCCAAAGGATGATGATCCGCGATTGCTCCACCTTTCCATTTTTAAGTAATAAGTATATCCGCTTCTGCTTTATGACACCAGAAATGAATGACAAACTCCTGACCTGCCTGCTGGCTTAAGAAATCAGCGAAAACAGGTATTCACCTAACCGGATCAGGTAGTTTGCAGCCATAATCGCTGTAAACAGTATCAGCAGAGGCGCACATGCCTTCATAAAATCTTTGAAAAAATCCTTCATACTAATAAGTCTTACTTATGCTGGTGTAGTTCAGCGGCTCTCCACCCACATTAAAGTTGGTGCTCACCCGGTAGGTTCCACGGGTTGACAATGCGTAAGATTTGGATAGTGTTATATTTGGACCATCCTTCGATGCATTCCAGGTTTTCACTGTGGCCCAGCCCCAGTTTGCCCCTGCATAGCGCTGCAGCTTCATTTCTGAAGTGATATGACAGGATTTCTTTGCTGTCACTGTAGAATAGGCATATGCTGTGCTGCCCTCAATCTTCAGGCTTGCCGCAATATTAATGGTATTTACATACCTGGGCTGTACGGCGTCCCCCTCTCTCACCTGAGCCTGCTGCACAGGAACTGCCGCCAGTGCACTGCCGCTGGGGACAGCCGCCAGCATTCCTGCCAGTGCCATTATCATTAGTAGTTTTCGTTTCATCATATTTCTCCTTTCTGAATTCCTTCACTCTGCCTTAGGGCAGTCTGGTACTATATAGTAACAATTGAACAGGGAAAAATATGACACTTTTTTCCAAATTATTTTATTTTTTCTATATTTTTGGATTTCGCGCCTTGTCAAAAATTTTGAGATAACATCAAATCCCCCGCAAAAGAAGCTCAGACGGCAAGATCGCCGGAATATCAAATTCTTCAAAATCTTTTTTATTCCGTGTCACGATATAATCGCAATGAATGGATCTGGCACAAACCGACACAAGGCAGTCCTCAAAGTCTTTTGCCCGTTTCTGGAATGCCGCCAGAACGTCACGATCCGTAACGCTGCAGACCTGAACAATTTCTAAGAGCTTTTCAACTGCCTGATATGCAAGTTCTGCGCTGTGCGTATACTTCCTTACAAGATAATAGATATCGGTAACGGAAGATGCGGACACGAAACCTGCTATTTTCTGTTCTTCACAAAGACTTAATACTTTGTAAGAATCTGCCACAAAAGGCTTCCGATCCAGCAGAACATCCATGACCACATTCGTATCACACATTATTTTCATACTTTAACAGCCGCTCCTCCCGCAGTGAATCCAGTTCGATATCAGAAGAAACGTCTTTCAGCATCCCCCTGAGGGAATCCACAGCGGAAATCTGTGGATTTACAACCTTGGCAATTAATTTTCCGTTTTGGGTGATAAAAATATCTTCCTTGGCAATCAAATCCAGATATTTTCCAACGTTCGTTTTAAATTCTGTAGCTGTCACTGTCATATATCATGCTTCCTCCTCTCCTTTCAAAAATGCAGGCTAATTTACATCGCCACTATCCTTCTCTTTCTCAAAGAAACCCGTAAATTCATCTACATCCTGTTTCTCTTATCCAGCGAATCCAGGAACTTTGAAACATGTTCCGCAGATTAAGTTCCAAAAAGCTTCTTTCGCGTACATTTTACCACATTTACTATTTTTAAGAGCAGAATGTCCTTCCCTTATGCCAAACTTCATCCTGATGGGCAGGGTATCTCATTCTTCATTCCCTATAACTTATACCACTTTCAATATCAGCGGCCTCCTCTCAATAGTTTTGTTATCTTTTTGATATTACTTATTCCATCAGTTCCAATCCATCGGCAAGCTCCAACAATTCTTCCTTTGACATCTTTCCGCTTAATTCAATCAAATTCTCTTCATCCGATAATATCAAACTGCCCACATTATCATCTTTCATGTAATAACCTGTAAAATGATTTACAGTTATCTCTTCTACCCCTTCCATAATATATGTTACATTCCCTATAGTAACATCTGTTTGCCCATTTTGTTTGAAAAGCAGAACATCATTGTCATCATTCATATAAATTATCTGATATTCATGAAACACATCGTCAAATCTATCTTCCTCTAAATGATACCCTTCAGGAATTTTCGTCAATTTATACTTACGAAAACTCTTCTCCGTCTCCGCAGTTTCTTCATGATTTTCCATAATCACATTTTCTTCTCTGTTGACTTTCACATGGTCGTCACGCTGTTCCAGCGAAATTTCATACAGCCAGCAAATCAACGTTCTTGCCGCGGCTACGGTTCCGCCCAGCAGCAGCAACATTAATGCAATTAACAAAATCAGCTTTCTTCTGGAACGGATGGGACGATAGAGTTCCAGTATGGAAGTTTTCTCTTCCGCTTCCCGTTCCTTTGTTCCAATCCGGCGTATCAGACGGCGCATTTTAATTCGAAACTTCAATGAAAACCGATGTTCTGGCAGATCCAGCGGACGATTTTCATATTCCTCTGTCACAATTTCCTCAAATGCCTCTTTCAGCAGTAAATCCATGTTATCCATGCCTGTTCCCCCTTATTCTCTAAGAATCTATATTTATTAAGAAACACTTACAGCAAAACAAGGCATCCTGCTCCCCCATATTTACGTCTGATACCGGGTTCTTCTTATACAATAATTAATTATTCATCCATTAGCTCCAGCAGATGGTCTAATTTATTTTCAATTCTTCTGCTTTGCTTCATCATCATAATCCTCCATAATTTCTCCTCATTTTCTTCAATAAGATCCCACCATAATTTACAGCAGAATTCCTCTATGCCAAATATTCTATGCATCTTATCAAAAGCATTTTCTCTTGAAAAATTCTCCACAAGGACCATTTCAATAAAAGTAAACATAATCTTTCTAAGAACATATAATTGTTTCAAGTCCCCCATTGTTCTGTCAATACGTTTTTTTCCTATATCTTTTATAATCAAATTTTCAAAACAATATTTTGTGATTTTTTGAAAAGTTTCATTAGACATATCCCTTATAAATTTCGCTTCTTCAAATGGCCTGATTACCGAATCAATATATCTCTGCACCCACTTTATAAACTTATCATTATTCTCATAATCCTCAAGTTTTTCAAATATGTCCCAAAAATCCTCTTTATTTTCAATAGATCGGATCACGTCTGGACTTATATTTACAAATTTCTTTAAGGAATCCAAAAAAGACTCTGGCACTTCATTGGGAACTGCTAAAGAATCTCCTTTTACAAATTGATTCAAATTGTAACCGCTTTGCTCCAGAATCGTATTAAACAATTCAATTATTTTCGCAACCCCATTCTCTTGGAATTCTAATTCTATGCTTTTCATTATTTTTATACACACTCTCTTTCTCTGTTCTGATTTCAAAGATTTTTGCCGTATACATATCTTCCTGATCCGATATAAATTTTTGAGCCATAATATGGTATTTTGATTGAATCGCCCACTCTCTTTCTGGTGACAATTTTTCTAATTTAAGCTCACATTCTATTCCTTTATTATAAGAATTTTCTAAAGCTTCCATTAAACTATCACAATTTTTATAAATTAACTGGTTAGAAGCTTCTCTAGAAAACTTTTCCTGTGAATCCATCACATGAGCATAATACTTTCTTCCTGATGGGGACAAGGAAATCTGAATACTTTCTGGCTTTTTACGCATATTAAAATATTTTGAATTACGGCTTAATATAGCTTCCAATTCTCTCTTGGATAGTTCTGTCTGTTCTTGAAGCTGTTCTAACTCCATATGTCTTTGCTTACTTAAATTTTTCAAAACATCTGCCATTTTTTGATATTTTTCGGATATTCTATCATACTCTTCTTCCTCTCTGCGAAGCTGTTCTTCTTTCTCATATAATTCATACAGCATGTTCATATGGCTTAAATAAGCTGCATCTCTCATTATTTCATTTAACTTATCATATACCTTCTCAACGACTTTCTGATAAATTCTGTCAGATACTTCAACCGCCTGGAATTGATTTATCTTGTCAGTTGATAAAGCCAGACTATCCATCTTTTCTTTGTATTCCCAAACAATTTCAATCATATTGTCTTTACTAATTTCAGAAATCTGCTCTGCGATTTTCTTTGTATCAAAACATAATTGGTATTTTTGTTTAAATTGTTCTTCTAAGTCAATTAAGTCGTCTAACTGCTGATTTTTCACTCCTGTTTTAATATAATTATGAACAGAATTTCCTAATTCCCTCAGATATGTTTCTTTTTCACAATCATTTTTCTCATCTATATAAGTTTTTTTTGTATATTCATTTTTTCCCATATTTATCACCCTCTTTTTGAATAAATTTCTAAAACCACTCTTCTTTTATCTCATAACTTATTCCTTCTCGATATTGTCTTGTATGATAAAAATCTATGGTAAATTTTTTTGTTACACACATTTTTTCACATTCCTGAGCACAGGAGCCTCTGTTATATCTTCTCAATATATTGGAGCGATCCGTGTCATTTTTAGCAGGAAGCGTAATAAAACCAATTCTATTGTCTAATTTCAGTCCTTTACCTAATGCTGAACATGCATTAGCTACTACCACCACACAATTATATTGCTTAGATAAATCTTCTGCCGAAGCCTGTATATCCATAGATTTTGTATAAGCAGGAATTATTAATAAATCTGTTCCAATACATTTGTGAAATAATTTAACCTTTTCACTTATCAAATCTTTACAGATTCCAATTCCAACTCTTCCCAAACCTTCTATTTCCAAAATCGTATATTCTTTATTTTTCTCTGTTCTTAAAAACTCCTTATATTGTATATTGTCTTTTTCAAATTTAAATGGCTCCTTTTTACAGTAATTAAAAATTTCTTTTCCGTTCCCGTCTGTAATAACAGATTTATTCACATAATCTTTCCAAATAGAACCATTAATAATAAACTGCGGACTTGAAACTTTTTCTTTATATTGTATAGCAGAAATGATATTTTCGGTCATCAGCATTTCTGGAAATATTAAAAAATCAATATCTTGCTTTTCACATCGGGCGCAAATATCTTTATATCGTTCTTTTAGTTCGTTCTCTGGTCCTTTATACATATTCAAAATATAAAATGCCCTATTATCATATTCAACATGCAGCATTTCTTTTATAGGCTTGTCCGTAAAGGGGACAATTCCAAATGTAATTTGCTTTCTCTCATAAAAGTGTTTAAAAACAGAACTCTTTTTATCAAAATGATAAATTAATGCAGGGTAATTCTTAATATGCTGCTTATCCCAAATCATATAGTTTATTGTCTCGCCATCTAATATGGAACATGCACATTCTCTCCTATCTCTAAATAATGAATATTCATTATTATCAATACTTCTGAACTGAATATCTCCCCGTTCCAAAAAAGTTCCTTTCATTTTGGGTATAATTCTTACATGATCCCTATATTGCTCATTCATAGAAGTATATTCAATCACATGTTTTCCTTTCAGCAGCCTGTCACTTATTTCCACCTCAACCAACTCATCAATATATTTTACAACCGCAAAACACTTTTCCACTGTTACTTCTGGCATCAAAAAAGAAAACAAATAATCTTTTAATTCATGAAAAGCTCTTTTACATCCCTTCTGCTGCCGCTCGCAGCAATATCTTTGGACTGCATCATATACATTATCATAATCATCATCAGGAAACTGGGCAAATTCATATGGCTTCCTGTCTAATTCATTAAAAATATAAGAACTGCACAAAGCTAATAAATCATAAATCTTATCAATTTTCTTTAATTGTTCTAACAAAGTTATTTCAACTCCTCCTCATAATCATTTATATCAAACATCCACTGCCTGCTTCATGGGCTATATCTGCTTTCTCCTGACATCATTATATCATCAAAAAGAAACAAATAAAAGCCTTTTCGGGCTTCCATTTACCCAAAAAGGCTTTCATCGTACGTTACTCCATTACTTCCATCCTGGTAAAAGACAAGGATGCAATGGCTGCTCCTGCGAATGTAAGAATTCCCATAACTGCAATCATCACAACAAAACCTGTCTCAATTCCCAAAATCAAACCTGCCAGCACTGCGGCCATAATTCCAATTCCCATGGCAAGTCCCTGAAACAGCAGCTTCACCATAGAACGGCCGAAATTGCCCAAAACATTTCCAACCAAAGCATCTGCCAGCATATTATAATACAAACGGTTTGCCTGAAGGCAGATATACAAGAGTACCGTCAATACCGTCAGCACAGGACCAATTTGAAATACAACGGCGCCTGGCAGCGTTACCAGAATCCCATCCACCAACGCCCGGTAATGTTCGATCTTGGTGGCGTACCAAACCTTCCTAAGGGGAGTATCTGGTATCAGGTAGGTATAAGGATTTTCCAGTTCTTTTGACCATTTCGTAGCATAACCTGTAAAAATAAAGGTAACATATGCCACTACCCCGGGAATAATAAATATTTTTGCCGGCCCAAATTGATCCACTGCATCATTGAAATAGCCCACCACTGCGATGGCAATTCCCAGTCCAAGGCAGAGCAGTGTGTTCCAGCCAAAAATAAAAACAGGATTTTTCTTATATTCCAAAATCTGCCGGAAATAGATTGCCTTGGCATAAGTTCCCTTATATTCCACAGTAGCCTCACGAAGTTTAAATTTCTTCTTCCATGGGACATTCGCAATTCCTTTTTTCTGGTTCTGCCGGATTTTCTGATAATCATCCGCAAATTTCATGGCGTCTTCATAGTAAGCGCCTGTGCATTTCGTTTTCCAGGCCGTGATGAATACCAGAACAACGGAAAAGAGATACAATACCGTGCCAATCAGATTGATGGTATCCGGTCCCAGAAACAGCAGGCGTATCCATGCGATGGTCCAGCCTACAATTGGCACAAGCTGAATCCCCGGCAGAGCAAAATAATCCTGAATCAGCTTGAAGGATGGTTCTCTTGTTATCAGCAAAAACACTGCCGTACCTGCAATCACCGCCATAAAGAGATACATGATTATCACAAGGCCTTTGAAAAATTTCTCCCCAAATCTCTCATTTCCATAGCAGAAAATAATGAGGGATGCCTCTAAAATACTCTCAAAAACTGCAAAAAACAGAAAAAATCCCAGAGCCTGCAGAAGCGCTATATGGAACCACAATACTCCAAGAACTGCAATTACAATTCCAATCAGAATATTTACGGCAAAGGATTTTATCCCTGCATACATCAGCACCATTTTAGGATTCACCGGAGCAGAAAATACAAAATGTACTTCACTGGGACGGAATATCAATCCTTTCCGCTTGGAATAAGCAATAATATTCCCAGGAATCAGCATCAAAATGATTCCAGACAAAATGGTCACCACATGTTCCGGGGTACCGAAAGACTCTTCTTGAACCATCGTCTGAAAACCAAAAAACATCATGCCCACATAAAAAATAATAAAAGCTCCCATCACATAACTTACTGGACGCTTCAAGGCATATTTGATTCGATTAATGATTGTGCGCTGATAGAGATAAATCAAACCTTTCATGATGCCTCACCGCCTTCTGTAATCTTAAAGAACAGCTCCTCAATATCTGCGTCTTTCTGTTCTTCTTTGTTAAAGGAACCTACAATTTTTCCTTTTTCCATGATAAATATCAGATCCCACAATTCTTTCACCATCTCTAACATATGCGTACTAATCAAAACAGTTGTACCCTGTTCTTTCAATTCCAGCACCACTTCTTTCAGCTCCTTGATGGCTGCCGGATCCAGTCCTACCATGGGTTCGTCCAAAAGAATCACTTTCGGCTTAATGGCAAGGGCACAGCAGATGCTCACCTTCTGCATCATTCCTTTGGAAAGTTCCCTGCCCAGTTTATTCTGCTTGTCATCCAATTCAAATCGGACCAGCAGCTGATTGATTTCTTCCTCTGTAATATCAGAATTATAAGCCCTCCTGATATATTCTATGTGTTCCCGCACAGTCAAAGCGTCAAACATGGCCGGTACTTCTGGCACATAGGCAAATACACGCTTTGCCTCCAGATTCTTTGCCGGCATATGTTCAATACCAACGCCTCCCTGATACCGCAGCAGCCCTGCAATACTCTTGATAATGGTAGACTTGCCTGCGCCGTTTGGTCCCAGCAGTATCCCTACATGTCCTGTAGGCACGGTAAAACTCACATGATCTACCGCAAGATGTTTCCCATATTTCTTTGACAGCTCCTGAATTTCTAACATAACTACCTCTCCTTCTTATGCGATCCATATAAAAACATCACACGTCTATTGTATTACTCATATAATACAATAGTACATGTGATGCTTCTTGTCAATATTTATATTCCTTAATTGCTTTTTTCGACAATTTCATTTTTATTTTTGTAAATAGATTTTGCCGGGACTACTCCGCGGACCATGGACAAAGGATAAATATTACTATTCCTTCCTACTACTGTGCCCGGATTCAATACGCTATTACAGCCTACTTCCACCTCATCTCCCAGCATAGCCCCAAATTTCTTTAATCCAGTGGCAATTTCTTCGCTGCCGCCTTTTACCACAACCAGCGTCTTGTCAGATTTTACATTAGAAGTAATGGATCCAGCGCCCATATGAGATTTGTACCCCAAAATAGAATCGCCTACATAATTGTAGTGGGGCACCTGCACCTTGTTAAACAGCACTACATTTTTCAACTCTGTGGAATTTCCCACAACAGCTCCCTTTCCCACAATAGCATTCCCCCGAATAAATGCACAATGCCGTATTTCCGCTTCCTCATCAATAATCAACGGTCCATTGAGAAAAGCCGTGGGAGCCACTTTTGCATTTTTTGCAACCCAGATATGTTCCCCGAGCTGCTCGTATTTCTCAGGATCCAGGGTTTTTCCAAGCTCACAGATAAATCCGCTGATTTTGGGAAGCGCTTCCCAGGGATAAGCCAGGCCATGAAATAAATCTGCCGCTATTGTTTCTGATAAATTGTACAAGTTAAGAATCTCACATGTTTTCATACTTTCTTTTTTCCTTCCTTCTTTTTTGATGGTTTATAGAATGCTGCCGCATGCTGAAAACAGTCCCGCAGCATATATTGGTTATTTAATCTCAGCACGCCGCTGGTGCGGCTCTGGATAAAATGTTCCAGCTTCACCATATATTCTTCCGGCGTAATGCTTCCCTCAGCTACATAGTTCAGCCCTTTTTCCCAGCTTGCTGTTAATTCTGGATTTAACAAAGAACGTATGGAGGCATTTACCACATCATAAATCATTTCTCCTAACAAGGTCGGTGTGATAATCTGAGTTTTTTTATTCAAGGCAAGATACTTATTATTTACTAATTTCTTTAAAATTTCCGCCCGGGTAGCGCTGGTTCCGATTCCGCTTCCCTTAATCTGGGCGCGGAGTTCCTCGTCTTCAATCAACTGCCCTGCATTTTCCATGGCAAGAATCATGGAACCGGAATTATAACGCTTGGGTGGAGCTGTCTCCCCCTCTTTGATATTTAATGCAGTTACAGGCAGTTCCATTCCTTTTTTTAATTTAGACAGCTTTTCCATAAAGTCTATATTGCAGGACTGATCACTTCCTTCTTTTTTCTCATTAGAAGGAACTGTATCCTTTTTCTTCTGAAAAGAATATTCCATTACCTTTAGGTACCCGGCATCCACAAGAACTTTAAAGGAAGCAAAGAATTTCTCTATTCCCTTTTCCATCATCTCCATGGATACTGCCAGGCTGATTTTCTGATAAACAGCGGCCGGGCAAAAGATACTTAAAAATCTCCGCACCACGGTTTCATACACATTCAGGGCTGTCTGATTCAGGCTGCGGACTGCAGAAAAACCCTGTCCGGTGGGAATAATGGCATAATGGTCGGTAATCTGCTTGTCATTAACATACCGTGTCTTTGCAATATTCTTATAACTTCCCTTTTCAAGAATTTCCTCTGCAAACTGCCTGACCGAAGGAATATTTTTAAGGCCGCTGATATTTTTATGTATTTCCTTTGCCACAGCGGAGGACAGTACTCTTGCATCCGTCCTGGGATAAGTCACCAGCTTCTTCTCATACAATTCCTGCACCACGGAAAGAGTCTGGTCAGGGCTGATTTTAAACAGTCTGGAACAGTCGTTCTGGAGCTCGGCCAGATTATATAAGAGAGGGGGTTTTTTCGTCTCCTTCTTCTTCTCTATGGATTCCACACAAGCCTTCCATTCTTCCCTTCCTTTTGTTAAACTTTGTATTAATTTCTCCGCCTCTTCTTTTTCTTTAAAGCCATTTTCCTTATAGAGCTTGGGTGAATGGAAATATTTTGACCCTTCCGCAGCACGCCATTCTCCTTCCACAAGATTTCCCTGAATATCCAGAGTATTTAGCACCCGGTAAAAAGGCGTTTTCACAAATTCACGGATTTCCCGCTCCCGGCGCACCACCATTCCCTGGACACAGGTCATAACGCGCCCCACGCTGACTACAGTATATTTAGTTCCTGCAAAATTAGAGATTACATTGCCATATTTTAATGTAAGAAGCCTGGAAAAATTAATCCCCATTAAATAGTCTTCTTTTGCCCTCAGATATGCAGATTCACAGAGATTATCATATTCTGAAAGATCCTTTGCCTCCCGGATTCCCCTGAGAATTTCTTCTTCTGTCTGTGAATCAATCCACACCCTCCTGCGTTCCTTATTCTTCACTCTGGCTTGTTGTTCCACCAGGCGGTAGATATATTCTCCTTCCCTTCCAGAGTCGGTACACACATAAATCCTGGCTACATCGGAACGGTTCAGAAGGGTGGCAACAATCTTAAATTGCTTTTTTACTCCTGGAATTACTTCATACTTAAATTCCGTGGGGATAAAAGGAAGAGTGGCAAGGCTCCATCTCTTAAATTTTTCGTCATAAACTTCCGGATAACTCATCGTCACCAAATGCCCCACGCACCAGGTTACCACTGCCTCCTGAGATTCCATATAACCATCCTGGTTTTTAAAATCTAGTTTTAATGCCTTGGCAAACTCCCTTGCCACGCTGGGTTTTTCTGCTATATACAAAGCTTTTGCCATAAATAATTATCCTGCTTTCCCTAAATTGCCTGATTCATATCCACCAACAGGATACGCGGGTCCTTCGACACCATTTTTACCAGCTTTTTATCAAATGTTGTCGCTGTAAATAAATAGTAAAAATTGGCCGCCACTTTTGCCTGTTCCATACTGGCAAAAAGCTCCTGGCACATCTCAAAGGTCAGTTCCGGAGCTGACCAGTTACAAAGACATATAAGATTCTCCCTTACACTATTCTGTGCAATGATATCAATATTGCCCTTTTTTCCTATCCAGGTTCCCATTTTATGCAGTTCCAGAGGCAGCTTATGCTCATGGTTTAAGTATTCCAGATATTCCATACATATTTTTATAAAATAGCGGTTTAAATATGTTTCCAATTCTCCAGCGATATGTTTCTCATAAAATTCTTCCGATCCAATTCTATAAAGTTCTGACAAGTGAGGATACACAAACTTAAACCAGAAATTAATAAAGGTATCTTTAATCTGGTATAAGCCTTTTTGTGCGTTTTCCCAGCCCCCGGTTTCAAAAGAATATACTTTCTCCACCACATCGAATGCCATAAGATTTTTCAGATAAACGCTAATCTTGGCTCTGGAAAAACCTGTTTCCTGATACAATTCATTTAACTTCCTTTTTCCGCTTGCCATTGCCTCTAAAATAGTATGATAAACGGACAGTTCACGAAGCTGGCTTCGGATCAGCTCCTCGGCCTTATTATGAAAATATCCGTCGGGCGACAAAATATTCCGGCAGATATTAACCTTTTGATTCTCATTGGGGTCCCAGTGACGCAGAAACTCCGGCACACCGCCCACAATGCCGTATACTTCTACGTTCTGCCTGAAATTATAATCTGGAAAGCATTTTGCCAATTCCATAAAGCGCAGCTCACCAAGCTTCATCATTCCCCTGAGTTTCCTGCTCATATTTCCAAACAGCTCCGGTAATTCCTGCTCTACCCAGGAAACGTCGCTGGAACACAGAAGAACCATCACTGGACCTGGATAAAGCTTCTTATCCCTGAGTTTTATCAGACTGTCAAGAAACTGTTTGTCCTTCTTCAAAATATTCTGAAATTCTTCAATGACCAATACCAGCTTGCTGCCGTCTCCGCTGCGAATGCGCTTAAAATAAGTATCGTACTTTTCATCCGATACAGATATCTGGTAATAATCTGCAATTTCCCTGCCCATCCGGTCTTTCTGAGCTTTTGCCGACACCTCTGGCGCATAATAGTAAAATGCTCTCTTTTCCCTGCAGAACTTCTGTACCAGCTGCCTGCCTTGGTTATCCTTCCGTCCGTACAGCACCAGAATCTGATTACCGCTCTGCTCATAGAGCTGCTCTAAGCAATGCAGTTCTGCTTTTCTTTCTATCATATGTATGTCCTTTCTCCTGACATAAAAGTTCTTTCTTTTCATACTATCATGATTTAACTTATTTCGCAATAGCGGTTTGCGCAGCAGAAATGATACCTGCATGAAAATGGAACAGAAATTCCATTTCCTGTTCCATTTTCATTATATTTTTACGACCTTCTTTTCATTAATTCCATCAAACAATTGTTCAAATTCAATGGGGCTGTCAGGAAACAGAGCGCCTCTTTGATTTGTATGGCATCCACTCTGTCCTCCTATTTTTCCACAATATAACCCTGTGCTTTCAGAAGCTCCGCACACAATATGGCTCCGCCTGCCGCACCCCGGACGGTATTGTGGGAAAGCCCGATAAATTTCCAGTCATATACGCTGTCTTCCCTTAAACGTCCCACACTGATACCCATGCCATTTTCGTAATTCACATCTTCTGTTACCTGGGGGCGGTTATCTTCTTCCAGATATTGAATAAACTGTTTGGGTGCGCTGGGCAATTCCAGTTCCTGGGGAACACCCTTAAATTCTGTTAATTTCTGAATTAATTGTTCCTTGGTGGGCTTTTTCCTAAATTTCACAAATACTGCCGCAGTATGCCCGTTCAATACCGGAACCCGGACGCACTGGCAGGTAATCACTGGAGTCTCTGCCGGTACGATCTTGCCGTCCTCGATGTGTCCCCAGATACGCAAAGGCTCTTTTTCTGATTTCTCTTCCTCGCCGCCGATAAACGGGATCACGTTTCCCTGCATTTCGGGCCAATCCTGGAACGTTTTTCCCGCCCCGGAAATTGCCTGATATGTGGTTGCAACTACCTCATAAGGCTCAAATTCCATCCACGCTGTTAATACTGGCGCGTAAGACTGGATGGAACAATTTGGCTTTACCGCAACAAACCCTCTGTCTGTTCCCAAACGTTTCTTCTGGAACTCAATCACTTTCATATGTTCTGCATTGATTTCCGGCACTACCATTGGCACGTCTTCTGTCCAGCGGTGTGCGCTGTTATTGGAAACCACGGGCGTCTCTGTCTTTGCATATGCTTCTTCGATACGTTTAATTTCTTCCTTTGACATATCCACTGCACTGAATACAAAGTCTACTTTGGAAGCAACAGCTTCAACCTCATTTACATTCATTACGATTAGATCTTTGACTGCCTCCGGCATAGGTGTATCCATTTTCCAGCGGCCGCCTACTGCATCTTCATATCTTTTACCGGCAGAACGCGGGCTTGCCGCAATGGCAACAACTTCAAACCACGGATGGTTTTCCAGTAACGCAATAAAGCGCTGTCCTACCATTCCTGTTCCGCCAAGAATTCCTGCTCTTAATTTCTGACTCATTTCTTCTCCTCACTCTCCCTGCCAAAAAGCTGGGAGCTTCCATATCCTTTTCTCTTGTCCGTTCTAGGCGTACAAATGTATTTCGTAAGTTATACTAATATATTTCGATTAAAAATGCAAGCCCAAAAATTGTACAAATTCAACAGAACATCTACAGCAAAATTGTATAAGATGTATAATGTTCTGCTATTTCAGCAGTTCTTTTTCCCAATCTGGAAGCTGCTTTTTCCAGTCCTGTGACAAATACTCCTGTTCCTGGGCAATTACTTTTTTCATTGCCTCTTGTCCAGGCGCACCGATCGTCAGCCGCTTTTCCACACAGGTTTTCATGGAAACCGCATCAAAAATATCTTCTTCAAATACTGGACTGATCTTTTTTAGTTCTTCTAATGACATGTCATCAATAGCAATTTTTTTATCAATACAGTATAATACAATTTGTCCTACAATTCCATGGGCGTCCCGGAAAGGTACGCCGCGATTCACCAGATAATCCGCTGCATCTGTGGCATTGGTAAACCCGTTTTGGGCGCTTGCCTCCATTTTATCCCGATTGAATTTCATAGTGGACAGCATTCCAGAAAACAGGGCAAGACAGCCTTTTACAGTGTCTATGGCGTCAAACGCCAGCTCTTTATCTTCCTGCATATCCTTATTATAGGCCAGCGGAATCCCCTTCATGGTGGTAAGCAGAGATATCAGCGCACCGTAGACACGGCCTGTTTTTCCCCGGACAAGCTCTGCTATATCTGGATTTTTCTTCTGGGGCATAATACTGCTTCCAGTACTATAGGCGTCATCGATCTCCACAAATTGGTATTCGTTGCTGTTCCATATAATAATTTCCTCTGAAAAACGGCTTAAATGCATCATCACTGTGGACAATGCTGACAAGTATTCAATAAGATAATCCCGATCAGACACACCGTCCATACTGTTTAATGTGGGCCCGTCAAATCCCAGTAGCTCTGCCGTATAATATCGATCCAGATGATACGTGGTCCCTGCCAGCGCACCAGAACCAAGGGGGCAATAATTCATCCTATGATAGATATCCTGCATACGGAGGCGGTCGCGCTTGAACATCTCAAAGTAAGCTCCCATATGATGCGCCAGTGTGACAGGCTGTGCTTTCTGCAGATGTGTAAATCCCGGCATAAAGGTATTTATATTGTTCTCCATAATTCTTAAAATAACATTTAACAACTCATTCAATAGCCTGTCCACTTCCATAAGCTCCTGTCTGATATATAGACGCATATCCAGAGCCACCTGGTCATTACGGCTTCTTCCCGTATGTAATTTCTTGCCAATGTCTCCCAAACGCTCAATGAGCATTGCCTCCACAAAGCTATGAATATCCTCATATTCATGGGAAATCTCCAAAGTCCCTGTTTCCACCTCTTTCAGGATTTCTTTTACTGCCGCTACTAATTCTTCTGATTCCTGTTCTGTCAGAATCCCTTGTTTCCCCAGCATTTTTACATGGGCAATGCTGCCCTCCATGTCTTGGCGGTAAAATTTCTTGTCAAATGATATAGACGCATTAAAATTATAAACTAATTGATCTGTCTCTTTTGTAAAGCGTCCGCCCCACAATTGTGCCATACGTTTCCTCCTTCATTGTAACGTTTTAGAGTGCTGTTCTTTCTGCCGTTCTCGTTCCTGCTTGGAAAACACGCATCCGCAGTAATCCTGGCGGTACATGCCATAAGCTCTGGAAAGTTCTACAGAACGTTTATATCCATTTTTTTTCTTAAAATCAGAACAGAGATAGGAAATTCCATATTCTTCTGCAAGCCTCTCTCCAATTTCATTTAATTTTTCCGCATTTTTTAACGGGCTGACAGACAGGGTAGTTGTAAAATAATCCAGTTCCAGCTTTTTCGCATATTCAGCCGATTCCCGCAGACGCAGTTCATAGCACTGAAAACATCTCTCCCTGCCCTCCGGCAAATGTTCCATTCCTTCTGCCATCTTATAAAACCGCTGGCTGTCGAAAGTGCCTTCCACAAAATCTATGGGATAAAATATTCTATGGCTCTCTTGTTCTGCTAAAATATTTTTCGTAAATTTTTCAATAAAACTTTGTTGTTCTTCCACCCGCTTTTTATATTCCTGGGGCGGATAAATATTAGGATTATAATAGAACACAGTAATTTGAAAATATCTGGATAGATATTCCAGTACAGAACTGCTGCAAGGCGCGCAGCAGCTATGAAGCAGCAGCCTTGGCACTTTTTCCTGGTTCTGCTGCTCCTGTATCACCTGCTCCATTTCTTTTTGGTAATTACGTTTCATGTCCTGCCTCTATCTGCGGAATGCATACAAGGTATCCTTATCCATCTGAAAAGGATAATTCTTCAATTTTGCCTGATTTGCCATAATAGATTTTACATTTTCAATCCATAACCCTTCTGGAATCTCTACTTTTCCCAATAGTTCATCCAGATATTTTGTGAATTCTTCCACTGTGGCAAATCCCATCCGTCCAAGCACAGACTGCACATCTTTCTTGTCCTGATAAGATGACAAAAATCCTGACAGAAAAATCCCCACTGCTTTTCCATGGGGCACCTGCATTTCATAGGTAACGGCATAACTCAGGCCATGGGGAATCGATGTTCCCGTGTGGGTAATCGCCATACCGGCAGTGGCTGCCATCTGCATCAGCACATCAAACCCCTGATCTGAAAAAGTCTGCGCCGGATTTTCTCCCTGGCGCCTGCATGTTATGAGTTCTTCTTTAATATCTGAAAAAAGTGACAGACCTTTTTCTGAGTACATGCGGTTGTAGGAATCTGCATTCGTATTCAAATAGCTCTCAAGTAAATGCGCCAGTGCATCTACCGCTGTGTCTATTAAAGTATCAAGACCCGCTGTTTTCAGATAACGGCTGTCTATCAGCGCAAGTTCTGGATATATTTTGTGGCTGATGCTTTTTTTTGTCTTACGGGCATGTATCGTCAGTATGGCATATGGCGTAACCTCGGAACCTGTTCCCGCTGTTGTTGGAATCTCCGCTACCGGGAGCGCCAGTAAATCCTTTTCCTCGTATAGAGCACTCTCGTCCTCTTGGGGGTTTGCAATCATCAGCGCAATTGCTTTTGCCGCATCCATAGGGGAGCCTCCGCCGATTCCCACAACAAAATCCACCTGTTCTTTTCTTCCCAGTTCCCTTGCTTTCATTACGGTTTCAATGGATGGATTTTCCTCAATATCGTCAAATATCACATATTTTGTTTCTTCTTCCTGTAATGCTTTTTCAACGTCCAGTAAAGAACCGTTGACACGGGAAGAATGCTTTCCTGTTACAATCATCGCTTTTGAGCCCAGAGATGCAAGTTCATCTCGGTGATTCATCACACAATCATTTTCACTGTATACCTTGGTTGGCATATAAATCTGCATAGTTTATTTTCCTTTCTCTTTTTAGAAACATCTTAAATCACAAGGGCTCCTCCCGCTTCGCGGGTCCCTCCTCATGCTCTTCTGCTTTTATGGCCATTTTTCTAAGCACAAGGGCTCCTCCCGCTTCGCGGGTCCCTCCTCATGCTAAAGTATAACTCTTTTTTGATTTTTTCACAACTATTTCTCAAAATGCTGGTAATCCTTTACAGAATTCCAATTTCCTCCCCAGGTAAATCCATGTTCTGTAAATAACTGATAGCACAGATCATTTTCATCTATCTTATGTTCAAACTCCCGGCTGCGCTCTGCATAGTCTGCACCGTTTGCAGGACTGATCGTTGTGTCACCGCTGCCGCTTTTCTTCACATAGGGATTATACCTGGGATTAATATCTATGGCAACACCCAGACTATGGCGGGACATTCTGCCGGTTCCTGCGATTTCCCGGTAATTAAATGCGGAAGTATTATTGTCGCTCATGGATAATTCATCTTCTGCACCGTATTCATCTATGAGAACCATCTTTTCTATGGGATAGGAATTTTTATATAATTCTTCCATAATTTCCAGTAGTTCTTCTGCAATAGAAGCATTTACCACAAGCTCTCCAATATGTGTCTGCCCGTCAAATCCCATATGCAGCACTCTAAGATACCGAAGTTCGCTAAAAGAAATATTGTCATTTTCCTGATAAGAAATTCCTGAAATTCTCTGCTGCAGTTTCTCCCCAAGTTCCTCACTATAAAACAGGCTATGAACCATATCCGTTCCCATATTAGAGACATCCAGGACTGTCCCGGCCTCCATAAGCTGGATTTCGGCAAAATCTAACACAGGTTCTGGCTCTATATGGGAAAAACCTTCTATCGTTTCCTCCTGGTTCTTCTTGGATTCCTTTTGCTCTCTGTCTTCTTTGTCTGACGGAATTTCTCTGGACTTTGTCTGCTCTTTCTCTTCCTCTTTTGAGTTGTCTGCTTCCGCAGATTCTGCGTATTCTTCCTGCTTTTTCTCTTCCTGCGCGATATCTGGCTTTTGAAAACACTGCCAGCCAAGAACGGCAAGGAATGCAAGCGCCAAAAGCCCAAATCCTATTTTCTTCAAAATTTTATTCCGCATTTCTTTCCCTTACTTCTTTTCATAATTTTGTATTACTTTAACCAATTTAATATGCTAAAAAATGACTTGCAGGATTATGTGAATGATATATTTACATTAATCCAAAATTGATCTATCTATAAAATACTATAATACAATTAGATATTCAAGGACTTTCAGGATTTTATAACTCTATCATAGATCACTGATAAAATACAGCTCCAGCAATACCGCTTATAAAAATAATCACAATTGGATTCACTTTCCAATTCCGTAATAGAAACAGCATACTTAAACATATAATTTTCATTCTTCTGCTTTGTTATGGCTGTTTCCTAAGCTTCGAAAATATAAACCTCCCGCCAACACCGCTGTCAAACATTCCGTAACCGGAAACGTCAGCCACAGCCCTGTCATCCCAAAAAATTCAGACAGCATAAAAGCCAGTGGAACAATCAGCACAAATCCCCGCAGTATTGAGACAGCGTTTCCAGGTCTTGCCCGGTCTATCGAGGTAAAATAAATGGCTGTCACAATATTAAAACCTGCAAATACGATTGCCGTAAAATACAGGCGCAGCCCTTCTACCGCAATCTTTTGAAGCTGCTCTTTCCCTTCACTATTAAAAAGAGATACCACAAAATCTGCTTTCCAAAACATCCCCGCATAGATCAAGACGGACAGAACCACAACCGTCGCCACTGCATAGCGGAACACGGAAGATATTCTTCCAGTTTCACCTGCTCCGTAATATCTGCTTATAATTGGCTGGATTCCCTGGGCAATGCCGGTAAATACAGAAATAACCACCAGTGACAGGTTGGCTATGACCCCATAAGCCGCCACCCCGGTATTTCCTTTTAGAGACAGCATAATCGTATTAAAAATCACAATTACAATTCCAGAAGAAAGTTCCGCCACCAAAGAGGGCGCTCCGCCTGCCATAATCTGCACACCCTTTCTTAGAGCAATGCCAGTTTTCACCATATGGAACGTATTTTTCCGCTGAATAAAAAAAACGGATTGAATCCCAATACTTATAAGGGGAGCCAGGCCCGTTGCAAACACTGCGCCAAAAATCCCCATGCCGAACGGAAAGATAAAGATATAATCCAATATGATATTTGAAAAGCTTCCTCCCAGCATAGCAGCCATGGCAAACTGGGGATTTCCATCATTTCTTACAAAACAAAGCAGCAAATCATTCGCAAGGAATGCTGGCGAAAACAGAAGCAGCACCTTTAAATATGTCCTGCACATATCATACACCGCCTTATCTGCGCCTAAAAGATTTGTGATCCAATCCGCACCAAAAATCCCGGCAAGCACAAACAGAAGGGCAAAACCTGATGCCAAAATCACCGTTTGGGAAAAAACCTGACTCCTTTCTCTCCCTGATTTCTGGCTTTTTAAAATAGAAAAGCGGGTAGCCCCTCCCATCGCCATCATCAGCCCTGTCCCATGAATCAGACTGTATACTGGTATGGCAAGATTCAGCGCTGCCAGCCCATCACTCCCCAGCCCCTTCGCTACAAAATAAGTATCAGCAAGGATATAACAAGAAAGCCCCAGCATTCCTAAGATATTTAAACTTGCATATTTTACATATTCATTCCATGTACTCATAATATCATTTCTTCGCATACATCTTAATCCTTTCATAAATAAAAAGCACCAGAACCTCATATCTTCTATGGCCTAATGATATGAAGCCTGGTGCAAATTCCCCTACCCGGCGGCAAAGGAAAACCTTACTCTTATTACTCTGTTGATTATATCTTATCTCACATAATTATTCAAGCACCTGCTGCAAAAAATTTTCTCACGATTTATTTTTCCCAGCGTACAGTATACAAAAGACTATTATCAGGAAAATTATGAAAAATAATTGTTCAAACCTCTATATTCTTACAACTGTCGCCTGCCAGCTTACTGAATGCCTCAGTGAAAAAGAACTTGAAATTCTTTCTGCTGATTTAACCGCCCTTGGATATATGATTGAATCATTACTGAAACGCCAGTCTAATTGTGGAAACCACGAAACTGCATGTCCATAAATTCCCGATGCATATTTCAATAATTTCGGGAAAAACTTTATCCTATATACAAGTTTGGAGTGATGATCAATGAAAGTTACCCTTAATGAAATATTAGAACACAAAGGAATATCTCAAAACAAAATAGCAAAAGACACGGGAATATCTACCACCACACTCAGGAATCTGAATCACAACAGAACTACACGCATAAGCTTTGATATATTAGAAAAAATCTGTATTTATCTTAATTGTGGAGTGGAAGATATTCTTTCTGTGGAAAAATAAAAATTATTTTTATATCAGCCTGTCCATAATTCACATCTGCTTACGGTGATTGTCTCAGTCCCAGAACGAACAATCACCTTTTCCTTTGTAAATTCCAAAATTGACGAATCTAAAACAATGCCTTATACTATTATTTTCAAGTCAAACAACGGTAGAATCGCCGAAAATCCACCGCCAGTTCCTTCCATGAACGTATTATATTAAGTGTTATGTCAATAAGAAGGTCAAGAAATGAATCAGGAAACAATCGGAACATTTATTGCTGCTTGCCGTAAGGAACAAAGGCTTACACAAATGCAGTTAGCTAAAAAACTTATTATTACCAACCGGGCAGTCTCAAAATGGGAAACAGGAAAAAGTTGTCCAGATGTATCTATTATGCTGGATTTATGCGATGTTCTGGAAATTACCGTAAATGAACTGCTCTCTGGAGAAAGGATCTCAATGAAACATTATCACAAAAAGCAGAACAAAATCTTCTTGAGTTCCAGCGCAAAAAAGACAAGGCACAAAAAAGTTTATTAAGGGTTGAATTATGTATTCTACCGAATAAAAATGCAGAGAGAGGAAGGGGGCTGCCTATTGCCCCCTTAAATTATCCTCATGACATTCGTTTCTGATATCCTTTTTCCAAACGGCTCAAAAGACTGTAAAGCCCCCAGGCAAGAAGACATAGTATTACAATGGACATAATGACCCAGTCCAATTTAAACACCTGGCTCCCATATATGATAAGATATCCAAGACCCTGCCGGGATGCGATAAACTCACCGATGATTACTCCTACCAGGCACAGCCCGATATTCACTTTCATTATAGAGAAAAAAGAAGGGATGCAGGCAGGAAGCACCACTTTGGTAAGGACATGGTAATTTGTTCCCCCCAGTGTCTGTATCAATTTGATTTTTTCTGGATCTACAGACTGAAAACTGGTATAAAGACTTAAAATAGAACCAAAAATTGCCACAGACATGCCAGTAATAATAATTGTTTTATAATTAGCGCCCAGCCATACAATCAGTAATGGGGCAAGGGCAGATTTTGGAAGACTATTAAGGATTACCAGGTAAGGTTCCATGGTTTCTGAGATTTTTTTATTAAACCATAGTATAATTGTTATAATAAGTGCAAAAATTAAAACAAGTGCAAAGCTTGTAATGGTTTCAAATAAAGTAATTCCTATATGGCCGAACAAAGAGTGGTCTGCCGCCATGTTATATGCACAGAGAACAACACGGGAGGGACTGCTAAAGAAGAAGGAATCAATAAACTGCAGTCTGACAGCTCCTTCCCATAGTCCCAAAAAGCATAGAAAAATGCACATTCGACTGATAGTTACCGTGCGCCTGTGCTTTTTTTGGGTAAGCAGAAATTTCTGCTGCGCAAGAGATATTTCACTCATCATGATTCAACTCCTTCCATATTTTATTAAAATAATCTTTAAATTCCGGCAAATTTCTTCGTTCCAAAGGACTGATATTTTCTGGGAAAGAAATATCCACAACGCTTTTAATGGTTGCCGGACGCTTGCCCAATACAAGAATCCTGTTTCCAAGACTCACTGCTTCTGATAAATCATGTGTTACCAATATAGCTGTTTTTTGTTCTTTCTTTATGATGGAACCAATATCATCGCCTACCGTAAGCCTTGTCTGATAATCCAAGGCTGAAAATGGTTCATCCAGCAGCAGAAGTTCCGGCTCCAGGGCAAGGGTACGAATTAATGCGGCACGCTGTCTCATCCCTCCTGAAAGCTGGGATGGCCTTGCATTCTTAAATTTATAGAGTCCATAAGTTTTCAACATATCATATACTTTCTCCCGTGCCACAGGAGTAAGTTTTTTCTGGATTTCCAGCCCCAGCAAGACGTTTTTCTCAATGGTGCGCCACTCAAACAGATGATCGTGCTGCAGCATATAGCCAATCGTCCCGCTGGTCTTCTGGAACAATTTCTGCCCATAAAGTAAAATAGAACCGTGTTCCGGTTCTATCAGACCTGCCAACAGGGAAAGAAGGGTGGATTTGCCGCAGCCACTGGGACCGACAATTGCCAGAAAGTCACCTTTATGAACCGTAAAATTTATATTGGATAACGCCGGGGTTTCTCCCTGCATGGAGTGATAGGAGTAGCTCACGTGGCTGATTTCCATTAATTTTTCCATTGAAATCTCCTTACAAGTACTTAATACTAATGTATGAAAAAAATGACGGATTGTTATCCGTCATTTCAATACATGGGCAGTCTCCTGACAATTCCGCAGTGGTTTCAAACCCTCTTAACCAGAATAGCGCAAAGCGTCAATGGGCTTCTTCTTTGCCGCTTTTTTTGCAGGATACAAACCAAATACAATTCCAATGACCCCAGAAAACAGCACGGAAAGTAATGCAACTTTTCCATTCATGGCAACCTGTATGGAAGAACCCATAATAGCTCCTATCACCTTCAGGCCGCACCAGGAACATCCTATCCCCGCCAGACATCCTGCCAGACTGACAATCAGAGCCTCTAACAAAAATTGGAACATAATGCTGCTCTGTCCAGCTCCAATAGCTTTGCGGATTCCGATCTCTCTGGTACGCTCTGTCACAGATACCAGCATGATATTCATAATGCCGATTCCTCCCACCAGAAGTGATATTGCCGCTATCCCTCCCAGCATCAAGGACATGGTATGGTCCACTTCTGCCATAGCCTCCATAATCTCAGACTGATTCTGTATGGAAAATGCATCCTCATCATTGCCAAAACGTTTCAATAGAATTTCTTCCAGCCGGAGTTCTGCCTCATCCATAGACTCTTCATTCTCAGAAGACACATAGAACTGGTTAATTTCCAACACATTGTCGGCAATCCTGCTCAGAGTTGAATAAGGAATATATCCCTCCAGGGACACCGTCTCAGAAGTGTCTTCACTGCTTCTAACCGACATCGCAGACGAGGGGGAAGCTGCGTCTTTCGAAAGCACGCCTGCCACCTGAAATGATTTTCCATCCAGTGAAAGCGTTTCCCCAACAGCATCTCCCCTGCCAAAATATTCCACTGCCGTATCATAAGAAATGACGATCACATAAGAATGATTTTCCAGATCTGTCTTTTTCAGCAGCCTGCCTGCATACAGTTCCATACCCATAACAGAAAAATATCCCCCGCTGGTTCCGTAAATATTGATGGAGCTGCTGCTATATCCGCTTTTACCAGTGGCGCTGGTTCTTCCCACCGGAGCTGAGGAGAGAAAAACTTCTTCATCAAACAGTTCTGAAAATTCCGTTAATTTTAAGGGATTTTCTTTATTATCTGAAATTCGTACGCTCAGGTAATTGCTTCCCATTTCGGAAATCTGGCTGGATACGGAATTTCCTGCACCATCTGCAATTGATACCAGTATAATCAACGCCGCCACACCAATAATAATTCCCAGCATGGTTAGAAATGTTCTTAATTTATTAGCACAGACTGCGTTCCATGCCATTTTTCCTGTCTGAATCATCCCACTTCCACCTCCCTGACTTTTCCATCGCGGATATGAATTTTCCGCTCTGCTTCTTCTGCCACCTGTCTATCGTGGGTAATTAATACAATTGTATTTCCTGCCTCATGAAGATTATGAAATAATTCCATAATTTCCTGTCCCGTCCTGGAATCCAGATTTCCCGTAGGCTCATCCGCAAGAAACAGCGACGGCTTTGTCACCAGGGCACGGGCGATTGCCACCCTCTGCTGCTGTCCCCCTGACAGTTCTGTGGGGCGGTGTTTCATCCTTTGGGAAAGTTCCACCTGCTCCATGGCTTCCCTCACTCTATGCTTCCGTTCCTGCAACGACAATTTCTGGTAAATCAACGGGAGTTCCACATTCTCCTCTGCCGTAAGCCTGGGCAGAAGGTTAAAATTCTGAAAAATAAACCCAATTTTCTGATTACGGATCTTCGCCAGTTCTTTTTCGGAATAGCGTTCAATAGAAATCCCATCTAAAATATAAGAGCCTTCATCCGCCGTATCCAGACAGCCAATAATATTCATCATTGTGGATTTTCCACTTCCGGAAGGCCCTACAATACTGACAAATTCTCCCTCTCTTATTTCCATATTGGCATGATCCAGGGCATACACTCTGTCATCACCCATTTCATATATTTTTGAAACCTCTTGCAGCTTAATCATATCCCGCTCTCCTATTCCTGTCTTCCCGGCATTCCGCCTCCGAACTTTCCTTCTGGCGGTCCGCCCTGAGGCATATCCTCCATATTCGGCCTGCCTTCCATGCCTTCAAAGCCTTTTTGTGAAATATTTCCTGTCTTCTGATAATAGATCTTATCGCCATCCGACAAGCCCTCTGTAATTTCTACCATATCTCCATCAGATAATCCGGTCGTAATCTCCTTTTCTCCAGAGAGATTTCCCTCGCTGTCTGCCTCAGTATAGACAAATACACGATTTCCGCGTTCCTGTAATGCATTTACTGGAATTGTCACCACATTCTCACGCTCTTCAATGGTAATGACTGCAGAAGCATTCATTCCCTCTTTCATCCTCTCATCTCTCGGAATAGAAATCTTTACTGTATATTTTGCAACACCGCCACTGGAACTGCTGGCAGAACTCCCTACTTTTATAACCGTACCAGCAAACGTTTCTCCTTCCATAGAATCTAAAGTAATTTTTGCCTGCTGCTGTTCTTCCACAGCATTAATGTCCAATTCATCCACATTTACGGATAATACCATAGCATCTCCTGCCACCAATGTAAAAGCCGCAACCTCACTGCTGGAATCTGAGCTTTCTGTATCTTCCTGTTCCCCTGAAGTTTTAGCGCTTACAGACGCGGCGTTAACCGTACCAGATACATTTCCAGAACTGCCCTGTAAAGCTGCCTGCTTCTGGATCTGGGCATTTTCATTTTCTATTACATTTTTATTCTGAATTTCTTCTACTGGTTCTGCCTGGTTCTCTTTTTTCTCTCCAGAATCCTCCTCTGAAGTTTTTTCCTGTTTATTTTCTTCTTCCTTCTGCTCCTCTTTCTGATCTTTCTGTTCTTCCTTTTCTGCTGCTTCTGTAAAAGGATACGTAATCTGCATACTGAGATTCTTTCCATCTTCTGACACAGTTACCCCTGAAAGAACCCCTGTTTTCACTTTGCTGACACTCTCGCCAGTAAAATAGTATCCCTCCCCTGCATATAAGTTTATAGACGCCTGATAAGAGGTCTTTTCTTTAAATTTTTCATCCTCTGGTTTCCAGGAGACTGCTCCATGATAGCTCCCATCTTCCGTATTTATTTCTATCTGGGGTTTTGCTCCTGTTTTTGGCGTCTCTACCACAACAGTGTTTCTTCCCGACGCGCCAAAATCTGTGACTTCCAATGTCAGAAGTTCCTCTTCCACTTTTTCTTCTGTTTCCTGCTCTGACTCAGGAATTTCTGCCACACTGCCCACAAGAGCCACTGTATTTTGGGATATCTGCAGATTTTCTGTTCCCTCTTCCTTCTGGCTGCTTTCTGCAGAAATGTTTACAGACTGAATGATTCCATCTGCCTCTGCAGTTATGGTTCCGCTCTTAGACAATTTTATCAATTTCTGCAGGCTTTCTGCCAGTTCCTGCCGCTTTGTCATTTGTTCCTGATATTCCAGGCTCTGCCCTCCATTGTCAACCGTAAGAAGGGCGGTATCTGTATATACTT
The DNA here is from genome assembly GCA_950097145.1 of uncultured Lachnospiraceae bacterium. Classification (GTDB taxonomy): domain Bacteria; phylum Bacillota; class Clostridia; order Lachnospirales; family Lachnospiraceae; genus Petralouisia. Next base: position 37,784 of record CATNCF010000017.1, read on the forward strand.
TCTGATCCTCTGACACACAGATCTCTTCTACTGTCCCCGCCGCCGCAGTAACTGCAAGCTGCTGATGGATATATGTTCTGCCGGTTCCCAGGGCATTTCCCTGAGTGTCAGAAACAGTTATATCTTCCTCCATTCCTATTCCGCTGTCTGAACAGAGAATGGTGCATCTTCCATTTGAAACAGTTTCCACGGTTCCTTCCTTACTGCTTCCATCAGAGCGGGCTATGGTAACTGCATCTCCTTTGGACAGTTCTGCATTGGTCTGAATTTCCACTGCCAGATATCCATCTATGGACAGCAGCATCAAAGCTCCCTGTTCCGCCATGCAGTCGGTAATATCCTGTCCTTCCTGCACAAATATTTTCTTTACTCTTCCTTCTACCTTAGATTTGATGGTTTCTGCATCCGTATCATCTTTACTCTCTTCAATTTCTTCATCCAAAGCGTCAATCTGCTCCTGCACGGATTCCATGGCGCGCAGAACCGATGCTGCATTTACTTCTGCAAGCACATCTCCTTTGGAGACAGAATCGCCATTCTCCACTTTCACTTCTTCTACAATAATTCCAGAAGGAATGGTAATGGTATCTCCTTCCTGCAGTTCCAGGTTTCCTGTACCCACAATGGTATTGGAAATGCTTCCTGTCTGGGCTTGAGTTTCCTGAACCGCAGATTTCTGTTCCTGCCCTCCCTTTGCCGGCGTACCCTTTACTGAATAAATGCCAAAAGTAACAAGACCTGCCCCGGCGGCCAGTACCAATATGATTAATTTCTTCTTTTTGAATAATTCCTTCCATCTGACTGTTTTTTTACTCATCCTATTCCCTCCCTAAGCAAACTCTGACGGCTTTTCCACCTGGTAATCCGCCCACTTTGTCAGTTCCGGCGCCTCTGAAAAATCTGCGTTGTCACTGTAATTTTCCACAGTTATGGTATAACTGCTGTCCCCTTCCACATAGACAGTCCCATCTGTTCCCTGGACGGTAACAGCTTTCCCAGTGTCATCTGCAATACTTCCCTGGCTGGATAATGTGCTAAGACTGCTGTCCCCTGTCACAGTCCAGGTACATCCCTGTCCCAGATACAAATTGCAATATCCCTCTCCTCCATCGCCTGCGCAGCTTTCGTCCTGTTTTACCGCGCCAGTGAGGCTGCTGTTTTCTTCCATATAAAAATCCAGTTCACTGATGCTGTCCCAGATAATATCTCCTTCCATACTCTGGCTGCTGGCTGTAAAAAGACAGTCTGCGCCATTCGCTCCTGCCATCCCCCAGCCGCGCTGGTTCTGATTTCCGGTACATTTCAGAAAAAACAGGCTGTCACTGGCATTTTCAAGGGTTACTCCCGACAGCATAATGGTAGACTCCGTATTGGTGGTATAAAACATGCCCCCATGGTTCGACTTCAAGGTTCCGCCCTGCATCTCAAAGGTACTATTTCCTTCCTCTGCGTCTCCTGACATACTTTGATAGAGAATCACATTCCATACGCAATCGTTTCTATCATCCTCCCCCATAGTGCCAGTTAAATTTGTATCATAAAGGCGGAGGGAATTTAGCCCTTCGATACATACTGCCTCTGAACCGTTTGCCGTAAGATTCCCATGATTTACAGCAATTTCTGCCGTACTGTATACAGCGGGAGAACCCACGCCATTGGACACATAAGTTCCGCCGTCTATCACCATGGTTCCGCTTCCTCTGTCACTGCGGATTGCCGCTGCTGATTCTCCATTGGTTTCCACCTGCATATCCCAGGCATACAATGTTCCTCCCCCGGCAGCATGGATTCCTCCCGATGCATCCTGTTGTGTGGTAATAAACGTATCGGCTGCATATACCGTCCCAGCTCCATAAGCAAATATCCCAGCTCCGCCTGCTGCATCTGTAGTAATGGAACTGTCTGAAAGATATGCGCATCCTCCTTCCGCAAGTACTGCCGCCCCTACACCGTAAAAGCTTGCCTGGTCTCCCCCTGTGCTGTCCTGGGATTCTCTGGATATGCTGAAATTCTTTAACTTGGCGCTAGCTCCCTGGGAGATTAAAATTGCATTTTCATCTGTGCCTTCTGAATGAATGCTCTCGCCTTCTGAATGAATATCCTCACTGTATTCTTTCACAGATACATAATTCTCCGGCTTTGACTGCTGATCCATGCCCCCGCCTGGTCCTCCTGACATCACAATAATTTCTTTCGCATTTCCATCCTCTGTAAACAATACCTGAACGGTATCTCCCTCAGATAAGTCTGCTATTGTAATTTCTTCTCCTTGTTCTTCTCCATGATCGGGTCCTCCCATATTTTGCCGTTTTATCAGTGTATCTTCTGTTACCGCAATTTCCTGCTCCTCCCCTGTAAGTTCCAGCATAGAAGGCAGTTCTCCCAGCTCTCCCTCCGGCATCTGCTTTCCTTTTGGCTGCTGATCCCCTTCTCCTTCCGGACGTTCCCCAGACGGCTTCTCTCCTGACGCTCCCTCTTGCCGTTCTTCGGACGGCTTCTCTGGAATTTCCCCGGATGGCTTTTCTGGAATTTCTCCAGACTCCTGCTGTGAAGGATTCCCCTCTGATTTCTCTGGACGTTCCATCTCCTTTCTGGTTCCCAGCTTGATAGTAATCGTACTTTCTTCTATCTCGCTGACTTCTCCATAGACTGCTTCCCCGTCTTCCTCATTCTGGGAAACATCCCTGTTTGTTTTCCTTTCTTTATCGGTTCCCCCGCATCCGTTCAATATAGACAAACTTAAAGCTGCGCTAAGCAATAATGCGATATATTTTCTCTTCATAAGCGTCACAATTCCTTTCTGCCATACATTATTTTAATTCCTGCTCAGTATAATCTTGGAACTTTAAATGAAGTTAAATTTTCTCCTCCGATTCTGTGAAATTTCTGTGATAAAAAACCATTCTTCCAGTTCCTTCGGACTGATAACCGGGGTTGTGGAATTAACGCAGACACTGACTGAATTGTCTTTCCGCACAGCTTTTCTCAATGCCATTATAAAAATCTCCTTAACTGAATCTTAAAAATTTATGTGGTAACGGTCTGGAAAGTGAACCACCCCCCTTCCATCCCTTGTTTCTGCGTATTTTGCTATTCTTTTTGAAATAGCTTCGATAAATTTAAATTCTGGGAAAAGCGGGGAATGGAATTGTATCAAAATTGTAAAAGGTGTGTATATCCCATATAGGTTTATGAACAATTGCAGCCCTGAAGTGAGGAAATAGCATGAAATTATCTGATAATTTATAGACAAATATATGTTCTGTATAAAACATGGATTTAGAAGTGCAATAACAGAGTGCGGGTAATGATGGAGGGATTTATGTGAATTGCGCTCCACTGCCAGATATGCTATAAGAAATCCTGATATGTAACCATTGTATCGCCCTCCGTTCTTTCGTCTGGAAAGCTGTTAACCCTGCGAAAAAACAAGAGGGGTAAAGCCGCCTTGGGCTCTATGGTTTCCCGTAAAGGGAATATAACACAAATCGGTATTAACCGACAGCCCCTTTTTATGCCAGCGTTCACCACGCTCCGCATGAATCCTTGCAGGGTAAGAACTTTTTATGCATCACACGGCCTGATGCCAAAAACTCTGGCCCCAATACCATTGCCCGCCAGCATTACTAAAATATAACAAAATGTTTTGAACTGAAAAGATCCAGCCAAATTAAAATAGAACATATTAGCAATCGAATGTTCAAATCCTGACAATATAAATATCATTACAGGCGCAATAATAAACACTATATTTTTACTCTTGTTGTAGTTATCAATAGCCAGATACATCATAACGCCGCAAAGAATCGATAATAAAAATACATTCCATAGTTCATTCTCTAATTTCGCCTCTACCAGTTTCGAGCTGTCTATGTCCACCTGGGCAGCATTTGCCAAAAGGGCAGCCGCCATTGTGCCGATATAATTTCCACATATGGTTATTGCCATATCAGGAAGTTCTTTCCATTCCCTGACAAATCCGATTTTGCCAGTATACAGATAAAATCCCTGCGTCACAATCGTCAGTAAGCCAAAAGAGAACAATAAAGATCCTATCACTCTGTTCTCCATTGACAAATAAACGATGCCTCCTATTCCAATCACAAATCCTGCATAAATTGCTTTCACGAATATCTGCAGCTTATTCATTTTCTCTATGTACTCCTTCAATATTTATAAATTTTATTGCCCCTTTTCACCTCATCATTATATAATTGCGGAATCATAAAATCAAGGTAATGTTTCCGTAGTTTTATCCACAGAACACCCAATTTGAGAAAATCACCAGACAACATGGCGCCTGGACCTTCCGAAACAACTGCGCATTAACTGCAGTATACCATCCTTCCGCAATCCTGCAGGATCCTTCCAAATATGATATCGCAAGGGAAGATTTTCGGAAAATCGTAAAAAAACGGGACGAATGGAACGAAAGATAACCTCGCGGCTGCAACATAGGAGGCAAAATTTCTGTTTTATCCAATTGTTTCCTAAATACTTAAATCAAAATCGCTTCCTGGAGACAGAAAGAGTATAGAATCTTTTCTTTTACCGGTTTCTCCAAAGCTCTTTCAACGGCCTCCTGGTAGAACTCCATCTGCTTTCTGTAACGGTCCGCTAACTGCTTGCTGGACTGCACACGGTCTGTCTTATAATCCACCAGCACAATGCCATCCTCTTCTTCAAAAAAAACATCAATAATTCCCTGAATCAGCAGTAATTCCCGGCTGCTGCTCTCCTCTAAAGCTTCCCTGGCCGGCTTGCCCATGACAAAGGGTTTCTCCCTATACAATTTTCCGTTTCCGGCCGCTTTTTGCATCCTGAGGCTAAGAGGCGTAGTAAGAAATCTCCTTAATGAAGATACTTTCACCAGATCCAGCATACCTTTTTCAATTTTCTTATGCTCTTCCATATCCTTAAGCTGTTTCTCCAAAGTATCAGAAGGCTGTGTGAAATCATAGCATTCCAGGATGCGGTGCATTGCCGTCCCCCGTTTTGCCCCTGTATTTTCTTCCCGGACTCCTTCCATAAACGCCGGAATATAGTGTTCCTGCTGCACTGCGCCATTTTGGATCTGTGCAGCCTGCTGTGTTTCTTCTTCCCAGGCTAATTGTTTTATCTGCTCTTCTTCCATCACTCGTTCCATCATCCTGTGTTTGAGCTCGGAGACAGATACCTTAGTGCGCATAACAGTCTCCTCTTCATAAGGATATTGAAAAGACAGACGTTCCTCTGCCATCTGTTCCCATTTCGGATCTGCCTGTTTCAGCTTTGCGAACAATTCTATTCTGGTCAGTTCTTCCTTGGCAAGCCGTACCTCTGTGGCAGACTGAAGTTTGGCCTGGGTAATGAGATGGACTGGATATTTCCCTGGATATGCAGCACATGCCATCAAAATAAACTTCAAAAATGTATTGGCATTCAATCGTTTCAGAAAAGACAAAAACTCCTGGTTCCCCTTCATCACCGTTTCTGCTTTCTGATGTGTGTTTTCTTTCGGCAGTTCTTCCATAATTTCAACTCCCAGCTCTTCCAATTTCTCTTCTGCCTTCTTTAGAACTCCAGTAAGAATTAGCTTCTCCCTGGCACGGGTCAATGCCACATACAGGACACGCAGCTCCTCGCCAGTATTCTCCATAGCAATTTTTCTCGCCAGAAACTGCCTTGTCAGTCCCGGCGTCCTCAGCCTGCGCTTTAGGTCTGTTACATCTATGCCAATGCCAAGAGAGGGATGAAGAACCACCCGTTCCCGGACATCCTGGCTGTTAAAAATCTTGCCCAGACCAGACACAAATACCACTGGAAACTCCAGCCCTTTGCTCTTATGGATGCTCATAATCCGCACAGCATCCTCCGCTTCCTCCCCCTCTGCCATCGGAAAATCCACCTCATATTTTTGGAGCTGTTCCATATAGCGGATAAAATGAAACAATCCCCGGTAGCTGGTGCTCTCATAGGCAATTGCCTTTTGCACCAGCATGTCAAGATTCGCTTTTTTAATTTCTCCATCCGGCAGGGCATAGACATAGGCTTGATAGCCAGTCTCTTCCAAAATTTCATATAGAAGCTGATGAATTGGGGTATAACTGGCCTTTTTTCGAAACTCCTGTAAAAGCTGCAGAAATTTCTGAAGCTTTTCCCTGGATTCCCGGGGTAAGACAGCAATTTCTTCTGCGCCCTGCAGCACTTGTCCTCCAGGAGCATAACGCATCACAGCCTGATAAAATTTTTCTTCTGGAAACTGAACCCGTAGAATCGCAAGTTCTTCCCCTGTCAGTCCTACGATAGGGGAAGCCAGCACCGCAGCCATAGGAATATCCTGCCTGGGATTATCTAAAATCTTTAACAGATTCAAAGCTGTCTGTACCTCAAATGCAGAAAAATATCCTGTTCCCGCCGCCGCACGTGCCGGAATCCCCATTTCTCCCAGAACCTTAACAAAAGTATCTGCCCAGCCGGTTAAGGAACGCAGTAAAATCACAATATCAGAATACCTTATCTTCCTGAATCTACCCTCATCTTCTCCCAACGGCATCTGTTCTGTGATTTTTTGATTTTCCATGAGTAGATGAATCTCTGTTCCCACCGCCTTTGCCTCAAGTTCCTGGACTTTAGTTTCCTGATCTTCCTCCTCTGGCTCAATTACCAGAATCCGGGTGTCAAACATGCCCGGTTCTCCTTCTGGAAATGCTGCTCCCGGATAAAGGGCTGCCTGGGTGTCATAGGTAATATTTCCGATATCCTGATTCATAATCTTATAGAAAATATCATTCACTGTCTCCAGAACCTCCCGGCGACTGCGGAAATTCTTATGCAAATCCACCCGCTGATTTTCACTTTTCTCCTGGGTATAGGTATGATATTTTTCCATAAAAAGCTCTGGACGCGCCATGCGGAACCGGTAAATACTCTGCTTCACATCCCCCACCATAAAAATGTTGTGTCCCTCTGGCTCCTTCGACACGGCCCGCAGAATCGTTTCCTGCACATAATTGGAATCCTGATATTCATCAATCATAATTTCCTCATAATTTTTCCGCAGTTCTTCTGCCGTCTGGCTTGGCTCATGGGTTTCATCATTTATTAGAATCTTTAATGCAAAATGCTCCAGATCATTAAAATCCAGCATATTTTTTTCCTGCTTTTTTTCAGAAAAAGCTTGAATAAAGGCAAGGGTGACATCTATCAGCATATCTGCTGCTGGACGGCACTTTTCTATATCTCTTCTCATATCTTCCGGGCTCTGGAAAAAAAACTGTTCCGTGATTTTTTTCACAGAAGCTTTGACCTCATTGCGCAGTTTCTGTACCTGATCCTTTTTGGCTGAATCTCCTGAAAATTTCCGCAGCGCCGGCAGACGCTGAAAAGAAAATCCACGAATCCGTTCATAAAATCCCTGATAGGTCCTGCAGTCTGCCAGTTGTTCCATGGCCTCTGCTTCCTGCTGCATTCGTTCAGCATAAGCAGAAGGCCCGTCCTCTGCAAGACTGATGCTTTGGCACTGTTTCATCTGAGCCGCCCACTGGGCCGTGAGATTTTTCAGGTAATCCAGCAATTCTTCCATCATGGGAAGCATGTCAAACGCTTCCTGGCTGGATACATGGAAGGGCCTCCTGCAGTCCGCAAGCCATTCCTCCACCCAGGGATAGCTCATGGCAAAACGAAAGAGCTTTAAAATCGTGTCCTTCAGCGGCTGATCGGTCTTACCGGTAGCAATCATCTCAGAGAGTGCAAGAAATTCTGGTTCTGCCTCCTTGTAATATTGTTCTAATACTTGATCTAATACATCACTCTGCAGAAGCTTCAATTCTCCCTCCTCTGCCACCCTGAAATCCGGATCCAGATCGATACGGTGAAAATAATTGCGTATCACATACAGACAAAAACTGTGAATTGTGGTAATTCTTGCTGTATGTAACAATGTCTGCTGCCGCTGCAGATGAACGTTGTCTGGATCTTTCTCTAACGCCTCTCCCAGGGCAAGCCCGATCCGCTCTCTCATCTCCGCCGCCGCCGCATTGGTAAATGTCACAATCAGCAGGCGGTCAATATCCACCGGATGTTCTCTATCGGTAATTTTTTGAATAATACGTTCTACCAAAACTGCTGTCTTGCCGCTGCCTGCCGCCGCTGACACCAGCAGATTCCGATCCCTTAATTTAATTACCTGCTGCTGCTGTCTGGTCCATGTTTTCTCCATACTGACTATAAAACCTCCTGCATTTTTCTTAAAATCTCCCCGTCATCCTTGATATGTTCCAGCTTTCGGTAATCCTGGCCAGATCTTCCGGCGTCAAATCCACATATTCCGTGATAGGGGCAGTAATCACATCCGGTACTGTCTCCTAACTGGTAAGGCTCTGCTGAAATCTCTCCCTGAAAAATTTTCCTGCCGATCTGCTGTATTTTATGATTTACATAACCTGATAAAATCTTGAACTCTTCATCTCCTGCTTTTTTTGCTTTCGGGCTGACGCTCTCATCTTCCATCTGGGAGGCTACCCCCTTCAATTTCAGCTCCTTTAAAATTTCCTCCTGAATCTGGATATCTGTTTTTCTGGAATCCCCTGCAATCATGGGATCATCCATATGATAATAGTACATCCCGCCAGGCACAACCCGCTTGTCTGGATATTTTTTCTGAAATAATTCCACTGCAGAATTCAAATACACCACAAGCTGAAGCTGTAAGCCGTGATAAAGAGACAAGAGCTGAAAATCCATCTTACCAGATTTATAATCCACCACTTTCACATAGACGGTATCTTCTGTCTTGCGGGTATCAATCCGGTCAATCCTTCCCTGGAGCCGCATTTTCTCCTGATCGCTCAATATAAAATTCACGGACTCTAAATCTTCCACAAAAGAAAAAGAAATCTCGTAACCCTCCGGAAAAAAATGACTGGTCCTTACCTGCTCCGCAATAGTCTCCACCGTCCGTCTTAAAATACGCTTCATTCGTTCCAAAAGATAGGCTGTTCTTGCCTCTGTAAGCAAAACACTGTCAAACCCTGTATGTAAGGCTTCCTCCACTGCAAAATTAATCAGCCTGTTTTCCACCTCTTTTGGCACATCAAACCAATGATATCCTTCTCGTTCCATGGCGTTTGCATAACGCTCTAATACTTCATGAAACATGGTTCCCATATCCACCGGGGCAAATTCTCCCAGGCTGCGTTCCTGAAGTTTCAGGCCATACTGGAGAAAGTGGCTGCAGGCGCAGGCGCTGAACTTCTCCAAACGAGTAACACTGTTCTCCAGCACGCTGCCATACAATGCCCTTGTCACCTGTTTCCCCATATTTTTTTTCTGATACTGGTAAAACGCCGCTTCAAGAAATGAAAGAAGCTCTTCCCGTCGCTCTGACTGTTTCTCGTACCAGAGGTACAAGCCCATCCATTCCTGGGACAATTCTCCCTTTCTTGCTTTCTTCAATCCTTCCACAAGAAATTTCCTGCTGCTTTTGGGCGTTATCATCTGGTCAATTCCAGACAAACCTTCCACCCTTATAGCAGCAAAGTCAGGAAATATTTTCTGAATGGCGCCCAAGAGATAAGATTTCCGGCTCTCCTTCCCCTCCTGATTTACCCGAAACCAGGTAAGGTACAGACGCTGGGACGGTTTGGTAAGGTTCAGATAAAGATAAAATTTCTGAATAAAGCTCCGTTCCCGGTCCGTGGGGGAAAGTTCCATCTCATGAGCCGCAAATAATTCCCGGTCCGCCTGTGAAATAATGCCTCCATGCTCCACTGCTTTGGGAATCAGGCCGTCGTTCACTCCAATAAAAAACAGCGCTTTAATATCCGTCAGCCGGCTTCTCTCAATATCTCCGAATACCACCCGGTCATAACCCGGCGGAATAATTCCTACCGCCGCCGCTTCCAATCCTGCTTCCAAAATCTCCCGGTATTCCCGCACACGGAGTCTCTCCTCTCCAAGAAGCTCCACCATTTTGTCCAACAGATCCATTACCGTTTTATAAATCTGGGCATATTCCCTGGCTAAGGCCCCCTTCCCCTGCTGCTGAAACTGCTGCTCGTATGCTTTTAGCTTTTCTTCTACATCCAATGAAAAAATCAGTTCGTATACGGCCCTGGACTCCTCCAGTACCGTACGGCCCTTTCCCCGGAATATCTCCCGTAAAGGAAGAAACTGCTGTAAAATCCGTTCCCGCAGCTCATTGATTTTATCCAGTTCTTCCTGATTCTGTACGCTGTTTTGGCGCACCCATTTATTCTGCCATCTTCCAAATCCCCGAATATGCCCGGCAAGCACATAATTTTCCAAAAGATCAATTTCTTCCATGGTAAAACCAGACAGGCCGCAGCGCAGATACCCAAGTACCGCTTCATAAGAAAAATCCTGCTCAACCATGAACAACACTCCTCTTAAAAATTCGGTCATGGGATGAAATAGAATATCCTTCCTGGTATCTAAAAATAAAGGAATCTCATAGGTATCAAAAATCTCTTCCGCATAATTGCCGTACATTTCCACATCCCCGCAGACAATGGCAATATCCTTATAACGATACTTCTGTTCTCTCACCAATTCTTGGATCTTTCCCGCCACAAACTCCAGCTCCTGCCTGGGATTCGGCAGCGAATACAGAAAAATATTCTGATCATTTTTTTCTGATTCTGAAATATGGCAGGTCTCCTGATGTGAGCGGAATAAATTTTGTTCCAGCCGCAACAGGGACGGTGAATTAGCAAAGCGGCTGTTTCCACTATGGCAAATCCAGATTGGTTCCAGAATGTCCACATGCTGATTTGCTGCCATTCTTACCAAAGTATCTACGGTCTTTTTACTCATACAGAACAAATCCTGGATTCCCCTGCTGTGATAAGGATCTTCTCTCTGATCCAATGTCACTGTCACAAATAATTCCCTGGTCAGTTTTATCAGCCGTTCCAGAAGATAATACTGCACCGGAGTAAAACCAGTGAAACCATCCAGGACAATCACGGAATTCTTCAAAAGCTCTGACCGTGCGGCTTCCTGGGCAAATACCTCCAGGAGTTCTTCTGCTGTAATAAATCTTCCTTCCAGATAATCCAAAAATCCCTGGTACATCGTCTGAATATCCTGCATTTTATAGCGGAACGCAGGCAGGTTTTTTTCCTGTCCAATCAGCACATCCAGGCGTTCCGGCGTAATCCGGTATTGGGTCAGCTCAGAAATGATGGACTTCATCTCCGTAATATAGCCAGTTTTTTTCATACTTGCTTTCAGCAGTTTCAGATGATCCTGCTGTTCTTCCGCCACCCTCCGCAGTACCAGATTTTTTCCTGTCTCTTCTAAAATATTCAGTCTTCCCATGCCCAGTTCATCAAAAATCCGGTAAGCAAGGCGGTTAAAACTCACCACATCCACGTTCATAATACTGTGGTTTTTCTGTCTTGCCACCAACTCCCGCTGTGTCTGCATGGTAAACTGTTCCGGCACCAGAATAAAAAATGTGCAGTCTGGCTCTTCCCTAGACTGTTTTAAAATTCTCCGATATACATAATCGGATTTTCCACTGCCGGAGCCTCCAAAAATTAACTGTAATGACATAGCTGTTCTCCTTAAAATCACTTCATAAAAAGAATCCTGCTTTACAGAATTCTTCGCCTGTGGCGGGTTGCTTTTGCAGCATAATTCCCTTCTGCCGCAGTACCCTCGCTTTGCTGGGGCAGACCCTGCGTTCCTGCCCGGAGGGCTTTTTATCCTATAGGCAGTTTCAACGGAATTTTCCATAGGATAAAAAACAGAAATCCCAAATCCGGGATTTCTGTTCCATTCTATACCTATTCTTTTGAAAAAACAAACCGCTGTTATTCCACCAGAAGATATCTGTCAGCAAACTTATCTGCCCCGCAGACATGGCGTTCCTGATCCTGTTCCTTAATAATATAATCGCCTTCCCGCAGGAAGATCAACCCTCTGCGGTTCTGGATAAAGGGACATACCACGGTGCCATCTTCTCTGGTTATTTTCAAAAGCTTATCTGTGGAAACCCATCCAGTGGTCAAAACAGAGGTCCAGGACATAAATCCATCTTCCATTCCTTTTCCAACTTCATATGCTTCTGCTTCTACTTCAAATGAATTTCTCTTATATTTCTTCATACCTTCCACCTGCTTTCTTATGTATATCAGAAATGTACAGCTTTCTGAAAGACTGTAGAACATTTTTTATTTCTTACTAATAATATACTGCAAAACAGGCAAAAAAACAACCCATCTGTCAGATTTTTATCTTTGTTTCTATTTAAAGTATTTCAGCAGCCATTTTCCCCAGGGCGTAAGATCCTTATTGTTCCAGCCTGTAGTCTTTTTGCTGGAAGATTTCAAAATGGCGGAACTTTCCTCTTTATTTGACAGACTCCAGCCCACATAGCTGATTTTATTTTTATTCAAAAACTTCATCCACTTACTGCCTTCCGCCTTATTGAGAGCGCCATTGCCGGAGGCGTCGGAAATCCCAAACTCTGAAACAAACAGAGGCAGTCCTTTGTCCAGAGCCGCCTGTGCTTTTTGCCGCAGGTAATCTCCATGGGTGCCAGCATAAAAATGAAGGCTGTACATCAGATTTTTATATCCTTTCAAAGGGCTGTCCGCCACAAGATCTACATCTTGGGACCAGGTGGGTGTCCCGATAAGAATCACTGCTTTTTTATCCCTGGAACGAATTGCCTTCACTGCTTTTTTCGCATAGCTTTTAATGTCATTCCAGGTGGTTCCTCCATTTGGCTCATTACAGATTTCATAAATTACATTGGAATAATTTTTATATTTTGACGCCATTTTTTTAAAAAAGGAAACCGCCTGCTTCTCATAGGTTTTCGGATTGCCGTCGCTTAAAATATGCCAGTCTATAATTATATACAGTCCTGCTTTGGCAGCATACTTTACCCCTTTGTCAATTCTCTTTTCCAGCAGCCTGCGGTTCTTGGCATCTCCTGTGCAGTAGCCGTTATATTCTCCTGTATACATAGCAAGGCGCACTGTGTTGATTCCCCACTTCTTCTTCATATAAGTAAACCCTTTCTGGTTCACATATTGGGGATACCAGGACAATCCATGGGTGCTGACTCCTTTTAACTGAACAGGTTTTCCTTTGGCATTCATTAATTGGGTCCCTTTGACTTTCAAAGCTGGAAGCTTTGCTGCATGAACCGGAATGCATTCCAGTGATACTGCAAACAGAAGAATAAGCAGAACATTTACTATTTTCCACTTTAAGCCCTTTTTCATATATTTCTCTCTTTTCGCCATTTTCAAGTACATTATGCCTTTACTGCCGTTTCCAGTGCTATTTCAATCATCTTTCCAAATCCCTCCTGCCGCTGTTTCGAGGAAAGTTCTTCGGAACGGTATAAATGATCTGAAATTGTTAAAATACAAAGCGCTTTCTTTCCAGCCCTTGCGGCATTTAAATAGAGGGCTCCGCTCTCCATCTCCACTGCCAGCACGCCCATTTTCTTGAAACAGTCCTTGGAGCGTTCGGAATAAAACGCATCTTCCGATAAAATATTTCCAACTTTCACCTCTGCTCCAAGAGCCTTAGCGCTCTCCACTGCAGTGCTCAGAAGATGGTAATCCGCAAGAGGCGCTAAATGCCCTGGACAGCCAAACTGGTCTGGATAACTGGAAACCACGGAAGCCCCCATCCCAATCACAACATCCATAACATTGACATCTTCCTGGATTCCTCCCGCAGATCCTACCCGGATAATTTGATCTACATCATAAAAATTGAACAATTCATAAGAATAGATTCCAATCGAAGGCATTCCCATTCCAGAACCCATAACAGATACTTCTTTTCCCTTGTAAGTTCCTGTATACGCCAGCATTCCCCGCACCTGATTAATACAGTGCGCCTGCTCCAGATAGGTATCAGCGATAAATTTTGCCCGCAGCGGATCACCCGGCATCAGAACTGTTTTTGCAAAATCTCCTGCCTTTGCTTCAATATGAGGGGTTGGTATATTAGCCATATAATTTTCTCCTTTTCATGAAAAAATGAGTACATGCAGGACCTCCATGCTTTCTTTCATAATTTGTTTTCACACTGTTATTCTCAAACAACCAGAATGTTATCACATGTTTCATATCCGGCAGCGGACTGTTCCGTTATATAGACAGAAGATGAAAATGGTGCAAAGGTCACGGAACTCACCTGGTCAAACTTTGACGAGTCACAGACCACATAGCAATTTTTGCAATGCTCCACAGCCGTCTGTTTTACCATGGCTTCATTGGCGTCCGGCGTGGTGCAGCCGCATTCCCTTGTCACACCATTGGTCCCAAAGAAACCTTTTGTAAAATGATACCCCTGTATCATGCGCATAGCCTGTGTTCCAATCACTGCCTCCGTAGTGGCCTTAAGTTCGCCTCCCACCAGAAGCACCTTCATTCCCTTAGACGCCAGGCGCTGGGCATGGGCAACTGCATTGGTCACGAAAACAGCCCTTTTTTCCTCGATATAGTCCAGCATACAGCCTGTGGTAGTGCCTGCGTCCAAGTATACAAAATCTTCTGGTTCTATCAGTGATACTGCATATCTTGCAATTTTTTCCTTTTCCTCCTGGTTTAAATTGATCTTCTGGGCAACCGTATACTCATGGGCTGTGACCGCATGTTTTTCTGCCGTTACAGCGCCGCCGAATACTTTCACAAGCTTTCCTTCCCGGTCAAGAGCTGTGATGTCCCGGCGTACCGTAGATTCTGAGGTATCCAGAAGCTCCTTCATCTCTGTTACCGTAACGCTTCCATTTTCCTCCAGAAGTTTTAAAATCAGTTCATGTCTCTGTTCTGACAGCATTTATTTTCCCGCCTTGTACTCTTCCACATTTGTCTCCAGTACAATCTTGCGAATGGGAAGTATACTCCCCGGTGATACAGATAATTCATCTACGCCCATGGCAAGAAATTCCTGGGTAAGGGTCTGATCCGCACCAAGTTCCCCGCAGATCCCAGCCCAGATTCCTGCCTTGTGGGCATTTTGCACTACCATGGAAATCATGCGCAGAACTGCCGGATGATGGGAATCATAAAATTCATCCAGTTTCGTATTCTGACGGTCAATGGCAAGTGTATACTGAGTCAGATCGTTGGTTCCAATACTAAAGAAATCAACCTCTTCTGCTAATTCCTCACTGACCATCACTGCCGCCGGCGTCTCAATCATAATCCCCTGTTCCGGCTCGCCGAATTCAATTCCCTGATTGGTAAGCTCCGCTTTGACCAGCGAAACAATCTCCTGTATCCGTTTCACTTCTTTCACACTGGTAATCATGGGATACATAATGGCAATCTTCCCATATGCACTGGCACGGAACAAAGCACGCAATTGTGTCTTAAATAGTTCCGGCCTGGTCAGGCAGATGCGGATTGCCCGGCAGCCAAGCGCGGGATTTTCTTCCTGTTCCATGCCAAAATAATCACACTGCTTATCCGCGCCGATGTCAAGCGTACGTATGATTACCCGTCTGCCCGCCATAGTTTCCGCTGCCTGCTTATAAATCTGGAACTGTTCTTCCTCCGTGGGATAATCTTCTTTCTCAAGATAAATGAATTCACTTCTAAACAGGCCGATTCCACCAGCATCGTTCTGTAATACCGCCGCAAGATCTTTTATATTTCCAATATTAGCATACAACATGACGTTTTTACCGTCAAGAGTAATATTTTCTTTCCCTTTCAACGTCTGGAGAAGCTCTTTGCGCTGGATATCCTCCCGCTGCATCTTTTTCAGCCTGGCCAATGTACTCTCGTCTGGATCTACATAGATTTTCCCATTCACACCGTCCACAATCCCAAGTTTTCCGTCTATAGTGTCATCCAACGGAAGCGGAGTCCCTACAAGGGCGGGAATGGCCATAGTTCTCGCAAGAATTGCCGTATGGGAATTCAGTGAACCGTAAACGGTTACAAATGACAGCACCAGTTCTTTATCAAGCTGTACTGTTTCAGAAGGCGCCAAATCATCTGCCACGATAATAGACGGCTCTTTTATTGCCGCGGCGCCGCCTCCTCCTCCATGCAGGACGGTAAGAACACGCTCCGAAATATCTTTTACATCTGCTGCCCGTTCTTTCATATAGTCGTCATCCATCGCCGCAAACATCTGGGCAAAATTATCACTGGTTGACGCCACTGCATACTCTGCATTCACTTCCTGGGTGCGCACCATATTTTTAATGGAATCATTGTAATCATCATCTTCAAGCATCATTTGATGTACCTCAAAAATAGCCGCATTTGCCTCCCCCACCTCTCGCAGCGCTTTTTGGTACAATCCCTGAAGCTGCTTTACAGCCTGAATTTTCGCCTCTTCATAACGGGCAATCTCAGTCTCTGCGTCATCAATTTTCACGCGCTTTACCTGCTGTTCCCCTTTTTTATAAATGCTGATCCTGCCAATAGCTATCCCGTGAAATACACTTTTTCCTTCATATACGTTCATAATCTGCCTCCTGGTATACAAAGGGGGATACCTGACAGTATCCCCCGGACATTAATCTCCACTTTCGTCTGGCCAAACTGCGTTCTATAAATTTTCGCTCATAAACTTATGGACTTCTTCGTAAGCCTGTTCCTCATCTTCCCCATCAAAGGTCAGTGTCACTTCATCGCCTTTCTTTGCTCCCAGTCCCATAACCCCAAAGATTGCTTTGCAGTTCATAGCCTTACCGCCTTTTGAAATCTTAATATCACATGCAAACTCTTTCACGGTCTTCACAAGTATTCCTGCTGGACGTGCATGGATTCCTTCCGGGTCTGTGATTACATACTTAAAGTCTTTCATTTTTCTAATCCTCCATTTTCTTTTTATAATCTCTCGGAATCTTTAAGCCAATAAACACAAGGCTTTCAGATGCCTTTTTTATTAAAATCCCCCACTTTTTTTGCCAAAAGCACTTGACAAATATATCGAAAAATGCGGCGCTTCGCGCCTG
>CATNCF010000018.1 GCA_950097145.1 uncultured Lachnospiraceae bacterium
GTTGGTTATGTGTTTTGCCATTGTGTTTGTCCTCCTTTGGATTTTGATTGATTCAATGAAATTATAGTTTTAAGTTACTGTTTTAGAATGCCACTGTGATGCTCTGTGAGGCTCATATAGGGGATTATGGATGGCTGGTAAAGGTTTTATGGGATGATATGGAATATGGGAAATTTAGGCACTAAAAAAGCCCACAACTGACGAATTGATTAATCAGTTATGGACTTTTGATAATGTCCAAATATTTAATTTTCACGATATACAGAATTATTCCTTTCTTTTATTCATCATTAATTCTCATGAAGTTCCCTTAGGGGTTCCCTCATATTTTTACACCTTTTAAAATAAGGTTTTTTCAAAAATAAAAATGCTACAAACCTTATAAAATCAAGGCTTCCAGCATTCTATTGGGTTGGGCTGTTTTAAACAGTCAACAGCTCGTAGGGGAATCGAACCCCTGTTTCCGCCGTGAGAGGGCGGCGTCTTAACCGCTTGACCAACGAGCCGTATGTTTTATCTTGTCCTCTCGAACTCAACATGTTTATTATACATGCCAGGTTCGAGAAAGTCAAGTACTTTTTTCGATTTTTATTTACTTTTTTACGCTGTCTTTTCCAGAGCCAGTTTTGCCAGTTCTGCGAATCCCTCTGCATCATTTACTGCCAGCTCAGCAAGCATCTTACGGTTTACGTCTACGCCTGCCAGCTTCAATCCGTGCATAAACTTACTGTATGAAAGACCATTCATTCTTGCCGCTGCGTTGATACGGGCAATCCAAAGCTGTCTAAACTGTCTTTTTCTCTGCTTTCTGCCTGCATAAGAACTTGTTAATGCCCTCATAACAGACTGCTTTGCAACTCTATACTGTTTGGAACGTGCTCCTCTATATCCCTTTGCCAGTTTTAATACTCTGTTATGCTTCTTTTTCGCATTTAATCCGCCTTTAATTCTTGCCATGACTTCTATTCCTCCTTAACTTATTCTTACAAATACGGTAAAATCTTCTTCATGTTCTTAACATTAGAAGCATCTGTAATGATCGATTTTCTCAGATTCCTCTTTCTCTTGGCAGACTTCTTGGTTAAGATATGGCTCTTATATGCTTTATTTCTCTTCAACTTACCTGTTCCAGTTTTCTTGAAACGTTTTGCTGCTGCTTTGCTTGTTTTCATTTTTGGCATTTTTAGTTCCTCCTTAACATCCGTTATTTCTTTTCTGTCAGCACAATACTCATGCTGCGGCCTTCCAATTTTGGTGCTTTTTCCACAGTGGCAATCTCTGCCAGCTCTTGGGCAAAGTCGTCCAGAATATGTTTGCTGCTATGCATATGCGCCATTTCCCTGCCACGGAAACGTAAAGTAATTTTTACCTTATTGCCCTTTGAAATAAACTTCTTTGCTGCATTAATTTTGGTATTGAGATCGTTGCTCTCAATATTCGGTGACAAACGGATTTCCTTAATCTCAACAGTCTTCTGCTTTTTCTTGGCTTCTTTTTCTTTTCTAATAAGCTCATACCTGTACTTGCCATAATCAATAATCTTACATACAGGGGGTTTCGCTCCCGGGGCAATCTTTACAAGATCAAGCTCCGCTTCCTGAGCAAGTTTCATAGCTTCCCTTGTAGACATAATGCCAAGCTGTTCTCCGTCCTGGCCAATCAGGCGAACTTCCTTATCCTTGATTTGTTCATTAATCATTAAATCACTAATGGTCTTACACCTCCAAAAATTAATTTAACCATGCGGCTGTCATGAGACAACTGCATCAAAAAAAGTGGATAGCAGACTATCCACTTCATATTCCAAATACATTCACAGCAAAATATGCTGTATCTCGAATATTAACCATTAGTCACGCTATTGTGCTAAGGTGAGAGGGGATACTCTACTTTGTTTTCTACTTACAACGTTGTTACTTTACCATACTTTCTTTTCTGCGTCAAGACTTTATTTCTTTTTATATTCAGGATATAGTAAATGTAAGTTACAATGAAGTGCTGTAGGAACTATGCTCCCTTGAACATC
This sequence comes from uncultured Lachnospiraceae bacterium, assembly GCA_950097145.1. Classification (GTDB taxonomy): domain Bacteria; phylum Bacillota; class Clostridia; order Lachnospirales; family Lachnospiraceae; genus Petralouisia. The sequence goes on from CATNCF010000018.1 coordinate 2,027, forward strand.
CATACAACACAGAAAGGATTTATCATGAAAAAACACACCGATAAACTTATTGACCTTCACACCCATTCCACCTGTTCCGACGGAACGCTTACACCAGAAGAATTAATGTTTCACGCCAAAGAAAACGGACTGTCTGCCATTGCACTGACAGACCACGATACCATCGCAGGAATCGAAAAAGCCCGCCCCATCGCTGAAAAGCTGGGGTTGGAATTAGTGCCCGGCGTGGAACTTTCCACTGATTATCAGAACCAGGAAGTCCATATCCTGGGATATTATATTGATGGGAATCATCCAGATTTTGCTGCAAAACTGCAGGAATTTATAGACGGGCGCCACAACCGCAATATCAAAATGACAAAGCTCCTGCAGCAGGAAGGCTTTGACATCACCCTGCCTGCACTCCAGAAAACGTATCCCGGCAGCGTCATCACCCGGGCACATTTTGCCAGATATCTTGTGGAACAAGGATTTGTGAAAGATCGGAATACCGTATTTTCCAAATATCTCGGAGACGGCTGCCGCTGCTATGTTCCCCGGGAAAAAATCACTCCTTTTGAAGCCATCAAACTAATACAGATGGGCAAAGGTCTTTCCTTCTTCGCCCATCCTGTATTATGCCGCATGAATCATCAGCGACTGCACTCATTCATTCAACAATTAAAAGATGCCGGACTTAACGGGCTGGAAGCTGTTTACTCCATGAACACCCCTGGTGAAGAAAAAAATATGCTGGAACTGGCCCAGGAATATGAACTTTTGGTCAGCGGCGGTTCCGATTTCCATGGCAGTAATAAGCCCCACATCCGGCTGGGAACTGGAAGGGGAAACCTCCGCATTCCCTATGAGATTCTGGAACAGATCAAATCACACTATTCCACTGTCTCTTCCGGCACAAAAACCCGTTCCTGATAGACATTCACTTTTTTGGGAACGGCCTCTTTCGCTTCCTCACAAAACTGCTGCTGGGAATTGACCAGTTTCTTTCCTCTTTTATCAATTCTTTCGTACTTGCCGTCTGGTTTCAGGATATGCGCCTTGGTATTATCCATAAGCTGGGTCCCCAGTACATGGCGCACCTGATCCATCAGTTTTTCATCTTCTACTGGGAACATAATCTCCACGCGCCGATCCAGGTTTCTGGGCATCCAGTCTGCGCTTCCCATGTATATTTCTTCCTGCCCGTCATTATGAAACCAAAATATGCGGCTGTGTTCCAGGAAATTTCCCACAATGGAATGCACCGTGATATTCTCACTAATTCCTGGGATTCCTGTTTTCAGGCAGCAGATTCCCCGGATAACCAGTTCAATCTTTACCCCGGCCACAGATGCTTCATACAAAGCCGCTATTACATCCCTGTCACAGAGTGAATTCATCTTTGCCTTAATAAACGCTTCTTTTCCTTCCTGGGCGTGCTTAATTTCCCGTTTTATCAGTTTCAGAAACCGTTTTCTCAGCCAGATTGGCGCCACCACCAGCTTATTCCAGGTAAGGGGCTCTGAATAGCCAGAAAGCATGTTGAAGACTGCTGTAGCATCTTCGCCGATGGCTTCGGAACAGGTAAACATTCCCAGATCTGTATATAATTTTGCCGTGGAATCGTTATAGTTTCCTGTCCCAAGATGTACATATCTGCGGATTCCATCTTCCTCTTTGCGAACTACCAATGCAATCTTACTGTGGGTCTTAAGCCCCACCAAACCGTAAATAACATGGCAGCCTGCTTTTTCCAGTTTCTTTGCCCAAACAATATTATTTTCTTCATCAAACCGCGCCTTCAATTCCACCAATACCGACACTTGTTTGCCATTCTCCGCCGCCTGGGCAAGAGATGCAATAATCGGTGAATTGCCGCTGACACGGTACAATGTCTGCTTAATGGCAAGCACATCTGGGTCCACTGACGCCTGGCGGATAAAATCCACCACCGGATCAAAAGTCTGGTACGGATGATGCAGCAAAATATCGCCTTTACGGATTTCTGCAAAGATATCTTCCCCAGGTGTGATCTGCGGTACGCGCTGAGGCTTATACGGCGAATAACGCATCTCATCCCCGCCTTCAATTCCATACATTTTCATTAAAAATGTTAAATCCAAAGGTCCGCCAATCTTAAAAATATCTTCCTGGGCAATATGTAAATCCTGCTGCAGGATCTGTAACAGGCGCTTGTCAATCTTTTCTTCCACTTCCAGCCGGATTACCTCGCCCCATTGGCGTCTTTTCAACTGTTTCTGAATCTCCTGAAGCAGATCCTCTGCTTCATCTTCATCAATACTGAGATCCGCATTTCTCATAATCCGGTAAGGGTAAGCGCAGAGCACATGATAATTTAAAAACAACTGATGGATGTTCCGTTCAATCATCTGCTCCAGCAGAAGAAAGGTCCTGACCCCCTCCTGCCCAGATGGAATCTGGATAATTCTTGGCAGCACAGAGGGCACCTGGACGGTTGCAAACTCTGTTTCTCCTTTCTTTTCACCCTTTTTCGTGAGCAGGGCCGCAATATTCAAAGACTTATTCCGAATCAGCGGAAACGGCCTGGAAGCATCCACTGCCATAGGCGTTAATACCGGATACACATTTTCCTGAAAATAATGATCCACATAATCTGCCTGCTCCGGTGTCAGCTCTTCGTGGGTACTGATAATATTAATTCCCTGATTATGGAGCAGCGGAATCAGGGAACGGTTATAGGTAGAATACTGCAGTTCCACTAATGCTCTGGTATCCTTGTTAATGGCATCCAACTGCTCCTGCGCTGTCATCCCTGCAATATCTTTTTTCTTATAACCTGCATGTACCATATCCTTTAAAGACGCCACACGCACCATAAAAAATTCATCCAGATTTGATGATGTAATACTGACAAATTTCAGTCTCTCCAATAAAGGAATTGACTTATCTCTGGCTTCATTTAATACACGATGGTTGAACTTGAGCCAGCTCAGTTCCCGGTTTTCATAATATTCCGGTTTCAGAAAATCTTTTTCTTTTTCCATACCTTCCTCCTTAAAACACTCTTTTTTCTTTAATCTTCGGCATAACGCTGAATACCTCTTCGAAGGAATCTGCATAAGAAGAAAAAAGCCCTTTCTCTAATACAACGCTCTCCTCCGTTTCCATGGTAATCACCAGTTCCCGATCCTTTAACACTGCTTTCATATTTTTAAACTTCTGCTTATGGCTTCGGTCCATGGCATTGGCAATCTTTAAAATTGCCATCAGTTTAGAAACCACCATATAATTTTCCTGATTCATCTTATCTTTCACACTCTCATAAGGCTGCATGGGAAGCGCGCTGTGTTTTACCGTGGTGGCCACAATTTCCCGCTCCAGATGGGACATACCGATAATCTCAGATGCCATAATAATCTGGTAGGAACATTCTGACTGGTTTACCAGGCTCACATACCTGCCGCAGTCATGCAGAATAGCCGCTGCCTGCATCAGAAGCCGTTCTCTTTTGCCCATGCCGTGTACCTTTTTCATAGCGTCAAATATCACGGTACTCATGGTAAGCACAGCTTCTGTGTGAGCAGAATAACTCTGAAAGCGTTCTGCAAGATTTTTGGAAGCCGCAAGAATATCTTCCTTAAAATCATGTTCAAAACGAATCATCTTATTTTTTTCTGCATAATCACAGACAATTCCATCATTAATTCCTACTCCAGGCACCCAGATATAATCAGCGTTCATCTCCTCTGTCAGCCGTTTATACAAGATTACAGAAGGAAGAATCAGAGGATCTCTGTCATTCGCGAGATTTAGTTCCCTGGAAAGCTCTTCCGGGGATTTTTTATGCCATTTCTTCAGCAGTTTCAAGAAACGCTCTGTCTCAATGGTGCCGTCCTCTTCTTTCTTTGAAAATCCCTTTACCATATCATTGATGTAATCTCCCATAAAAATCACATATTTAATTTGCTGATCTGACAGATAAAGACGTTTAAAAATCTCCAGTTCCTTGTCAATAAGCTCTTGAATCTGTGTTTCATAATGAGAAACCATATTCCGAATCTTGGCCAGCTTCTCCCAAATCCGCATGATGCCCAATTCGATATGCTGGGTAGTGACTGCCGTCCCTTTCCGAAACAGCGTAATCTGCATACTGCCTCCCCCCACATCCACAACTACAGTCCCTTTTTGAATCAATTTTTCAAATTCCGGAGCTGCCGCCAAGGACTTATAATTCATAAAACGATGCTCTGAATTACTGATAATGTTCACCTCAATCTGTGTGCGGAGACGAATCTGATCTACAATAAATAATTCATTGCTTACTGCCCGGAGCACATTCCCTGCATATGCCTTATAATCATTTACCTTATACCCTTCCATAATAGAATGGAACTCTTTCAATACCTGGCAAAGGTCCTCAACCAGCTCATAACCTATAACACCTTTATTGTAAGCGTCCTTTCCCAGTTCCAGCCGGCTGCGCAGATGATCAATCTGGCGTATTCTCCGGTTCGGACTGATCTCAAAGATCTTCATGCTCACTTCATAAGAGCCAATATAGATTGCTGCAAACGTTGTAATTTTCATAGCCTCTCCTTCCCAATTACAATTTTACCTTTCCCATTAGATAATTAATAAACTGCTGTGCGCATCTTCCTGAAGGACCTCCATGATTCAGTTCCCAGCGATCCGCTTCCAAAAACAGAGTTTCCTCCTCCATTTGTATCTGATTCTTTTCTGCCAGCCTTCGGACAATCTCGTGAAATTCCTTTTTATCCGGCGAACCAAAATAAATCGTAACTCCAAACCTGGATACCAGTGACAGTTTCTCCTGAACCGTATCCCGGATGTGAAGTTCATCATCCCGTTCTTCCTTGTCACTGAATTTTTCCCGCACCAGATGCCTACGGTTGGAGGTGGCATATATCAGCACATTGTCCGGCTTTTTCTCCAGCCCGCCTTCAATCACCGCCTTCAGATATTTATACTCTATCTCAAATTCTTCAAAAGACAGATCATCCATATATATGATAAATTTGTAATTTCGATTCTTAATCTGGGAAATCACAGAATTTAAATCCTGGAACTGATGCTTATACACTTCAATCATCCGAAGCCCTTGTGCATAATACTGATTAATAATTGCTTTGATACTGGTAGATTTTCCTGTTCCGGCATCTCCAAATAAAAGACAATTATTTGCCTGTCTTCCCTCCACAAAAGCTTCTGTATTATCAATCAGCTTCTGCTTCTCCCTCTCATAACCTACTAAATCAGACAAATGCACATGAGCGATATTGGTAATGGGTACAATCTGCGCCCCCTGCTTCTCATGTTCCACTCGGAATGCTTTATGCAGCCCCAATTTTCCCACGCCAAATTCCCCATAAAACGTTGTCACTTCTTTCTGGAACTCTTCTACTGTTTCTGCCTTTTCCAGCCGGATACTGAGTTCACAAATGCGTTCCCGTATTCTGTGGTTAAAAATCCTGCCGCTCTGCTCGGAACGGTGATAGTCCTTCAAAAGCATCAGTTCTGGCATCTCAAGTTCCTGCTCAAGCTCCTGGAAATCAAAGGAAAACAATTCCTGAAACACTGCCAAATCATGCCTTGCCAGCTCATTAATGCTTCCAGACACACTGCCCCTGTTCTCACATGCCCTGCTGTATGCGTTCTCATGATTCACCATCAAAAGAGTCAGATAATTGTGCCAAAGGTTTCCCTCAAACCCATGACTGGCCGCCAGCTCAATCAAATTATGAAAACTCTCATAGCACAAGGCGCGAATGTCTTCCCTGTTATAATAGTCACTCCTATAATGTTCCATAATCCAGGTCATGTCTTCAAAAATCTGTCCCTGTTCCAAATTGCGGTATAATATCATATTACCTGCATGTTTCATTTTTTTACCTCACTTTAATAATTTCCCAGCACCTTCAGATAAAGAGCCTCCTCCATCAGACCTTTTAATGCATTCTGCACTGCTCCATCATTGAGGTTTCCCTCCAGATCCACGAAAAACCGATATTCAAAGCTCTTATCCTTTATGGGCCTGGATTCAATCTTTACCATGTTCAGGTTATTGAACATGAAGTGCGAAAGCATCCTGTACAAAGAACCGCTTTCGTGGGAAACTTCAAAACAAATGCTGACTTTTCCTGCATTCCTGTTTCGTATTTTCTCCCCTCCAACAATGATAAAACGCGTGCTGTTGTCCTCACTATAATTAATGCTATTCTTTAAGATCTTAAGCCGGAAAATATCAGCCGTTACCTGACTGGCAATGGCCGCCTGTTCTCTGCGCTGTTCTCTGAGAACCTGCTCTGCCGCCATGGCGGTATTTTTCACCGGAACCTGTTCCCAATCCTTATGTTCATTTAAAAAATCTATGCTCTGCATCAGCGCCTGTGGATGGGAATACACTGTCTTCACATCTGACAGTTCCGCATCTGGCAGTCCCAGAAGCGCATGTTCAATCTTAATGATCTGCTCAGCCACAATATAATTGTCATATTCCAGCATCAGGTCAAAGTTCTCCCCTATAATTCCTGCAGAAGAATTTTCTATGGGGAGCACCGCATAATCCGCTTCCCGATTCTGTATTGCCAGCATGGCTTCCCGCCAGGTATCCACATGAAAATTCTCCATTTCTTCCCCAAAATACGCCTTCATGGCAAGCTGGCTGTAGGCACCCTCTGTTCCCTGATACACCACCTTCCTGGTATGAAACGGCAGATTGTCCACCTGTATAAATCCAAGCTCCTGTACCAATCCTTTCTGGTTCAGAAGCTGATACTGCCGCTTGCGGCTCATGGCCATAATATGTTCAAATAGCTCCTCTACACCATAACGATTCTCCTCATGTCCCACAAGGTTTTTCACTTTTTCCAGTTTCTCTGCCTCTCTCTGCTTGTCCAGCACCTGTTTCCCCACAGAAATCTTATATTCTGCCACTTCCATGGTACGCTGCATCCGCTCCTCATACAGGGCCACAATCCGGCTGTCTATTTCATCAATTTCCTCCCGTATTTTATCTAAATTCTTCATATGCCACATCCTTAAAGTATTTTCTATTATCATATAACAATTGGGTCTTAAAGGCAAGTTTTGACGAAAAAAAACAGGAAGAATCATCAAATTTTCTGTTTCTTATTTGATAATTCTGCCTGTCTGTTAAAAATATTACTTCGACGGTTAAATATCTGCCATTTTTACGGCAGATAAATATAATTGCACCTTAACACGTCGGAACGCATTCCATATTGGTCCACCAAAATCAGTGATAAAATATTATTTCCCTCCGGCATGGCGATGGGTTCTGTGTACTTCTCTGAAGCGGAAGTAGGGTCTTTGCCGTCCCAGGTGTAATAAACGATACAGCCCTCTGGTACCCTAACAGAAATATTCTGAGGCGCACTGAAATTTCCGCCGCTTGGGATTACAATAGGCACTGCCGGCTTCTTTAATTCCACCTGGAAACTTCCCTCTGCCTCAGGTCCGTAAAGCCCATACTGGCTGCATGCAGCCGCACGAATCGTCAGCGTCTGCCCAGGTAATAATTCCACAGGATTCAGGTACTTCTGGCCCTGTCTTGGATCTGTCCCATCTGTCGTATAATAAATATCACAATCCATTTCTGCTAAAATCCTTATAGAGAGTGCCTCTGTATAGACCCCTGGCTCTTGATCAAATTCCGGCATTTCCGGGATATACTTAGAAAACAATTCCAAAATCTTCTCATTCACCGTCATTTCACTGAGAACTCGGATGCTGGCATAATCCTTCTGTTCATCGTAAATATCAATCAGTCTCCGGTAGATTCCTTCCTCATCCTTGTACTCTGCACACATCTGCTGTAAAAGTTCCAGCGCCTGCTTCTCTTCTCCCCGCAGCAAATAAATGTCAGCCAGAAAAAGCTTTGCCGTAAGACTGTCTTCCAATTCAATCGCGCGTTTCGCGTAATTCTCTGCCTCCCTGTAATTCCCTTCGTCTTTAAATTTTACTGCCTGCTCCATCTGGTAATCATAAGAATTCGCCCTGCTGTGATTTACCAGTATTATAATTGCAGTTACCAGAACAACCAGGAGAATCATTGACACTACTGCAAAAATAATACGTTTCTTTACTCTTCGATTTCCTTTTTTGGCCGATGGATTTGGAGTGGTCTTTGGTACACTTTTTTCTTTTTTTTCCTTCTCTATAATTTTTTTATCTGCCTCTTTTGCAGCTTTTTCTTCTTTTTCTTTCAGCACATCCCGCAGAAAATCATCTTCCAGCAAATTGTAATCGGATACGATCTGTGCTTCTTTCCCACAGAAATAACAGTAAACACTCCCTACCTTCAACTCTGCTCCACAATTTGCACACTTCATTCTCAGCCCTCTTCTATACTCTGCACACAGTTACTCATCAGCATTGCGATAGTCATAGGGCCCACGCCTCCTGGAACCGGCGTGATTGCCGATGCCGCTGGTTCTGCCTCCTCAAATTTTACATCCCCGCATAACTTATTATTTTCATCCCGATGGATTCCCACATCAACTACCACCGCTCCCTCTTTGATATATTCTGCGCCGATAAACCGCGGTTTTCCCATTGCTACAATAAGAATGTCAGCCTGTCTGCAAATTTCCGGCAGATTTCTGGTTTTGGAATGAGTCACTGTCACAGTGGCATTTTCCCGAAGCATCAGAAGCGCCATGGGCTTTCCAACAATATTGCTTCTTCCGATAATCACGCAGTGTTTTCCCGCAATTTCTACACCAGAACGCTTTAGGAGCTGAATGATTCCTGCAGGCGTACAGGATAAAAATCCAGGTTCCCCTATGGTCATGGCTCCCACACTCTGAGGATGGAATCCATCCACGTCTTTACTCGGGCTGATTGCCTGAATGACCTTATCTTCACAAATATGAGCCGGCAAAGGAAGCTGAACCAAAATTCCCTTTACCTCTGTCTTCTCATTCAGCTCTGCAATCAGCTTTAACAGTTCTTCTTCTGTGGTTTCCTCCGGCAGTTCATATGCCAGAGACTCTATTCCAATATAGGCACAGGCATTTTTCTTATTCCGCACATACACACTCGAGGCGGGATCTGCTCCCACCTGAATCACCGCAAGGGCTCCGGTCCTGCCCTGGGCATTCAGCGCCGCTGCCTTCTCTTTCAGTTCATCCTTAATCTGTTGGGATATTTTCTTTCCATCTATGAGTTTCGCCATAGCTGTTCATCCTTTCTATATATACATTTAAAACAATCCGGTAATCACACCTTCATCACTCACATCAATTCCATAAGCTGCCGGAGCCTTGCCAAGTCCTGGCATCGTCATAATTGCTCCTGTGACTGCCACCACAAATCCTGCTCCTGCCGAAACGTATACCTCCCTGACATTGACAGTAAATCCAGAAGGACGCCCCAGTTTTGTCTGATCATCTGACAAAGAATACTGTGTCTTCGCCATACAGACTGGAAAATCTCCCATTCCAAGTTCTTCAATTCTTTTTAATTCCTTCAAAGCCGCCGGAGCATAGCTCACGCCGTCCGCGCCATAAATTTCTTTTGCCACTGTCTCAATTTTTTCTGTCAGAGACAGGCTGCTTTCGTAAAGAGGTTTAAAATTACTTTCTTTTTCTTCTAAAGTTTTCAATACTTTTTCGGCCAGGGCAGCGCCGCCTTCCCCGCCCTTTTCCCAGACTTCTGATAAAGCGAATTCACATCCTCTTTCCTGGCAGAACTGTTGTACATATTCTGTCTCAGCCCTGGTATCTGTGAGGAAAGAATTTAAGGTAACAACAACAGGAACATGATATTTCTGCAAATTCTCAATATGTTTTTCCAGGTTTACAATTCCCCTTTTCAAAGCTTCCAGGTTCTCGGTGGAAAGATCTGCTTTCGGCACGCCTCCATTGTACTTTAATGCGCGCACTGTGGCCACCAAAACCACTGCGTCCGGTTTTAAACCGGCCATCCTGCACTTGATATCCAAAAACTTCTCCGCTCCCAGGTCCGCGCCAAATCCTGCCTCTGTCACCACATAATCTGCCAGCTTTAATGCCGTCTTCGTGGCACGCACACTGTTGCAGCCATGGGCAATATTTGCAAAAGGCCCTCCATGGATAATGGCCGGGGTATGCTCCAGGGTCTGAATCAGATTGGGCTTTAATGCATCTTTCAAAAGGGCTGCCATCGCCCCTGTGGCTTTCAAGTCATCTGCCGTCACTGGTTTTCCTTCAAAATTATACGCCACAATAATCCTGCCCAGGCGTTTCTTTAAATCTGCCATGTCGTCTGCAAGACATAAGACCGCCATAATTTCTGATGCCACGGTGATAACAAAGTGATCTTCCCGTACCATACCGTCCATCTTACTGCCAAGTCCTACCACAATATTGCGCAGCACCCGGTCATTCATATCCATGCAGCGTTTCCATACCACCTGTCTGGGATCAATATTCAGTTCATTTCCCTGCTGAATATGATTGTCTAACAAAGCGGCAAGCAAATTATTTGCAGATGTAATTGCATGAAAATCCCCGGTAAAATGCAGGTTCAAATCCTCCATGGGAACTACCTGTGCATATCCTCCGCCTGCAGCGCCTCCCTTAATGCCAAAACAAGGGCCAAGGGAGGGCTCCCGAAGTGCCAGAACTGCTTTCTTTCCCATTCTTCCAAAAGCTTCTCCCAGTCCAACGCTGGTGGTTGTTTTTCCTTCCCCGGCCGGGGTTGGATTTATCGCTGTCACAAGAATTAATTTTCCGTCCTTGCGATTCTTTACTTTTTCCATCAATTCATCTGTCAGTTTTGCCTTGTAACTGCCGTACAACTCCAGCTCGTCTTCCTGAATGCCAAGCTGCGCAGCCACTTCACGGATGTGCAGCATCTCTGCTTCCTGTGCAATCTGAATATCAGTCTTCATATTCTTCCTCCCGTTTTCGCTTTTATAAAAAAATACTATATTTTTCCAGTCTGCTAAGGTTGATCATAACACAATCTAAACATGCTCGTCTACATATTCTTCAAATTCTGATAAGGACATTAAGATCTTTCTGGGTTTAGTGCCTTCTTCCGGTCCTACCACACCGGCTTCCTCCAATTGATCCATAATCCTTGCTGCACGGTTAAAGCCAATTTTAAACATACGCTGCAGCATACCGATGGACCCCTTTTCCTTTTCTATCACAAATTTTCCAGCCTCCACAAAATAGGCGTCTCTCTCTGAGCCTCCGCTGCCTCCTGCTCCTCCCTGGGAAATGGAAACAGTATTCATCTTTTCTTCAATCTCCGTATTGTAGACCACAGTGCTCTGCTTTTTCAGGAAATCTACCACAGCCTCTACCTCCTGGTCAGACACAAAGGGTCCCTGGACTCTCAGGGGTTTTTGATATCCCTGTGGGTAAAACAGCATATCGCCGTTTCCTAATAGCTTCTCTGCACCGTTCATATCAAGAATCGTTCTGGAATCCACGCCAGAGGACACGGAAAATGCAATTCTGGAAGGCATATTCGCCTTGATTAGGCCCGTAATAACATCCACAGAAGGACGCTGGGTGGCTATAATTAAATGAATCCCGGCCGCCCGGGCAAGCTGTGCCAAACGGCAGATGGCATCCTCCACATCTCCAGGCGCCACCATCATTAAATCTGCAAGCTCATCTACCACAATCACAATCTGCGGAAGCTTTTTGGGTTTTGTCTCATCTTCTACTTTCCCAATTGCTTCCACTTTCTTATTATATCCCTTCAGATCACGCACCTGACAATCCGCAAACTTCTGATAGCGGTCTGTCATCTCTGACACCGCCCAGTGCAGAGCCCCTGCTGCCTTTTTGGGATCGGTAACCACCGGGATAAATAAATGAGGAATTCCATTATATACACTCAGCTCCACCACTTTTGGATCAATGAGGATCAATTTAACATCTTCCGGGTCTGCCTTATATAAAATACTCATAATGATCGTATTGATACAGACAGATTTACCAGAACCAGTAGCTCCTGCAATCAAGAGATGGGGCATCTTGGCAATATCGGCAACCACCACCTGCCCCCCGATATCTTTCCCAGCAGTGAAACAGATGCTGGAAGCGTGATTTTGGAACTCTGCTGCTTCAACCATCTCACGAAATCTTACCATCACATTTTCCTTATTGGGCACCTCAATTCCAATTGCCGCCTTTCCAGGAATAGGCGCCTCAATACGGATATCTGCCGCTGCAAGGTTCAGCTTCAAATCATCTGCAAGATTCACAATTTTGCTGACCTTAACCCCCAGTTCCGGCTGAATTTCATATCTGGTGACACTGGGACCGCAGCTTACGTCTGTAACTGTCACGTTCACACCGAAGTTCTTAAATATCTGCTGCAGTTGAATGGCCGTTTCCTGAAGCTGCTGCCGGTTCTCTTTTTTCGCAGAATTCCCCTGCATTAGCAGGGAAACAGGCGGCAAAAGGTATTTATGTTTCTCTGGCTGTCCCAGTGCAGGGGGCAGTTCCTGAATCTCTTCCGTCCTTTCTGGATTTTGGAGTTCTTCCATTACCGCCGGCTCTTCCGGCTCAGAATACTCCTGCACAGTTTTCCCCATAGATGCGGAAAGTTCCTGAATTTCCTGCTCCACAAATGCTTCATCTTTTTGCATTTTCTCTTCCAAAGGTACCGGCATTTCTTCCGGAACAGATATAGACTTTTCTTCTTCCAAAGGCATAAGCTTTTCTCTGTTTTCTTGTCCCAAAGGCATAAGCTTTTCTTCTTCCAAAGAGATAGCAGTTCTATCATTCTCTTGTTTATTTTCTGCTATGTCTCCCGGCCAAAATGCAGGAAACTTTTCGATGCTTTCGTCCATTTGAACAGGAACCTCCTGATTCAGGGACTTTAGTTCCTGTCTTTGTTCTGCTGTCTTCCTGCTTATTCTTGGCTTCCTATGTATATTCTTTACTACTACTGGTTCTTCCCCTTGGGACATTTTACTAACTGTAAAAAGATCTTCTTTTACTGGTACAGTTGTTACAGATGCAGACTTTTCAACTTCCAATGGAAGTTTCAGTTCACTGATATTATCAGAATGCCTGTTAGATGCCGGCTGAATCCTGGTATTCAATGCGACTCCTTCCACCTTCCTGTCCATACGCCTCTGGGCCTGTTCTTCCTGGCGCTGTTCCAGTTCTTCCTGGCGCTGAGCACGCAGCTCCCGGCGCCTTGCAGCATCTTCTTTTGCAGTGTCATATACTTTACGGCTTCCTTTTCTTACACCGCCCAGAAATGAACGCTCTGTCAAAAGTACCATGGAAATTATCAATGTAATCACATCTACAACATATGTCCCAGCTTTTCCCACTGCAGGGCAAAGCAAACTGGCAAGCAATCCTCCTACCGCTCCGCCGCCGCTCCTATATTCTGCCGCATACTGAAAAGACTTTTTTACAGAATATCCTTCACCGCTTCCTGCCACTAGTTCCACAAACAGGCACAAAAAAGCAGTAAATAAAATTCCTGCCGCCAGTTTTACCATTGCCATGCCGTTATCACGATTGGAGATAAAAAAAGCGGTGCCTACAAAAAAGCAAATTGGAAAAAGATAAGCTATCATGCCGAACAGCCCAAAACTTGCTGAGCTTATCCATTTTCCCAGAAAACCTCCAATTCCAAAATTACTGATAAACATTAGAATACATACTGCCAGAATCACCAACAGAATCACTTCACTCCTAAAAGATACCCCTGAACTGGTGGAAGTATTCTTTTGGGTTCCTCTGTTCCTGCCCCTGCCAGTACCCGGCGTACTTTTTGTACTTTTCTTATTCCTTGTATTTTCAGGCTTAGATGCCATAACATTTCCTCCTAACCTCTCGCCCTTTGTCCATTACTGTACGATTCTTGAGTTATCCCCGAATTGCACACTCTTTATAGTTTATCACAATTAGCAGAAAATGTCATTAGCACTTTCCCCTGGTTTTTAGTTTTCGTTATTTTGCTTATTTTCGTCTATCATCTGATGTAATTTCTTCATAGCTTCGTCAATGCCGCCCACTTCATTGATAATCCCTTCCTCTACCGCCTGTCTTCCAACTAAAATCGTTCCCAAATCCTTGGTCAGCATACTGGTATTCATCATCATTTTTTCCAAACGTTCCTGGGTGGTAAAACAATGTTCCGCCACAAATCCGGTAATCCGATCCTGCATCTGCTGAAAATAATCATAAGTTTGAGGCGCGCCGATCACCAACCCATTCAGGCGCACCGGATGAATCACCATTGTGCCAGTGGGAACAATATAAGAATAATCTGTGGACACGGCAAGAGGCACGCCAATGGAATGGCTGCCTCCCAGCACCAGCGACACGGTAGGTTTGCTCAAAGACGATATCATTTCTGCAATGGCAAGTCCTGATTCCACGTCACCGCCCACCGTATTGAGCAAAAGCATAACACCGTCTACACTGTCATCATCTTCAATGGATGCAAGTTTCGGCAGAACATGTTCATATTTGGTAGTCTTAGCATTTGGAGACAGCGTCTCGTGTCCCTCAATTTCTCCAATGATAGATAACAAATGAATCTTATGGCGTCCAGTTCCCTGTTCTAATGTCAACTGCCCCATATCCTTGATTTCTTCATTTTCGTTTTTCTCTTTTTCCTGCTGTTTTACATCTTTTTCCATACAAATTCCCTTTCTGTTGCCCTCGACATTCTGAATCTCATTTAGTATGGGAATTTTTATTGGATTTTATACTGAAAATGCAAACTACTTCTCTAGCCATCCAACCAATTTACAAGTCAGCCTATTCATATTTTTTTCAAAAATAATATAAAACAGCCACGCTATTACAGCAGATACAGTTAATGTTATAGTTAAATCGATTAGCTTCATATAACTTATCCCCCTTCCTTGTATGAATTAATTGAGTACAGCAAAAAGGAGCTGCCGTACAAAGCACTTTATACAGCAGCTCCATAAATCTTCTGTCTTTTGCCTCTTCTTAGCACTCTCCCATCAGGTACTTATACAGCCCTTCATAGCGGAACTTAGAAGCATTCCAGGAATAATCGTTTGCCATAGCGCGATCAACCATCTGATTCCACTGGCGTTTCTTATCGAAGAAAATATGCTTGGAATAATTAATGATATTCAGCATTTCTTCTCCATTGTAATTCGTGAAGGAGAAACCGTCTCCCACATTATCATATTCATTGTAAGGCTGTACCGTGTCCTTCAATCCTCCTGTCTCACGGACAATGGGAATCGTCCCATAGCGGAAAGAAATCATCTGGGTCAGTCCGCAAGGCTCAAACCGTGATGGCATCAGGAACGCATCTGCGGCGCCGTAAAGTTTATGTGCCAAATCGTCGGAATAACAGATATTTGCAGAAATCTTATCTGGATATTTCCACGCAAAATGCCGGAACATATTCTCATATTGCGGATCTCCTGTTCCAATTACCACCAACTGAGTATAATCGTCTATAATCCGCTCAATCACATAATTGATCAGATCCAGTCCTTTCTGATCTGTAAGACGTGAAATCAATCCAATCATATAACGTTTCTTATCTACCGCAAGTCCAAGCTCCTGCTGCAGCCGCTCTTTGTTCTGAGGCTTTTTCTTACGGTAAGTGGAGGCATCATAATTCACATATAATTTCTCGTCCGTAGCTGGATTATACACATCATAATCAATTCCATTGACAATTCCCTGCATATCCATATGTCTTGCAGCCAGCAGGCCGTTCAGCCCTTCCCCATAATAATCTGTCTGAATCTCCTGGGCGTAAGTATCACTTACCGTGGTAATATAATCCGCATAAACCAGTCCGCCCTTTAACATATTGGCGTCTTTTTTAAATTCCAGCTTATCCGGTACAAACAAGCTTGCCGGAAGCCCCGTCAGGCCCTTGACTGTTTTTACATCCCAGATTCCCTGGAATTTCAGATTATGAATAGTCATAATGGACTTCATGCCCCAGAAAAACATGTCTCCCTGAAATTCTGTGTTCAAATATACCGGAATAAAACCTGTCTCCCAGTCATGGCAGTGGATAATCTGCGGCTGGAAGTTAATCAGCGGCAGCATAGACAGCACTGCCTTGTCGAAAAATATAAATTTCTCAATGTCAAACCGAATATCCCCATAAGGCAGAAAACAGTCAAAGTATTCTTGATTGTCAACGAAATAATACGTAATGCCATCCATTTTATACTGCAGAATTCCCACATACTTGTTCTGAATATAATTTCCACAATTCATATAAAAATGTGTCACATACTCAAACTGGTTCCTCCAGTGCTCTGGAATACAACTGTAATTCGGCAGTACCACCCGGATATCCCATTCTTCTTTGTCGAATTCTTTCGGCAGTGCCCCGCATACGTCAGCTAATCCTCCTGTCTTGATAAATGGTACACATTCAGATGCTGCAAACAGAATTTTTCTCATACTTTACATCCTCCATCGTAAATTTTATATAGTATCCAACGCCTGAGCTAAATCAGCAATAATATCATCTGCATTTTCAATTCCCACAGAAAGACGAATCAAATCCGGCGCTACGCCTGCTTCCAGTAACTGCTCATCCGTCATCTGTCTGTGCGTATGGCTTGCAGGGTGAAGCACGCAGGTTCTTGCGTCTGCCACATGGGTTACAATTGCAATTAATTTTAATTTATCCATAAATCCTACGGATACTTCCCTGCCTCCCTTCAAACCAAAGGAAATTACGCCGCAGGTGCCGTTCGGCATATATTTCTGGGCCAGAGCATGATACTTGTTATCTTTAAGCCCTGCGTAATTTACCCATGCAACTTTATCATGCGCCTGCAAAAATTCTGAAACCCTGTCTGCATTTTCACAATGGCGTGCAACACGAAGATGCAGGGTCTCAAGCCCCACATTCAGAAGAAATGCGTTCTGGGGAGACTGGATAGAACCGAGATCCCTCATAATCTGTGCCGTCGCCTTCGTAATATAAGCGCCTTTGCCGAATTTCTGAGTATATACAATTCCATGATAAGTTGGATCTGGCTGTGTCAGGCCTGGGAATTTATCCGGGTACTTCTCCCAGTCAAAATTACCGCTGTCCACGATACAGCCTCCTACACACATGGCATGACCGTCCATATACTTGGTAGTGGAATGTGTTACAATATCAGCCCCCCACTCAAAAGGCCGGCAATTAATCGGAGTTGGAAATGTATTGTCTACAATCAGCGGAACACCATGTTCATGGGCTGCCTCAGCAAATTTCTCAATATCAAGAACCACCAATGCTGGATTTGCAATGGTTTCTGCAAATAATACCTTGGTATTGGGACGGAATGCCGCTGCAATCTCTTCTTTTGAAGCATCCGGATCAATAAATGTACACGCAATCCCCTGTTTCTTCACCGTTGCGCTGAAAAGATTAAATGTACCGCCATAAACTGCGGAGGAACATATCATATGATCTCCTGCCTCGCATATATTAAAAACAGCATAGTAATTGGCAGCTTGTCCGGAAGAGGTAAGCATGGCAGCCGCACCGCCCTCCAATTCACATATCTTCTCCGCCACCGCATCATTGGTAGGATTCTGCAGTCTGGTATAAAAATACCCGCTGTCCTCCAAATCAAAGAGTCTTCCCATTTGTTCGCTGGTATCATACTTAAAAGTCGTACTCTGATAGATTGGAAGTACTCTCGGTTCTCCTCTCTTTGGATGCCAGCCGGACTGAATACATTTTGTCTCAATTTGATAGCCGCTCATCTTGTCTCCTCCTGATTGTATTATATGCAGGAACTTCATGGACATTCCTGCACTGCTTATCCTAATTCTAGCACAACAGTCTTTATAAAGCTAGGAAAAATTTCCACATGCCTGTTTTGCTGTATAATCTGTTTTTATTATAAACCGCCTTAACAGGAAAAATCAACAGAAATTTCCTGTTAAGGCAAAAAAACGGTATCCAGCCAATTCCGGATACCGTTCAAATTTTCTTATGTAAATTTATTCATCCCAGTTATGGTACACGGCCTGGACATCATCATCCTCATCCAATAAGTCCAGGGTTTTTTGAAGATTGCGGATGGCAGTCTCGTCAGTTAGTTCCACCCA
This sequence comes from uncultured Lachnospiraceae bacterium, assembly GCA_950097145.1. Classification (GTDB taxonomy): domain Bacteria; phylum Bacillota; class Clostridia; order Lachnospirales; family Lachnospiraceae; genus Petralouisia. The sequence goes on from CATNCF010000018.1 coordinate 20,068, forward strand.
GGTCTGCGGAATCATGGTAACTTCTGCAGAAGCCATAACAATCCCTGCATCTTCCAGTTTCTGGCGTACCTCACTGAAGGCTTCCGGATCTATAATGACCTCAAAGCTGTCCTCTTCTTCCGAAAAATCCTCTGCTCCCGCATCCAATGCCGTCATCATCAAATCATCGGGATCCATATCGCACTCTTCCTTGTCTATGATAATCTGTCCCTTCTTGTCAAACATATACGATACACATCCAGGCGTTCCCACATTGCCGTACCCTTTGGTAAATGCACTGCGGACATTTGCCGCCGTACGGTTCTTATTATCTGTCAGCGCATCTACAATAATGGCTGTCCCATTGGGTCCATAACCTTCATAAGACACAAACTCATAATTTACAGAATTAGCGTCCCCTGCCGCTTTCTTAATTCCGCGCTCAATGGTATCATTCGGCATATTGTTTGCCTTTGCCTTGGCAATGACGTCCCTGAGCCTGCTGTTGTTATTGGGATCTGGTCCTCCCTCTTTGACTGCAACCGCAAGTTCACGGCCAATGATGGTGAAAATTTTGCCCTTTGCCGCATCATTTTTTTCTTTCTTATGTTTGATATTTGCAAATTTAGAATGTCCTGACATATGTTCTCCTCTTTTCTGTTTCTCTCTTTACATTTTTAAACGCAATCTGCTTCCTGATTCTGCGCCGGCCTTCTTAACACCCGCACCGTATGAATCATCTTGTCTCTGACTGTTTCTGCCTGAAACCTCCAGTCCTGGAAATCCAGCTCAAATTTCTCGTTGTCCGCTGGTATTTTTCCAATCAGAGAAATGAGAAATCCATTTAATGTTTCAAACTCCTCATCCTCCAGAGAAATCTGCAGCAGCTGGCAGACTTCATCAAAAGGAGCCATCCCGCTCATCAGATAGCTTCCGTCTGGCTGTGAGGAAATCACAGTTTCTTCCTCGTCATATTCATCAAAAATATTTCCAACGATTTCTTCCAGAATATCCTCCATTGCCACAATTCCGGCTGTCTGTCCATATTCATCCACAACAATGACGATATGGTTTTTCTGGGACTGCATCACTTTAAATAAATCATTAATATTTCTGGTTTCAGGAATAAACAGGGCTTCACGTACCAAGCCTGGAATCGCCTGCACTCTCCAATCCAGGTACTGTCCCTTTCTGCTCTCAATCATAACATCCTTCATATGTATGATTCCAATGATATGGTCAATATCCTCACGATACACCGGAAATCTGGAATTATTTCCGCTTAATACAAATTCCAGAACTTCACGCAGCTTCATTTTACCGTCGATCGCCACCACATTCTTCCTGTGTGTCATAATATCCTTGGCTTCCTTGTCGTCAAATTCAAAAATATTATGAATCATCTCTGCCTCACTTGCCTGCAGCACGCCCCGTTCATGGCCTTCATTGACCATAGAAATAATTTCTTCCTCTGTAACGTCATCAAAACTGGAATTTGGATCTACCCCGACAATCCGCACCAGCAGATTGGAGATCCACTCTGCAAGCAAAGCATAGGGCAGTATCACACACACCAGACCGTGAACGGCGCCTGCCAGAGAAGACAGCCATTGTTCTGGTTTCCTTGCCGCCACTTTTTGGGGCGCTATGATTCCAAACACTGCAAACAGGAACACCCCAACAACTGCAGCCAAAATATAGCAGATTATTTTCAGATAAGCTTCCGAACCTGAACCCGAAAGGTTCTGGGTCAGAAGCTTAGCCAGAAGGCGTATCTGGCAAATTCCAAAAATTCCACCGATAAACGTTGTAATAATCTGTATGGCATGTCTTGTCTTATAAGGTGAATCCTTCACCTCAAGCAGCCAGGCCGCCTGCTTATTGCCCTCTTCTTCCCACTTCTGTATCTGGCTTTCACTGATTTCTTCCAACGCAGTGAGAAATCCATACAGCAGGCCGCTTACAATTGTCAATCCCAAAAATATTATCAGCCCTATGGCCGGACTCCCGCCATCATCCATATTCTTGACTCCTTTTTCCTTTTGTGCTTTCATTAACAAACACTTGAAATATACCATTTTGCAGTATATTAGTCAAGATTTATGTATACAATTCCAGACTGATTTCAAGTGCCCTGTCTACTTTTTTAAGAATTTCATTGTCCAGACGGCAGACTTTGTCTTTTAATCTCTGTTTGTCAATGGTGCGAAGCTGCTCTAACAGCACAACTGAATCCTTGACCAGATCGTATTTTCCTGCATCCAGTTCTACATGGGTAGGCAGCTTTGCCTTATTCATTTTTGATGTAATAGCAGCACAGATGATGGTGGGACTGTGCCGGTTTCCCACATCATTTTGTATAATCAGAACCGGACGGATTCCACCTTGTTCTGAACCTACCACCGGACGCAGATCAGCATAATAAATATCTCCTCTATGAATAATCACTTTTCTCACACTCCAAAACTTTATAGGTTATTTTCAATTCCTATTATTCCCAATTTTTTCGTGTGTATTCAGATTTATTCCCCGAAATAATCTCTGGTTTCTATGACCTTATTTCCCTTTATATATACCCTTGGAATCCGTTTTCCCAGATCACAGGCAAATTCATAATTAAACCTGCCGGAAACCTCCCCGATTTCCTCCATGGATATACATTCCCTGCCGTCTTTTCCCACAAGAGTCACCACATCTCCTTCCTCTGCCTCTGGAATATGGGTAACATCCACCATAAACTGGTCCATACAGATCCGTCCGCATATGGGGGCTTTCTTTCCATGAAGCAAAACATACCCCTTATTGGAAAGACTTCTGGGATAGCCGTCCCCATACCCCACCGGTATCGTAGCTATCCGCTGCTTTTTCGTGGTCTTATAAGACGCCCCATAACTGATCGCCCTGCCTGGCTCCAGTTCTTTGAGAAATACAATACGGCTCTTTAAAGAAAGCACAGGCTGCAAATCTAAATTTTCTTTCTGTACCTCATCGGAAGGCCACATGCCATACAGGCTGATCCCGGCACGGACAAGGCTCATATGAGCTTCCGGCATATCAATGATGGCTGCGCTGTTAGAGCTGTGAACCAATGGAATGTCCACCTGCCGGCTGGACAGCAGATTTCTCATTTCCTGAAATTTTTCAAGCTGCTGCCTGGCCATGGTCTTATCTCTTGCATCTGCCTTGGCAAAATGTGTAAAGATTCCCTCCATTACCATATGCGGCATAGATGCAATCTGTGCAATCTCATCCGCCGCTTTTTCTGTCACCTGAAATCCCAGGCGGCTCAGCCCTGTATCAATTTTGATATGTACCGTAATACGGCCTCCTGTTCTGGCAGCCGCCTGTTCCATATCCTGTGCCTGTTTCAGAGAATATACAGACGCCCTGATATCATCTTTTATCAGCTCCTGATACTGTTCCGAAAAGGCAGCGCCCAGAACAAGGACAGGTTTCTTAAGTCCATTTCTGCGCAGGATCTGTGCTTCCTCCACAGTGGCAGTGGCATATCCCCAGGTAATTGGAAGCGGTTCCAGTACCCTGCCTATTGGGACTGCCCCATGCCCGTATCCATCTGTCTTGATTACACTCATAATCCTGACGCCTGTTCCAATCCTCTGGCCCATCTGCTCCATATTATGAAGGACTGCGTCCAGATTTATTTCTGCGTAAACCCTGCTGTATGATTTCATTTCCCATTTCCTTCCTAACCGATGTCTTTCAATACACAGGGTATTCCGTCCAGAATATCTTGTGCTGTCAATCCATAAAACCCTTTTTCTCTGACTCCTCTGTCTCCGGCAAGGCCATGAAGATAGACCCCCGCAGGAGCCGCCAATTCCGGATCCATTCCCTGTGCTATAAGTCCTGCAAAAACCCCTGTAAGAACGTCCCCGGAACCGGCTGTCGCCATGCCGTTATTGCCGCTGGTATTCACCCAAACCCTTCCGTCCGGAAGCGCTGTGACAGTCCTTGCATCTTTTAGCACGCAAATAACATGATATTCCTCTGCAAAGGCCCGGGCAGTCTCTATTAATTGTTGTTGTATCACTGAAATTTCCTGTTTTGTCAGCCTTGCCATCTCTCCCAGATGGGGAGTTGCGATGACGGCTGCTTTCGTTTCTCTCAGCCACTCCAGATGTTCTGAGACAATATTCAGACCGTCTGCATCTAAAATTAACGGAACCTTAGCATGTTTTAAAATTGTCTCAATCAAAACTGCAGCTTCTTTGGTTCCCACACCTGGTCCTGCCGCAATAACAGAAGCCCATTCCAGGGAATCTGCCAGCTCTTCTGCCGCATTCGTTGTCTGGTGAGTCTCTAACACTGCTTCTGGAAGGAGCTGCTGCAGAATCACCCTGTTTTCTTCTGCCGTGCGTACTTTGACAAGCCCTGCCCCGGTTACATAAGCCGCTTTTGCAGTAAAAAACGCTGCTCCCGCCATATTTTTCTGTCCTGCTGCCACCAGCACTCTTCCATAACTGCCTTTATTGGAGCGCACCTTCCGGGAAGGAATTTCTCTCAAATCTTCTTTTGTAAAGTAATGCATGGAAGGAGATTGGGATAGAAAACTGCGGCTGTCTATGCCAATCTCTTTTACTATGATTCTTCCTGCATACTCCGCCCCTGGAAACAGCAGAAGTCCTGTCTTAGCAAATGCAAAGGTAATGGTGAGATCCGCACGGAATGCGATTCCCATTACTGCGCCTGTATCCCCATGAATTCCAGAAGGAATATCCACCGCCGCCTTGTATCCTGCCATTTCATTCATTTTCACAAGATATTCCTGGTAAATTCCCTGAATATCTCTAGCCAGCCCGATTCCAAACAGGGCATCCACAACCACGTCAAAATTTTTATCTGGTATGCTGCTGGCAATAGGAACCTGATACTTTTTCAAGATATCCATTTGGATCTCTGTCTCCTGGGATACCCGCCTGGGTTCCGGGGGCATAACAACCGTAACGGCCCATCCCCTCTGCCACAGCAGGCGCGCAATGGCAAGCCCGTCCCCGCCATTATTTCCCAAACCGCAGACGAGAAGCGCCTCCGGCTGCTCCGAATGCTTTGGCGTTAATTTCTCAATTTCCTCTGCTGCCCCCAAAGCGGCGCGCTCCATCAATACCAGAGAAGGTACTCCAAAATATTCTATGGTATTTTTATCACACTGCTTCATCTGTCCGCTGTCAACTAAAATCTTCATCTCTGCCCCCTGTCTGAATGCGGAAAAAAGACAGTCTTAACATCTTTTCTGCTAAGGAACTGCCTTTTACCGCCTTTTATCCGGTTACCTTATATTCATCTTCATATCTCAAATCAAATGCTTCCAATAACTGCGCCCCGAAAATATCATGCAGGAACGCATACATGCGCCGGTTTTCATCCTCAATGGTATCTTTGCGGATGATCTTGATTTTCAGTTCCGTCCGCATCTTGGCAATCCACGCAGCGAGACTCTCTCTCTCCGCTTCATTCCTATTCATAATTTGATAACAATACCGCATGGTTTCTGCCATAAGACGCGCATTATTATCTTCCATCTCATCTTGCAGATTCCGAAGATCTGTTCTCCTGTTTTCCAGCCGCTCGTTAATTTCCGTTATCAGCCTGCGGTCCTCCTGAAGCTTCCGGGTTTCCTGCCCATGTTCCCCGATTTCATCCATATTTACTACGATGTTGCGCATAAGCCTTTCCTTGAGCTCTCTTAATTCCTTTAACTCATTGTTCATTCCGCCCTGGCTTGCAAGCTGCTTATTCAATTTCTGTTCCAGCATTGCTATTTCCTTGGGTTTTCCACCTTCTGGAAACAACTGATGCCATTTCTGATCCAGAACCAGCGGCGGAATCCTGGTGCTTCTTGCAATCTGCTGAAACTGTGGAGTTGTATTTTTCTTTCTTCCCATTTTATCACTTCTTATCTTTTTGCTTTTTTAACTTTCTTTGATTGGCAATGTTATAGGACAACTGCATCAAACTGTCTGACAAATGAACATTTTCTACCACCACATGTTCTGGAAGTTCCAAATCCAGATGCGCAAAGTTCCAGATAGCCCCGATTCCCAGTTCCACCAGCATATTTGCGGTCTCTTTGGCCTTCTCTTTCGGCATGGTAAGCGCTGCGATATCTACACGCTCTTTTTTTACAAAATCCTCTAATTCCTCCATCATGCGTACCTTGATTTCTCTGACAGAAATCCCTTCAAGGGCTGGATTCACATCAAACAGGCCGATAATTACAAACCCTCTCTTCTCAAATTTCATATAGTTTGCAAGGGCCTGCCCCAGATTTCCCGCACCAATCACAATAATGTTATGCTGCTGATTAATTCCCAGGATTTTTCCTATCTCATCATAAAGGTATTTCACATTATATCCATAACCCTGCTGCCCAAACCCGCCAAAGTTATTTAAATCCTGGCGGATCTGGGATGCTGTGACTCGCATTCTGGCGCTGAGCCCGTTGGATGAAATCCGCTCTACACCGTCATCCAGAAGTTCTCCCAAATACCTGTAATATCTTGGCATTCTTCGGATCACTGCCTGAGATATTTCCTTCTCCATTGCCTTTCCTCCTAATCTGGATTCCTGCATTCACTCACTGTTCTAATTATAATAAATACGGCAATAGATGTCAATGTATGAAAACTTTAACGGCTTTTTATGAAAAATTTAGTTCTGAATTTCCATCAATTCCTCCCATTTTTCATATAAGTCTTCCAGTTCCTGTTGTTTTTCTTCATATTCCTTGTGGAGTTCCTGGAGCTTTACAGGGTTTGTGGCAGTCTCACTGTCCAAAAAAGCTTCTTCCAGTTCTGCAATCCGCTGTTCATATTGCTCAATGGCGTCTTCTGTCTTCTTCCTGTCATTTTCCAGTTTCCTTTGGCGGGCCTGCGCTTCCTTCTGCTGTTTCCAGCCCAGTTTACTTTCACTCTCAGCTTCCGGCTTCACTGTCTCTTCCTGCCCCGGCACATAAATCCTGGTAAGCTCTCGGTACTTTTCCAGATAATAATCATAATTTCCAATGTAATTGACAATGGTTTCTCCCGTAAGATTTAAAATCCGCGTGGCAGTCTTATTAATAAAATACCTGTCATGGGACACAAAAAATATGGTTCCCGTATAGCGGTTCAGTGCCTGCTCTAAAATTTCCTTGGAGGTAATATCCAGATGATTGGTGGGCTCATCCAGAATCAGGAAATTTGCTTCTGACAGCATCAGCTTGGCAAGGGAAAGCCTCCCCCGTTCTCCTCCGCTTAAATCAGAAACGCGCTTAAACACTTCATCCCCAGTAAAGAGAAAGGCCGCCAGAACATTCCGGATCTCTGTATTTGTAAGCGTGGGATATGCATCCGAAATTTCCTCCACCAGGGTCTTTTCCATATGCAGCACCTGATGCTCCTGGTCATAGTAGCCAATATGCACGTTGGCGCCCAGAGTAAGCATTCCGCCGTCTGCTTCCACCATCCCATTAATGATTTTCAAAATGGTGGTCTTTCCTGTTCCATTATCCCCCAGCAGCGCTACCCGCTCTCCCCGTTTTATCTCAAAAGAAATATCTAAAAACAATGTCTGGCCAGGATATGATTTTGCCAAATGTTCTACGTTCAGCACATCATTTCCGCTGAGAATCCGGGGTTCTAAATTTAGATGAATATCTGTGTGCTCCTCTGCGGGCTTTTCCAGACGCCGGATCTTATCCAGCATTTTCTCCCGGCTTTCTGCCCGTTTCACAGACTTTTCACGATTAAAGGATTTCAGCTTGGCAATCACTTCCTCCTGGTGTTTAATCTCCCGCTGCTGGTTATAATACTGCTTAAGCTGGGCTTCCCGTACCTGAGCCTTTTTTACCGCATAATCACTGTAATTTCCCTGGAATACCGATACTTTATGGCGGTCCAGCTCTACCACCTTATGTACCACCCGGTCCAAAAAATAACGGTCATGGCTGACAATGACCACCGCTCCTTTATAATTCAATAGAAAGGTCTCCAGCCAGGTAATGGAACCGATATCCAAATGATTGGTGGGCTCGTCCAAAAGTATCACATCTGGCTTCGTCACAAGCAGCTTCCCCAGACAGACTCTGGTACGCTGGCCGCCGGACAATGACTGCATGTTCTTTGAAAATTCCTCCTGTGCAAAACCAAGCCCTTTTAGGACCCCTGTGATTTCACTTTTATAGGAAGAACCGCCCTTCCCCTCAAATTCAAGATTCAGGCGGTTATAACTCTCCATAAACTGCTCCAGTTCCGTCCCGTCCAGACTGCTCATTTTTTCTTCCATGGAAATCAGTGTCTCCTGCAGAGCTATCAATTCTTCCTTTGCTGAAAGAACTTCCTCGTAAATCGTTCTGTTTCCCTGTATCTCAGGATTCTGAGGCAGATAGCCAATGGTCCTGTTTTTTGCCAGAATCACCTCTCCTTTATCAGCTTCCAGTTCTCCTATGATAATCCTGAGCAGGGTGGTCTTCCCTGCTCCGTTGATACCCACAATCGCAGCCTTCTCATTGTCCTCAATGTGAAAAGACGCCTGCTGTATGATCTCATCGGTGCCAAAGGCTTTGCTGATATTCTGGCATGCTAAAATCATGATAAATTTCCTCTACTTTCCTAATTCTTACAAAAGACCTTCCAGAGCCTCACGGACTGCCTTAATAAATCCTTCACTGTTTAAAACAGTAGGATTCTCCAAGGTAGTAATCAAAGCAAGATCTTTGGTCATCCTGCCAGATTCAATGGTAGAAAGACATGCTTTCTCCAACTTATCTGCAAAAGCTGACAGTTCCGGCAAATTGTCCAGTTCTCCCCGTTTGCGCAGCGCCCCAGTCCATGCAAAAATTGTCGCTACAGAATTGGTGGAAGTCTCTTCTCCCTTTAAATGCTTATAATAGTGGCGCTGTACCGTTCCATGGGCCGCTTCATACTCATAATAGCCCTCTGGAGACACCAGGACAGACGTCATCATAGCAAGAGAACCAAAGGCAGAGCTTACCATATCGCTCATCACATCGCCGTCATAATTCTTACATGCCCAGATAAATCCGCCTTCCGCCTTCATAATCCGGGCCACTGCATCGTCTATGAGCGTATAGAAGTATTCAATATCTGCCTCCTTAAATTTATCATCATATTCTTTGTTATAAATTTCCTGGAAAATATCTTTGAACGTATGGTCATATTTCTTGGAAATCGTATCTTTGGTGGCAAACCACAGATCCTGTTTCGTGTCTAAAGCATAATTAAAACAGCTCCTTGCAAAGCTCTCGATGGATTCATTTAAATTATGCTGTCCCTGGATAATTCCTGCTCCCGTAAAATTGTGAATCAGCTCCCTGGTTTCTGTGCCATCCTCAGCCGTATACACCAGCTCACATGTTCCCGCTCCCGGAATTTTCATTTCACTGGCTTTATACACATCGCCATAGGCATGACGGGCAATGGTAATGGGTTTCTTCCAGTTCTTCACACAGGGTTCAATGCCTTTCACCGTAATGGGGGTACGGAACACGGTTCCATCGAGAATGGCACGAATAGTCCCATTAGGGCTTTTCCACATTTCTTTTAAATCATACTCCGTCATGCGCGCCGCATTAGGGGTAATGGTTGCGCACTTTACGGCAACGCCATATTTTTTTGTAGCATTGGCAGAATCGAAGGTTACCTGGTCGTCTGTCGCATTTCTGTGCTCTAGTCCCAAATCATAATACTCTGTCTTTAAATCAATAAAAGGAAACAGTAATTCATCCTTAATCATTTTCCAGAGAATACGAGTCATTTCATCTCCGTCCATCTCTACCAAAGGGGTTGTCATTTTAATTTTTTCCATTCTTCTGTCCTCCTGTTATGTTTTCCCATCCATAGGAATCTATGTTTTTTATAGTATAAATCAAATGCTGTCTGACAGCATCTTCTGCCTTCCCGGCATCCCGCTCCTTCACCGCCTCCAGAATCTTTCTGTGTTCCCTGGTGGACGCTTCCGGCCTTCCTGGAACAAGAAGGCTGGCTCTGCGGGCCCGTTTTAAGTAATAGTGATAATTCTTTAAAACATGTTCCAACATCCTGTTGTTTCCTGCCTCGTATAAAATCTCATGAAACTTGCTGTCCAGCCCTGTAAGCTGCCTGACACGCTCTTTTTTGATATGGTACTCCGACAAAATCAAAATCTCTTCCAGTGCTTCCACCTGTTCTGAATCTGCCTGCTCTGCAGCCTTTCTGGCACAAAGGCTCTCAAGGAGGAGGCGCAGTTCAAAAATATCCTTCATATCCTGACCGGAAATTCCCACCACATAGGCTCCCCGGTTCGGCACAATCGCCACAAGCCCCTCCAATTCTAACTGGCGCAGTGCTTCCCGCACCGGGGTCCTGCTTACCTGAAGCTCATCGCCTATGGCAATTTCTCTCAGTTCTTCCTGTCTGTGATACTTTCCGGCTATAATATCCTCCCGGATGATCTGAAATACCTTCTGTCCCAATAAATAATTTGCTTCGCTCAAGAGAATCTGCCTCCTGCTGTCATATTAATACCAAGGATAATTGTATACAGTCCGGCTTTTCCTTGTCAAGTGCAAATTTTATTATTCTTGCGTTCTATTGCATGATACAGGGACAAAACTGTCTGGTATTCTTCCTCCGTAACCCCGTGTTCTGAAAACGCCGCTTTCTGGAATATGAAAAACGCCTGGGACCAGTCATATTCCGGCAGTTCCTGTTCCAGGCTGCACTGGTATTCCCGGTCAGTTCTCCTGTCCTTATCCCCATAACCCTGTTTTTTCAAAAGCTGGTACAATTCTTTCCCAATCTCCCTGACCGCCTGGGCGCGATCCTTTTGGGAAATCCTTTCCTGACGCCTTTTCCATGCCTGTGTTCTGCAGCGCCTGAAAAGAACATAAAGCCCTAAAGCTCCCACAGCCGCCCCTGCCCAGTTCAGCCAGAAACGTTCTGTTTCGTTCTTACCTGTGCCATCTGAACCGGTCACAATTTTATCCTGGCCTTCTCTTTTCTGTTCTTCCTTTTGTTCTTCCTGCTGAGGCTGATTTTCCTCTTCTTGGCTTCCGTCTTCATGGGTTTCTCCATGCTCTGCCCGTTCTTTTCGCTCCACGGCCTGGACGACACCTTCTCCCTCTTCCAGCTCGGTAAGCAGTTCCGTGTAAGAGGGCGGTGTAACTTCCACCGGATAAAATCCAATATTATGCCCATACACTTCCGTCCAGGCATGGGCACGTTCATCTGTCACTTCCGCAGTCCAGGTTCCGTCATTATTTTTCTTAAAATCAGAGGGCAGTATCAGATAACCACTGACAAATCGCGCTGGTATGCGGTTCATACGAAAAAGCAATGTGGCCGCTGTGGCAAAATGAACACAGTACCCCTTATGCTGGGTAAATAGAAAATACTCTGCATAATCCTCTCCCTCTGGCACCGGTAAAAGATCAAAACTGTAACTGCCATTGTCCCACAAAATCTTCTGTATCATCTGAATACTTCTTTCCTGGTCACTGGCGGCCAAAAGTTCCTCTTCTTCCTCAGTTGGCACCCATTCTTCCTGTGATGCCGCCTGTTCTGTAATTTTTTTCATGTACTTTTTGTAGATCTTTTTTTCCTTTCCGCGCCTCTTTTGGACATAATTTTTCATATCCTCCAGCCCCTCTTCCGGAAGCATCGTATATGTTCTTCTGGCATATTCCTCATAGGCTGTCCATATGCGATGATTTGCAAGCGTGTCCTTATCCGTCACAAATGCGTCCAGGACCGGGAATTTCGCTTCCTCCACTTCTGAATCCCGCAGGCTCAGATAACTGTCCCAATGAAACTTTTGCCCCTTTACTGACGGAAAGGAACCATCTGCCTTCACTGGCTGTTCCTTGGAAATCCGGGTAAAATAAGGCATCAGCGTATAACCCCTGACATCCCCCGTAATCTCCATAGAAACCTGTTTTTTCTTCCCAACAGGCAAATAAAAAATCTCCGTCCCATATTCCAAAAATTCATAGGGAAACGATTGGACAATCCTGGAATATTCCTGTTCGCTTCCACCCTGCTGTTTTGCCCAGTCAGAGAATTCCTGTCTTGACACACTCTGCCATATTCCACTATCATATGCTCCTCCCACAAATCCCCGGATATAAATATTTTGGGAAACTGGATAATCCACTGTGATCTCAAACATCTTTTTTCCAGTCTGTACTGGCGTATCATTTGACAACTCATATTCCTTCTGCCCACTGGGGGAAAACAATGAAAAATTGCCCGCCTGTTCCAGCATGTCCAGCATCTTATCTTCCAATGCCAGCTGTCTTTTCAGCCAATCCTGATGCCAGACTTCTATCCTGCTCCAAAGAACTGGTGAACCAGATATCCACAGAGAAAGCGCAAGGCAGAATCCTATTCCCGCTAATAGCAGAGCCGTCCCCCGCTGCCGGATATCCAAAATATCAACAAGAACCCCTGTCAGCATCAGAAAAATTCCAACAACAGAAACTGTTTTTCCAACCATAAGCCCTGCAATAATAATCAATGCCGGAAACACAAGGGCTGCCTTTAACTGCCACCTGCTGTCCCTTAATTTTAACGCCAGGACGCCTTCCAGAATGCCGCACAGCGCCCACAAAACCATAAGAGCCATCCATCCGTAACCCTTAGAACTTCCTTCCATATACCAATACAGAAAATCGGTCCTATGATATTGATTGATCAATTCTAAAATCCTATTTGCCGTTTCCCTCGCTGCAGCCTGCATGATCTCCTGGTTCTTTACCCAAATCCAGGCCAAAACTCCCAGAAAGAGAAATACTCCCGCCAGTGTCCTTCTCCAAGTTCCCGCCATAAGTTCTGCAGCGGCCGCCAGAGCAGCCGCAGACACCAGTCGCAAATGCGCCGGAATAGAAAAACCAAGAATGCTTTCCATACAAAAACTCATGCCATATAGGATGAAAAACAGGCAGGTTATCTCCTGCCCTTTTCCCATCCATTCTTTTTTTCCTTCTTTCAATGTCATGTTCATTCTCAGTACCTTTCTAAACTGTTACAATAAAAGTTCCAGCTCCATGAGCTGACGCCGAACCTGGCCCGAACTGAGCTGCGCCAATAATTCCTGATTGCAGAATAGTTCCAGCTTTTCATTCCATACCAGATTGGAGGCATAGGAATCTCCTGCAAAAGCTCTTCCATAAGCTTCTGGTTCCGCTCCTTTTGTCATTTCTGACACAGATATCTCTCTCCAGAAATCTGCAATATCTTCCATCCTGCGGACTGCCATGCGGCACAATCTGTTCTGAACTTTATCACGCCACACCAGATAATGGGGACATTCCTGAGCCATCAGTTCCTGAGAAATGGTATTTACCACCTCCCAATAACTTCTCGCTTCTTTTTCTTTCATCCTGGAAGGTTCTGCATCCAGAAAAAACACCACATTACAACCCAGGGGCATACTCAGTTCCGCCACAATCAGAGAACTGTTCTTAACAGAAAGTTTCCAATGAATCCTATTAAGCCTGTCCCCTTTTTGATATTCCCGCAGCTTCAGAGTTTCCGAGGGGTCATCCCCCCTTGCGTATGGATGATACTGCTCCCCGTCGGATAAAAACATCCTGGTCCGTATGCCGATTTTCAAATGGATCTGATGGACATCCGGAAAAATCAGCGCTTGTTTCTTTTCTGATATTTTTCGCGGCAGATACAGCAAATTCATCCACTCATAACAGTAGAGTTTTTCGCACTCAGCTTCCCATAAGCCAAATTCAGGATTCTTTAATTTTCCCTTTAACTCTGCCACGGTTCCTGCAGGTATTTTTCCAGAAAGCTTTACACATTGTTTCTTACTGGATGCCATATTTGTCACTTTGATCGTTAACCTGACTCTTGGAAGATAAATATTCGTAGGATTTTCTACCCGCATTCCCACCAGATAATCCCCTGTATCGGTCTGTGGATAGGAAAAAAACAAAAGCTCTGGTTTCAGCTTTTGTTTGATCTCAAATAGCACAGACAGAAAAAAGACGGGCAGTAAAACTGCTGTAAAACATACAATCAATAATGCCCTGCTGTTATATAATACTGCCAGATAAAATAATCCTGCTGTTCCCAAAATATACCATATCTTTTTCCACATGTTCTGCCACCTGTCAGACTGTTTTTGGTACAGACGTCTTGTTCAGTATATCTGTCAAAATCTCTTCCGCATTCATATGGGCTGCCCGGGCTTTGGTACTTAAAATAATGCGGTGCCCGCAGACTGCAAGAAAAATATCTTCCACGTCTTCCGGAACTACATAGTCCCGCTGGCGCAGAAACGCCAGGGCCTTTGCCATCTGCAGAATATTAATGGTACCCCTGGGGCTGATTCCCAGGGCAATCATGGGGTCTTCCCTGGTATAATTTACTAGATTCCCCACATATTGGTACAATTCCTCCTGGACAAATATTTCTCCTGCCGCTTTTTGCATGGCAAGCAGTCTCTCACGTGAGATCACAGACTGAACTTCTTCTTTTCTCTGTATCCCTTTTAAAATGTCAATTTCATCCTCCATGCTGGGATATCCCAGCTTTAAACATACCATAAAACGATCAAGCTGCGCTTCCGGCAGCATCCAGGTGCCCGCACTTCCAAAGGGGTTCTGTGTGGCAATTACAATAAAAGGGGACGGCACTTCATGGGTGACTCCATCTACAGTAACCTTCTGCTCCTCCATCACCTCTAAAAGCGCTGACTGGGTTTTGGGTGAAGTCCTGTTAATTTCATCTGCAAGCAGAAGATTGCACATGACGCTTCCCTGCTGATACGCAAAGGTTCCAGTTTCTTTCTGATACATAGAAAACCCGGTCAGGTCTGAGGGCAGAACATCCGGCGTAAACTGTACGCGGTTCTGTTTCAATGACATAGATTTCGATAACGCCATAGCAAGCGTCGTCTTTCCCACGCCCGGAATGTCATTTAACAAAATATGCCCTCCGGCAAGAATAGCCGCAACAGCTTTCACAATACATTCATCTTTCCCTATTACGGCCTTTTTTACTTCCTGGATTACTTCAAACGCCGGAATCTGCTGTTTATTTTTCTCTGTTTTCATTACTTATTCCTCTGCTTCATCCGCTTAATTACCTTAAGCCTCGTAAACTCTTCCCGTTCTTTTTCTTCCAGGGAATCCTGAATATTCTTCACCAGAGCTTCGAACCTAGGTATGGTAATATTTTGTAATGCATTGGCACGCTTCTGCGTTTTCTTAATGTTATACGCAAGACGATAGGCACTGGTTTCAATCTGCGCCAGGCGGATTGTAAGTTCCTTCACTTTCTGAAATCTCTCACATGCCTGATCCAGAGATATTTTCGTGCCGAAAAAACCATATGCAGGCCTTAATTCCTTTCTGTCATATTCCACTTTGGGGATTTCAGTTCCCATTACGCTTCTCCTCTTAATAGTAATGGATGTTTCCACCGGAACATTCAGACTTAACGCTTCCACTTCATGGATTCCCATCTGGATATTGGCTTTCTGCAGCGCAAGATATGCACTGGTAAATGTCTCATCAATCTCTTTCTGAATATCTGTGGCCTGTTCGATCAGATCCATCAATTCCCGAATCAGAATATTCCGTTTCTTGTCCATCAGTTCATACCCCTGCCTGGACAAAGCCAGGGAATTCTTCGCAAGCATTAAATTTCCTTTGGTTGGAAATGTATTTGGGTCCATTTATATCACCTCAGCTTCATTACCTATCTCTCATAGTACTTCTCCAAAATCCTGGTATCAATCCGGTCTAATTCTTCTTTCGGAAGGATGTGCAAAAGCCTCCAGCCGATATCCAGTGTCTCTTCTATTGTACGGTTCTCGTTAGAACCCTGAGCCACAAATTCCTGTTCAAAACCTTTTCCAAATTCCAGATACTTCTGATCCGTGCCGGACAGCTCATCCTCTCCAATCACACTTGCAAGATCCCTCGCTTCTCCTACCCGGGCATAAGCGGAAAATAACTGGTTTGCCACGTCCTGATGATCCTCCCTGGTATATTCTGCCCCGATTCCATCCTTCATAAGACGGGACAGGGAGGGCAGCACATTAATAGGAGGATAGATATTTTTTTGATGTAAGGAGCGCTCCAGCACAATCTGGCCCTCTGTGATATATCCGGTCAGGTCTGGAATGGGATGGGTAATATCATCATTTGGCATAGTGAGGATGGGAATCTGTGTTACGCTTCCTTCCCTTCCCTTTACAATACCAGCACGTTCATACAAAGTGGCAAGCTCACTGTAGAGATAGCCGGGATAGCCTTTTCTGCTTGGGATTTCCCCTTTGGAAGCCGAGATCTCGCGCAGTGCCTCCGCATAAGAAGTCATATCTGTCAATATCACAAGGATATGCATATTCTTTTCAAATGCCAGATATTCGGCTGCTGTCAATGCCATCTTAGGCGTAATCAGGCGTTCCGCCACCGGATCATTGGAAAGATTTAAAAACATGGTAACGTGGGAACTTACCCCGCTCTCTTCAAATCTTCTGCGGAAAAATTCCGCCACATCATATTTTACCCCCATGGCAGCAAACACGATACCAAACTCTTCCTCTGAAGCCCCGCCCAGAGACGCCTGCTCCACAATCTGGGCGGCAAGCTGGTCGTGAGGAAGTCCGTTTCCTGAAAAAATCGGCAGTTTCTGTCCGCGGATCAGCGTGGCAAGCCCGTCAATTGCTGACACTCCGGTACGAATATAATTTCTGGGATATTCTCTGGTACATGGATTTAAAGGAAGGCCGTTTACATCCCGCACAACCTCCGGTTCAATCCTGCCAAGCCCGTCAATGGGCTCGCCAAGCCCGTTAAAGGTACGTCCCAAAATTTCAAGAGAAAGGCCAAGTTCCATGGGGCGCCCGCTGAGCCTGGTATGTGTATTTTTCAGGGACATATCGTCTGTGGCGTCAAAGACCTGAATCACTGCCTTATCTTTATCAACTGCAATAATCCTGCCTTTTTTGCGGTATTTCTTATCTACTACAAATTCTACTACTTCCTCATAAAAGGCATTCTGAACTCCTTCCAGCACAACCATAGGACCGCTGATCTCGCTTAAGCCTAAATATTCAATGGACATATCTATCCTCCTATGCATTGGTTTCCAGCAGTCTTTGATAAAACTTGTCAATCATCTGCCGGTATTCTTCAAATTTATAAAGATCTTTATTTGCTACGTCGTATTTAATAGAAATAATTTTCTCGAACACAGGATCTTCCCGAAGCAGCGCCATAGGCATTCCCACATTGATCAGTTCTTTGCATTTCTCATAGAGATACAAGATAATTTTCATCATTTCTAGCTGTTTTTCCATAGGCACAAAGGTATCTTCCGCGTGGAATGCATTCTGCTGCAGGAATCCAAGGCGAATGACCCTGGCCGTCTCTAAGACCAGCTTCTGGTCGTCTGGAAGCACATCGCTGCCAATCAGTTTTACAATTTCATTTAGCCTGCTCTCAGTAGTGAGAATATTCAGCAGCTCATTTCTGCTGGAGATAAAGTCTGCTCCAACATGCTCCTGATACCATTCCTCCAAATCTCCCAAATATTCTGTATAGCTGGTAAGCCAGTTAATGGCAGGATAATGCCTTGCATAGGCAAGCGTCTTGTCCAATGCAAGAAAACAGCGTACAAAACGCTTGGTATTCTGAGTTACCGGCTCTGAAAAATCTCCGCCCTGAGGAGAAACCGCACCGATAATGGTAACACTGCCGTCAGTCCCATTGAGATTTTCCACATACCCTGCGCGCTCATAAAACGCTGACAGCCTGGAAGCAAGATATGCCGGGAACCCTTCTTCAGCGGGCATTTCCTCCAGTCTGCCAGAAAGTTCCCGGAGCGCCTCTGCCCATCGGGAAGTAGAATCCGCCATAATCGCCACATGATACCCCATGTCACGGTAATATTCCGCCAGCGTAAGCCCCGTATAAATACTGGCCTCCCTGGCCGCCACAGGCATATTGGAAGTATTGGCAATCAGAGTGGTTCGGTCCATCAGAAGATTCCCTGTTTTCGGATCTGTAAGCTTGGAAAACTCCTCCAGCACATTTGTCATCTCATTTCCCCGCTCCCCGCATCCAATATAGATAATTATATCTGCATCCGACCATTTTGCAATTTGATGCTGGGTCATGGTCTTGCCTGTTCCAAATCCTCCTGGAATTGCCGCCGTCCCTCCTTTTGCAATAGGAAACAGGGTATCTAAGATACGCTGCCCTGTAATCAGGGGACGGTCTGCAGGGCAGCGGTTCTGGACAGGCCGGGGAATACGGATGGGCCACTGCTGGGCCATAGTCAGAACTTCTTCTGTCCCGTCAGGCTTTTGAATCTTTACCAGAGGTTCATCAATGGTGTATGCGCCTTCTTCTGCCCTCCAAAGCACAATTCCGTCTGTATTGGGCGGAACCATCACCTTGTGCATAATTGCCGCTGTCTCTGGAACCTCTGCAATCACCGTTCCGCCTCTCACTGCATCCTTGGGACGAACAGTAATTCTGGCCTCCCATTTCCGCTGCCGATCCAGCAAATCCACATTAACGCCCCGTGGAATATAGGCGCCGTTCTTCTCTCCAATCAACTGCAAAGGCCGCTCTATGCCGTCAAAAATGTTGGTGATAATTCCAGGAGCAAGGGTTACGCTAATGGCTTTTCCAGCCCCCTCCACGGATTCACCTGGACGCAGCCCGGCAGTTTCTTCAAATACCTGGATAACTGTCTCCTCCTGTTTCAGCCCGATCACTTCTCCCAAGAGCTTTTGATTCCCAACATAGACCATCTCTGATATTTTAAACCCAAGATCTCCTCTGACTGTAATAATCGGGCCATTAATTCCATATATCTTTCCTATTATGCTCATAGAATTGTCTCCTCCTGTTCCAGCCTGGTCAAAAAGGATTCATCAATTAAAATATTCCTGGAACGGATGACTGCCCGTATGCCGCCTCCAAACTTGATCTCACTGACAGTAAGCCCTGCCCCTGTCTTTTCCTCCAGTTCTGCCTTTTTATCTTCATCAGAAGGGTCCAAATATATTATGACAGGCTCCGTTCCTGCCACCTCTCCCGCCATCTGGATTTTGGCAGTCAGGTAATCCTTATAATCTTCCGTCTTCTGATATTCTTTCAACAGCGTCTGAACTTCCTGCAGCAGTTTTTCCTTCCACTGGCGTTTACACTCATCAAGCATATGCTTTTGACGCAGTAGTTCTGCTGAAATCCTGCTGTTCATCTGCCTGCGCAGGCTCCGTTCTTCCAACTGAATTCTATGTTCCAGTTCTGCCTGTCTGCTTTTCCGGTATTCTTCCAATTCCTGCCTGCAGGCATCCTCATACTGTGCTGTAATTTTACTGCTGTTTTCCCTGGCCACATCCAGGGTGAAATCCCGGAACACTTCCAGCTTTTCCCCGATCTGCATACCTTCTCCCTTCTGCCTAAAGTTTCAGCCCTATGGCTTCACTGACATAATCTGTAATAAAATTTTCCTTCCGGCCTGTTCCATGACGGTCGGGAATTTCAATTAGAAGAGGCTGCCTGCGATTGAGCCTGGCCTCATCAATCAAATCTGGAAATTCCCTTCCAAATTTCTCCGTCAAAAGAACAATACCAATTTCTCTGTCCTGGAATACTGTCTCCAAAGCTTCCTTCAATTCCTGCCGTTCATGAACAATAACACCTTCCACCCCTGCCAGCCGCATTCCTGTATAGGTATCTCTGTTATCACTGATCAGATACATTTTCATAAGAATTCTCCTTACTATCCCAGAATAGAAAAAGAGATCAGCAGCCCATAAAGAGCGATCGATTCCGCCAGAGCAACAAAAATCAGCGCTTTACCCATAATACTGGAGTCTTCACTTAAAGCTCCCAAAGCTGCGCTTGCAGCGCTTGCTACTGCAATTCCCGCACCAATACAGGACATTCCAGTGGAAAGAGCCGCTGCGATATATCTCCAGCTCTCTGCATTAGAAACTGCTTCTGCCGCTTCTCCAGCCGCCTGTACATCCCCCCGGAACATTAAAATATCAGCCGCCAGAAGGGTTCCAAAGAAGAAAAAGACATTGCTGCCCAGAGCAGCCTTAAATCCCCCCTCTTTCCGCTTGCTCAACAAAAACCCTCCTACTGGAATGATCATGCTGCAGAGTAAAATCAATACCAATATTATTTTCGTACCCATATCTTGTCCTCCTATCAATTTCTTTTATTAAATGAGATAAACGGTTTCCCGCTTCCCGAATAGAAACGGCTGAACATTTCGTAATATTCCAGACGAAGCACCTGGATTCCCACAATCAGCCCCTCTAATCCTGCCACCAGAAGATTTCCCAGTACAACAATGAGCCAGTTGGGCGTTCCCTGCTCCATGCCCGCAAGAGTCATCACCACTCCCATCATGCCGGCATGGCTCAGTGCAAAAGCTCCCACACGCACAAATGAAATGGTATTGGTAGCGTAGCTAAGAACCACATCAAATCCTTCCACCAGCGCTTCTACCAGAAACATCATCTTGCTTCCTTCTGGGAAAACCTTACGTTCTCTCTCCAAAAGACGGCTCAATGGTTCTTTCATCAAAATTGCCAGCAGCGGCACGCCCACAGCAGCGCCAATTAGTACCGTTGCAGGCATTTCATGTCCCGTTGCAAATAGCAGCACACACAGAACCACAAACCCATAACAGATAAGCCCTGCAATTCCGCTTTGGTGAAACAGCAGTCTTCCATACTCTTTTGCCCTGACCGCATTGATGATATTCAATATCATAGCAAGCAGTATCAGCGCCGCGCCAAACCCAATGGCAAGCATTAGTGTTGTCATAATATTATCCATGGGTTTCATCCATAAGGCAGGAAGTAGTTCTTCAAATCCGAATACACTGCCATATAAGAATCCAAAAATAACAGACCAAATCCCAGCCACTCCCACAATACCTGCCAGACGTATATTTTTAAACCGATACAGCAGAAATCCTCCTGCCAGCAGACAGGCTCCCTGTCCCACGTCTCCAAACATAATGCCAAACATCAGTGTATAAGTAATGGCAACAAACAACGTAGGATCCATCTCATTGTAGGCTGGCAGCCCATACATTTCTACAAACATTTCAAATGGCTTGAGGATTTTGGAGTTCTTCAGTTTGGTAGGCGGATTCACAGAACAGTCCCCTTCCTCCTCCTCCCAGTGGATCTTATCATCTCCTGCGATTTCCTGTATCAGCTTGTCCGCATCAGCAGCTGATATCCAGCCATACAGAATATAATATTCTTTTTCTTCATCTTTTGCCTGGGTGCAGGCAGCATATTTGCGGATATCAAAATTTCTGCAGTAGCTCTCCAGGCTGCTGCAGGCAGACAAAATTTCATCCTCCCGGCTTTTCACCAATTCCACCGTCTTCCTCTGCAGACGCTCCAGTTCCTGCCGGTATTCTGAAATACGTTCCTTCGCCTGCTCAAACACCTGTCTTGGAGTCTCCTCAAATTCCTCTGATATTTCAATATCTTCGAAATGAAAGGAAGCATACACTGCCTCTACCTCCAGCAGGTGGGTATGGGGCGCAAAATAGACACCCCATACATACTGGCTGTCATTGTTGCACTCGTAGAACAATGTGTACGGATTCTTAAAAATATAGCGTTCCAATTTATGGTAATCTGCCACCCGGATCCGTCCAAACTGATAATCAATAAACCGGAAATCCCTGAATTTGCTCAATTCAAAATCAAGTCCGATAAAGGGGGAAATCTCCTCCATCCGTTCTTTGATCTTTAATATCTTCTCCTGTAATTCATCCTGCCTGATTCGCAGTTCTCCTATCTGCCCATAAACCTCGTCAATAATCACCTGGGCCTGCATTGCCCGCATCACAATGGTTCCCGGGTTTCCTTCCTCAAGGTACTGTTTTAATTCCGCCCCCTTCTGAGCCACCTCCTTATACAAATTAGTCTCTACAAAAGGACGGACATTTTTCAAGTTTCCAAGGCTGGTCATTGCATTTTCAAAATGAATATCGTATTTATTCAAATATACCTTTACTACCCGGTCAATGTCCTCCCGAGGTCCGGCAAAATGCAGCAGCTTCATTTTCTCGACCAAAGCATCTCCTCCCTTCTCCTTTTCGAAAACTTATAATAAAATTAATTCCCGGATATCTTTTGCCGGAAGCTGATATCGTATTCCCTCCAGAGCAGTGGTTAAATACTGTATTTCCTGCTCCTTTTTATAAAAATAATAAAATACCGGAGCCATGGAATTCGGATATTTTTTGCATAGTCTTTGGTACATATTCTCCATGACCCTGCGGTAAGATACCTCATCCTGCAGCTTTATCAACGCCTCTCTGCCTTTAAAATACGCTGTATTCTCCAAAATTCGGCAGAATTCTTCTGTATCCTGCGCCTCTGTAAGCTGCTGGAATTCCCGCCGTGTCAGCCTGTAATGAACAGGGATCAGCATTCCTTCCAAATCCTGTGTCTTTTGATGAAAAAACTGCTTCGCCCGGTAACACCACATAATATTGAGCCAGTCAATCTGGGTACCGAACACTTCTCGCAGCACCCTGCGCATCTGTTTCCCTGAAAATTCTTCAATTTCGTTCCACACCCGCACAAAATATGACGCATCAATCTTAGGCACTGCCTCTTCAAACTGAATCTGTTCAATATACAGTCCCATAGCCCTGCGCTGTGCCTCATTGGCAAATCTGTATAATTTCCGGTAATCCTCCTGAATGGAATGATAAATTAATGCTTCTACCTGCCCCCGGTGCTGTATTTCCTCGTGCCCGCCGTAAATCTTGCCATAACTCTCCTGTTCTCTGAGAAAAACGATGGTTTCGGGCACTGTCTGGAATTCCGTAATTCTTTCAAAATCCTCCTGCCTCAGCAAGCGGCTTTTCATTGCCCTGGTCTTTGTCACCAGTCCGCTGTATTCCAGCAATTCTCCTGCCATATGTTACACCTCTATTATCCGTTCCACAATCTTGCGGGCATACAGACGGAAATTTTTCTGGTAATTTTCTTGAAACTGTTCTACATTTTGGCGTCCCTTTTCTGTGATCTGCTGAATGGACGCCTCAGCTTCTTCCCCCAGCCTGCTTTTTAAAATGGTAATCCTGCCCTCAAATTCTGCTTCCAGCTCCGCATTGATATCTTCCATCTGGCGTTTTTTTTCCTCCTGCATTGCCTGCCTGGAGGCATTTGCTTCTTCCATCAGTTCTCCAGCCTGAGCCTCTATCTCATACAGCGCCTTAATGACCTCATTCACAATGTCTCCTCCTCTTTTTTAAAATAAAGCCTGCTTACTAAGTTCTGTTCTGTCTTTTGAGCATCGGATAAAGCACATTTTAAATCTTCTGCTATGTGCAGCAGCAGTTTCTGAATCCTCGGACTTGTAATTTTATAATCCATATCTTCTTCCGAAGGAAGATATGAAATTTTCAGCACATAGAAGTCTCCTTCTACCGCGATCACATTCTCAACTTCATAATTTTCCAGACACTGCTGGCACCAGTAACCTGTCAAAAATATTGCGTAAGCAATCCGTTTCATAGGCTCTGTGGAAATCTCTCCGCCTGTTTTGTTATAAATCTGGAACACGCAGGATCTTCCTGGATAATGAAACTGATTTTTTAGGTAATTCATATAATAAATAAAATTCCGCTTTTCATACATGTAATACTGTACAAATTCCTGCAGCAGTTTCTCACAGAATTCTCTGGTAAATTCTCCTTCTATCTGTTCCAGTTCTGTAAATTCCGGGCTGAGATTCTCCGCCATAAGTCCCACTGCCCTGCGGCAAAACGTATCATAGACCTGTTTCCTATCTGCAAGCTTCTCCCAGAGCTGCTCCACTTCCTGGTTCAGTTTCTGAAGTTCCTTTTCCTCTCTTTGATGAAAATCCCCTTCCTGTTTCTCACTTTTATACTCAACAATTCCTGCCTGGATTGGGACGATCAAATCTTCCACCAAAAAAAACGGCTTTAAAATCAGCTTAAAAATATGGCTGTGATTCAAAACTTCCAGGGTATCTGCAACATTCTTCACCTGTGTCATAGCGATTTTCACCGTGTCAGGCGACAGCATATCTACCATTTCAAACAGCTCTTTCCCCGTCATCAGCGGCATATCCAGCTCACTGACCAGCACTTCCACTGTGTGGGACGTAATATATTCCATAGCCTTCTCTGAATACTCAAAATA
This sequence comes from uncultured Lachnospiraceae bacterium, assembly GCA_950097145.1. GTDB lineage: Bacteria > Bacillota > Clostridia > Lachnospirales > Lachnospiraceae > Petralouisia. The sequence goes on from CATNCF010000018.1 coordinate 44,245, forward strand.
CATACAATTCAATATCTCTTGAAAAGGTGCGAGCATTCGTCTGTAATTGGCAATCCATTTGCTGTCACTATCAACAATCACTATTGTATTCATAACTGCCTCCTTTTTACGGATATTCACACTGCTAAATATTATTTATTATAACAGACAATGGCAGATTTTACAAAATTTTTTTCTCACTTTATGAACCACATACAAGCTATAGACATATGATACAGTGTAATCAAAATTATGGAGGAACAAACATGAGTGATTTAGCTGCTACAAACTGTGGATGTGGATGTGAAAGTAATAACAACGGAGGATGCGGTTCCATTATCTGGATCATTATCCTGCTTTGCTGCTGTGGCGGCGGATGCGGCGGCGGATTCTTCGGCGGTAACGGAGATGGCTGCGGCAACAATAGCTGCCTGTGGATCATCTTACTGCTCTTCTGCTGCGGCGGATGGGGCGGCAATGGCTGTGGCAACGGCTGCGGCAATTCCTTCTGCTAATTTCTTTTACCACCTGCCTTCTAGGCAGGTGGTTTCCATTGACTGTATTTGGACAGTTTCAAATTATGGCATAGTCTTAGGGACTATGCCGTTTTTTCTATTTTGTAAATTTTTTTGCAGCCCCTTGCATAAATTCCCCAAAGTGGATATACTATAAGTAAGAAAGTAAGAAATTCCCACTTTCAAACCAAAAAGGAGATGATATTATGCTGGTCGAATTACGTCAGAAAGCCCAAGTCACGATACCAAGAGAAATCATTGTCAAACTCGGTCTGTCAGAAGGTGACAAACTGGACATTTTTGAGAAAGACGGTTCCATCTGCATTATGCCGGTAGTTGTCTACCCAAAAAAATATTTGAGTGAGCTCAAAGAAGAAATCAGCAATGTAAAAGCTAAGCTCGCATCTGGGGAACAGCCGGTCTTTGACAGCGTGGACGCCCTGTTTGGCAAATTGGAGGCAGAATAATGGCGTATGAATTTACCTTTACGCCCCGTTTCCAAAAACATTTTAAGAGCCTGACCGCACAGGAGAAGAAGCAGCTTAAAAATAAGCTGGAACTTCTGGCTGAAAATCCTTCCCATCCGTCGCTGCGGACCAAACGCATCCAGGGCACCACGAACCTTTTCGAGTGCAGCGTCAACATGGACATCCGCATTATCTGGTATTACGAAGGCGATAAAATAATTATCCTGGTGGACGTAGGGCATCACGACATATTAAGGCAATTTTAAGCAGCGGGGCGATACGCCATGCAAACTCTTCCTGTTATCTTTATACTTCCGTAAGTATGTAAAAATATCATTAAAAGTACAGTGAAATACAAAAATAGATAAGAAAATGGCAAGAAGAAGGTTTACATTGTGGCTACAATGTAAACCTTTTAAATAAAACTATGTCTTGTTATTTCTTAATGCGACAGCCCCTTGCAAACCCTTTTTTCTTATTTTCTTTTGGATTCTTTGGCTTTCCTCTCTTTCTCCCGTTCATGCTCCTGATCCCTTTTCTTTCGAATACACTCATCGTCCAATTCATAGACGCTGTTTCCATCTATCACTAATTTTCCCATCATAATCTATCTCCTGAAATAAAAACAGTTCTCAATAATATATGTAATTTTCTCAAAACTGTTGCTTCTCTGCCGGATCTTGCGGCTTCCCTTTGTCATAATTCCTATTTTCCCCACATAAATTGAAATAAAAAAGGTGAAACGCATGGAATCCATTGATACATTGATTCAGGACCGGCATCTGCAAATGCTCAAAGCAGCTCTTCCCTATCTGGAAACTTCCAGGCAAAGGACCTTGGCAATGATGGTAAAATTCATGGAACTGCAGCGGACCATGGCGCTTTTTAATACCCCGGGAAACAATCTTCGGATGTGTTCTGAAGAAGAAGCGTCCGAAGACGCTCCTTTACAGATGCTGAACGCCATACGGGAATACTGTACCGAAAAAGAACAGGAAATGATTGACAACATGATGACCTTTGTACAGATGTTCTCCACTTATGGAACCCTGTTCACTTAATGCCAACCCCAATAGAAAGAAAGGAATGCTATGAATCCACAAGATTTACTGAATAACCCGCAGCTTCAGAACATTTCACCAGAGAAACTGCAGCTTTTGATGAATCTGGCCCAGAATACTTCTCCTTCCGGCTCAAATCCAAAGGACATGGCGGCTTCTCTCAAAAGCGCCTCTAACCGCGCCAGCAAAGAGGGCATGGAGTTTTCTTCTGGAGAACGGGATCTGATTGTAGAGGTATTAAAACAGTCTCTTCCCCCTCAGGAACAGAAAAAGGTAGATATGATGATGCAGCTTATGAAAACAATGCGCAAATAACTGCCAGAGAAAAAGGGGCTGCTGCAAAACGAGAGATTTCTACAATATATGGTGCAAATTATATATATGTAGAAACTCTGTATTTTGCAGCAGCCTCTGCCATTATTTCGCTACGATATTAATAATCCTTCCCGGCACATAAATTTCTTTTATGATAGTACCAGTCAGCTTCGCTCCAAGAGCCTCTTTTCCTGCCGCAACTGCGGTGTCCTTATCTACGTCCACCGGAACTGTCACGGTAGCCCGGGTCTTTCCGTTTATCTGGACTGCAATCTCAACCGTATGTTCTACAGTCTTTGCCTCATCGTATTCCGGCCATTTACTCTGATATACCCTGCCTTCATAGCCGCAGATGCTCCACAGTTCTTCTGTAATATGGGGCGCCGTTGGATTTAAGAGCAGCAGAAACGTCTTAAATTCTGCGCGGTTAATTTTTCCAGCTTTTGAAAAATCATTCAGCATGGACATCATGGCTGCTATAGCCGTATTATATTTCAGATTCTCATAATCAGAACTTACTTTTTTGATGAGCTGGTGCATCTTCGTCTCAAACTCTTGGCTGTAGCTGTCCCCGTCCACCAGAAGTTCCTGCAGTTTCCACACACGCTCTAGAAATCTCCGGCAGCCTTTCACGCCGTTTTCTGACCAGGAAGCGCTTAAATCAAAGGCTCCGATAAACATCTCATAAGTACGCAGGGTATCTGCACCGTAATCCATGACAATATCGTCTGGATTTACCACATTTCCCCGAGACTTGGACATTTTCTCTCCATTTTCTCCCAAAATCATGCCGTGAGACGTCCGCTTCTGATATGGTTCCGGCGTAGGCACTACTCCCTGGTCATACAGGAATTTATGCCAGAACCGGGAATACAGCAAATGCAGTGTCGTATGTTCCATACCGCCATTGTACCAGTCCACAGGAAGCCAGTATTTCAGCGCCTCTTCACTTGCCAGAGCCTGGCTGTTCTTAGGATCGGTATAACGCAGGAAATACCAGGAAGAACCAGCCCACTGAGGCATAGTATCTGTCTCCCGCTTGGCTGGACCGCCACAGCAGGGGCATGTGGTATTCACCCAGTCTGTCATAGCTGCCAGAGGGGATTCTCCATTATCTGTGGGCATATAACTGTCCACTTCTGGAAGCTGTAAGGGCAGTTCCGTGTCCGGCAGAGACACATAACCGCATTTCTCACAATTTACAATAGGAATTGGTTCTCCCCAGTAGCGCTGGCGTGAAAATACCCAGTCGCGCAGCTTAAAGTTGGTCTTTCCTTTTCCAATCTTCTTTTCTTCCAAAAACGCAATTATTTTTTTCTTGGCCTCCGCCACTTCCAGTCCGTCCAGAAAACCAGAGTTTACCAGTTTTCCTGTGGCTACGTCGGTATACGCTTCTTTCTGCACATCTTCTCCGCCTGCCACTACCTCTATAATGGGAAGGTTGAATTTTTTGGCAAATTCCCAGTCGCGGGTATCGTGTGCCGGAACCGCCATAATGGCTCCCGTCCCATAGCTCATCAGCACATAGTCAGATACCCAGATTGGTATTTCCTTGTCATTTACAGGGTCAATTGCTTTCAGGCCGTCAATTTCCACACCGGTCTTCTCTTTGGCAAGTTCGGAACGTTCAAAGTCAGACTTTCTGGCAGCCTGTTCCCGATAGGCGAGGATTTCTTCCCAATTCTTAATCTCATCCTGATACTTGTCAAGTACCGGATGCTCCGGGGAAACAACCATATAGGTTGCGCCGAACAGGGTATCCGGCCTTGTGGTATACACGGTAAGTTTTTCTTCTTTGCCGGCTATGGGGAAGTCCACCTCTGCTCCCTGGCTCTTTCCAATCCAGTTTTTCTGGGAAACCTTCACCCGTTCAATATAGTCTACATCATTTAATCCTTCTAAAAGTTTCTCTGCATATTCCGTAATCTTAAGCATCCACTGGCTCTTCACCTTGCGGACAACTGGAGCGCCGCAGCGCTCGCAGACCCCATTGACTACTTCCTCATTGGCAAGTCCTACCTTACAAGAGGTACACCAGTTAATGGGCATTTCTGTCTTATAGGCAAGCCCTTCTTTGAATAATTTCAGAAAAATCCACTGCGTCCAATGGTAATAATTGGGATCTGTGGTGTTCACTTCCCTATCCCAGTCGAAAGAATAGCCCAGTGCATGAAGCTGTCCCTTAAAACGCTCCACGTTGTTCTTTGTGACTACTTTGGGATGAATCTTATTCTTGATGGCATAATTCTCTGTGGGAAGCCCGAATGCATCCCAACCCATGGGGTAGAGGACATTATATCCCTGCATTCTGCGTTTCCTTGCTACAATATCCAGCGCCGTATAGGGCCTTGGATGCCCCACATGAAGCCCCTGGCCTGACGGATAGGGAAATTCTACCAATGCGTAATATTTTGGCTTGGAATAATCGTCTGTGGCGGCAAACGCCTTCTCATCATCCCAAATTTTCTGCCATTTTTCTTCTAATGCTCTGTGATTATATGGTACTGCCATTTTCTCCTCCATTCTATGCTGCTCCGCCTTATGGGCAGTCAATCATTCTTTTAAAATTCTATCACACGGAAGAGTTTTGTCAAGGTAATTTCTGTTTTTACAGTATTGAAAGAACATCAAATACTTCGGCAGTTCTGCTTTTTGCTCCAGGAACCATAGACCTCTTTTAAGGTGCCTTTCACTGCTTTATAGGAACGCACTATATAATAGGTTTGTCCCTTTTTTAATTTTCCGATCTTTTTTGCAGTTGTTTTATTCTTTTTTATCAAAAATGACATCACGTTTACATGAAATAGCAAATGTATCCGAATCACATTCCTTATAGTCATATCATCTCTTAACACATCCTTTCACATATCATGCTCCCCGTATAATATTCTTGTTAAGAAGATTTTACCACATAAAAAAACTTATCAACAATAATATTCCTGTTAAGAAGAGCAGTGAGAAGCAAAAAATTGCTGCAGGTAAAAAGCAGGTAATTATATTACTCCGGCGGTTAAATGTCGACGAATTTTACGAAGAATAAATTTTCATCTGCAAGGCGGAAGAATGAGTTGTAGCGAGTGCTACAACGATTGATGACAACGCGGCAGATGGAAATTTAAGCAAGTAAAAACGTCGATATTTAACCGCCGGAATGATATCATGCAAATTTTACACTCCCCGGCTATATAAGAAAGCGGCGCATTCCTAAAAAATCATGGACTGCGCCGCTTTTCCTTTATGGAAACATTTGTAATTGTTAATCAATTCCTCCAGAATTGGTATTTTTCTATTCCAGATAAAAGGGTATATCGGAACTGCAGGTTCCTTCCCCAGAATCATACAGGATATTACACCCTGGAACTGCCTCGTCGTAAAGTTCTCCCGGCAGGAAATTCTTCTCTCTGACGTTAATGTCCTGAATATCCTCTGCGCCTAAGCCCCATTTATCGTGAATTTTTTCTTCTCCCCCATCAAGATTCCTCTTCCAGATTCCCGCATCTTCTCCCTTTGCCGCAAGATAAAACACATAATGATCCAGAACGCCGCATAAGATTCCCGGCAGTTCCGCCACAAACTGGGGACCGCTGGAAAAATCCGGCGAAATCCGGCACAATGGCTTCGGAAATCCTTCTGCCCAGCCTGTGTAATAAATCCATCCGTCATCTTCACAAAGACTGTCAAAAACATGATACAAAATCGTATCCGCCGTTTTACGGTCGCTGCCGTCCATGGCGATGCTCACCAGCATGGATTCTTTCACTCCTGCCAGATCTTTTGTGGGAGCCGCTCTGTAAATAATACGTCCTCCTGTAAAAATCACTGGACAGTCCCTCTGAAAATCCTGGAACATCATATTTTCCAGCACCTGTCTTTCTTCCCCTTTATAACGGGCCAGAAGCAGCGGTTCTAACGCTCTTGCAAATTCCCATGCCGGACTCTCCTTATTTTCATCTTCCTCAAGATAATAACTCCATCCCTGTTCGTCCTTATGCAGAAATTCTTTTCCCTTAACCCTCCTCCAATCACTCCAGTTTAAGTTTGATATATCTTCTTCCTGCTTTTCTGGAAGTTCTAGGGATTTTGGAAGAATTCTCGTCTCTTTTCTTCCGCTGCCAGACACAATCAGGGACAGACTCTGCCGCCTTTTTCCCAAAGAACTGCTTCCATTTGAATCTGATGTACTGAATGACACAAAAATACTCACAAACAGTACCATTCCGATACCAAGAATCCCTGCAAAAACCCCTTTCTTTCTTGGGCTGGAAAAGATATTGGAAAACCGCTCCTTTAAGCTTTCCGCATCCCTGGAAAATTCACTGGCGCACAAAAAATGATGCCCGTAATTTCCTGCGCCTGCACAGGCCAGAAGTGTTTCACTGTACTGTTTCTTTTCTATTTTTGTATAATTTTTTACGGTAAAACTATCGCACAGCAGCTCAATATCCTTCACAGCCCTCCGTTCCATCAGAGCCACAAAGGGATTAAACCAATGAATTGTCCTGGCTGCCCTTAATAAAAGTTTGAATATCAGATCTTTTCTCTTATGATGGGCAGATTCATGATCCAGAATAAAGGCCAACTCTCCCCCGCTATACTCCCCTGGAGGAAGAATAATCTGTGGTTTTCTGATTCCCAGAAGCATTGGGGAAGAAACTTCTGAAGAAATATACACTGGAATTTCTTCCTTCAAAGTGAAATATTCTTTTGACTTTTTCAGTTTCCGTAAAAAAATGACATAACATGCAAACTGCCAGAACACAAGGCAAACCGCCCCTGCGCTCCACAAAACTGCCGCTCCTGGAAGAATTCTCTCCGCGAAAAACGAACGCATTGAGAACTGTTTTTCCTGCAATTGACCGCCCTTTTTACCCTCTTTTTGTATGCTGGCTGTTTTCGGACGTTCTGTTTCTATCTGCTGTTCATCTTTTGGAGCAGGAACAGTTTTTAAAAAGTTTCTCTCTTCTTCTCTTTGACCAACGCCTTGCTGTTCCCCAAGATCAACTTCCCCCTGCCCTGTCCCGCCAGTCATCCGCCGGCTTTCTGTTTCCACAATTCCCGGAATCTGAATCATGGTTTTCCATCCGAACCCGGAGACATCCACCGGCAGTACCAGTCTGATGGCAAACACAATCCAAACAAGATAACGCCAGGAGACCGTATACTTTTTATCAAAGGCAGGCGAAAGAAGCAAAACAAATACAATCAAAGGGCTAGTAACCCACGATATGTTCCATACATGTAAAAATACTTTAAATATAAAATCATAATTAACCATAAACCCTCCTGTTCTACAAACTGTCCAGATAATCCTTCAGTTCTTCAATCTGTTCTTTGGACAGCCGGTCTCCATCATACAGAGCCGCCACAAATTTTTTAACAGAACTTCCATAAAGCCTTTTTAATATACTTCCGCTCTCCTGCTGCAGATAGTCCTGTTCCTTTACAATTGGAACATAACAGTTGCTCCGCCCCTCCTTTTCCACCTGTACAAATCCCTTTTCCTCCAGCCGGGAAAGAAAAGACAATACGGTGGTTTTAGAAAGACGTCTCTTTTCAGGCAGTCTTTCTTCAATTTCTGTACGGGTCATCGGTCTGTCTGCGTTCCATAAAATCATCATCAGTTCTAATTCTGAATTAGGCAGCGTTTTGTACTCCATAACAGTCCTCCTTCTGCACAGACTTGGAACACTGTGCGAAATGTATTTTATAAAAGTAAAATTTATTCGGCATCTGCCGTATATCTGTTTATATTCTACATTTGCCGAATATAGAAGTCAAGTGATTTTTTATTTTCCTTACTTTCCTCACCAATTTTCCTGAAAAAAATACTATAAGAGTAACAAATAAATTCAGGAGATTTCTATGTCTCAGTCAAATGTAAATAAAGCTTATGATAACCCAGGGCTTCATTTCTTGGAAACAGCCCTTCATTATATGCCCGCCGCGTATGCAGAGCTTACTGGAAACCCGGGAAACGGTGAAATTTCTGGTATGGTGCGCTTTTATCCTGTCAATGGAGGCGTTCTGGTCAACGCAGAGGTTTATGGCCTTCCCATATCTGCTGAAACTTGCAGCCCTGATATTTTTGGTTTTCATATCCACGAAGGAAATTCCTGCACTGGAACTGCAAGTGATCCATATGCAGACGTTGGAGAACATTACAATCCTTCCCAGTGTCCACATCCAGCACATATGGGAGATATGCCGCCACTGTTTGGATATAACGGCAATGCCTGGATGATGTATTTTACAGACCGCTTTACCATCCCGGATTTGATAAATAGAACTGTCATCATCCACAGTCATCCAGACGATTTCACCACACAGCCTTCTGGAAATTCTGGAACCAAAATTGCCTGTGGAACCATCTTTTCTGTCACTTAAAAATACAGCAGCGCCAGCATATCATACTACTGGCGCTGCTGCAAATTCTATGGATTTTAACGAATTTTTATCTTTTTTACTGTACTGAAACCTCCCCGGATCTTAGCTCTTCCCACGGTTTTGTAAGCACGTATTTTAAAACTATAAGTACCCTTTTTCATTCCTTTTTTTGTGAAAGAAGCTGCCGTTCCCTTGGAAATTGTCTTGATTTTCTTATAACTGCCGTTCCCTCTTTTCATGAAAATCTCATAGCCACTGGCTCCCGAAACTTTCTTCCACGTCAATTTTGCCTTAGACTTTCCACTCTTTTTCACCGCATTTAATTTTACTGCCGACGGAGCTGTTGCCGTCCTAAGTTCCCCTGTGGACGCTGCATAAATCCTGGTTCCATCTACAATACGGTAGGGCGTTACCTTTAAGGTATAATTTGATGCTGCTTTTAATCCTCCAAAACTGCGGACACTGCCTGCCACATACTGTGTAGAAATCATTTTCTTTCCTTGGTAAAGCATAAGACGATAACTTACATTTTTTACAGGCCTCCAGGAAAAAGTAAGAGAATCTGCCATATTTTTCTTCACTTTGAGACCTGACACACTTCCCGGCCTTTTAGGCGCCAGTACAGAAAGTTCTTCTGTATACGTATCTCCGCAAAGACTGCAGGTATTGATTCTCTCTCCCTTTTCTGTCTCCGTGGGCTTTTTCGTCACTTCCGATTCATACTGGTGTCCCGGACATTGTACCGTTACTTCTACTTCGATATCCGTCACTGTCTGGTACTGTTCCGTATCAGCCGGCGTATATTTTACCTTCCAGACATACGTCCCTTCTTTCCTTAGCTTCGTCTCCGGATCGCTCTGCCAGCTAAATCCTTCCGGCAGTTTCACCGTTCCTAATGTCTTCCCGCTTTCTCCTTTCAATCCTGTAGGCACGGTGTACTCCGGCATCTGCTGGCCTGGTTTCAGCATTGGAATTTCTTCTGTATATCTGTCTCCGCAAAGGTTGCACGTAGAAACTCTCTCTCCCTTTTCTGTCTCCGTGGGCTTTTTCGTCACTTCCGATTCATACTGGTGTCCCGGACATTCCACCGTTACTTCCACTTCACTACCCCCAGTATTATAGATACATAAATGGATTTTTAATTGATTTCCCCAACAAACTTATAGAAAATCCTGATATTCTGGACTTTCTCACCGTTGATGGTCTGAGGTTCTGATACCTCAATCTTTTCGATCAGGCGGTTGACGATCTCCGTAGTCAGCTCCTTAATCTCGGCACACTCTGCCATTTCATCGGCAAGGCGTTCCGCTTTATCCGTGCTGTCCTCCAGATTTTCAGCCATCGCTTTCAACTTTTCGATTTGTTCTGTATAGTCTTTCTTTTCCTGTTCAAAGTGGGTAGACAGTAGCCGGAACTGCTTCTCCGATATGATCTGCTTTGACCAGTCCCCATACAGCTTGATGAATTGTTTATCAGATTCTTTTAACTTTTTCTCTAAGACAGCCACTTTCTTATCAATACTCGCCCTGCTGTTTGCCGATGACATATCCATCTGGCCAAGCACTTTCCGCATAAATTTCTCTCAATCCTTTATGACCTTCCCTGCATGGAATTGGATATCGGAAAGTACCAGTTCTTCCAAATCCCCGGCGCTGATGCGGTGCTTGCTACAGAACTTCGCCCCTCTTACACGGTAAATCCGGCATAGATAATACGTCTTTTCTAGCAAAGGCCTGTCCGGGTTCCGGCCATCCGTA
>CATNCF010000019.1 GCA_950097145.1 uncultured Lachnospiraceae bacterium
ATTGTATGACCCCCGTGGTTTCATCATATTCATAACAGCACATTCAGAACTGAGCTATATGACTTTTCAGTATCGGGTAGAGGCGATGGACTTTGTATTAAAAGACAACCCTGCCGAAGCGAAAGTAAAACTCAGAGAATGTCTGTTAAATGCAATGGAACGACATACGCTCCAAACCAACAAGACACATAAAGTCTATACCCTTGAAGTTGGCGGACGAAAAATCAGCGTAGATTATGAGGATATTTTATTTTTCGAAACTTCCAGCAATATCCATAAAGTCATTCTCCATGCAAAAGACCGCCAGATTGAATTTCCCAGCACATTAAAAGAACTAACAGGCGCATTGGATAGCAATTTTGTGCGTTGCCATCGGGCATTTTTGGTAAACAAAAATAATATAAAAGAAGCTGACACTAAAAATCGAATCATCCATTTTGCCAACGGAGAAACTTGCTTGATGTCCACACGCATGATGAAAGGGCTTTAAAGAAATTTTCAGTCCATTCTAGGGCGTTTTCTTCCTTTAAGTGTTCCCATGCCCTGTGCCTGCTTCATGCCCTCTATGAGCCGTTCAAAGCGTTCCCGTGCCTGCCTATCAATATCGGCAAGATAAGCGTCAAGTTTGCCGCTTGTGAGAAGATTGGTGTATGTAACCTTTCGGCATTGCTTCAGATAGTTCAGATGCCGCTGTCCCCATATGCCTATTGGTTGCTATTCTTCGACGGGTAATCGTAAATCTGGAATAAAATATCCATTTTCTTCGTGATATGTGCCGTCTAACCGTTCAAATAGCGATTTGGTAATTCTTCCAAACAAGATATTCACTCCACATATTTGTGTCTGCTGTCTTAAACACAATTTTTGCGTTTTATCCTTATCTGGTATCATTCATAATAGAATTAACCATAAAACTATTTTTTCGCACACCCATAAAAGAGAGGTTTTACTATGAAGTAAGAATAAAAATCAGAAGAAAAGAGGCCAGGAACGAATCTGGGAGACCGGGAAGAACTGGTATGATTATGTAACAGATATTGATTATAAAGGGTATAAGGTAAATTTTGCGGAATATGGGGAAAGCAGGGCACAGGGATTTTATGGTTTAAAGTAAGGATAGATTGTCAACTTAGAATAAAAAATAGAATTCCATTTGCCTTGGAAGAGTAAATATAAATTTAAACGTCAGGGCTGAAAGTAACAGTGATTATTTGTTTAATCGTGTCGAATTTTGTTATAATAAGTATTTTCATGTCAACAGAGATAAGTATATATGTGAAATAAAACACAATATATTGACGGTGATAAGTTGGAATGCTACAATATATTTGCAGCTCAAGCATATCAGCTCCCCCTAACGTTGATATGTGCTTACCCCGGTGTTTCAAAGCACCGGGGTAATTTTGTTTCGCCTGTTGTTCCTATTAGCCCAATAGGCAAGCAATGCAATCAGGAAGTTACCGCCCCAAATGACAGGCTTAAAATATCATATGTGCGTTCCATCTGCACCACATCCCATCTTCCGTAAAGTTTGGGAGGCTCACCACCTTGTAACGCGTCTGCTCCTAAAGCAGATTATAGCACACCAGCCATTATCCGGCGTTCCAATTTTTACATACCGCAAAAAGCCAAAGAGCCTGTGTCTGGCAGGATTGGAAAAACAGATTGCCGGATAATTTTAGTGTGAAAGACATTTTTTTGATCCTATAAAATAGTAAAATTATGATTCAGCAGCAGCCAGTTTGCACGGAAGAACTGCATAATCTGCCAGTAACTCATTCCGCGGAGCTGGTATTCTTTTACTAGCCCAAATTTTGCAGAAAGACTGCGGACATCTTCAAACCATACTTCGTGTGTTGTTCCTTCCGCTGTGTAAGTAAAATAAGGGGATTGGGCTATTTCATCAAAAAAAATAGCAGAACCCTGGGCAATAGCAATCTGAACGGCCTGGACATTTCCGATGGTAACGGCTTTTGATGTTCCCTGGACAAATGGAAGCGTCCAATCGTAGCCATAATTAGGAATGCCAAGATGAATTTTTTCAGAAGGGATTTTTGTCAGGGCATATTCTACGACCTCCCGGACTTTGTTTAGTGGGGCGACTGCCATGGGAGGACCGTAAGTATATCCCCATATAGGAGAACTGTGATTTTAAGAGGGGCTTTTTGGCAGTTTTGGATGGATAATTAATTTGAAATTTGCATTGCCGCGGTTAAATTTGCCGTTGCGTTCTGTTTTGGTATATTCCGCGCAACTTAAAATACTTTTCAGTATTTCATTTTTAACAGTGATATTTTCAGTGGAAACATAGGCATCCAATACGCCCTGAAATTGAGGAATAAAGGTATTGCGGGCATGGGAGGACTGCCGGTTCGATTCCATGGTGCGCTGAAGGTTTGATAGTTCTGATTCAATCGTCTGGATTCTTTCCGTAATGGTTTTTATGCGGTTTTGGAAAACATCCGTGGAATAGACGCCTTGTTCCAATAAATCATAAGTACGTTCTTTCTGCTGATATAAACGGGAAAGTTCTTTTTGATAATTTTTTAAAGAAAGTTTCATTACCCGCTCTTCATTGGAGGAATATTCTTCATGCTTCCATTCCAGTAAGCATCCTTCCAGCCATTCATGTAACGATTGTAATAATTTTTCTTCAATAAGAGAAAGTGGTGCAGAAATATTTTTACATCCCCGGCTGGGACAGCGCAGGTTATAGTAACCGTCTTTGGTATTACTTGCTGCACGGGTGAGCGGAGAGCCGCATATCCCACATTTTACAATTCCTGACAAAGGATTTTTTAAGATTTTACTGCTCACAACAGGGGCTGTCTGCTGTGATTTCATAAGTTCCTGGACTTTGTAAAAGATTTCATCTGAAATGATAGGCGCATGAAGAGCCTCATAAATCTGATAATCAGGATTTTTGAACCGTATTTTTTTCATAGTTCCATCTTCCATAATTTTCTTTTCCAGTTCTCTTCCCCAGCAGACTTTGCCAATATAGGCAGGATTTTGTAACATATCTTTGAGGGTAGAGGGAGACCAATTTTTAGCACGGGCTGGCTTTATGCCCAGAGCGTCTAATTTTTTACAGATTAGAAATCGCCCCATTCGTTTATAAGAACCGTCTGGCTGCTGTTCCCCATATAGATACAGGTGAAAGATGAAACGGACAAGTTCTGCCTGCTCTGGCACGATCTGCAGGGTATATCCTTTGCTGTCCTGGATTTTCACACGTTCATAACCAAAAGGAGCCGTACTGGCAATCCATTTCCCTTCCTGGACAGAAGCGATCCTTCCCCGCTGGATTCGGCGGTTTATGGTCTTATATTCACGACGGCTCATAAAGAGGCCGAATTCAAAATATTCTTCGTCATATTCGTCTGTAGGATCGTATATTTTCATAGGGGTTATGATGAGAGTGTCGGAACATTTAAAGTATTTTGCAATGGTACCCTGGTCACTGGTATCGCCTCTGGCCAGACGCTCTACCTCCACTGCCAGAACGCCGTCGCAGGTTCCATTACTGATATCCTGCAGCAGTTTTTGAACCACGGGCCTGTCTTGAATTGTCTCACCAGATACGATTTCCCTGTAAAATTTTGATATCACAATACCAAGTGTTTCGGCCAGGTCATGGAGCATTTGTTCATGGCGCAATAGAGTTTCTCCTTCTCCATGCAGTTCCGCTTCTCTGTCAGCGCGGCTTTTTCTAAGATAGGCATAGTAAGTGCCGGAGGGGTTTAAAGGTCTTCCCATAATTTATTCCTTCACAGGGTTTGATACGTTATATTCCCTCTTTTTGTTTTCATGCATGAAAAATGGATTTTGCCTTAATATTTTAACAGTAGATAAAACATCCATGAATTGCCATTATTGAGAAATTACAACTGAAAAGCAGCGGCAGGAACAATCTGTGCTGCATAAATTAAAGAAAGAGCCAGGAGGTATTTTATGGATTTTAGAACAGAACATTTTATGTTGGGACCCACAGAAATAGTTATATGCAGTGATAAGTGTGTTTCACCTGAGGAAGCACAGGAAATTTTGAAGGATTTGGCAAAGAAGATCAGACCCTATGTAAGAACACAGAGTTCTAGCGTGAATTTATACAGCAGAAAATAAGGTTAGATTTTGCACTTTATTTAAAATTACGGAAATGTTTGGAACAATGAAGAATATGTATAAGAGTGAGAAAAAATTATCATTTGATTACAGTAGAAAGTGAGGATAACGAATATGAGAGATATGACAGCATTACACCCGAGACTACAGACAAAAGCGGCGCTTCTGAAAGAGGAGTGTAAGAAACAAGGCATTCGGATTCAGTTTGGGGAGTGCCTGAGGACGAAAGCAGAGCAGGACGCCTTATATGCTCAGGGGAGAACAGCTCCCGGGACAATTGTCACCAATGCGAAAGGGAATACATACAGTTCCCAGCATCAGTGGGGGATTGCGGTAGATTTCTATCTGGATATGGATGTAGACGGCGATGGTGCAAAAAAGGACGACGCTTACAATAATTCCAGCGGATTATTCGACCGCGTGGGCGCTATTGCCAAAACTGTGGGCTTAGGCTGGGGCGGAGACTGGACCAGTATCAAAGACCGGCCGCATCTTTATCTGCCGGACTGGGGAAGTACCGTATCCAGGCTGAAAGAACTCTATGGAATCCCGGAAAAATTTATGGAAACCTGGAAAGATGGAAAGGTTACAGCCGCGGCCGTACAGGCAGTAAATAAGATATCGCCAACAGATTATGAGCGTACACAGTTCATTATGGATGTGCAGGCAGTTACAGGCTCTAAAGTGGACGCAAAAGCAGGGCGGGAGACCATTAGAAACACCATAACAGTTTCAGCATCTGAGAACCGTAAACATCCAGTAGTAATCCCTTTACAGAAACGTTTGAATGCCCTGGGGTACAATTGCGGGGTGGTGGACGGCACTGCAGGCCGGAAATTTACAGCAGCAGTAAATTCTTATCAGAAGAATGTGCTGGGTTATCATACTACAGATGGAGAAATCACAGCCAGGAAGAATATGTGGAAATCTATGCTGGGGATGATTTAACAGAGGCGGTTTATTTCTTACTGATATCTTATATGGCAATACGTATATCCCCATTCATATGTCATGAGCAGCACATAATCTGCAGCTTCCCCAAGAAGTCTGTAATCCTTGCCTTCATAGAGAAGGCCAGTCTGGGTGTCAGAAGTTTTCGGAGCAAGAGCTACTGAGACAGGATATCCCAATGCATTGACAGCAGTGCGGACTTCCCGGACAAAGTCGGCAAAAGGAATTTTATCTTCTGGAAGAATATATTCAAAATCTATGTCAACTCCTTCAAATCCCCGTTCTTGAATCTGAATCGTGAGTTCTTCGATCAATCTTTGTTTTGCTGTTTCGCTGTTAACCACCCGGGTAATCAGATAATTGCTGAATTGCCCGTCGGGGCCAAAAGGTGTCAGAGTTAAAATGGGGGCTGTTCCATAAGATTTTGCCATGGTAATCATAAAAGTATCATCCAACTGAGGGGGAATCAGTTCCCCGTCTGTAGTAAATCCGTAAGAAAAGATAAACAGGCTGGAGAGGTAAGGAAGGGTTTGTTCTAATACCCAGCGGCTGATAAAAGGATAGGCATATCCGCCAGTGTAAGCAGAATAAGAGGGAACAGCTTCACGGCCATTGTCAGAAGATTCAGTTAAAAGAAGCGCCTGTCCAACTGCCAGAGGATAGGGATATACCAGTTGGTTATCATAAATGATGGATTGAGAAGTGACTTCCTGGGAAGCGGCAATGGCATCCACAGTATCACCGGGACGGACAACATATATTTTCATAGAAAATTCCTTTTTTCATATGATATGGAAGGAATCACGAAATGTTACCCGTAAGATAAAAAAGAATCCGGCTGCGGGAAACAGCCGGATTGAAACAGTAAAGATTTATTCATCCATATCCACCAGTGCAGCAGTGATGATTGCCATGGAATATACCTCATCAGCATTGCAGCCTCTGGATAAATCGTTGATGGGGGAGTTCAATCCCAAAAGGATCGGTCCATATGCGTCGAAATTACCCATGCGCTGTGCGATTTTATAACCGATATTTCCAGCATTGATATCTGGGAAAATAAAGACGTTTGCATGTCCTGCAACTGGATCGTCCGGGCATTTTGTGTGGGCTACACGGGGAGAAACAGCAGCGTCAAACTGCATTTCACCGGAAATAGGAAGATCCGGTCTTAACGCCTTGGCTTTAGCCGCGGCATTGCGCATCTTATCTACGTCTTCACCGGCGCCGGATCCCAGTGTGGAATAGCTTAAAAAGGCAACTTTAGGATCGATGCCGAAAATTTGTCCGCAGTCAGAAGCTTCAATTGCGATTTCAGCTAATTCATCTTCGCTGGGCTTGATATTGATGGCGCAGTCAGCCATGGCTAATACTTCGTTTTCGCCAGTAGCAGAAGGACGGACCAAAATGAAACAGGAAGAGACAATGTTGTGTCCTGGTTTTGTTTTTATCAATTGAAGGGCTGGGCGGATGGTATCGGCAGTGGTATAGGTAGCGCCGCCCAATAGGGAATCTGCGAATCCCATTTTCACCAGCATTGTTCCAAAATAGTTACCCTGCTGCAGCATTTTACGTGCATCTTCCGGCTGCAGGTTTTTACTTTTCCGAAGTTCGCAAAGCGCGTCAACCATCTCGTCCATTTTTTCAAAATTCTGCGGGTTTACAATCTGCGCGCCCCGGATATTGTAACCGTATTCTTCAGCGGCATGTTCTACCTCTTCCTGGCTGCCCACCAGTATGGGGGTAAGGAAATTGGAAGCCAGAAGACGGGAAGCAGCCTCCAGGATGCGGGCATCGCTGCCCTCAGTGAAAACAATTTTTTTGGGGTTCTTTTTCAGTTTGCTGATCATTGCTCCAAAACCATGCATGTTCCTGCTCATAGTAAAAATCCTCCTTATTTATATTTGCGTATTATCATCAGCCTGTAAACTATTCTGTGACGATTTCTTATTATAAATGTATCACTTTTTAAAAATTTTTCAACAGATCTGCGTGTATAAAAACAGGTACAGAGTGGAAAATTTTGCATTTTTAAAAATACAAATGATAAGACGGGAAGATTTATAAAAATTTTATAGTTTTTTTCTTGTGTTTTTCAGGAAGTATTTTTATAATGTAGTTAAAAACCGACCAGCGGGTCAGAAGAAAACATGCACAGGAGGAAAAGGATATGCTGTCAAAATTTAGTGTAAAGAAAGCATACACCGTGATTGTGGGAATTGTGCTGGTAGTTATTCTGGGTGTAGTGTCCTTAAGTAAAATGAGCACCGATCTGCTGCCCAGTATGAATCTTCCCTATGCAATTGTAATGACCACTTATTCAGGCGCAAGTCCGGAACAGGTGGAACGGATCGTGACGCAGCCCATTGAGGGGGCCATGGCCAGTACCTCTAATATCAAAAATATTAATTCCACCTCTTCAAATAATATGTCCATGGTAGTGCTGGAATTTGAACAGACTGCGAATATGGATTCCATTACCGTGGAAATGAGAGAGAGCCTGGATCAAATAAGCGGTTATTGGCCGGAAGAAGTGGGAAATCCCATTATTATGAAGCTGAATCCAGATATGATGCCCATTATGATTGCCGCAGTAGAAGCGGAAGATAAGGATAACATCGAAATCAGCGATTATGCGGAAAAAGATTTGATTCCTGAAATCGAAAGCGTGGAGGGTGTTGCTTCTGTCTCAGGTACAGGAATGATTGAGGAGTCTGTGCATGTGACGCTGAGCCAGGACAAGATTGATAAAATTAATGAAAAAGTTATGGCTTCCCTGGATGAGAAATTTTCAGATGCGGAAAATGAAATTGATTCTGCAGAGAATGAAATCAACAGCGGGAAAGATGAGCTGGAAAGCGGCCGGGAGAAAATGGCAAATCAGATCAGCGATGCCCAGAATCAATTGAACGACAAGAAAATCGAACTCTTCCAGACAGAAACAGATCTGAATAATAAGCTTGAAGAGCTGCGCCAGGCAAAGACAGAGACAGAGCAGAGCATAGAAGGACTGAAAGCTCTGCAGGATCAGGTGCAGGCCCTGGTGGAGAATAAGACTAAACTGGAAAATGGAATCGCTGCCATGCAGGCAATGCAGCAGGATACGGCTGAGATGGAAGGCCAGCTTGCCAAGGTGGAAGCCGGGCTTGCCAAGATCAAGTCTGAACTTGCGGCCCAGGAAGGAAGTACCCTGAAGGAAAATGCATCGGATGAGAAATTGATTTTACATATTTCCAATTTAATGATGAAAGCAGAACAGGGATTAGTACAGATAAACGGAGGCATCGCAGCCGTGGAAACCGGGCTTCAAAGTGTTGCAGAAGGGAAAAATACCATCAATCAGACACTTGCCACGATAAACCAGAGCCAGATTGCAGGAACAGTGGAACTGGGCAGCGCGTCGGCGAAAATTGCCAGTGGAGAAGACAAATTAAAGGAATCCAGAGAGAGTTTTGAGGACAGCAAAGAGGAAGCCTATGATTCTGCAGATATGAATCAGATTCTTACCATGGAAACACTCACGAATATATTGACAGCGCAGAATTTTTCCATGCCTGCAGGATATATTACCGACGAAGGCGAGAGCTACATGGTGCGCGTGGGGGATGCTGTGGACAGCGTGGAAGCCCTGAAAGATATGGTTCTGATGGATCTTGGCATGGACGGCGTAGAAGTCATTCACTTGTCAGATGTGGCTGACATAGCAGTGACAGATAATTCAGAAGAATCTTACGCCCGTCTCAACGGCAAACCGGGAATTATGCTTTCTGTGGAGAAACAGACGGGTTATTCCACCGGAGACGTGACAAAACGGGTATATAAGAAATTTGACAGTCTCAGAAAGAATGATGAAAAATTGACCGTGTCGGTTCTGATGGATCAGGGAATTTACATAGATATGATTGTGGATTCTGTACTGAACAATATGATTTTTGGAGCAGTCCTTGCTATTATCATTCTGCTGTTTTTCTTAAAGGATATCAAACCTACACTGGTCATTGCATGTTCCATTCCGGTTTCTGTGATTTTTGCAGTGGTACTCATGTATTTCAGCGGAGTAACGCTGAATATGATTTCACTGTCCGGTCTGGCCCTTGGGATTGGAATGCTGGTAGATAATTCCATTGTGGTAATTGAAAATATTTACCGTATGCGGGGAGAGGGATTATCTGCAAGAAGGGCAGCCGTAGAGGGGGCAAAACAGGTAAGCGGCGCCATCACGGCATCTACCCTGACTACGGTATGCGTATTTGCCCCCATCGTATTTACCGAAGGAATTACCAGGCAGCTCTTTGTGGATATGGGATTGACCATTGCCTATTCACTGCTGGCAAGCCTTATTATTGCATTGACCTTTGTTCCTATGATGGGTTCTAAAATGCTGAAAAAGACCAAAAACAGGAAACATCCCTGGTTTGAAGCCTTCCAGGAAATTTATGGAGCGGCTCTTGAAAAGCTCCTGAAGGTGAAACCGCTGGTGCTCCTGGTTATGGTGGGACTGTTGGTTTTAAGCATGCAGATGTGTCTGGCAAAAGGAACCGTATTTATGCCGGAGATGGAGAGCACCCAGATGAGTGTTGAGATTGTTCCCCCCGAAGATGCTGAGTTTGAAGAAGCATGCGGGCTTGCAGATCAGGTGACAGAGAAGATTCAGACCATTGAAGATGTGGAATCTATAGGAGCCATGGCAGGCGGCCAGGGTGTGGCTTCCGGGTTCATGGGAGGAGGAAGCGGCAGCGGGAATACAATCAATCTGTATATTATTTTAAAAGAAGACAAAGAACTGTCCAATGAAAAGATCGTGGAGGAAATTACAGAACTTACGAAGGATCTAAAAGGTGAAATCAATGTCAGCAGTTCCATGATGGATATGGGTATGCTGGCTGGAGATGGACTGACGGTGCAGATTAAGGGAAGAGAGCTGGAAAAACTTCAGAAAATTGCAGCGGATGTAAAAGAAATTGTTTCAAAGGTTGAGGGAACAGCAGAAGCTGCCACTGGCGCAGAAGATACGGAGAACGAATTCCGAATTACAGTGAATAAAGAAAAAGCTGCGAAATATGGTATGACAGTGGCGCAGATTTACCAGCTTGTCAATGAACAGATGAAGAATGAGACGAAGGACGCCACGATTTCTACAGATATTAAGGATTATGATGTTTATCTGGAAACCGTAGAGCAGAGTGAAGCTTCTATTGAGTCCTTAAAGAAACTGACCTTTACCTATAAAGATAAAGAAAGCGGGGAAGAATCTGAAATCGCTCTTTCCCAAGTGGCGGATTTTGAAGAAATGAGCAGCCTTCTGTCGATTTCCAGGGAAGGACAGGAGCGATATGTCAGTGTAACAGCAGCTATTGACAAGGGATTTAATGTGGGCCTGGTGGGCGACGCTGTGAATAAGGCAGTGAAAGATTACGATCTTCCAGAGGGCTATACCATCGAAATGACAGGTGAGGATGAGAGCATCAATGAGGCTATGGAACAGTTAATGTTGATGCTGGCGCTGGCAATTGCTTTTATCTACCTGATTATGGTGGCACAGTTCCAGTCTTTAAAGGCGCCTTTTATCATCCTCTTTACTATTCCCCTTGCATTGACGGGAGGGTTTGGAGCTCTGCTGATTTCAGGCAATGAACTGAGCATTATTGCTATGATTGGATTTATCATGCTGGTGGGCGTTATCGTGAATAATGGTATCGTAATGGTGGAATATATCAACCAGCTCCGCCGGGAAGGAATAAGCAAGCGGGAGGCCATTGTAACAGCGGGAAAGACCCGTCTGCGGCCGATACTTATGACTGCTATGACCACAATTCTTGCTATGTCTACCATGGCGCTTGGGTCTGATATGGGTTCTGATATGTCAAGACCCATGGCGATTGTAACCATAGGAGGAATGATTTACGGGACACTTATGACCCTGGTGGTTGTACCGTGTATTTATGATTTATTTTACAGCAACAAGAGTATGGTAGAGGAAGAAATCTGATGGAAGAGAAAATATATCCGCCGAAAGTAAGGGCTATGTATGAGGCAGTGCTGGAGCTGTTTGCATCCGGCAGGGAGCTTAGTACCCTGAAGGTTTCAGAAATTACGTCTAAGGCAGGTATTGGAAAGGGTACGGCATATGAATATTTTTCCACCAAGGAAGAAATTATTGTAGGAGCCATTGAATATGAGGCAACAAGGCATTTTCAAATTATTATCCAGCTTCTGGAGGAAGGGCAGACCTTACCGGAAATTATTTCCAGGGGCCTTAATATGCTGGAGGAGGCAAATGAAAAGTATCATGGCCTGGCCGTTTTGGAAAAAATTATTAGCGACAGCAGTATCAGTGGCAGCAATCTTTTGAAAGAAATGGAAAAATATAAAGAGGAATGCGGGCCGGGCGTCCGCATGACACAGCGGTTGATGAAGCTGGTAAAGGATACGGATG
This sequence comes from uncultured Lachnospiraceae bacterium, assembly GCA_950097145.1. Taxonomy (GTDB): domain Bacteria; phylum Bacillota; class Clostridia; order Lachnospirales; family Lachnospiraceae; genus Petralouisia. The sequence goes on from CATNCF010000019.1 coordinate 11,513, forward strand.
GTATCCAGGAAACAAATCCCTGGAAAGTCTGGGGAGCCATTGTGTCCCAGTATCTCTTATATGCACTCTATCTGGTCCACAGTGAGAGGATACAAGGGATAGGCAGGGATGAGGCAAGGGCTTTTGCTTATCAGAATATTTTGAAAATATTAGATGGAACTACTTGACATTTGTTCTCTTAACTTTTAAGATGAAAAGAAAGGTAGTGCAAAGACGCTCTTTACCGGATCTTGGTAAGGGGCGTTTTGGCTGATCACAGCCGCTTTCACATAGGAACGAAGTGATGCTTTAAAGGAGAAAATAACATGAATAGAGAACTGGCGAAAACTTACGATCCCAAAGACATTGAAGACCGTCTTTACCAGAACTGGGAGACGAATAAATATTTTCATGCCAAGGCTGACCGAAGCAGGAAACCATTTACCATTGTGATGCCGCCTCCTAATATTACCGGGCAGCTTCATATGGGACATGCATTGGACAATACCATGCAGGATATCCTGATCCGTTACAAACGTATGCAGGGATATAATGCCTTGTGGCAGCCTGGTACTGATCATGCTTCCATTTCCACAGAGGTGAAAGTTATAGAATCTCTGAAAGAACAGGGCATTGATAAAAATAAACTTGGCAGAGAAGGATTCCTCAAAAAAGTATGGGAGTGGAAGGAAGAATACGGCGGGCGGATCATCAAGCAATTGAAGAAATTGGGTTCCTCTGCTGACTGGGACAGAGAGCGTTTTACCATGGACGAGGGATGTTCCCATGCGGTGCAGGAGGTCTTTATTAAACTATATAATAAAGGATTGATTTATAAAGGTTCCCGTATTGTCAATTGGTGTCCGGTGTGCAAGACCTCCATTTCAGACGCAGAGGTAGAGCATGAGGAGCAGGATGGATTTTTCTGGCATATTAATTATCCGGTGAAGGGTGAGAAAGGCAGATTTGTGGAAATTGCTACCACCAGGCCGGAAACTCTTCTGGGAGATACGGCGGTAGCTGTCAATCCTGAAGATGAACGGTACAAGGATATAGTCGGGAAGACTTTGATTCTGCCGTTGGTGGGCCGTGAGATTCCCGTAGTGGCGGATCATTATGTGGACAAGGAATTCGGGACGGGCTGCGTGAAGATTACCCCGGCCCATGACCCCAATGACTTTGAGGTTGGAAAACGCCATAATCTGCCGGAACTCAATATCATGAATGATGATGCTACCATTAATGAGAATGGCGGCAAATATGCCGGCATGGACCGCTATGAAGCAAGAAAGATTATGGTGCAGGAGCTGGAGGAACAGGGTCTTCTGGTTAAGGTTGTGCCCCATTCCCATAATGTAGGAACCCATGACCGGTGCAGCACTACGGTGGAGCCAATGGTGAAGCAGCAGTGGTTTGTGAAAATGGACGAGCTTATTAAGCCTGCAGTGGAGGCGGTAAAAAATGGAGAAATAACCCTTCTGCCGGAGCGTATGGACAAGACGTATTTCAATTGGACAGATAATATCAGAGACTGGTGCATCTCCAGGCAGCTCTGGTGGGGGCACCGGATACCGGCATATTATTGTAAAGAATGCGGAGAATTTGTAGTGGCAAGGGAGAATCCTGGGAAATGCAAAAAATGCGGCTGTACGCATATGATACAGGATGAAGATACGCTGGACACATGGTTTTCTTCTGCATTGTGGCCGTTTTCTACGTTGGGATGGCCAGATAAAACAGAAGATCTGGATTATTTCTACCCCAACGATGTGCTGGTGACCGGATATGATATTATCTTCTTCTGGGTTATCCGTATGATTTTTTCCGGTTATGAGCAGATGGGGGAAGCGCCCTTTAAAACTGTATTGTTCCATGGCCTGGTACGGGATTCCCAGGGACGTAAGATGAGCAAATCTCTTGGAAATGGGATTGATCCTCTGGAAGTGATTGATAAGTATGGAGCAGATGCCTTAAGGCTTACGCTGATTACCGGAAATGCACCGGGAAATGATATGCGTTTCTATTGGGAGCGGGTGGAAGCATCCAGGAATTTTGCCAATAAAGTATGGAATGCCTCCCGGTTTATTATGATGAATATCAGTGACGAGAGGCTGGCAGAGCCTTCTGTGGAACAGCTTCAGATGGAAGACAAATGGATTTTGTCCAGAGTAAATACCCTTGCCAGGGACGTCACCGAGAATATGGATAAATTTGAGATGGGGATTGCAGTTCAAAAAGTCTATGATTTTATCTGGGATGAATTCTGTGACTGGTATATTGAGATTGCTAAAACCAGAACATTTAAAAAGGATCAAAACCCAGAATCCGCAAAAGTTGCAATGTGGACGTTAGAAACCGTTTTGCTTCAGGCGTTAAAACTTTTACATCCCTGTATGCCTTTTATCACAGAAGAAATTTTCTGTACTCTGCAGGACGAAGAACCAACGATTATGTTGTCCAGATGGCCGGAATACCGGGAAGAATATAATTTTCCCCAGGCAGAAGAGGCCGTAGAACATGTGAAGGATCTGGTCAGAGGAATCCGAAACACTAGAACAGCAATGGAAGTTCCTCCCAGCAGAAAGGCAAAAGTCTTTATTGTGACTTCGGACAATGGACTAAAACATACATTCGAGAGTATGAAGACAGCTTACAGCCTCCTTGCCAGCGCCAGTGAGATTCAGGTTCAGGGTGATAAGGCGGGAATTGGTGAGGATGCGGTGTCAGTGGTGATTCCAGGTGCAGTAGTTTACCTTCCGTTGGAAGATTTGGTGGATTTTGAGAAGGAAAAGGAACGCCTGCTGAAAGAAAAGGACCGTCTCTCTAAGGAACTGTCCCGTTCCAGGGGAATGCTTTCCAATGAAAAGTTTCTGAGTAAGGCGCCAGACAAAAAAGTGCAGGAAGAAAAGGAAAAAATGACAAAATATGAGCAGATGATGACTCAGGTAGAAGAGCGTCTTTTGCAGATGAGCAAGTAACAGTTCAGCACGCACCTTTAAAACAAGCCACAGACCGCCTGCAAAGCAGGCTGTCCGCTGCTATGCAGCTTCTGTCTGAGGCTTAAAAGGCGCTCCGCTCATAGCTGACTAGATGTGCTCATTCATGTCAGCATGATTCGTCCATCCAGTCAGCTATGGCTGAACTGTTACAGAAAAAATGAAAAACAAAATAAAAAACATTGAAAAATTTTAGGAATCTTGTTAGAATATAGATATACAGCGGTATATTTCACAGAAATTCCATTTGAAGGGGGAATCTGTAATGACAGCATTGACGAGAGATGATCCAAAAGTTCGATTGAGCAATGACAATATGAAGGCTTATTTATATTTGCCAAGACCGGATTTTGAAGGCTATGAATTAGATGATATTATAGAGATTCTGCAGCGTACTGGAATATCCTATGGCATTAAGGAACAGAAAGTCCGCGATATGGTGGAACAGCAGATTTATAATCAGGAAGTCCTTATTGCAGAGGGAGAGCAGGCAGTGGACGGAATAGATGGATATTATGATTATAAGTTTGATATGAATTTCAGCAAGAAGCCTAAGGTACGGCCGGATGGTTCCGTGGACTATTGGAGTATTAAAATGGTGGAGATGGTTACAGAAGGTCAGGTGATCGCAGAATACCATAAAGCAATACAGGGAACCGACGGCATGAATTTAAAGGGTAAGCCGGTTCTGGCAAAGCGTGGCAGAGATTTAGTTCCGCTGCGTGGCAAAGGATTTGAGCGTTCCGAAGATGGAGTGACCTATACATCACTGATGGATGGCAAGATTGATATGAATGGGGACAGGATTGTGATTCTGCCTGTATATGAGATAAACGGCGATGCGGATCTGTCCGTAGGGAATATTGATTTCCGGGGAGATGTTATCATTCATGGCAGTATTTGCAGCGGATTGATTGTCAAGGCAACCGGATCTGTGACGGTAGATGGTATTGTAGAAGGAGCCAGTATTGAAGCTGGCAAGGATATTGTACTGCGAAGCGGCGTAATGGGCGCTTCCAGGGCAAATATTAACAGCAAAGGTAACATTTCTGCCAAATTTTTTGAGTATACCCGGGTACATGCCAATGGAACCATACAGGCAGATGTGTTTTTGAATTGTCAGGTATCATGCGGTGAGAGTATTATTTTAAATGGAAGAAAAGCCAGCATTATCGGCGGAGAAGTAGGTGCAATCCAGAGTATTGAAGCAAGTACCCTTGGAAGCGACGGTGAAGTGAGTACCAGTGTAAAGATTGGAAATGACCTTGCCGTGCGCCGCAGGATTGGAATTTTACAAAATAAGATCCAGGTAGAGAAAGAAAATCTTGCCAAGATCGAAGAAGGTTTGAAGATTCTGCAGGATAAGAAGAATGATCCCAGACGAACGGATCTTCTCCGTGTGAAGATTCGTGATACGGCTCTCCTGGCCGGAGATACTGCGGAATTGGAGAAATTAGAGGATCAAGTAGCACGTGCCAGAGGAGGTACTATCAGAGTGAATGGCTATGTCTATCCTGGGGTCTGTGTGGAGATTGACGAACTGCGGATAAAAGTAAAAGAAAAACAGAAAAGACTGGAGTTTGTGCGGAAGCAGGATAAGATCCTTATGTGTGCATTGGAAGCATAGAACTTTGGAATATGGCATCTGTCGGCCGGCTGGGAAGGCAGATGTCATTTTTATGTAATAATATGTCGTACGAAAATTTGAAAATTTCTATCATTAGGGCTGGATTTCAATACGCTTCTGTATTATGATACTAAGAGGCAGTAAAATCTGCCGTTATAAAAGGAACTGGAATGAGGACATATGAAGAACTTGTGGAATTTATTCTGGGAATTCCCAAATTTACAACAAAGAACAGACCAGAACATACAAGAGAATTTTTGAAACGGCTGGGAAGTCCCCAGGAATGTTTTAAGGTGATCCATGTGGCAGGAAGTAATGGAAAAGGAAGCGTCTGTGCTTTTATTGACAGTGTGCTGCGCCGCACTGGGAAGAAGACAGGCTTATTCACTTCGCCTCATCTGGTTCACATAGAGGAACGATTTGCTTTGGAAGGGAAACCCTGCAGCCGCGGGCTTTTTGTAAAGGCTGCAGAACAGGCTGCCCAAGCAGCCGGAACAATGGTGGGGGATGGGCTGCCCCACCCTACATTTTTTGAATTTATTTTTGCAGTGGGGATGCTCATTTTTGCAGAAGCCCAGGCAGAGTATGTGGTGGTGGAGACAGGACTGGGAGGCAGGCTGGATGCTACCAATGTGATCACAAAGCCCATGCTTACAGTGATAACTTCCATAAGCCTGGAGCATACAGAGATTTTGGGGGACACCATAGCAAAGATTGCTGCAGAGAAGGCTGGAATCTTAAAGAAGCATGTCCCGGTGGTGTATGATGCCAGGCTGCAGTCCGTGAGAGAAGTGGTGGAACATTCTGCGGCCAGATTGGAGTGTCCGGTTTATCCGGTATTTCCAGAGAACATTAAAATTTTATTAAACACTGGAAAAAAGATTGCATTTTCTTATGATTCTGGTTATGATGTTACTGAACTTGAGATACCCTTTGGCGCGCCTTACCAGGTGGAAAATGCAGCCCTTGCGCTTTTGGCGCTAAATTGTATTGCTGAAACAGAAGGCATCACGGGAGAGATGATTCGGCAAGGCTTTTCTAAGGTGAGCTGGAGGGGAAGGATGCAGCAGGTTTTACCTGAAATATATTTTGACGGGGCACATAATCTGGCTGGTATTGAAAAGTTCTTAGAGGCGGCGGCACAGATTTCCCGCCAGCCGGGAATTCTGCTTTTCTCCATGGTGAAGGACAAAGACTATTGGAATGCTGCGAAGCTCCTGCTTGCCCAGGGAGAGTGGGAAGAGATTATTCTTACCACCGTTCCAGGAATGCGGGGGATTACGATTGGGAGACTGACAGAGGTTTTTGAAGATAAGGCAAGAGAAGGCCATAGTACAGTGAAGATTACACCAATGGGGGAAATGGAAGCGGCATACGCATATGCCTTGTCAGTAAAAAAGCCAGGACAGATTCTGTTTTGCGCAGGCTCTCTCTATCTCATAGGTGAATTGGAACGAATAACAGGAGGTATGTCATGATTGATTTTGAAGAAGAATTGAAGAAATTTAAACCAAGCCTGGAAGTGGAAGAAGCTGAGGATGCCATATATGACAGAGATTTAACAGATATGACAGATATTATGCAGGAAATTCTGAAAGAAGCAAGGCAGCAGCGGTAAACTTTAGTAAGGAAGGACTATTATGGATTCTTATAATAAAATTTTACGTTTGTCGAATACTCTGTACAACGACGGATTGGAAAAAGCAAATCTCAGGGATCTGTCAGGAGCGGCAGAATCGCTGAGAAAAAGTCTGAGATTTTACAAGGCAAATATACAGGCCAGGAATCTTCTGGGGCTTGTATATTTTGAAATGGGAGAGGTGGTGGACGCCCTCAGCGAGTGGGTGATCAGCCGCAGCCTTCAGCCGGAAAACAATCCTGCAGAACAATATTTGGAGGCGATTCAATCCAACCGCTCCAGGCTGAGTTCCGTCAATCAGACCATTAAGAAATATAATCAGGCGTTGATTTACTGCCAGCAGAACAGCAGAGATCTTGCTATTATCCAGCTGAAGAAGATACTTTCTTCCAACCAGGGATTTGTGAAAGGGCATCAGCTCCTGGCTCTTTTATATATGCAGGACAAGAAGTATGAACTTGCAAAGAGAGAACTGCAGGCGGCAGCGAAGATTGATACCAATAATATTACCACGCTCCGGTATATGCGGGAGGTCAGTCAGTATGTGCAGAAGGATTCTTCCACAAAGACTGCCCACCGCAAGAAAGAACCCACGGCTTCCTACCAGAGCGGCAATGATGTGATTATCCAGCCCACGTCTTTTAAGGATACCTCTCCGGTAATGACAATTTTGAATCTTATCATCGGCGTGGTGATTGGAGTACTGCTTACCTGGTTTTTGATTATTCCCAATGCCCGTCAGAGCGCCATATCAGATGCCAGGAAAGCGGAATTAGAGGCGAATAATGAGCTTACTTCCCGCACCCAGGAGATCAAGGGGTTGGAGCAGGAGATTGAGGAACTCAACAGCCAGATTAAGAAGATGGAAGGACAGTCGGATGACAGCCAGAAAGTAATCGACAATTATGAGCAGCTTTTGTCTGTTTATGATGCTTTTGCACAGCAGAATATCCAGGGAGCAGGAGATGCCATTGGAAATGTAGATCCTAATCTCCTTGGAACCCAGGCTAAAGCAATGTATGAGACTTTGAGCGGTCAGGTAAATGAACAGTATATTGCCGCAGTTTACCAGCAGGCAGAACAGGATTACAACGCCAGGAAATTCCCGGAGGCAGTGGAAGGACTGGAAAAAGTGGTGCAGACAGAGGAAGATTATCAGGATGGGTATGCTATTTATTATCTTGCCCAGTCTTACCGCCAGACAGGAGATACGGAAAATGCCAAAAAGTATTATCAGCGTATGGTGGAACTGCATCCGGGAACCCAGCGCGCCCGTTCTTCCCAGCGCTATCTGGATGAGCTGAACCAGCAGCCTTAAATTTAATAATAGAAATGTATACAAAAGACGTCATTTATTGGCGTCTTTTTCTTATCCTATAGGAAATTCCGTTGAAACTGCCTATAGGATAAAAAGCCCTCCGGGCAGGATCGCCCTGCGGCGGAAGGGAATTATGTTGCAAAAGCAGCCCGCCGCAGGCGGAGAATCCTGCAAAGCAGGATTTTTTTATAAAAGGAGGAAGTTATGGAACATATTTATGAGAAAGAATATGGATGCCTGATCTTGAAAATGCCAGCAGAACTGGATCACCATGAGGCAGAATTTCTAAAAGAGGAGGCGGATCAGCTTCTGCTGAAATATCCGGTGCGCAGTCTGGTATTTGATTTTGCAGATACCTGCTTTATGGACAGTTCTGGAATCGGGGTTATTATAGGAAGATGTAAAAATGTGAGGTTTTCCGGAGGATATGTAAAAGCAATCCATTTAAATGATCAGATACAGCGGATTTTTCAATTGTCCGGTTTAAAGAAGATCTTGGAAGTGGAATAGAATCAGGGGATTAGAAGGAGGATAATATGGAATATTTAAGAAATGAGATGAAGATGGAGTTTTTGGCGCTGTCTTCCAATGAGGGATTTGCAAGAGTTGCCGTGGGGGCATTTGTTGCAGAGCTGAATCCTACGGTGGACGAGCTGGCGGATATAAAAACTGCTGTCAGTGAGGCAGTAACCAATTGTATCATCCATGGTTATGAACAGAAGGAGGGAAGTATCTGGATTCATTGCCTGATTGAGGGACGCCAGGTGGAGATTTCCGTGGTAGATACCGGGAAAGGAATCCGCGATGTTGCCCAGGCAAGGGAACCGCTGTTTACCACCAAGCCGGAACTGGAACGTTCCGGGATGGGATTTGCATTTATGGAGGCGTTTATGGATGAGGTAGAGGTGGTATCGGAGCCTGGGAAGGGTACCGGTGTCACCATGAGGAAGATAATCGGGGAAGGGTGAGACCATTGAATGAGACAAATGTGAGTGAAGCGAAAGTCTGCCGGCTCCTTCAAAAGTCTCAGGCAGGCGACCGCCTGGCAAGGGACGCCATGGTGGAGGATAATATGGGGCTGGTGTGGAGTATTGCCCGGAGATTTTCTAACCGGGGCTATGATTTAGAAGATTTATTTCAGGTAGGTAGTATTGGGCTGATGAAGGCTATTGACAATTTTGACCTGTCTTATTCGGTGAAATTCTCAACTTATGCCGTACCCATGATCACCGGTGAGATCCGGCGATTCCTGAGGGATGACGGCATGATTAAAGTGAGCCGCAGTTTAAAGGAAAACGGGGCAAAGACTAAGCAGGCAAGGGAGAAGCTGCAGGCAAAGTTTGGAAGAGAACCAAATCTCCAGGAACTTTCTGAAGAAACAGGGCTTCCCAGGGAGGAAATTGTCATGGCCCTGGAAGCAAACGGCGAAGTTGAGTCGATTTACCGTTCAGCAGGTCCGGCGGAAGGGAAGGAGATTTGTCTTGCCGACCGCCTGGCGCAGGAAAAGGACAGTCATGAGATTCTTTTAAACCATATGGTATTAGAGCAGCTTCTTGAGGAACTGCCGGAATTGGAACGGAAGCTGATCGACCTGCGTTATTTTAAGGAACAAACCCAGACCCAGGTGGCTTTAGAGCTTGGAATCAGCCAGGTCCAGGTGAGCAGGCTGGAGAAAAAGATACTTTTGGGCATGCGCAAAAAATTTATTAAATAGGAGTGGGTTCATCGGTACTGGCTGCGGAATTCCCCAGGCGTCATCTGATAAGTATTTTTAAAAGTACGGTAAAAATTGCTTATATCGGAGTAACCGATTTTATATACGATTTCTTCCACGCTGAGTTCTGAGTTGACCAGAAGATAGGCAGCCTCTTTCAGGCGCAGTTTTTGAAGAAGGCTGGAGAAGGTATACCCAGTCCGTGATTTGATATATCGGCTGAGATATCCTGTACTTAATCCCAGATGCTTTGCCGCCATTCCTAAGGTGACAGTGGATTTATGTTCTGTAATATATTGGAAGATTTTGTCTGATGTCATAGAACTGCTTGGGCCGGAAAGCTTCTGCACGTCTTCTATGTGGTTTCGGATAAGCTGTGCAAACAGCAGCAGGATATAACTGTTGCTCAATAGCAGGCTGTGATTGTGGTTTATTTGTGATTCATAATAGAGCTGCAGTACCAGATGGCATATTTCTTTGTTGTATCCGCAGTGAAACAATAAAATAGAGGAAAAATCTTTTTCATACAGCATCTGCCAGAAATAGTCGGAAAGTTCATTGTTTTCCATCAGAAGAGGGAGAAACATTTTTTCAAAAGAGGAAGACCGCATGATAATATTCAGGACAAGATCTTCGTCGTGGGGAGCAAAAAAGCTCTGAATCGTGTTGGGGCCTACGACAATCATACTTCCGGCAGGGAGATGGTAAGTTTTGTGGTTGAGATTGAAACTACTGCTTCCCTGCAGTACATAGGTCAGCTTAACAAATTCCAGTGCGTGATCAAATACTGGCAGATAGCGCAGATGCTTGAAAATGACACATTCTGAATTGGCCACAGGAGGATAAACCATCTCAAATGCGCCGGGGGATGGTTCCTTGGGCATCAGTGTCTGGGGAGAAAAAAACTGGCACTCATAAAAATAGGTAGAGATATCAGAAATAGGATCTGTGGGAAGTTCCACAGGGTTTTTCATATTTTTCTTGTATTCTGTTACAAACTCTTCCCAGTTCTTCACAGGGGGAATATTGTCATAGGGGTTTGCAAAATAAAGCCTGCGGTAAGCTTTCTCAGCAGGCTCAAATTCTTTTAGGACAGATAAAATTTTTTCATCATTCATGGGCGTCTCCTTATAAGATTATGGGTTTTTATAAGTACAAGTATAAAATAGAAGGTCTTATAAAGCAAGTACTTAGTAACAGTGACACCAGGGGATTTTTGGTTATATAATAAAAATACTTATCGACAAAATAGAAAAATCTATGAAAAACTAACAAGAAGGGAAGGATGGAGAGATGAGTAGAAGAGTAAAGCTGCTTGCAGCAGCCCTTGCCGGGTGTGTGGCGTTTACCTCGGTTCCAGTATATCTTTTGCAGGCGGCTGTGATCACAGAATCAAGTACTGCAGAAGTTACAAAGATTACCGGATTAACCACAGAGTATCAGACAAATCCACTGGGCATTGAAACGTCAGGCGTTCACTTTGGATGGAAAATGGAATCTGATGTAATCGGTGCAAGGCAGACGGCCTATCAGGTGAAAGTGCTGGCGGAAGATTAGTCTGTGGTCTGGGACAGCGGCAAGGTTGAAAGCGGCCGTTCTACAGGGATTGCCTGCAAGGGTACCCTTGCCCAGCGTACTAGGTACAATTGGGAAGTTACTGTCTGGGATCAGGCTGGCAATACCCATCGGGAAACTGCCGCTTTTGAGACAGGGGTCACAGATGTCCAGGAGTGGAAAGAGGCAGAATTTATCTGTATGAACAGAAGCCGTCTGGCGCCTGTCTTTCGGTGTGAACAGGCTCTGACAAAGACAGACGTTAAGAAAGCAAGGCTGTACATAACAGCCCTTGGGGCGTACCAGGTATATGTAAATGGAAACCGTGTAGGAGAATTGGATGAGGACGGAAACGTAGTTTATCACCACATGAATCCTGGGTATGGCAATGCCAGAGAGAGTCTGGGATATCAGACTTATGACGTTACACCGTTCCTGGCAGGAAAAAGCTCTGCGGCAGTGTCTGTTATGGCGGGAACCGGATGGTATAACGGCATGGCAGAGACCAACAGCCAGCCGGCAGTAAAAGCCCTTTTGATGATCGATTACAATGATGGAAGCCAGCAGGTGGTTAAGACCAATACCACAGACTGGAAAGGAACCCTTGCCGGAGGGATCACGGCATGCGGTGTCTATTATGGAGAAGATTACAATGGACTGTTTGCAAAACAATTGGGGGATTACACCCAGGCAGGTTATGACGACAGCGCATGGGTCAATGCCCAGGACGGCGGTTCAGGAACTGCGGCAAGTCCCTGTATTACCAACAAGTTTGAGGCACAGAACGCTTCCTTTGTGCGGCTTTCGGTGCAGGAGTCAGGTCCGGCAGACAATAATAATGAGAATTTACTGCAGATTATGGAATTAGAGCTTTTGGACGGACAGCAGAAAAATGTAGTGAAAAATGTTGTTCCCCAGATTTCTAATTCCTGGTCGCCCAATGGGCAATGGGCTCCAGAGCATCTGACAGACGGGGATCTGGGAACAGTTACGGATTATGGATATACATCCGAGGTATTGGGACGCGATAATAAGACGTCCTGCCAGATTACGAATCCCATCAGCATTACCTTTGCTTTGGATCAGGCAGTATCTTTTGAGACATTGAAACTCTATCCCCGGACTGCCGTAAGATCCGCATCAGGAAACGAATGTGCAAATTATCCCAAAAAGTTTACTCTCGAGGTTTCCCAGGACGGGAGTACCTGGACGCCGGTAGACTTGAACGGGACAGAAGAAGGGAACGGATATACTGTTGAGAGTCTGCGGAATACAGAGTTATTCCCAGAGGTGGAAGCAGAGCATATTGATACAGATTTTGGCGGAAATGTGAAGGCGAAAAAGGTGAAAATCAGTGTGTCACAGGTAGGGCCTGCAGTTGTTGAAGATGGCGAAAATCGTCTGCAGATTATGGAACTGGAGCTGTGGAACGGCGTGGAGAATGTCGCCAAAGATGTAGTTTAGGCGGTATTTATGCAAATTATCCCAAGATTTATACCGTATCTGTCTCAGAAGATGGAACAAACTGGCGGGATCTTGTGGTAGATGAAGATAAAGGTATGGTAAGAAAACTGGCGGATCTTCAGAATATGAAGATGTCCACAGCTAGCTTTCAAGGTGTGATCCGTGCCCAGACAGGGCTTCCAGGGCGGATGACAGGGGCGTTTGACCAAAATCCGGTTTCAGCTTATAAATACCTTGGAAATAAGGCAGATTCAGAGTATGAAGGCGGTGAAGTTAATATTACGGAGCAATATGAAGGAGAAGATATGTTTGCCCAGGGTGTCGAGCTGAAAAAAGGCGAGACTATGGTGGTAAATATGGGACAGAACCTGACAGCCGTACCCAATATCCGTTTCTCAGGAAAACTGGGAAGCATGGCGACTATGCGGTTTGCAGAGATGTTAAATGACGGAAGCCATGTGGGAACCGGAGCGTTTGACGCTGACGGCCCCAAAGGTTCCATTTACCAGTACAGCCTGCGGGGAGCAAGATCCAGGGCGGTCTATATGTTTGCAGGAGACGGTGTGGAAACTTACCAGCCCAGTATGTCGTTCTTCGGGTATCAATATGTGGAAATTACAGCAACGGATGATATTGTGCTCTATGGGCTGACTTCTAAGGGAATCTCCTCTGTATCAGACCAGACTGGAAGAATTACCACCAATAATCAGAATGTGAATAAACTGTTTTCCAATGTATTGTTTGGACAGCTCAGTAACTATTATACCACTCCCACAGACTGCAACCAGAGAGACGAGCGTCTTTCCTGGAACGGAGATACCCAGGCATTTGCCCAGACAGCCGTGTATAACTTTGATTCCTATGCGTTTCTTCTGGATATGCAGGACATTTTCCGGGAGATCATGGATAAACATGATTTTGTTCCCTCTGTCACAGACCAGAGCGGTAATTTCTTCGGCAATTGGGCAATGGGATGGAGCGACGTGCTCATTATCGTGCCCTGGACCCTTTACTTACAGACTGGAGATGTGAGTATTCTGGAAGAAAATTGGGATGCATTCCAGAAATATATGCAGTTTATGCTGCGCAGCGAGCGGAGCCCCGACCACTGCGGAATTCCTGACAACAGACAGAATTATGGAGACTGGCTGTCTTTCCAGGGAACCTGTCTGGAAGTAATGACCGATTACTATTATGGCTATATGAATCAGATTATGGCAGAAATTGCCGGAATTCTTGGAAAAGACCAGGAACAGGCGGCTTATGAAGCGAAATTCCAGGCGATCAAACAGGCATTCCTTAGAGATAATGTAACGTTTAACGATGAAAACCTGGTAATTAAATCCGGGGAAGGCAATATCAACTATCAGTTTATGCACAGCGCCGGAAAGGGAGGAAAATGGGAGAATAATTCTCAGACTTCTCTGTTATGGATGCTGAAACTTGGATTTTACGAGAATGATGCTATGAAGGATGCGGCAGAAAAACTCCTGATTGATAATATCAGAAATGAAAATCCTGCTTCTGACAGCATCCGTGCTTCGGCAGGGAAAAATACTCTCGCTGTTGGATTTTTGGGATCGAATGTAATTACTCCGGTGCTGACAGAAAACGGGAATGCAGATGTATCCTATGACTTACTGTTGCAGGACGGGCTTCCTTCCTGGCTCTTTGAAGTGAAAGCAGGAGCAACAACTATATGGGAGCGTTGGAATTCCTATGATCCAGGCAAAGGCTTTGGCGATAGAGAGATGAACTCCTTTAATCATTATGCATATGGTTCCGTGGTAGAGTGGATGTACCGTTATATGGCTGGAATCTCTTCCGATGTGAAGAATCCTGGATTTAAAAATATTATTCTGCAGCCTGCTCTGGATACAGGGAAAAAATACAATGGGGAAGAGCGCATTCACAGCGTGGATGCTTCTTATGATTCTGTGTATGGAACCATCGTTTCTTCCTGGAAGACCCAGGACGGAAAACTAGCGTCTTACCATACCAGTATTCCAGCAAATACCACGGCAGTATTGTATCTTCCCGTAGAAGAAATTGCGGCGAATCAGGTTCCATCCACTGCCGGCGTTACTTTTAAAGGGATGACAGAACATAATGGACAGAAAACAGCAGAGTTTACCTTGGAGTCCGGTGGATATGATTTTACAGTGTCAGATGGGAAATTAACAGTTAATGGCACAGAAGGGAAACCAGGAGATAAACCGGGAGAAGATAAGCCAGGAGAAGATAAGCCGGGAGAGGAACACCCAGGTACAGAACAGGAAGTTTCTCTGGCAGACTGCCAGATTGGTACAATTCCAACACAGTATTACAATGGAACGAAGAAAGAGCCTGCAGTAACAGTAACGTATAAAGGCAAGGCACTGGTTAAGGGAAAAGATTATGGAATTGTATATCAGAATAATATGAACATTGGGACAGCAAAAGCAGTTCTGACGGGATCTGGAAATTACAAGGGAACGGCAGAAAAATCCTTTGTGATTACGGTAAAGAAGAAGGCTTCCTATACCGTTGGCAATTATAAGTATAAGATTGTCAATGCCAGGACAGACGGCAAAGGAACCGTGAAAGTCACTGGCGTAAAGAGTAAATCTGTGAAAAAGAAGCTGAAAAAGATTTCGATACCCGCTAAGGTAAAAGTTGGCGGCAGGCAGTTTGCAGTGACAGCAATTGAGAAAAATGCTTTTAAGGATTGTGTGAAAGCTGCAAGCGCAGAGATCAGGGCAAATATCACTTCCATCGGAAGCAAAGCCTTTGCGAACTGTAAGAAATTGAAGAAGATCACGGTCCGCAGCACAAAATTGAAAACGGTTGGGAAAAATGCGTTCCAGAAAATAAACGCAAAGGCAGTCATTCAGGTTCCTAAGGCAAAATTAAAAGCTTATAAAAAGAAATTGAACAAAAAGGGACAGAAAAAGACTGTAAAAATTACTGATTTGAAAAAATAAGAATAATTTAACAGAACTTATGGCATACTACTTCCAAAGATGGAAAAAGGAAGTGAGTATATGAGCCATAGTACGATTTATCGGGTATGCCTCCTGGTAGTTGTGGTACTCACAATTATCGGAGGCATTTTCTATTACATTAATTATATGGAAAACCATACAAAAGTGACAGAGGGGACTTTGGTGATGGAGGATGCAGGAAAAGATATATCTGCTGGTTGGAACGGAGAATCTCAGGAAAGAGAGGGTATCTCATGGCTGGAAACACAGAAACAGTATATCTGAAAATTGAGCAGAACGTGTTGGTAAGAGAACCGTCAGTGACATTAAAAGACATTGCCAAGATTACCTGCACCAACCGTCCGCTGATTAATAAGATGAAGCAGATAAAAGTCTATCATTTTCAAACTCCGGCAAACCAGAGTAAAAAGAAAATGCAGACAGAAGTGTTTTCTGTATTAAAGATTATTGAATTGATTGGGCAGGAATTTCCTAATGTGGAGATTCAAAATATCGGGGAAAAGGATTTCGTCCTGGAGTATCAGCCCAAAGAAGAAGCGAAATGGCTGTCTTATTTAAAAACTGTTGCGATATGCATTTTAATTTTTTTTGGTTCTGCATTTACCATTATGACCTTTAACAATGATGTGGGAGTAGGAGAGGTATTCATGGATTTTTATCAGCAGGTGATGGGAACCGAATCCGATGGATTTACTGTGTTGGAAGTATGTTATTCCATAGGGCTGTTTCTAGGGATTATGGTATTTTTCAATCATGTGGGAAGGAAGAAGATTACCCACGACCCTACCCCCATACAGGTGGAAATGCGTACCTATGAGAAAGATATAGACACCACCTTTATTGAAAACTGCGGACGTAAAGGAAGCAGTAATGATGTGGATTAGGAAATTCGTTGAGAGGAAAAGGAGCCGGTTAAGATGTGGATGAAACAATTGTTTTTGGGATTTATCGGTCTTGCCAGCGGTTTAGCAATTTCGGCGGGCGTGTTCAGCTTTATTATCTCCATTGGGGTGGTGCCCCGGATTATAGGAAAAAGCCGGACGGCGTTGGATATCATTGCTTATGAAAATATGGTATTGCTGGGAGGGACTTTTGGGAATGTGGTATCGTTGTTTACACCAGGAATTCCAGGGGGAATCTGGGTGATTATTGTGTTTGGGCTGTCAGCGGGGATTTTTACCGGATGCCTTGCAGTAGCCCTTGCAGAAATTCTTAATACTTTTCCCATTATGTTCCGCAGGTTCGGCATTAAAGATGGTTTAAGCTGGATTATGCTGTTTATGGCATTGGGAAAAATGGCTGGGGCTCTTTATTTCTATGCAAACCACATGCAGAAATTATAGGAAAGTGAGGAAAAGATATGGAACAGCAGCAGACCATGGAACAAAAAGAAAAGAAGAACCAGGAATATAATGAATATGTCAAGCAGGTGACTCCCACCCATTCTCTTCCGGCAAATATGGCCAAGGCATTTGTAATAGGAGGAATCATCTGTACAATTGGCCAGTTTATTTTAAATATGGCTATGAACCAGTTTGGACTGGATAAAGATACTTCTGGAGGCTGGTGCAGCATGATACTGGTATTGTGCAGCGTACTTCTGACTGGACTGAACATCTATCCTTCCATCGCAAACTGGGGAGGCGCAGGGGCGCTGGTGCCTATTACAGGATTTGCCAATTCTGTAGCGGCTCCGGCAATCGAGTTCCAAAAAGAAGGACAGGTATTCGGAATCGGGTGTAAGATCTTTACCATTGCAGGTCCGGTAATCTTATATGGGATTTTTACAAGCTGGGTGCTGGGTCTGATTTACTGGATCTTAAAGCTGATGGGAATCTTTTAGGAGGAGGAAGCCAAATGCGAAGCATTTTTGGAATGGCTTCTGACGAATTGGCAGGTGGCGCTTTGCGGCGCATGCCATTACTATGTGAAAGGATAGACTGCGTATGGATGGAAATGCAGATTACAGTTATGATATGCCTATGGGATTAAGCTTCCAGCTCGGCTTAAACCAGAAGGCGCTGACCGCTTACGCGAAGCTGGATGATGAAGAGAAACGCCAGGTGGTAGAGGCGGCACGGAATGTCCACTCCAAGTCGGAAATGCGACAGATTGTGGAAGGGCTGGAGCGGGATTTCTGCTGACGCCGCGCCAGTGATTGACCCAGGGAAATCTGTTTTGCAGATATCCTTGGGTTTTTTAGTTAGATTGGGAAATATGGAAGCTTAACCATGGGAAGTTTTCTTAAAATGTGATATAATATCAATGGAATAATCTGGTAATTAATATACAACCGGATTGAAAAATAAGGTAAAATGGAAGAAAGATTTCTTTTTTGAAAAAATTGTAACAGATTTGTTAGAGAAAATGGGATATGGAAAAGGTTCGGTAACTTCTGCCTCAAATGACAGGGGGATAGACGGAATGATTAGAACCGATCCTTTAGGATTTAATCCCATATTAATCCAGGCAAAAAGATATGCGCTGGAACGGTTTTTAATGGCAGGACGTTTGGACAGGTAAAATATAAATATCCTTTGAGCAAAGCGGATGATTACCAGTGGCTCGCAAAAGAGATTGCCGGCAAGCTGAAACGTTTCCGGGAACAAGAACCAGAATATATTACTCCGGATAATTATCTGTTTTACACCAATGTTGTCTTAACGCCAGCCAAAGGAACAGGGGTAAAAGATA
This sequence comes from uncultured Lachnospiraceae bacterium, assembly GCA_950097145.1. Taxonomy (GTDB): domain Bacteria; phylum Bacillota; class Clostridia; order Lachnospirales; family Lachnospiraceae; genus Petralouisia. The sequence continues at coordinate 29,482 of CATNCF010000019.1, forward strand.
AAATTAATGCATTCGTGGAAGCTAATAATGACATAATCAAACACTTTTATGTAAAAGGTTATGATGAAATATGCGCAATGCTTGACAATAACCGGGATGTGGCGGCATGTTACGCGGCATTAATTACCTCGGGCGATGTGCTGGTGAAGCTGCTGGCGGGAGGCAATCCGGATAACTCCAAATGGATGAAAAAATATTTGTACTGTGAATTTGAAGAAGAAATGTATACCCGTATGGAACAGGCCGGATCTGCTACAGAAAAGAAGATATCTATAGAACAGGTATGCGTGGATATCAATGTGCAGGACAGGGAGCAGGGAAAAACGATAAAATTTGCAGAGTATGTGTTTTCCTTGGGGAACCAGACGCTTGGTTATCAAAAGAAAACCAGTCAACCAGAGCTGGAGCGGGAGGAGAACTTTGTTCTTATCGGAGGCCCTGGAAACGGGAAAAGCACGATCTGCCAGTTTATTGCGCAGATTTACCGGGCGAATTATCTGCGGGCAATGGAATACCGCGCGCAGGATCTGCAGGAATTTTTGGAAGGGATAGAGCAAAATTACGAATATGTAATCAAACATAACAGAATTCCGTTTAAAGTTGTGCTGCACGACTACGCGGCTTGGATTAATCGCAAAAAGCAGGAGGAAAATGTTTCTGTCCTGCACTATATCAGAGACAGGATCCGCAAAATTCAGGGAGATGATATTCCGCTGGAAACGCTGCGTGGGCTTTTGCAAAATCTGGCATGGACATTTTTCTTTGACGGTCTGGATGAAGTGCCGGAATCCTCTAACCGCAAAGAAGTGCTCAAACAGATACATATATTTATTTCCGTGGAGCTGAAAGAGGCGGAATGCGACTGCATGATTATCACAACCACCAGAGCGCAGGGCTATAATAATGATTTTGATGAAGAAAGATATAAACATTTGGAGGTGTCGGAATTTTTCAGAGAGGACTGCAGCGCTTATATTCGAAAGCACTTTCAGGTTATGGAGGAACAGACAGAGCAGAGAAAAGAATATATCCGTATTATGATGGAAGCTTTGGACGATGAAATTACGGGAAGGCTTATGAAAACTCCGCTTCAGGCAACAATTATTGTTATATTGGTGAAAAGCGAGGGAAAGCCGTCGCATGAGCGTTACTCTCTGTTCCGCCAGTATTACGAAACGGTCATAAGGAGAGAGAAGCAGAAGGAGATTATAGCAACGCTCAACGACCATACAGACTGGCTGCAAGAACTGCATCATCTCCTGGGTTATCGCCTGCAGTGTGAATCGGAGAAAGAAAATAATGCTTCCGCAGAAGTTGACAGGGAAAAATTAGAAGCAGACATTGAAACATATCTGGAGGAAAATTGGGATGAATTTTATGGTTCCGCATGTGATTTGGCGGAGAAAAAACAGGAGTTTCTGCTTATTATTACGCAAAGAATCTGTTTTTTATGAGAAAATCGCGAGGGATATTACAGTTTCCAGCTTCGTTCCATCCAGGAATATTTTGCGGGAACTTATCTGGTAAAAGACAAAAGCGATACTGACGCTATGAATGGCGTCCGCAGGATTGTATACAGTTCTTATTGGAGGAATGTACTGCTGTTTGCCCTGGGTTACATAGAACTGGAAAGAAAAAGCCTGGAGCCTGATATCGGCCTCTTATGTGAAGAAATGAACGGGAAGGACAATATCATGCCAGAGGATTATACCTCAGAAAATCTGTGCTTGTTCGGTTCCTGGCTGGCAATTGATATTCTTGTGGAAAATATTTTTCGGGGAAAACAGCAGGAAAAGTATATTGCGCTGGCGTCAAGGGTAATGGGGTTTATGGACTATACGGCTTATAATGCGTTCAATTTGATTTCTGGAGTTCAAAAAGACAAACTGCTGCGTTATGTAAGAGAATATTACTGTAAAAGAGAGGAAGACTGGGAAAATTGGTTTATGCAAACCAGAAGCTTCTGTATTCGCTGCTTCACAGATGCTCCTCTGAGACACTTTTAGAATTAGCTTCTAATCCAAAGTATCTCGGAGCAATACCCGGTATTATTCAGGTTCTTCATACATGGGGCCAGAAATTAAACTTCGCTGGTATCTACAACCATATACACGCCTTCCCGTGTCCGTTGTAACTGGTGATCTATCCGTATCTGTCTGTTTTTATGTCGATATCGTGCGCCAGTCCGCAGAACTCTGCTTTTGTCATCTATATCATTCTATCTGGTTTATTTCCGCGAGCAATGAGCCAAGCAGCCGCGCTCGCGCGGATATGTGGCGAATGTCGCGAGGGTCAAATACCCCGTAGCTTGCTGCGGGGTATTTGACTACAATAACTTTAAAATGTTTTCCGGATTTTCTCCACATCCAGCATCTCAAGATCCCCCGCCAGTTCTGTCAACTCTGCCTCCAGACAAAACAAATCTACTGCTGTAGCAAAAAAATCCAGTATTACATTTATGGCAACTGCAATCGCAATGGCCTGGGCAGGGATCTCAAGCTGTAAAAGCAGAATCGTATAGCAGGCGAGAGCGCCTCCGGGAATGGGCGGTGTAGCCACAGCCAGTACGACCGCAATAATCAGCGCTGTAATCAGCCATACCGGGGATATCTTCACCCCATAAATCTCCGCCATGCAAATTCCCATTACAAAATATAAAATAGAAAATCCCGGCATGAATACCACCTGACCAAGAGGAACACCGATATTTACAATTTTTTATCAATCCCCAGCTGTTCCTCGCACACGTTCCTGTTTTCCAAAAATGCGGCGGCAGAAGAAGCTGTTGTCAGACCGATCATAAAAACCGGAAAAACTTTCTTCAGGAAGACTGCCATAGAAACTTTTTTACGAATGCATACAAGACCTGTATAAACCGCCATAAGAAAGACATCCCCAAGCAGCATAACCGGCAGCACTTTATAGGCTTTCAGCAGTACAGAAAAGTTTTTACCAAGAATCATATTGAAAAGACTGCCAAAAATGAAAACGGGGACAAAAGCGCTGATATTTTCCATGATTAGTAATATAATGGCATTTGCCTGTTCTAAAAGTAGCGAAACAATCGCGGCCCTGTTCCCCAGAATCAGCATTGCCATCCCTGCAAGGACAGCAAGAAAAATAATCTGTAAAGGATTTCCCTCCAAAAAAGGAGTAAAAAAATTGTCCGGTACAATTCCAAGAACCATTTCCAGAAGTTCCGAAAGCCGAAAGGAACTGCCGCCGCTGCCTGCAAGAGGAAAGAAAGGCAGGATGGCAATGCCGAATACTGTCGTAAAAATCAGCGTCATCCATAAAAACCTGCCGATCATCCGCTTTCCGACTTTTCCCAGCGTTGCAATATCCCCGATATTATAAATACCGCCTGCCACCGATAAAAATATCAGGTGACCTGCAACAGCGCTCAACAGCCCCATAAATGTGTCAAAAACAGGCGTAATCATTTCCTCTGAAAGAAAATTAACAGTTTTTTCCGGTAGAAAACTGCTTACCATACCGCAAAAAAGAGCCATCGCCACTGCTGCCAGCAGTGATACGGCAGGAGATAATTTTTTCTTTTTTAATGTAAAGGTAAGGTAATTGAATCCGTTTTTAAACTGCCATGTGGGAATTTCTCCCATACCTGAAAGGATGCTTTTTAGGATAGCGCTTTCTTCGCCGCCATCCGTATGAACCACATCGTTTCTTTCTCCCGGAATAGAAAAATTGGCATACAGACGTTTTATCCGCTTTCTGCACTGAAATTGAAAAGTCCCCTTTGTGCCAAAAGCATCCTGATAGTTCAGCAGTATCTCTTCCACAGCCAGTCATGTGCGGAGAATATCCCTTTTTTCCCCATTGGCGCGTTCACAAAATGTCTCTACTTCATGACACGCCGCATCTATATCATGATTTGTCAGGGTGTAATCTTGCATTTTAAACTCCTAAAAGATGAAATCCGTTCATGCGGTACTGTCTAATCTTGTCTTTCATCTCTTCTGTTCTTCTCTTATTGATATCCTGCTTTTCATAAATATCGTCCAGCAGTAGATCGATATTTTTCTGCATCAGCATATTGGTATGTACCATATTCTGCATGATATCAATTGCATTTCTGGGATTTCTTCTGATAAATTCTTCCAGAGAATCCTTTGTAATGCGCATCAGACACACATCCCCATAGGCAACAACCGTATAAATACTTGGCTGGCTGGAAAACACATTGGTTTCGCCAAAACACTTGGACTTGGAATAAATCCCAATCAAGTGTTCCTCCTTTTCCCCATACCGGATATAAACTGCTACAGAACCGGATATAATTTTGTACATTTCCTCATAAGTTCCGCCTTCTTTCAAAATAATATCGTCCGCATGAAATTCCAGCATTGATGCATTTTCCATTTTTCTTCTTCCCTTTCTTCTGCTGACAGTTTGGGTTCTTTCAGCTATTTCATACATTTTTCTTCTCTCTCAGTTTTCTCACATCCAGCATATCAAGACCGGCAGCCAGTTCCACAAGTTCCGCCTGCAGACAGAACAAGTTCACCGCTGTAGTAATAAATTCCAGTATTACATTGAGAGCAATCGTGACCGCTACAGCCTCCGTGGGAATCTTAAGCTGGACAAACAAAATCGTATAACAGGTCAGTGCACCGCCGGGAATAGGAGGCGCCGCCACCGCAAGCACAATAGCAATGAGACCGGCCGTAGCCAGCCACGCCGGAGAAACCGTCACGCCATAGACTTCAGCCATACAAAATCCCACCGCTAGAAACATAACGGAAACCCCCGGCATAAAGATAACCTGCCCTAAAGGGATACCAAAATTAACGATCCTTCTGTCAATCCCAAGGTCTTTTTCACAGCACTCCAAATTCACCCCAAATGCGGCAGAAGAAGATGCCGTAGTTAATGCAATCAGAAAGGTAGGCGTCATCTTTTTCAGTAATACCCTAAGCTGCACCTTCCTCCTTGTGCATACTAGCACAAGATACAATGCCAGAAGGACAGCATCTCCCATAAGCATTACCAGAACCACTTTATATGCAGGTAGAAATACCGAAAAGTTGTTACCCAGTATCATATTTAAAATACTGCCGAACACAAACACGGGAACAAAAGAACTGACTGCTTCCATAATAAGCTGTATAATATAATTGGACTGTTCCACAAAGGCCGCGGCAATCGTAGCTTTGTTTCCCAGAATCAGCATTGCGATTCCGATTAAAACTGCCACAAAAATAATCTGCATAGGATTCCCTTCTGTAAAGGGCGTAAAAAAGTTGCCTGGTACAATATCCAGAACCATTTGAAACAATTCAGAAAAATCAAACTTTCCCCCGTCTCCGGTTTTAAGGGAAAAAAACGGCATGGCCGCCACACATACGGGCAGTGTCAGAAGAATCGTCATCAGCATAAAGCGTCCAACCATCCTCTTTCCGATTCTGCCCATAGCCGCCATATCCCCAATACTGTATATTCCCCATACAATTGAAAGAAACACCATAGGACCTGCAATGGCTGATAAAAGTCCCATAAAACGGTTAAATACCGGGCTGATAAGCTCATTTGCAAGAAAAGTCCTGACACTCTCTGGAAGGAAACTACACACACCGCCGCACAAAAAAGCCAGTATTACGGACAGCGCCAGTGAAGCCATCTGAGAACGTTTCTTCTTTTTGGGAGTAAATAAAATAAGATTTTCTCCATTTTTGTACTGCCACGCGGGTGCAACCCCCATATTGGCAAGCAGTCCCCGCAGTACCTGGCTCTGTTCTTCCTCCCCTGTATCAAAGGGATCAAGTCTTTCCCCTGGCAGGAAAAGTTCCAGACGGATACGATTAAGACGTTTGATATATTTTTGTGCAAATACTGCCTCCACACCGAAAGCCTCCTGGTACTTTAACAGCGTTTCTTCCACTGCAAGCCGGATTTGGATAATATTTCTGGCATCAACACCCCATTCTCCAAATGTCTTTTCTGCAAGACTGCTTGCCTGTGCAATATTTTCATTATTTAATTTCATCTTTTCCATAATTTTTTCTTTTATTTTTTAATCTATATATTTATAATAAATTGATTCATTCCATCCGCAAACTTATGCTCCATCTCTTTGGACATTCCTTTTATCATCCTGCCGGATAAATCTTCTTCGTCCCCAAAAGGATGAAAGGAAGGTCCATGATAGGAAAATCGCATCTGCGCCAGATTGTCCCTCTCGCTGTATTCCACATCCAGAGAAATATCCCTTTCCTCCGCTTCCCCTGCCGCAGGCAGAAGTTTTTGCATCAGCGCTTCCTCCACAACAAGCTGCATGGCGTAAATCTGTCTCTGCGAAAACTGCTGCTTACGTCCGAACTCCTCAAGACGTGTCATAAAGGCCGGAAAATCAAAGTCACGTGAGATTTTTTCCACATGGAGCACCTTAAGCTGCCGGATAAATATCCGGGTTCTCTCCCTCTTTGGACGCTCAAAAATCTGTTCCGGCGTTCCGTCCTCATAGATTTCGCCCTGATCCATATAAAATATCCTGGTGGATACATCCCGGGCAAACTTCATTTCATGCGTCACGATCATCATGGTCATTCCCTGCCCTGCCAGCCCGCGGATCACCGAAAGAACTTCCCCCACCATAGTGGGATCCAGGGCGGAAGTCGGCTCGTCAAAAAGAATAATTTCCGGCTCCATGGCCACCGTCCTTGCAATAGCCGCACGCTGCTTCTGTCCCCCCGAAAGTTCATCCGGATAAGAAAAAGCCTTGTCTGCAAGCCCTATGTTACGCAGCAGTTCCATCCCTCTGTCATAAGCCTCCTGCCGGCTTCTGCCAAGAAGATCGACCTGCCCCATCATGATATTTTCTATAATGGTCTTGTGTGCAAACAGGTTGAAGGACTGAAATACCATTCCCATCTTCTGCCTCACCAGATTTACCTTACATTTCTTGTCCGTTGTTACCACACCGTCTACCACAATCTCGCCTTTTGTAGGTGTCTCCAGAAGATTAATACATCGAAGCAGGGTTGACTTTCCTGTGCCTGACGGGCCTATAATGGAAATCACCTCTCCTTTTTTTATCTCCACGCTTACATCCTTCAAAGGGGTTACGTTTAAATATTCCTTACACAGATGCCGGATAGATATTATGCTCGTATTCATACTTCCCCCGGCACAAACGTCCCGGGTTTCATGCTTTTCTGTCATCACATGCACACCCCCTTTAAGCTGCGTTTCTTCCGCTTCGGCGCGACTTTCCTCTCTGCAAATGAGAGAGCTGCCGTCATGATATTGGCGACAGCAAAATAAATTACTGCTGTCATTATCAGTGGAAAGAACGCCTCCATGGTACGCGAGCGTATAATGTCGGATACTTTGGTCAGATCCTGTACAGCAATATATCCTACTACTGAAGTCATTTTTACCATGGAAATAAATTCGCCTTTCAACACAGGAATAAAATTTCTGGCCGCCTGGGGCAATACAATCTTAAAAAATGTCTGACCTTTCGTATAGCCCATAGCAAGGGCTGCCTCGCTTTGCCCCTTATCCACAGTTTCTATTCCTGTCCGCATCATCTCTGATGAATAGGCCGCAAAATTAATGGAAAATCCAATAACTGCAACCAGAATTTCAGAAATATCCACCGAACCAAAAATTCCATAGTACAAAATCATCAGAAAGACTACAATAGGGGTTCCCTGAATCACACGAACAAAGACCGCCCCGAACCACTGAGTTGGCTTACAACTGATCCGGCGCAGCATACATATCCCAAAGCCAAGGCACAGACCAAAAAATCCTGAAAAGACAGAAATCAATATGGTGACGCCAAGCCCCTGCAAAATCAGCCGCCAGCGCCCCTCCACTACAAAAGTGCTTTGAAAGCTGTCTTCAAGATTTGCCCAGAAACCTTTTTCCTGCAATTCCCCATCCAAATCACGCACCAGAAGTACCATAGCTGAGTCATAATGAGTATCTGCAAAGTCTACCCGCTTCGCTCGTTCTTCCGTGATGGAAAGACTTCCGCTGACCACATCCGCCTTCCCGCTTTCAAGGGCGGTTATCAGCGAAGCAAATTCACATGTTGTCATTTCCACCTTCCTATCCAGTTCACGTGCAATCAGAAGCAGCAGATCTATTTCAAGCCCTAAAGGTTCGCCGCTGTTTCCAAGATAAGTCATAGGCTCATGGGCGCCATCATAGTAGTACCGGATGGTTCCCTTATCCCCCGGCCAGTCCTGCTCCATTAATACCTTTATACTCTCATCCGCCCCAAGCCACTTTTCCTTTAAGGATGCGATTGTTCCGTCCTCTTTAAACTTTGCAATAACTTCATTAAACTGTTCCTGCAGAGGACTTCCCTTTGGAAAAGCATATCCATATTTATCCCGCACGACAGGTTCCTCAAAAATTTTCAGACCTTCATTTTTCGCTGCCGCAAGCTGTGCCAGCGGTTCATCCAACACCCCCGCATCCACACGATCTGCCTTAAGAGCCGCAACAATATCGGGAACAGAATTGTAATAGGAAAAGTCTTTTGCATCCGCAATTACTTCCTGTAAAAGTTTATCGTAGACCCCTCCGCTTAATGATGCAAACCTTGCTCCGGCAAAATCCGAGAGTGTCCCGTATTTTTTCTCCGTGCTGCCTTTCTGTTCCGACCTTACCATAACAGCAGTCACCGAAGGATAAACACAATCGGAAAATTCGATATGCCTGCGCCTTTCCTCGGTGGCATTTAAATTCGCCATAATACAGTCAATATCGCCAGCCTCGGCCGCGGCAATAATTCCGTCATAGTCGTAAATCTTAATTTCCACTTCCGCATTCAGCCACGCTCCAAAACGGTAAATCAGCTCCACATCATATCCGGTAAGAGTCGTTCCCTCATAGTAGCTGAACGGCTGAACCATCCCTGTGGTTCCCACCTTAATCTTACAGTCCGGCGTCTGCGGCGTCTGTATTTTGGGCATGGTTCCCTCCGCCCTGCTTACCCAGCGGTCATACATATCATCCAGCGTCCCCTCGGCTCTTGCTTCCGACAGAAACTGGTTCACTTTATCCTTTAAATTGTCAACCTGGCTTTTGGGTGAAATCCCCACAGCAACATCCATACTTTCTCCCAGGTTTTCCTCTAATATCTCCACATTCTCAAGACCGCTGGCAATGGCAAATTCCATCATTACCCGGTCATAAACAAACCCGTCCAGTTTTCCCTGGGAAATGGCAAGATACCCCGAAGAGTTGCCGGAAAATGTTTTATGCTCCGCCTCCGGCAGATATTTTTCCGCCATATACATGCCTGCCCCGCCTTCTGGAACACCAATCGTATAGGCCGGATTGTTGAGCTGTTCTATCAAAGTGATTTTTTCATTTTCTTTCCTTCCACATCCCCCAAGGCAAAGTATCGCTGAAAGGGCAAGTGTTAAAAGCGCCATTCTTTTTTGTAAAACCATTTTCCTCACCTTTCGTCTGACATAATCCCTCTGTTTCGGCACAGAATTTCTATAATTATAGCAGATAAGAATTTTGTTTTGGCGGGTATGGGATGATTTGTATTTTTTGGGGTATAATTTGTTATATTACTCCGGCGGTTAAATATCTGCAAGAACAACCGTAATAAGCTGTGTAATTCCAGACAGAATTAAATCTGCATGTAAGGTTCTTTCGTTTTGTGTCCTGCGGTTGGCAATACCAAAAGAATCTTTTACCTGATGGATGGAACGTTCCACGGTTGTCCAGATTTTGTATTTTTCATCCCATTCTGCGGTATTCCGTACAGTACCAGGATAGGCACGTAAGTTTTTTGGGGGACAGATATAGATCATACGACCACATTTTGAATTCGTGCAGGGAGGCTTATGATTTTGCGTGGAAATCTTCCAACAAGAAATACGCTGCAGTCAATCGTAAGGGTAAGGTATTTACGAAGAAAGCAGGAAAGGGCAAAAAAGTACAAATTACCGCGTCGTCCACAGATGGCACGAAGAAAAAGGCAGTGATAACAATTTCCATTAAATAACGTGGTAAGAGAAGCCTCCGCGGAGAGCAATTCACGCGGTGGCTTCTCTTATGTTAATTTGGAAACAATTTTATAGGATCAAGTAATTTTATTCTATATGTGACTTCTTCTCTTGGGTGTAAAATAAACTTACATATAAAAAAGCAGAGGAGGAAATTTATGCAAAAGTGGAAGAAAGTTTTGTCAGGCTTTTTAGCAGGCGTTATGATTTTAGAATGCGGCCTGGCAGCAAAACCAATGCAGGCGCAGGCAGAAGCGCAGACCGAAAGCGCGGCGCCGGGGACTGTCTACAGGGTGTACAGTTCCTTTAAGGATGGGACGGAACTCGGTGATATAGGAGTAGATCCGGAATTTGGAAATGAACATCCGGTAACTCTGAATACCTCTACTTCTCCCAGAGTGATTGAGCTGCAGTACCAGCAGGTTTCAGCAGATAACGGCAAGATGCTTGCCACCTTTGAATGCAACCGCCTGCCAAAAACGGATAAGGCGTTAGTGGCGGCAAGGCAGGAAAATGGGGATAATATTAATGAAAATTTGTCTTCTTTTCCCATTTATGAGAGTATCGACGGCGGAAGGACATGGGGAGCCGGAGAAGCGGAAAAGCCCGCAAGGGGAGAGAATTATGTACCCGTAGGTTATGTGCAGAATCAGAATTCTGACAGTGGCACAGTGGGAATGAGAAACTGCCCGCAAATCTATGAGATGCCGGAAACAGTAGGAAACCTGGCCAAAGGAACCATTATCTGCGCAGGCAATTCCATAGAAGCGGGAACCAACGGCGCAGGTGCAAGCGCAGCCCAGAGTACAAAGACCAACCTGGATCTGTGTATTTCTACCGATTTAGGAAGAAACTGGACACATCACAGTACCATTGTTGGCCCCATAGATGGAGAATGCATCTTGCTCCATAATACAGTTTGGGAACCGTTTTTTGTAACTTTTGACGGGAAGTTATACTGCTTCTATTCCGATGAAGCATTTGACGATACCACAGATCAGGATATTTCCTATGTGGTATACGATGGAACCAATTGGTCTAAAAAACGCCGGATTATCTATAGCGCGGGACAGAGACCTGGAATGCCAATTGTATCCCAGTTAGAAGATGGCCGTTTCATGCTCACCTATGAAATTGAAGGCGGCGGCGGACTTGGTTCTGGATATATCCTTTCTGCAGCAAATGATCTGACAAAATGGTATGATGCAGACGGAAATTTAAAAGATACAGTAAACGGGGAATTTGTAGCCCATAACACAGCAAAAGTTGTAAATGGCAGCGGAGCTCCTTACAATATTACCACAGATAAGAAAACAGTTCTCTATAACAATACATCCTTGGGACAGATTTGGGCAAACAGCAGTAAGAAACCGGATGAAGAAGGCGCGTTCTGGAGATATTACCATACAGGAATTACCAGCGCATACAACAGACAGATTCTTCAGTTGGCCAATAAGAATATTTTTGTAATTGCAGGTACGGCTTCCGGCGTAGAGTGCGTGGCCTTAGACTACGAGATGGATACTGAGAAGACAGGTTATCTCCAGAGTAAGATTGCTTCTCCCGACGGGAAGGATACATATCTTGCTTATAATAATTCTCCATTGTTCGTCTGGACTGGAGTAGATGGACATGCAGAGCCAAACCAGTATTATGAATTCCAGGAAATTGAAGACGGCGTTTACATTTTAGTAAGCACCAATAATGGCAAGGCGGTCGGTGTGGAGACTACAGAAGCAGGAAGCAAAGTAAATACTTTTGCTAAGAATGTAGCTGACGTTAAGCAGCACTGGGTATTTGAAGAAGTCGCTGACGGATATTACAGAGTAAAAAATATTGGTTCAGATTTATATTTAACCTCTCCCAGAACCCAGCCAAGCGATGCTATGGATATGAATCTGACCATGGAAGAGAGACAGGAATCTGATTCTCAGCTTTGGAAATCAGACGTAACCTTTAAGAAATCAGAAGACGAGAGCGGGAAAAAGAGATTTAAAGTTACCTTGAAAGAAGATGAAGGCGTTGAAGTGACAGCGGCTGCGTCCGTAGTAGAAGGAAGAGATTTGAATCTTCAGATTACCAAGAAAGAAGGCTGCAAATCCATTGATAAAGTATTAATTAATGGGGAAGAGAAGCAGTTTACTCTTGCAAATGGAATCGCAACTGTGAAGGTGGAAAATGTCCAGGCGGATTTGAACATAGAAGTAAAAGCTACCCTGGAAGATTATTTTGTCAGTGTACCCACCAATAAGCATCATGGAAGAAACCAGTGCCTGTCACCCAGAGTGGTAGAGGCCCTGGACGGCAAGTTATACTGTACCTTTGAGAGCGCCGTTGCATCCGAAGCGGCAGGCGGTGAATTCGTATTTCCAATTTATGAAAGTGAAGACAAAGGCAAGACATGGAAAAAGGTTGGAGAAGTTGTAAACGACGATACGGTACATCCAGACGCATGGTATAAGGTATCATACAAGAATGGAGTGCCGGATACTGCAGAAAAGACAGAAGCAGGAACGGAAGGAGCAATCTGCCATCCGTGGAGTATGCACAACTGCCCGCAGCTCTTTGTACTTCCGGAAGATATGGGAGATTTGAAGAAAGGAACGCTGCTCTGCGCAGGAGACGCCGTTACCATTGAAAAAGATGCAAAACAGGTGTCAGACGCTGGCTACGGCGGACTGTGGGATACTTCCCTGGATCTGTATTACAGTACAGACGCAGGAAGAAGCTGGAAATTCTTAAATACCATTGCAACAGGCGGAGATAATCCGAGAAATATCATGGGATATGACCCGGTATGGGAGCCGTTCTTCCTGTACCATGATAACCAGTTAATTTGCTACTATTCTGATGAAACAGATGTGAACGGCCAGACACTGGTACATAAGATTATGAAGGATGGAAAGACCTGGAGCGAGAAGACAAATGACGTTAAGTTTGATTGGAAACTGGGTGCAAGACCAGGAATGCCGATTGTTGCACCTATGGAAAATGGTCAGTGGATCATGGTATATGAAGGTGTAGGTACAAGTAATCCAATTAATACTTATTATAAAATTGCAGATGATCCTTACAATTGGAATCCTTCAGAACAGGGAGATCCGCTTCCGGGGCTTAATGGTGTTTATGGCGGAGCGCCCTATGTATACACTTTGCAGGACGGAAGAGTAGTGGCAGGTACGGGTTCTATTTCAGAAGTATTTATTAATACTAAAAAGGATTGCACAGGCGCATGGATTCCTTATGAGACAGAAGCAATTGATGGTTATAATAGATGTTATCTGCAGCTCTCAACAGGTGAATTTCTAATTAACGGAAGCAAAGGATTTAACCAGCAGAACAACTATATCTATGTGAAATCCCTGAATCCTGATGTGGATTTGAAAGAAAAAGAAGAAATAAAATCTTCCTACTATATTACCAGCAAGTCAAATGAAGAAGTGGTAGGAACCAGCGCAGGTTCTCTTGAAAATGGTTCAGGAATTATGACGTGGACCAATGAGATTAGCTCCAGGAACCAGATGTGGATGCCCCTTGTCCAGGAAGATGGAAGCTATGTAATTAAGAATTTTGCTTCCGGAAGACTTCTTTCTGTAAAAGAAGATGGGACATTGGTTCAGCTTGATGAAGTGAAAGAGGCGGGAGACGCCCAGACAAGGCAGCGTTGGGCCATTGTTAAGAAAGAAGACGGTTCTTTCACAGTGCAGAGCAAGGCTAATGATAAATATCTGAGTGCAGAGGCAGATCATGCGGCGGTTCTGGCAGATTCTGCAGACGGAGCAGCCCAGGCATGGACATTTGAACGTTTGGGAGACAGCACTCCAGAATTTGGAAAAGACGTGGAACAGGCTCCTGTTTACAAGGTAACATGCGAGCCTGCAGCAAACGGAGCGGTGACTGCAGACAAGGAAAAAGCAGAAAAGGGAAGCAGCGTAACTTTTACCATTACTCCTGCACAGGGATATACCGTGAAAGACGTTCTGGTAAATGGAGCATCTGTAGGTAAGGTAACTACTTATACATTAGAAAATATTTCCGCAGATGTGAAAGTAAGCGCAGAATTTGAAAAAGAAGCAGCAGCAGAGACGAAGTACAGCATTACCATTGAGAAGGCTGAAAATGGAACTGTAACTGCAGATAAGACACAGGCAGAAAAAGGCGGCAGCGCAGTGATTACCGTAACTCCTGCACAGGGATATGTCATCAAAGATATTCTGGTAAATGGGAAATCCGTAGGCAAAACAAGTCCTTACACCATTAAGGATATTACCGCTGATGTAAAGGTGAGCGCTGTATTTGAAAAACAGTCGTCCACAACTCCAGACCCAGGAACACAAGATCCGGGGACACAGGATCCAGGTACGCAAAATCCGGGAACAACTGTTCCTACGCCTGGGCAGATTGAGAACAACAACCCAGGTCTTCCGAATGGAAATTCAGAAGAGTCCAGAGGTTCCAAATTTGCAAGCCTGGCTGCACGGGCAACGAAGTCCACAAAGAATTCCAATAAACTTCAGTGGACCAAGGTAAAAGGCGCAGACGGATACATTGTATTGGGCAACCAATGCGGCAAGAACAAAAAATTCAAGACCATTAAAGTTATTAACAAAAATAAGACTGTTTCCTTTACCCATAAGAAACTGAAAAAGGGAACGTATTACAAGTACATTGTTCAGGCGTACAAGATGGAGAAAGGCAAACTGAAGATTGTTGCTACTTCCAAGACCATCCATACAGCAACTGCCGGTGGAAAAGTTGGAAATGCAAAATCTTTGAAAGTGAATAAGTCCAAAGTTACCTTGGCTAAGAAGGGTAAGAAATTTACCATCAAGGCAAAAGAAGTCAAGAAAGATAAGACCATCAAACGCCACCGCAAGGTATCCTATGAGTCAACCAACACCAAGGTTGCAGCAGTAAACAGCAAAGGCGTTATCACAGCAAAGAAGAAAGGAACTTGTTACATCTATGCGTATGCACAGAACGGCGTCTTCAAAAAGATTAAAGTTACTGTAAAGAAATAATAAAAATGCCCCGGCAGTCTTCTGCCGGGGTATTTCAAAATAAAAGGAGGAACAATGTATGAGATCATATCATGTGGCAAAAAACGGAAGCGATTATGGACTGGGGACAAAGGAACAGCCGTTTCTGACCATCTCAAAGGCGGCGCAGGAGGCGCTGCCAGGGGACAAAGTCATTGTCCACGAGGGAGAATACCGGGAGTGGGTGAAGCCTGTACATGGAGGAAACAGCAGTATTGACCGGATTGAATATATTGCGGCAGAAGGAGAACGGGCAGTGATTAAAGGCTCCGAGCGGATTACAAACTGGGAGAATGTAGCGGGCAGTGTCTGGAAGGTGACACTGGAAAATACATTTTTTGGTGATTACAATCCTTATGCGGAAATTTTGGGCGGGGACTGGTTTATTTACCCGGCAGACAATTCCCTTCATGCAGGAGATGTATACCTGAATGGAAAATCTTTTTATGAAGCAAAATCTTTAGAGGAAGTAAAGAATCCCGTCCGCCGGGAATATGGGGTAAATCCGCCCTGGACCAAACACCCGGAACCCCTTCTGCACCCGGAAGATACCGTATACCAGTGGTATGCCCAGGTGGATGAGAAACAGACCGTTATTTATGCGAACTTCCAGGGGAAAAATCCCAATGAAGAATTAACAGAAATTAATGTGCGGAAATGCTGTTTCTATCCAGAGAAAACAGGGATTAACTATATTACGCTGCGTGGTTTTGAGATCGCACAGGCGGCATGTCCTTGGACGCCGCCCACAGCAGATCAGCCGGGTATGGTGGGACCGAATTGGAGCAAAGGATGGATCATTGAGGATAACATTCTTCATGACGCCAAGTGCAGTGCTGTCAGCCTGGGCAAAGAAGCGTCTACCGGGCATAATCTCTGTACCAGATTCCATAAGAAACCCGGCTATCAGTACCAGATGGAAGCAGTGTTTCTGGGAAGGCAGATTGGCTGGAGCAAAGAACGGATAGGTTCCCATGTTGTAAGGAACAATGAGATCTATGACTGCGGACAGAACGGCATTGTGGGACATATGGGGTGCGCGTTCAGTGAAATCAGCGGCAACCATATTTATAATATTGCCGTAAAACATGAATTTTTCGGGTATGAGATTGCAGGCATTAAGCTTCATGCGGCCATCGACGTTCAGATTATCCACAACAACATCCATAACAGCACCCTGGGCACCTGGCTGGACTGGCAGGCACAGGGCACAAGAGTAAGCCGGAATCTTTATTACAACAATGACAGAGATCTCATGGTGGAAGTGACCCATGGCCCTTATCTGGTGGACAATAATATTTTCGCTTCCGAGTATAATTTTGACAATATTGCCCAGGGCGGCGCTTATATCCAGAATCTGTGCTGCGGAAGCATGAGGCGGGAGCCGGTGCCGGACCGCGCCACGCCTTATCATTTTCCGCATAGCACCGAAGTGGCAGGCGTTGCCCTGGTTTACAGCGGAGATGACCGGATTTACCAGAATATATTCCTGAAAGGAGAACAGGCATTTACAGAACAATCCACGTATGGTACGGAAGGCTATCATGGGCATGTAACCTCTATAGAAGAATATATGGATACCGTAGCGTCCCTTGGGAATGAAGATCATGAGCAGTTTGCCAAGGTGCCCCAGCCAGTATATATTAATGAGAATGTCTATCTGAAAGGCGCTAAACCCTTCGACCGGGAGGAAAATCCATATGTCAGCAGCCATGATCCCAATGTCCGGCTGGCAGAAGAAGGTGAAGAAGTTTACCTTGAAATTCAAGTAGAACAGGAAATGCTTGAAGTACAGACCAGTCAGTATGGCACAGGAACTCTTGGAACGCCCAGGATTACCGAGGCATTGTATGAGAATCCAGAGGGGACGCCCCTTATGCTTGACAGGGATTATTATGGGAACTCCAGGGATGGAAAGCAGTATGTGGGTCCGTTTGCAGATTTGAAGGCGGGGGAAAACCGCTTTAAGGTCTGGGAAAGCAGGTAAGATTATTATAGATTTTGGATAATTTATTAAATTTTTATTTTCGACAAAGAATGTTAAGATTTTATTATCAAAAATGATCAGGAGGAGAAAGTGAAATGAAAAAGAGAATGCTTAGAATTGCCGCTCTGGCAATGGCTGCTACGATGACAATTTCATTGGCGGCATGCGGTGGCGGATCGGATGACACTTCATCTGGCGGAACTGACACAAAAACAGAAAGCGGAACAGAAGGCGGAAGCCAGGATTCATCTGACAGCAGTGCATCTGCGGACAATTCGTCTGATGATGGTGACAAGACTATTACTTACTGGAACATCGGAACAGAGGGTGCAGACAAAGAAGCGCTGGAATATGCAGTGACAGAGTTCAATAAGAACACTCAGTCTGGATATACCGTAGAGAATGTTCCCACACAAAATGACAAGTACAAAGAGAAACTGGTAATTGCGATGAGTTCAGGAGAATGTCCAGATATGTATACAAGCTGGTCTGGCGGTCCTATGAACGAATACATTGACTCCGGTTACGCACAGCCTTTGGATGACCTGTATGAGGAATTCGGCTTGAAGGAGCAGTATATGGATGCAGCCCTTGCGCAGGCTACCTACAAAGAGTAAGCGGCTATTTGTTGTATAAAACAAAAGCCGCCCTTTTATTCAGCAAAAAGCCCAGTATATAGTTATATCCCCATTGAGTACAACGACCTTTTCTATAAGGCTATGCACCAGGGCGAAAAGCCCATCACCGTCCCCGGCTTCAATAATACCGGATAAGGAGGCCAGGGCCGCCGCCGCTTCCCCCTTAGACATTTTCCCGGAGTCTTCCGCTTCGGCACCTTCCAGGCATTTCTGCGCCGCCTTGCGTTCTTCCTTAAGGGTAGATAGGCGGTCTTGTATTTCTTCCAGCCCTACGATCCCCGTTTGATAGAGATTAAGAAGCCTCGTTATTTGCTTTTCTACATTTTCCAGCCGTTCCCGGAACGCCCCCAGGTCGGGCGGAGCTTCCCCGGCGTTTTCTTCCACCAGCGCATCCAGGGCGGCCGGATCAAGGGAGAGCTTTTTAATTTCCCCCAGCACCAGGGCATCCAGATCGGACACGGTAAAGTGTTCCTTGCGGTTGGAGCAGGAATCCGACTTGATCATCCGCTTACTACAGCGGCTTACAGAGTAACATATATACTTATTTACCTTAGAAGTTTTCCAGCCCCACTGCCGGATAGACATCCGGGCGCCACAGTCCCCACAGAACAGCAAGCCGGAGAGCAGCCCATCCGAACCGGAGTAAGCCCGCTTATAGGCTTTCTTGTTTTGGGATAAGCGGTCGTTTACCTTTTGCCAGACTTCCGGGGAAACCAGCGCCTCATGCTTCCCGGAGTATTCCAGGTCATTCATAAAGACCCGGCCAGCGTATACCGGATTACGGAGAATCCGGGAGCAGGCGGAGGCGGCATCCGTCCGGCAGAATTTTGTATTGATACCGTACTTTTCCTGGACGTAAACGCCTATTTCCCCCAGACTTCGCCCGGAGCTATACAGCTTATACATATCCTTCACAGCCTGGGAAGTAAACGGATCTACGACAAGCGTCCGCTTTCCGTTTTCCTGCAGTTCGGACTTGTAACCGATAGGAGTTACGCCGGAATAGTAGTTACCTTCCTTAAGCCCGGCTTGCTTCCCCATCATTAAACGGGCTTTTATATTTTCCCTTTCCATTTGGGCGAAAGCCGCCAGTATTCCAACGATACAGCGCCCGAAGGGCGTAGCCGTATCAAAACTTTCCATAATTGAAACAAAGTTGCAGCCGTTTTCCAAAAAGACATCTTCCAGAAGCACGAGGGTGTCTTTTTGGGACCGGGAGAGCCGGTCCAGCTTCCAGACAATAACCTTTTTCACATAACCGGCCCGGACATCCTTTATAACTTGATTGATACCAGGGCGATCCAGCGTAGCCCCGGAGTACCCCGGATCTATATGGACCGCGTTTACAGTAAAGCCCATAGCGGAGCAGTAGGAGCGCAGCCGGGCCTCCTGTTCCCCGACGCTATAACCTTCTTCGGCTTGTTCCGTTGTTGATACCCGGATATAGAGATCGGCCACGTTTTCAAGATTGAAAGCAGCCGGAGCCGGGCTTAATTCTTTTTGTTTCATAGCATAGTCCTCCTTAAAAACGGGCGCAAAAATAGCCCCGCCTTGTACTTGTGTTTTTGGCCGGACCATGCTATAATACATTTGCTCGGAATGTTTATAGCATGGCCGACAATGTTCAGCATTGTCCAGCCGCCCCGCCCCCGCAAGCCACGCCAATGGCTGGGGGCGGGGTTCCTTTTTACTTCAAAGATTTAATTTCCTTTTTCTTTTCTGGAAGCGCAGCTATTAAATAGTCTTGCGCTTCTTTTATGTTCGCATATTTTGGAATATACACATTGTTTTTTATTGCATAATCTATAAAGACTATTGGGGCAACTGGCTGTTCAAGTGTTTCGCCTTCAACGCTTCGGGTTATAAATATACTTGCATCTTGCATAGAAAGATTAGATGGGGGCTTAAAGCCATGTTTGTGCATGGTTTCTAATTGCGCGTCAGTTGCTGGGCGAGTAGCCTTTTCAATTTCATAGGGAGGCAATAGCCCGCTTTTTGATTGAATTTGTTCAGCCGGAGCATTTGAGGCGGCAATAACTTCCACAGTCTTCTTTCTATTTGTTTCTGGATTGATGCCGCGAACCTTATAAACTTCGCACCAGTATAAACTGGGTTGACTTTCTTTTTTGGCGTAATGCCGTTTTACCATTTCAACAAGAATTCCCATAATTTCTCCTATTCCTTAATTCGTATTTACTTACGCTTCTTCTTGTAATATTCCAGACGATACAAATTTTTTATATTTACTTGATTGAACCAAATCATCAGAGTAGTCGACTAATTTTTCCCGCCCTTCCTCATTGAGTTTTCCATAGTTTACACGCAAAGCTTCAAACAAAGAATCGCCTTCTTGCACCACAAGATCAGAATATGGAGAATTGTTTCTTGGGTTATCTGATAATCCTAAAAGCCAATCGGTAGTGCAGCCACATATATTAGCAACTTTTAAAATATAATCACTACCTGGTTCCCTAGAGCCGTTTTCGTAGTTCGTAATGGTTCTATATGGAATATTTAGTTTTTCCGCAAAGCTTTTACGGTTATGCCCTATAAATTCTCTGGCTTTTACAAGACGTTCAGGTATTGTAGCCATTCCCATGAGATTATACCCCCTTTCGCAACTAACTCTAACACATTTAAAAATAAAAGGCAATAACTATTTATCCAATTTGGGTAAATAATTTCTAAAAAACGCTTGACATTTACCCGTTTTGAGCATATTATAAAATTGAAATTTACCCAAAACGAGTAAACAAAGTAGAAGGGAGTGAAACAAGTGCGTTATCCAAATATTGAAGCAGAACGGGCACGGAACGGAATGACTAAAGAAAAATTTGCGTCTTTGTTAGGGATTTCTGTAAGTACAGTGAAGAACTGGCAAAATGGCAGGACGGAAATACCAGCCAGCAAAATTATTAAGATGGCCATACTTTTCAATGTTTCTACTGATTACCTGCTCGGACGAACCACCAGCAACTAATAAAGAAAAAGGAGTATAGGAATGACGGCAAAACAGCTAATTGATGAGGCGGCACAAAAAGGAATAAAGCTTTGGTGGGAACCATTTGACAGGGCACCAACACGGAGTGAATTAGTTAAGGCAAATAGCTACTTGACTAAAATAGCAAATGCTGCACTGGTTGAAAGAAATTATTATATTGAGCTTTTGACAAACGCTTTGGAGAGAAGCGAGGTTATCCAGAATGCAGTAAAAGAAAACAAACCGCAGGAGGAATTACAAAATGCATGAAGCACCGAGTGGCTTACGCTTTGGCGGGCGGGGCGGCTTCGGCAGCTATAAACATTACGAGCAAAGACCCGCGAAACGCGGGCGGAAGGAATAAGCATGGAGAAAGAAAACCTTGACTTAAAAACAGCGATCCAGATAGCAAAGATCGTTGTTACGGTTCCAGAAGAACGGATGCCCATTATTTGGGATATTTTTAAGCAGGCCGGGCTTGACATTGGAGGCGTAGACGAGATGGCAGAGTGGAAGGCCCTTACAAAACAAGCATTTCTTATTGATACGGAGAAATTTTTAGCAGGCATTACGGCTGGAAAAGAACCGGTAAACGGCGAGTACAGAATCGCCGTGGGCGACTTTAACGAATATTGCACCAAGCAAAAATTAAGCCCGCGTTGCACCAGGAAGCATTTAGCGGAGCTTGAAGCAATCCGGACCGTAAAGAGTAACGGAAAAATTGACTACACCTGCACCGTTTACGAGGCAGAGAAAAACGCGAGCTTCCACCGATACGTCTGCATTTATTCAGATTGGAAGCGGCGCATAAAGGGAGGTGCTGCGGATGATTAAACACGTTTTAGCGGACGGAACACAGCTTAAGAGCATAGAGGGGCGGATCATACCGCCGACCGGAAAAACCGCCGCCGTTTATAGATTGATTGCGGAGCAGATCATAAACCGCAGCAAGCCCGCCGCGAAGCAGCGGAGCCGGGCGTAAACACAAAATAGACCAGATAGACAAGGAGGGATAAGAAGTGAAATACCAGGACTTAAAAGCAGGCATAAGAAGCCACCTGGAGGACGCCGCCGAAGATTTTTTTATGGTTGGTTACTTTCTTCGGCAGATCAGCGAAAACGCACTTTTCACGGAGGACGGCTATAAAAGCATATGGGAATTTGCAAAAGGCGAGTACGGCTTAAGCACTTCCAGCGCTTCACGTTTCATGGCCATTAACGCCCGTTTTTCCATTGACGGCGGGGAGCATATGGCGGAGAAGTACATCGGGATGGGCGTAAGCAAGCTGCAGGAAATGTTAGGCTTGCCGGACGAGGAACTCGAAAAGGTAACGCAGGAAACAACGGTCCGGGAGATACGCGCCATGAAGAAAAGGCAGGAGGCGCCGCGTTCCTTCTACGGCTTTCCGAAAACGGAGCGCCCGGAAGGTTCCTTACTTACCACACCAGGATGCGGCGACGGAAAATACGATTGCTTTTCATGTTGCAGGGAGTGCGCCATAAGGCAGGAACCCAGGCACTGCAGAACCGCCCCGCTGGGGAACCCGTTCCCTTGTACCAGAGTAAACAACGAAGAATGGAAAAAGAATATAGCCTACAGCCTTTACAAAGACGAGTGCCAGCTTTTACACCCGGAACTCGCCCCGGTACGGGAAGGCGACAAAGAGCCAGACCCCTGCTGCCTTAATTGCACAAATAAAACTTGCTTCAACCGTTGCGACGTCGCAAAGAAAAAGGACGAGGACGAGAAAAAGCAGTCCCAGGAGGAACTGCGGAAGCAGCAGCGCGAGGCCGAAGCAAAGAGGCCGGAACCTTCCGACCGCGATATAAAAGCCTTTTACGACTGGGCCGGTATTAAGACCACGGACAACATCACGGCGGAGGACTTAAAGAAGCGGTACAAAAACGCAGGAGGCGGAGGCGGCAGGGGAGCCGCGCTGCAGGATTACACCGGGAGCGCCAGGGGCATCCGGATCAACCACAAAAAGGAGCTTACCTGGGTGCAGATTGCTAAACGGATTAAGGAGATCCAGGAGGCGGAGAAAAAGAAGGCCGACTTTGTGGAGCGTTCCAACGGGGCGCAGAAAAACGTCCGCGACCTTATTAAGCAGCAGGAGGAAAAGCGCCGGATTGAGGCCGAGGAAAAGAAGGCAGCCAGGGCCGCCGCGAAGTTGCAGGCAGAGGCCGAGGAACCGGGAAAGCCGGAAATCATAGACGGCGATTTTCGGGAAGTCGAGGACGAGCCGATGGACGACCCGGCGCAGGAGGCAGCAAAGACCAGGGACGAGCGGCAGGAGCCGGAGCCGGTACTTTGCGACACTTGCGAGCATGAGGGTGAGTGCGCGGGCAAAAAGACCCACGAGAACGGCTGCATGGGGTACGAGGAAAAGGCCCAGGAGCTGGAGGCCGAAGCGGAGCCGAACCCGGAGGAATACGCCCGCTTTGATGTTGAGTCAATTCTTAAGAAAGAAAAAGGCTACCTTGACGGAGGCCGCGAGGCAGACTGCCCGGCGAAGTTCATTAAAGAGCATAAGATCCTGGTTGACGCCTTAACCCTTTTACTTGAAAAGATGGACGCCGAAGGAGGTGCGGAGGATTGACGCGCAGAGAATACCGCAGACGGAGAAGGCGGAGGGCGCGGCGCCGGTACTTGATAAAGCGGATAGCAATAAGCAGCGCCTTTCTATTGGCAACCGGAAGCGTGTTCTTTTCAGTATACGCTGTGACGAACCAGGAGCGCCCAGCATTGGAGGAACCGGAAGCGGTCGGGGAAATGCCCACCATAGCGCCGGAAGCGCCTACAGAGGCGCACAGCGAGGCGCAGGAGGGGAAGGACTTAGGCTGGACAGCCGCCGAGGAATACAAGGCCGCAAGGATGGCCATGGCGGAGGCGGAGGGCGAGGACACCGAAGGGAAAGCGCTTGTTATTCTTGTAATTTATAACCGGCAGCACTCCGGGAAGTTCCCGGACACCGTAGGCGGCGTTATTTCCCAAGAGAACGCCTTTACTTCCTACCATAACGGCAGGTACGACCGAGTAAAGCCGGATGCGGACTGCTGGGCGGCGCTTGACTTGATACAGATCCAGGGCTGGGACGAAAGCCAGGGGGCGCTATACTTCGAGCGGACGCCGGAGGACGAGGAAAGCACCTGGCACAGCCGGAACCTTGAACGGCTTTTCATACACGGGAACCATACATTTTATACAGAGAAGGAGGCGAAAGCAAATTGAAGATGGCCATGAAGGAAGGGCAGATCCTTATAAAAGACGCCGATAACACACAATTCACGATTATTAAAAGCTGGGGCAAGATGAAGTGGAGCAAAGCGGAGCGGATGTTTTACGGCCCGGCGGAGATTGAGCTTTTAAACAAGCTGGCCGGAATAGTACGGCTTCCGGGACCCATTGAGGCGGAGCGGCAGCGGCTTAATATTATCGCCCAGGCCGTAGACACGGAGCGCATGAAGCCGGAGCCGGAACCGCTTTACAAATACCCGGTAAAGTTCCCCCTTTACAAGCACCAGACCAGGGCGGCAAACATGGCTCTTATTACTTTCGGATTAGTACCGCCGCCGGAGGATAAGGAGGGCGGTCATGGAAGCATTGAACAGTAAAGAGCGCAAGTTTGCGGAAGAAAACCACGGGCTTATATATTCTTTCTTGAATTACTACCGGCTTACCGAAGCGGAGCATTACGACATATGCGCCATAGCTTACCTGCAGGCGGTAAAGGAGTGGCACAGAAAGCCGGAGCTTCGGGACAAGTATAAGTTTTCAACGATTGCTTTCAAAAAGATGGAGTCCGCAAAAATAAAGAAATACCACGCGGACCGGCTGAGGGACTCTTACATATTATTCAGCCTTAACGACCTTAACGCGGAGGGCAACGAGTACCTGGGGCAGATTGCAGATCAGCGCGACGCCATCCGGGAGATTGAGGACCAGCAGAACATAGAGGACCTTTTAAACGAGGTTATGCCAGCACTTACGGAGCGGCAGCGGAAGCACCTTATGAGGATGGTAAAAGGCGAAACGCCCGTAGAAATT
This sequence comes from uncultured Lachnospiraceae bacterium, assembly GCA_950097145.1. GTDB lineage: Bacteria > Bacillota > Clostridia > Lachnospirales > Lachnospiraceae > Petralouisia. Next base: position 54,172 of record CATNCF010000019.1, read on the forward strand.
ATGCGGGGCGGCCATACGGCAATAACGGAATTTTGGAAAGACAGAGAGCGCATAAAAAAGGCAGTATCCGCAGTTTTTGTGCGGGGGGGGGGTATTGAGGCGTGGGGCGGGCGGGTGTTATTGAGCTATTAAGGCTTTAAGCCTTGATATAAATAAAAAACGAAAAGGAAGGTATAAGCAGAATGAGCAAAGTAAAAGTATTGATTGAACACGAG
>CATNCF010000020.1 GCA_950097145.1 uncultured Lachnospiraceae bacterium
CCGGCATAGCAACAGTACTATGTCTATTTTCTGTACCCATTTTTTCAATTTTGAATAATATCCACTTGTCAAAGTCCAATGCCAGAGTTTCGCTGGCAGGATCAATCAGAATTCCGAGAGATCATTAGCTATAAAACTATTTTTATCATTCGAATGATTGTTGTTTCTCATACCTATTAGATATGGATATTGGACAAAAGGTTTCAAACTTTTTCCATTTATTTTTCTGTACAAATAACAAGGGGCTGTTACAAAACAAGAGACTTCTACAATATACAGTACGATTCTTTTTGCACTGTTACTATATTGTAGAAGTCCTGTGTTCTGCAACAGCCCCTAATGTAGGAAGGGGATTCAGACCTTATGAAAATTAAAATACATCTACGCTCACAGACATATCCTGGGATAAACGGTTTAAAAGCTTAATTTTATCAGAAATATTACTAAGGCATTTTATTGGTTCACAAGTACCTGTCCTGCGCATAAGGGACACATTTTTACACATAAATTACAAAGGCCAAAAAATATTAATTAAAAGCGTATACCTGCTTGATTTTCAGTTTTTCTTCCTTGGTCTGCTTATATATTGCTGCCTCATTAATGATTCTTCTTTTCTCTATATCATAGACCAGAATATTCATTCCTTTTACATTAAATTTCTCTTCATGTCCATTTACTAGCATCCTGGTTTCACTCTTACCCTTATTAATATCCCCCTCAAGTACATAGGAACAGCCCTCTGCCCACTCCCCCTCATAACTTATTGGTTTTTCTGAAGAATCTTCATATATGCAGGTTCCCTGCTCCAGAATGCCCACGTAATTCTTACCTGACAAACTGCCTATATCTGTTTTCAATCCCAGTTTCTCCAAGATTTTCTGCAAATCTTCTGTCCAATATTCTGAAATATCGTCTGTTAATTGAATTATTATGCTGTATCTGTCATTATTCAGCCTTTTCAGATATTCTTTCACATCCTGAGACAACTGCAGATATACATCATCCCTGTCCCTGTGATACTGTTCCATATCCACTGGATGATAATTTTCTTCCCGATAATCCTTTAATTCAAAATTTTCTTTCAGATATTTTCCCAGATAAAGGGAAAGCTTATCTGCGCCTTTTAAATTCATATGTTCCGGATCACGCAGGTCGGTAGCTGCGTCTATGCCCACTTCTTTTATCATATTCTCATAATTAAAATCCAGAAACGGAAGCCCATACTTCTTCGCCAGCGCGTCCACACCCCTGGATTCCGCTAAAGTCCAGGATTCTTTTGGTGTTTTAATCAGCACAAGATTAATATCATGTTCTTCACAGTACGACACAATTTTATCAAAATACACCAACTGTTCCTCTCTCATTTCAAGTTCTGTATTTTCATCATGGTCTATCACAAGCTTGTTATAATCCACCTCTGGATCTACCTTTGACTTCATAACGTTTCCCCGGTAGACAAAGGTATCATTTTTCTTCAGGCCAAAATCTTCTGCACTCAGTTCCTTCCATCTGCTGTGCCAGGTTATAATAGGAAACACATAGCTTGCAAAGCTGTCTGCCCCCTCCTGTCTGCTGTGTTCATACACAGCCTTTATCTTATTCCATGATAATTTCATAGGGTCGAATGCACGCCGGAAATATAACTCTTTGATGGGTTTATACAATATGCTGACGTCAATCACAACAGTGGAAAGATCCTGCGTCTTCTCACATTCTTTCAGCCAACAGTAGGAAGCTGACATTGGCGCATGTCCCATACCCAGGGTATAAGCAGAAATTCCGTATTCTTCATACATTACCATGGGCGAAATACCTGTCACTACGTGGCTGGTGCCAAGCACAAAAACGTCGATACTGTTGTCTTCCAACGCATAAAGTCCCTGTGTCGTATAAGTTTCTTTGTTCGCTGTCAGCCATTTTCCACACAAAATCTGAGATAAAAATACAAAAATTATGATTCCCATCATGAGAAAAGCGGCCGTTTTCATGACTTTAGACAATACTTTTTTTACCATGATTTTCTCCTTAAATCTTCACTTCCTTATCAATGGTGCCTCATTATAAGTTCGAATTGTGATAGAAATTTGAGAATTATCGCTGCCCTCCCAGCACTTTTTTGCCATTTATCCACATAACTCAACATTTTCAGCCATTTTATCTTTTAGTAAATCTGCATAAATTTTTTTGCAAAAAAACGGATATAAGACTATGATTATAAGGAGTTTTCGTGTACAAAATGCACAAAAGACAGATCAGCAGGCCCGTGGCTTGCGCGGAGGAAGAAATGAAAAGTACAATCGTATTTGACACAGCAATCGGAACAACAAATCTGGGTGATGAGATTATTCTGCAATGTTTAGAAGAACAAATGGCATTTTTATTGGATGACTGCTTTATCATGAGATTCGGCACACATGTCAAAAATCTGCCTAAGTCAAGATACATTAATGGGAGCCAAAAACTGCAGTTTGCTTATGACGCTGACTTTAAAATTATCATGGGTACAAATCTGCTCAGCCGCAATATCAAAGGAACGCAGGCCCAATGGCCCATTGGCCGGCTGGATAGCTGGCTTTATGATAATTGTATTATGGCAGGCGTCGGCACCACATTAAGTGAAGGCAGTGTCACAGATTACTCCAAAAAAATATATCAGCAAATTCTACGTAAAGATTTCCATCACAGTGTCAGAGATGAGGAAAGCAAACGCCTTCTGGAACAGATTGGATTTAAAGCCGTAAACACCGGCTGTCCCACTCTTTGGAAATTGACCCCGGACTTTTGCCGCCAAATCCCCACACAAAAAGCAGACCGTGTTGTTTTCAGCCTGAGCGGATATAAGATACAGCAGAGCCGGCCCGAAGATCTGGAGCTCTTGCGGATACTGCGTGAAAATTATAAGGACTTAATTTTTTGGTGCCAGACCAGTAAGGATGAAGAATACCTGGACAGCTTTGATCATGTAGAAGATATCCCCAGAATCTATTCCCTTAGAAAATACGAGGAATTGTTGAATGAAGGGAACATTGACTATGTGGGGACCCGGCTGCACGGCGGCGTTTATGCCCTTCTGCATAAAGTACGCAGTATTGTAATTGCTATCGACCACAGGGCACGGGGATTCCATGATTCCAATAACCTCTTTATCTGTGAACGTGAAGATATCTCGGAAAAACTAGGAAGTATGATTCAAGGTGAAATTATTACTGACATTCGTCTGAGACAGGATGATATTGACTTTTGGAAAGCACAGTTCCTTCAGGAATATCCCAAAGTCCAGCGGAAACGTCATGAAGATCTGTTCTGGATTAAACTTGTACGCATTCCCCGAAGTACATACAAAAAAATAAAAAAAGCGATCAAAAAAAGCAAAAAATTCCTGAAACGGTCTGTCAGAAAAATAAAAAAATTTTTTCTGCGAACCCAAAGAATATTTAAGAAAAAACTCCTTAGAACGGCAAGAAGGATAAAATCATCCATATTTGTGTTTTATGTCAGAAACTTCTATTCCAAAACCATGCGGAATACCTCTGTGGAAAAAGGAAGCATCCTGTTTTTTCCCTTCCAGGGAGAATATACCTGTAACCCCAAGTATATCAGCCAGGAGATATGTAAAAGAAAGCTTCCCTGGAGACAAGTGTGGGTGACCCTGGGCAGCCCTTCTGAGGCCGCAAATACAGTCCCGCCAGAAATAAAAGTGGTTAAATTCAATACCAGGGACTACTATAATGAACTTTGCCGCACGCAGATTTGGATCGACAATGCCTTTAATTTTCCAAAAGGATTCACAGACAAGAAAAAAGAACAGACTTATATCCAGACGATGCATGGCTCCCTGGGATTGAAAAAAATTGGACCGGATGATGTGGATGATGACAAGCGGAATGCAAGGGGCTTCTTATGCGCTTCTCTCACAGATATCTGTATCTCTAACAGCAGTTTTGAGACCATGGTATACCGCACTTCTTTTTGGGAAAAGAACCGCATTGTAGAACTGGGCCATGCCAGAAACGATATCTTCTTTCTTACAGACAGCCAGGCAGAAAAAATTAAACATAAAGTATATGATTGTTTCGGCACAGAGCCTGATATCCGTCTTGCCCTGTATGCCCCCACCTTCCGCAAAGATAAAGAAGACGTACAATATGAAGCCATTGACTTTTCTATGCTGAAAAAAGCTTTGGAAAAACGTTTCGGGGGCAATTGGGTTATCTTGAACCGCGCTCACCACTCAAGTATCAGAAAATCAAAAATCAGTGATTTGCCCTATGTATTAAACGCTAATGACTATCCCGATATCCAGGAGCTGATGATCGCAGTTGACATAGGCATTACAGACTATTCAAGCTGGATCTTTGATTATGTACTGACCTATAAGCCTGGTGTTTTATACACGCCGGATTTAGAGACTTATGACGAACAGCGGGGATTTTATTATCCGCTTGAGGAAGTGCCGTTCCCAATCTGCCGCACCAACTGTGAACTTGCAGACAGCATCCTGGCATTTGACGAAGAGAAGTTTAAATCCGATACGGACGCCTTCCTTGCTGCCAGGGGCTGTATCGATGACGGACATGCTTCGGAACGAATTGTAGATATGATATCAGAGATTGTAAACAAGGCGTGAAAATTGGAATATGAATTAAAAAAGAATCCTGCTTTGCAGGATTCTTTTTTAATTCATTTCTTTTAGAAAACTCTCAATTAAAGACTGGCAGGATCTTCCTGATTCCACGCAGTGCTTATTCTCTAAGAAGCTCTTTGACTTCTCTTGAAATTCATCCTCTTGAAATGCCCGTATATTGGTTTCCAAGTCTCTGCTGCTTCTGGCAATAGAGAACGGGGTTTCCTCCAGAGGATAATACAAGCCTCTCTGTTCCTGATATCGTTCCGCATCCGGGGCATAGATAAATCCCGGCTTTCCCAAAAACAGAAAATCAAAAATCCAACTGGAATAATCTGTGATTCCCACATCAGCGGCAATCATTAACTCCATAATTTCCGGATAGTTAATGGCATTGATAACGCCCGGCGCCTTTTCTATTTCAGGCCATTTCCCTCTGTCCTTGCGGTGCGGCCTTACAATAATACTGAAATTCCCGCCAAAGCGTTCTGACAATACTTTACGAAGCATTTCAAAATCAAGCGTCTCCCGTTCATGGTCTAACATGGTCTTCTCTCTGTAAGTAGGGGCATAGAGCGCCATCTTATTTCCTTCCGGTATTTTATAATGGCTGCGTACCTTCTGCCGGATCTGCTCCTTCACCTCTTCTTCTGCAAAGAGAATATCATTTCTGGGATGGCCAATCTCCAAAATATCATTTTCTTTCCAGAAAGAACCCCGATAGACATCGGTCTCAAAGGGGCTGTTTGAAATACAGTAATTAACCATCCGTGCGCTTTTGGCCGCTTTTCTGGGAGAAGCCGCATATTTTCGAATATCTTTGATTCCCAGGGAGCCTTTCAATATTTTATATATCTTCTGTTCCGCGTGTTTCTTAATATCTTCCCTAGTAATGTTAATGCCGTCATCCACGATAATTTTAGCGCTGTATATTGCCCGGTAAAACTCTGGCGTTTTCTCTAAGACCAGCTTCAGCTTATCAGAAACAAGGTCAATCTTTTCATTTTCCCTGCGCTTTACCCAGACCACTTCCCAGTCCGGACAGTGTTTCAGGATATATTTGCACAAATACCGGATATCATCACAGTACTTTGCATAGGTAGGATATAACAATATCCGGTTGTTCTCCACCTTCACCTTGTTATACCAGTATGCCTTATCTGATTTTGCCATCAGAGCTTCCTGGTAATCCATATACTCATGATACTTTTTTAAGGTGCTGGCTGTATCTCCGTCAGCTACAATTTTCCCGTCGTTCAGCCATATCACTCTTGTGCAGAGCTTTCGGATGGTATCAGAACTATGGGAAACAATAATAACTGTCCGGTCTTCATGGGAAATCAGCTCCCGCATTTTCGCATAACTTTTTTTCTTAAATTTGCGGTCGCCCACGCTTAGCACTTCATCGATCAGCATAATATCAGCTTCCAGAATCGCTGTGATGGAAAAGGCAAGCTTCGAGTGCATTCCACTGGAATATGTCTTGACTGGCGCATTGATAAAATTTCCCAATTCTGAAAACCGTACAATTTCATCATACTTTTCCTGTATCTGTTCCTTGGAAAAACCCATCAGCAAGCCTGACAAGAAAATATTGTCTTTCCCTGTCAGCTCATTCTGAAATCCCACTCCGATGGATAAAAGAGAAACATTATTTCCCATAGTATCAATCACACCTGAATCTGCTGAAAAAATGCCTGCAATGGAACGCAGCAGAGTGGACTTTCCGCTTCCGTTCTTCCCAATCAATCCGATAATCTCACCTTTTTTTACATCAAAAGATACGCCTCTGACAGCCTCATATCTATCTGTACTGGACTTCTTCAGAGAGAATAAGGATTTCCTGATAGACTGCGCTTTTATTGTCTTATATGAGATATGTAAATCCCGTACTTGAATCGCATTCATTATATCACCTTAACATAGTTATTTTCATGTTTCATAATAGTTCTGACGCCAACTACTGATAAAAGAACCCCCACAGCCAGAATAGCAAGTAAAATTCTGTAATCCACAATCTGGCTGTATATCAGGCTCTGCCTCAGTCCATTAATCATAAATGCCATTGGATTAATACACAATAGATAGGTAGCATATGGTTCTGGCACTCGGCTTGGAATACTGTAAAAAATTCCTGACATGTAAAATACAAGCCGTAAAAAGACCGTTACAATATTTGACAGATCTGCAAAATAAACTCCTGCATGAAGCACCAGGCAGCAGCATCCAAAGGTAAAAACAGTCATAACCAGAAATACAGGAATAATCTGAGGGATGCACCAGGATAAAGGTACTTTGTACATGGGCATCATAATCAGAACCAGGATAAAGGCAACTGCCATCTTAAATAAATTTTCCATCATGGCAACCAGAATCAATACGTACTTCGGTATATAGACTTTGGAGATCGTAGACTTATGAGAACGGATCATCTTAACACTTCTATTCACGCTTTTACTGAAAAAGGTCCAGGAGTTTAAACCGATAAACACAAAAATCGGAAAAAATGGTTCCCCTTTTCCAAAAACAATCAGCGCCACAAAAGCGTATACCAGCATAAACAGCAGCGGATCTAAAATCCACCACAGCCAGTTCAGATAAGAACTGGCCACCTCGGCTTTTAAATTCGCTTTGGCTGCATAGAGCATATAACTTTTATACTGTTTCAAATCGTTGAAAAATTTCTTCATGCTTTCTCTTCCTATCTGTCACTAAAGAAAAGTACAGTTCTCTTCATTCCCTCTGCCAAAGGTGTTTTAATTTCCCATCCCTCTGCTATAGCTTTCCTGGAATCAAGAAATCCTAATTTATTGGCAAGATAACCAGCCCGTTCCTGCTCTGTGGCAGGCTGAAACCTTGGGGTAATTCCCTTCTCCTGGAACAGGCTGCACAACGTCTCAGCCAGTTCTTTCACGGATGTTGTCTCTGTACTGTTGGAAATATTGTAAACAAAATCGTTAAAGTTGCAGACTACCTGCATGATTCCCGCAATAACGTCTCCAATATAGGTCAACGCCAATGTGCCGCTTCCATCACTATTCATGGTAATGTCTTTCCCATCTACCACATTTCCCAGAAAGTCACCCACGACTCTTCCGTCTCTCAAAATCATTCCCGGACCATACGTATGGGCAATTCTTACCACTTTACAGTTCATCCCATACTGGGCACTGTAAGAAGCACAGAGAGTCTCCGACATTCTTTTGCTTTCTGGATAGCAAGAACGAACCAGGGTGGGATCTACCGCCCCATAATCTTCTTCTACAACGAAGTCTTTGGGCCCGCTTCCATAGATCTCTCTGGTGGACAACAGGAGAAATCCCTTAATTCCTTTCTCTCTTCCTGCTTCCAGAAGATTATATGTCCCTGTCACATTCGCCCGGATCGTATCAACGGGCATACTCATAAACTGCCTGGGCCCAGTGGGGCTTGCCGTATGAATCATATAATCCACGGAACTTTCTATCTGTAATGGTTCTGTCACATCCTGATAAATTACCTCAAAATCATTCCTCTTAAGCAGATTGCCAAACTTTTTCTCCACTTTTTCAGGATTTCTGGCCATACCTATTACTTTTACTCCCAAATCTTTCTCCTCATTCAGATAGAGAAACATGTAAATTAGATATGTGGCAATCAGCCCATTGGCGCCAGTAATTAATACGGCTGCATTCCGAAACTTCTCCCAGTCAATGTCCCTGTTATAAATATTTTCCAAATCCTCGATAATAATTTTATTTAATTCCAGCATATCTGCCTCCTAAAAACCAAATATTTCCTGACTTTCCCTTAAATCAACCAGTGCCTTAAAAATGTAATAATCTTCCGGGGTGGTGATCTTAATATTTGTAGTCTCACAGGGAACCAGATGCAGTTTCTTTCCTAATTCCGTCATCAGAGAACAAGTGTCAATAGTAATGGTGTACGGCATTGTCTCCCCTGCGAGATGCGCCTCATAGACATCTTTAAAATAAAAGCTCTGGGGGGCTTTCGCCACATACAAAGTATTCCTTACAATAGTCTTTTCCGTATATTCTTTGTCCTCACTGATAATACCCGTTTCTGTAAAAGGCACTGCTGTGATTCCATTTCCAAATTCCTTGACACTCTCAATATTATCATTGATCAGTTTATCTGTAATCAGTGGGCGCACAGCATCATGCAGCATCACAATATCATCTTCCTTACAAATACCTTTCAGATAATTTAATGCCTTCATTTTAGATTCCTGAGTGTCTTTGCCTCCAGTAAGAATTTTATCTACCTTCGTGATTTCGTATTTCTTTACCAGCTTGGCAAGATAATCTTCCCATCCTGCCACACATGGAATCACAATCTTGTCCACATTGGGATTATGTTCAAAAACCTCCAGAGTATAGATGATAATCGGCTTTTTGTACACTTCCAAAAACTGTTTCGGCTTCGCTGAATTCTTCATGCGCTGCCCGGTTCCTCCTGCAAATACCAATGCAATGTTCATTATGATACCTCCTCATAATATAAAATGCTGTTGCGTGCAGGCACCCTCTGTTCCTCTGGGGGCAGTTCCTGCCAGTTTCCATATAATCTTCCCAGATAATGCTCTGCATCTCCTGGGACTTTAAACTGATACTGCTCAAAATCATGTTCCTTTAAGGGATAAATCCATTCTCTGGGCATCACTTCTTTTTCATATCCTGCAACTCCAAAAAGGCTGCAGATATTTCTGCTCTCTGCGGCATTCCAACTGGTAAAATATTTTTTACTTCTTCGAAGCAGAACACCCCATAACTTATCTGGTATCAGAAAAAGCAATGTTTTCGAGATAAACCTTATCACCTTTCCTCTGTTCTTGGTAGGCAGATGATAGACGCCCAGATAATATACAAGGGCCAGTATTTTCTGCAGTTTCCGCTGCAGTCTGCCCTCAGGCACACCGTCCAGGGGATGGATATCAAGTTTCGGCGCATGTTCCGTCTCGCCATGGACCGCCTCAAGATCGAACAAATGGGCAATCGGCGCCTCTGGGATAATACTGGCTTCTACCGGTGAAAACACCAGACGGCCCAGAGAATTATTCTGCCGCTCCATACATTGTTCCAGTTTCTCAAAATCTTCACGCAGCATGGCAATATCGATATCATCATCCCAGGGGATAAATCCGCTGTGCCGGTACGCTCCCAAAGCGCTCCCGCCTACCAGAAAAAATTCAATATTATTCTGCTGGCAGAAGTCCTGGAATGTCTTAAGCATTTCAATTAAATGATGCTGATATTCCTTTAACTTATCCATATTTTTTTCCTTATCACCGCATGTTTCCTATTACAAAAGCAATGTTCCCTACTCAACGGGGACAAGTGTCTGAATCCAGTCCACAATCCTTTTCGCAGCAGCCCCGTCGTCTACAGACTGCTTTTCATCCAAAAATTCTTCCACACGCGTCAGAAAACGGTCGTTATCAAAATTCTCAATATTTTTTATCAGTTCTTCATGTGATTTACACACCGGGAAGGGTGTTTCTTCCAATGGATAGTATAATCCAGTATTTGTATTGTAACGCTCAAGGTCTGTGGCAAAGATAAACCCTGGCCTTCTAGTCAGGACATAATCGTAAATCCAGCTTGAATAATCCGTAATCCCTACAGTTGTTACCAGCATAAGTTCCTGGATATCAGGATAATTTGTCACATCATACAACACCTGTTCCTTGCTTTCCTCTGTTTCCTCATTGTCCAGAACAATATTTTTTGTTCTCTTATGCATACGGATCATGACAGCAAACTCCCCGCCGAATTTTTTCTGCAGGGCAAGAGCCATATCTTCATAATCAATACTTAAATCTTCTATGGTCAGGCCTGTTCTGTGGGTCGGCGCATATAATACAAGCTTCTTATGGACAGGAATTCCATATCTATGGTAAAGTTCCTCCCGAATCTGTCCAATTCTCACAGGATCTGTGGAAAACAGCACATCTGTCCTGGCATGTCCCAGCCGCACCATATCCGTATTTTTCCAAAATACGGAATGAAATACGTCTTCTTCAAATTGGGAATTTGTGATTACATAATCCGTCTCATTGGATTCCCGCTGCACTACGCGCTGCCCGCTTTTTCCCCGGGCATTTCTACAAAGTACTGCATTATCCAGCCTTTTAATTCCCAGAGAACCATGCATAGTCTGCAGATGGATCTGTCCCTCTTTTTTATCAAAGTAATCTGAAAATACTATTCCATTATCAATCCATACTTTGGAACTATAAACTTCACGGAGACCCTTTACTGTATTCAAAGGAATCAGCCTAATATTGTCCGGATAATCAAATTTCTTAAGATTCTTCCGGTTCACCAGCCAAATAATCTGGTAGTTCAATCTGCGCCGGATGATCTCTTCATAAATATATTTCGGATTACAGGTATAAGTAAAAGTATTGGTTGCAATTGCAATTTTGTTTGGCACAATCTCTGAACTTTTCATTATTTTCTTAGCTTTGGAAGCCAGATAACTCTTTCGAACCTTCTTTTTTACAAGCCTGTACGGCTTCATTGCGAACTGGTAAACCCTGTTTTTTCGAATGGTTCTCCGAATGCTTTTAAATACTTTTCTGATACTTTTTTTCAAGCTTTTTAATTTTTTCTTCATTGCGTTCCACTCTCTTCTTTAACTCATAACCCATTTTTTTAACTGTTCTTCCATATTTAGATAAACAGACATTTTATAAGCTTCATCCATCTTGTAAGGTTCTGCGGCGCATAAACGTTTAAAAATTTCCTCTGCGTTAAAATTTTCTTTTTCCATAAAATTCTGCCGCAGCCCCGTTTCTTCTCCAAAAAGAACCTGTTTTCTATTCCACACCAGGCTTACATTGGGAACGCCCAATACGGTACCGATGATTGCTGAATGCAGCCTGACAGCCATAAAGCGGTCATATCCCGCAAGCAATTCCACAAACTCTTTTGTGGATGCAGGCTTCGCAACCGTCACTTGATATCTTTTTTGCAAATCCGGGTAAGTCTCCAAAAGCCAGTCTATAAATACCGTATCTTTCTCAACACCATTGGAAAACAGCTCTGCCTGATATCCTGCTTCTGTGAGCTTTTTCACCAGTTCATAGTAAATTTCCCCCAGTGCGTCCCGGTTCACCTTATACATATATTCCCCAAAAATCTTGTTTCTGATAACATTCAATCCAACTTTTTTTGCTGGATTATCTTTCTTCTGTACCTGATAAGTTTCAGACGTCCAGAATGCCGGGTCGCATACCCCTTTCACTGTTATCCCGGGATTATAGATATAGCAGTTGCGCAGCATGGCAAAATCATCTCTGGTGGAGACATATTTTACACAGTTTCGGTTTACCGCTGTTTTTAAAAGCTGGCATTCCAGGTTATATTCATCATACCCTTCAATCCCCTGGGCGTTCAGCAACACGGGTATATTTCTTTTTTCTGCAAATTCTGTGATATCATCTAAAAAATAATGAAAATTCTGCCTGTGAAATTTAATTAGACCGCCGCCGCCGAAAATAATAATATCTGCACCTTCCAATTTTGGTTTTTCATTCTCTGCATAATTCTGATATGGAGGTGTCATATGCCAGATTTTCTTCATTATATTTTTTGAGCCGCCGGGGAAGCAATGAGAAAACAGCCTGTTTTTCGACACCCGCCGCAGCAGGCTTGTCAAAACACGCCTTTTCACCCTTTTGCCATAATTTATGTTTCTGCACTTATAAGAACCAATATCAATTGGAACAATTTCATAATCCTCAAACTTGTTCTTCTTCAATATATCTTCCACAATATACCTAGACGTCTCATAAATTACCAGATCACCTAAATTTGAAATATCCAAATACATAAAAGCTATCTTTTTTCCCATAATAATCCTTTCCAATTCAAACTGCATACGTTTCTAAAATCATGTAAACAAATTTTGAACTTTCAAAGCTGCCCTTACGAGTTTTTTATCCAGCAAAGCTTTCTGGCTTTGTATTTTCTCACTTTGAGTTTCAATCTTCTCACTCTGTCTTTGTATTCTGTCCTTCTGGGATTCAATTTTTTCTCTTTGCTTTAGAATTTTCTCTGTCTTCTTTTGTTTATCCAGCTTCAAACCCTCTATTTTTTCTTTTTGCTTTGCATTCTTGGCGCTGGTCCGTTCCAGCTTTCCCCTCACCACGGTAATCCTGTCCCTGTACCGCAGAGTCCTTTTCTGATAATAAAGATACTGCTTGAAAATATATTCTTCTGCATCACACGATAACATACAGGACAACTCCCATGCATTTTTCTCAGAATACATTTGTTCCACATAGGATTCCTCAAGTTCCAAAGCTGGCAGCGCTTGTTCTTTCTGAAAATTATATAGTATCTCATAATCTTCATATTTATCAAGCGTTGAAAAACGAGCCGCTAAAGAGGAAAAAGCCTTATTTGCATAGCTTTTTCTAATATCTGGATTTTCCCAATATCCTAAATTCTTTAAAAAATCTTTCACTTCCAAAAAAGCTCTTAAAACATTTTCTTTATTATTGATGGAATTGCATGATAAACTTCCTTCATTTCTAAATTGATAATAAACAACATCTTTATCAACAACTGTGATCTTATCTGCCAGAATAAAAGCTATCATCACAAAATAAACATCGTTGGCATGTTTAAGGGTGGAAAACTTCAAATTATTATCTTCTATAAATTTATTTTTATATATTTTATTCCACGGACAATTTATGCCGAAATTAAAAATATATTGCGGCATATCATTCACATTAAACGGACGTTTCTCTGGTATTCTGTCCCAGTTAAGATAACAGTTCTGTTTCTCTGTTCCGTCATGCATATCCATTTTAACAGCGGAACCCACACAAATATCCGCGTCACATGTTTTACACTCATCATATAATACTTCCAATGCATTTTCTGGAAAATAATCGTCTGAATCCCAAAAAATCACATACTCTCCCTGGGCAGCCTGCATTCCATGGTTCCTCGCCACCCCGGCATATTGGTTCTGCTGGTGCAAAACTCTGATTCTGTCATCCTTCTGCTGGTACTTGTCAAGAATGTCCGGCGTGGAATCTGTAGACCCGTCGTCTACAAGAATCACTTCTATTTCCTGCAGGGTCTGTGCGAGAATACTGTCCACGCACCTCTCAATATATTTTTCCTGATTATAAACTGGCACAATAACTGATACTTTCACCATTTCACGAATCCTCCGATAAACATGACGGATAGCAATTGTTTCCATTATAAGCATAAACAATTCCACTGTCAACCATTTTCTTCCAAGTCCCCACTGCGCCGTAAAACAGCGCTGTAAACCCACTTTCTCAGCCAGCCAGGCTGCAGAGTAATGGCTATGCTTAAGATACATCCCAAAAGATACTCCCTGGTATTTGTTATGTTCAGTTTCCTTTGAATTCTGCGGAATCTCAGATATCCGGCACAGTAGGAAAATCCCCCGCGCCTTTTAAACATATTGGGAGAAGTCCTCACTTTCACCAGGACTTTTGGAATATTAGCGAGCTTTGCACCCCCCGCATACATACGGTTCCACAAGTAATAATCCTCCAAAAATGGAAAATGCTGATAATTGCCTGCAGACATAACTGCTTCCTTGCGAAACATAACGGTTACATGGTTCAGGGGGTTCCGGTAACGCATGTACTTGTGAATTTCTTTTTCCTCCAGCGGCACTTCCCGAATCTTGTCCCAACTGCCCTGATCATCAAATTCCTGGATATATCCTCCCACCAGCGCCGTCTCTGGATGAACCTGCATATATTGGTACTGCAGCTCAAACCGTTCCTGGACGGAAATATCATCTGAATCCATTCTTGCCACCAGATCATTGGTAACATGTGCAAGACCTATTGCCAATGCCCTTCCAAGCTGCTGGTTTTCCTCCAATTGCACAGGCTTTAGGCAGGGATATATTTTCTGCTTTTCCTGGATAATCTGGTACAGATCTTCTGTGAGCTTTCCATCTTCCACTAGAACAATTTCATCCGGCTTCATGGTCTGATCCATGACACTGTCTAAGGCAGCGCCCAGATATTCTGGCTGTTCCCTGGCATACACCGACATTAATACTGAAAAAGCCATAGATTCCTCCTACTTCTTAATGGCTGTCACCTGTTTCTTATCAATTCCTTCTGTATTTTCTTTTTGGAAAATAATCTTGAATGTCATAAGCATCAATTTGATATCCAGCCAGAAGGAATAAGTCTCTATATAAGTCAAATCCAGTTTCAGCTTATCATAAGGCGTTGTATTGTATTTCCCATATACCTGGGCGTATCCGGTCAATCCGGCTTTTACTTTTAGACGAAAACTAAATTCCGGGATAACCGCCTCATACTCATTGGCAATCACTTCCCGCTCCGGTCTTGGTCCTACAAAAGACATTTCCCCTTTTAAAATATTAAAAATCTGGGGAAGTTCATCTAAATGCGTCCTCCGGATAACTCTGCCCACCGGGGTAATCCTGTCGTCATTTTTCCTGGCAAGCTGGGCGCCATCCCGTTCCGAATCCATGCGCATACTGCGGAATTTGATAATGCGGAAAATCTCCCCGTCTCTGGTAAGACGCTCCTGGGTATAAAATACCGGGCCTTTGTCGTATAATTTAATGCCTGCGCCAATCAGAATCAAAAACGGGGAAGAGATGACAATGGCAAGCAGAGAGCAAATAATATCCATGGTACGTTTTACAAACCGCTGTTCTATGGTAAGCCCCCGATTCCTGGCCAGCATCAAAGGGGAATCAAACAGATGAATCGGTTCTGTTCCTGTTAAAATAATATCTGATATTTTGGGTGTAATATACGTCCTTTTGTTCTGATCATAACAGAATTTCAAAATGGGATTCCTCATTTTAGTAGGAAGATCGCAGAGAACCACGGCTTCATATTCCAATATTTTCTGATACAATTTCTTATAGCCCAAATAAACACTGGCTGTAGCGCAGACATTGTATTTATCCCTGCGGGAATTAATTTTCTTAATCAAATCCCCTGGCGAATGCTCCCCGTAAATGACAATCATTTTTCTGGGAGGATAGAGCCTGGTATAAATATAACGGACCAGATATACCCCTGGCAAAATCACAAGAAGCTCTGCAATTGTCAGCAGGACAATTGGCTGAATGGGCATATAATCATTGGCAATCAGGCAGACCTGGAAATATTCAATTCCATTCGCACAGAGAATCGCCAGAATCTGGGACAAACAGATATCCGTAATGCGCAGATAGCCAATCCGGTAGCCTCCAAAAGTTCTGGTAAAGAAGTACATCATCAGTATATAAATGCCAATCACTGCCCAGTTTCCCCGGTTAAACAACCTGTGCGACTTATGCATCATCGGACTGTAAATCTCATACCAAAGGTACGAAAACATGGCTGCTTCAAAGGCCAGCATAATATAGTTTGCCATCAGATTCAATAAATGCTTGTATTGTTCTCTTCTTCTCATATTCTTATCCTTTTAAAAGCCCCCGAACCTTCTTTTTCATTCGTCCTTTGGTATTTACTTTATCCATCAGCAGCGCTGCTGTTTCTTCTTCCAGTATGCTGATCTGGTAAGAAATTTCTATTCGTTCCATTCCCTCAGGTATTTCTTCTATTATAATCTTTGGATCGGAATTGTCAAATAAATAACAGTTTTTTTCCATCTCAAATCCAGTGGTTGTAAATACTGCCGGCGTGTGATCCTGCCAAAACAGCCTGACATCTTTCAATATGCAGGCCCTGAGAGCCGGATCAATCCACATGCTTTTCACCTCTTTTGGAACCTCTATGCCACAGTGAATCTTCTCCTGATACCCGTGATCTACAAAGTAAGAGTTCTCTTCTGAAAACCCCTGTCCATAATTCAGATATATCTGCATTCTCCTCTGATCTTTTTCAGCCAATAGTTCTCCTAAGGGAAACGCCCTTTTTCCCATTGTGCGGTAAAGCGTTCCCACAGAAACGCTGTTTCCGCTGATAAATTTCTGAAAACTATTCTCCATGGTATTATAGATTTTCATTCTATCTGGTGTAATCCCAGCATACTCATAAAAATTTAACTCTTCTTTTAATAATTTTCGTTTCGACGCGGCTTCCAGATAATAGCGGAGCGCACGGTAGGCAATAAATTCTACAGGAACCGGGAAAAAGAATGTCCACTCATAATCCAGAACATGATAATTTCCTTCTTTGTCAACCAATATATTAGAAAAAATCAAATCAATATCCGCAGTCATAACTGCCTGCAGTTTTTCGGGAACAGAAATATCCCCAAACACTTCCTGAAACTCCGGCGTTTTAGAAAATTCCATGTTTCCCTGTTCCAAAATCTCATGGATGATCGATTTGATCTTTGAAACCGCAGCCTGAATCTTTCCCTGTTCCAGCAGACTGTCCAGTTTCTCTTCCAATGTTGTGCCCGTGAGATATTCAAAATAAACTCTGGCCTCTGAAAGCGTGCACTGGTTTGGACAGAACACGCTCTTTTCTTTCCATTGTTCTTCCAGCATTTTACCTGCCTTGGCAATGCGGCTGATATGTTCCTGTCCCTCCGGATACTCCGCCGTCTTATAGAATAGTCTGCCACATTCCCCAGATGATATTCGGGTCTGGATAGAAAATTTCCTTCCCCGGCCGCTGGAATATTTGGCATAGAGAACCTTCTCTTCTGCTGTCTGGCCTGCATCTGCTAAACAGTCCCCGCCAGTTTCCTTGGTAATTTCCACAAAAAAGGAATTAGAATACAATGGAAACAGTCCGTCCTTTAAAATCTGTCCATAAACCTTCCCCTCATCCATAAGCACCAGACGATCTCTGTCGAAATTACAGATATTCTGATTCAGTTCCCCCATTCCCGGAAGATATTCATCTGAATAAATGGCTGTCGGAAATTTATAATCCGGATAGGGATAATAGAACTTATAGGACTTATAACCGCATTCTTCCATAATTCTAATTAACTCCGGCCTGGAAAATGTTCGGACGCCTTCTGTCCGGGTATAGCCTTCCAGACCTTCAAAGTATGTTCCCACATGATCTTCTCGGCAGCCTGCCCAATACTTCAGGCCAAATTTATTTTCAATGGCAAGGAGCAGTTTCCCTCCTGGCCGGATATGCTCCATCACAGTTGTTAAAAAGCCATGGTAAGGCTTCTCTCCGCCAATATATCCTTTTCCATATTCAAAAACGCCAATCAATGTGGCATAATCAAAATCTTTATCCAGATCTCTTTCCACATCCTGGAAATTTCCCAGGCAAATCTTAATATTGCTGCTGTCCTTATGGCGCACAGCATTTACCATACTGCGTTTCTTAGAAAGATCAATACAGGTGACTGTTTCTGCCGAAGCCGCCGCCGCCCCGGTCACTGCGCCGCAGCCAGAACCCACTTCCAGCACCTTTGCCCCGGGTGCAAATGGATACCAGCTTAAAATATTTTCACGTTCATGGGCAAGATGATACATCACTGCCCAATCCTGTTCTCTGGCAATAACCCCTGGATATTCTTCCTGAGAATACGTCTGTACCAGTTCCAGAATATAATCCTCCACCGCCCCGTCACTATAGAGATCCTCTCCTGGGTAATGGGTATCATCCAAAATAATATTTCCAACCTTTTCCATATATTCAGCCCTTTCCTCTATACCTGCTTGAGTGAAAAATCCGCTTTTGACAAGGTAAGATTCGGATTATAATAAGGATCTCCCTGATCCATATATTCTTTCCATTTCGTCACAAAATACTTCATTTCTTTATAATACCGTTCCTGCTTTTGGGGTGAATCCTCCAGTCCCCTGGATTTAGATTCGTAATGGTAGAGCTGAGCGTAAGGATTATAGACTACTCGTTTTCCAAGCTTTTGGACTTTCATACAGTAATCAATATCGTTAAATGCCACTACAAGCTCCTCTGTTAATCCCCCTGCCTGCTGATACACTGATTTTTTCGTCATCATACATGCCGCCGTTACTGCACTGTAATCCTGGGCGCAGATAATCCTGGAAAAATAACCGTTGGCTCCCCGATCAAAACCGATAAAGGTATGGCCGGCAATTCCTCCAAAACCGATTACCACTCCGGCGTGCTGGATGGTGTCGTCGTCATAGTAGAGCCTTGCCCCCACAGCTCCCACATCGTCCCGCATGCAATAGCCCAATAGCTGCCATAAACAATCTGGATTTATAATCTCCGTATCATTGTTCAGAAGCAGAAGATATTCGCCCTTGGCATGTTCTGCGCCAAAATTATTTATGGCAGAAAAATTGAAACCACCCTCAAAGTACACAACGTGCGCTCTGTCATTTTCCCGTTCCAATTTTTTATAATAATCAAAAGTTTCTGGAAGTTCGCTGTTATTTTCAATAATAATATACTCATAATTTTTATATGTGGATTTCTGTTCGATGGACTGGATGCATTTGTCCAAATCCTCTGTATGATCCTTATTGGGAATCATAATGGAAATCAGAGGCTGTTCCTGCCACTGCCAGATTGTCCGATAAAGCCCTGGATATTCTCCCATTTCTACTTTTGCTGGAAGGTTTCTCCTGGCATAATGAGCTTCAATGGCACGTCTTCCCGCCTCAAAGGCATACCGCTTGCTCTCAGGATTCTCCGCCGTAGAATTCTCGTGGGCTCTCCAGTGATACAATACCTTTGGAATATGGTAAATATTCTGAGTCTTCTCGGTACAGCGCAATACAAAATCATAATCCTGTGCCCCGTCAAACTCACCGTTTAGCAATCCGGCTCTCTCAACCAGCGAACGTTCAGCCACCACCAGATGACAGAAATAATTCATGCTGCACAAAAGATCCGGATTATAATCCGATTTAAAATGAGGCTCAAAATAACGCTTGCCGTTCATGGAAATCTTATCTTCATCAGAATAAATCAATTCTGTCTCAGGATGCTCTTTCAGGGCAAGGGCGCATTCATATAATGCATCTCTTGTCAATAAATCGTCGTGATCTGAAAATACAATATAATCTCCAGATGCTTTTTCGATAGCCGCATTAGTATTATCTGAAATCTTCAGAGGCGCAGTATGTCTGATAATCTTCACCCGTCTCTCCCTTTGTTCCAATTTGCAAAGATAAGGTTCTAAAGGAGAAGGGGCGCCGCTTCCATCTGAAAGGCACAACTCCCAATTATCATAGGTTTGGGACTGAATAGACTCCACAAGCTGCTCCAAATATTTTTCCGGCGTTTTATACAAAGGCACCACAATCGAAAATAATGGCTTGTTGTCCCAGATCTCTTTGCACTGCCGTTCCAATTCTTCTTCTGACGGCATGACGGACTGGTGGTATTTTTCATAATCTCCCTGAGACGCAGATTTCTGCATCAGCACCTGCATGGTGCGGGTACAAAACTCCTTCATTCCATGGCGCTGAAGAAACCTCATTCCCTTTCCTAGATAACTGCTTCCCATCATATTTTCAAACAGAAACGTTGTCACCACAGGAATTCTGGTCTGGGTTCTGCGGCTTCCATTGGAAAATTCCAGTTTCACCTGAGACAACCCGTGATGGGGCAGGATAATTTCAAATCCTGCGTCTGGCAGGTTTTCTATTTCCCGGTAGACCTGGGCCACATCTCTGCGCTCATGCCAGGATATCTCACAGGACAATTCTCTTCCTCCGGGGCCAAACGCTCTCACCTTCACAGGCGGCATGGATGCCGCCCATCCCTTAATATAGCATTTCCCTTTTTCCAGAACCGTCTGTTCCACGAACAAATCCAGTTCTTTCTGCTGCCTCAGTAAGGAGGAACTTTTGTTCTGGTACACTGGCTGTCCACCCGCCAGAAGAACTAGTTCCTGATAATCCTGCAGATTGTCTGGGAGCGTCACATAGAGAAAATACTCTTCCTCAATGCCCAGGTCATAAATCATATAACGCTGGCGCACTTCCATGCCATCATATTTTTTCATGGTCCAGGGAAGTTCTTTTCCGTCCAGCAGCACCGTCAGGCTCTCTTCCTCTGGCATTTCATATTTCCATCCCTGGAGCACCAATATCTGTTTTTCCTCTATGTGAAATCTGACTTTTACTACATTAAACTTTTTCAGCATAATTCCTGTTCCTCTGATTTAATTCCTATTGAATCATTTATTCCAGCACAACAACAGATTCCATATCAAAATAACCTACCGTATTTTTTTCTGAAACCACGCCAAGGCTGCACACATCATACAGCCTGTGATGTACTTTGAATTCTTCTTTCTCATACCTGGTACACCCCAAAGAAAGCAGATATTCTCCTCCCTGCAGTACCATTTTCTGGGTAAAACTGACTATTTGCAGTTCGCCCTTTTTCTTAGGCTCCGGCGTCTGATTTTCCAGCATGGTGTTGGTTCCTGTCAATTCTATGCCCATAAGATTTTTCAGCGTAAAAGCAAAAATCGGCTCCGCCACGTCCTGATGAAACAAAACCTTCATTTTGACAGTAAACAGTTCTCCTTTTTCAATCACATTGGTAATCTTCCCTGTCTTGTCCACAATAGCAAAATCTATGATCTCTGCTTTCTTATCTCCATACTCCAATGTTTCAGGATTCACGCTAAGGCCGTTTCTCCATTTATCTCCTGTTTCTTTGGGGTTCCACAGGGAAGTGTTTTCTCTCCTCTGCTGCTCTTCCTGCTCCACCAGCGCCATCTTAAACTGATCCACTGCTTCCTTGGGCGTTCCCTCCATCACTTTCACGCCTTTATTTAATAAAATGGCGCGGTCACAGTATTTTGTAATGCTGCTTAAATCATGGCTTACGAACAGTATGGTCTTGCCAAGCTCTTTAAATTCTTCAAATTTCCGGTAACACTTGGCCTGAAAGAACACATCTCCCACCGACAATGCCTCGTCCACAATCAGTATTTCCGGTTCAATATTGATTGCCACTGCAAAGGCAAGCCGCACAAACATACCGCTGGAATACGTCTTTACCGGCTGGTTCACAAACTCTCCAATATCTGCAAATTCCAGGATCGCATCCATTTTACGGCTGATTTCTTCTCTTGAAAATCCCATCATGGTACCCTGCAGATATACATTTTCAATTCCGGTATACTCCTGGTTGAATCCTGCTCCCAGCTCCAGCAGCGCTGAAATCCTCCCCTTTACTTCCACCTCTCCGGCAGTCTGCTGGATCACGCCTGTAATAATCTTAAGAAGTGTGGACTTGCCAGAACCGTTGGTTCCGATAATTCCCACTGTCTCGCCTTTCTGAATCTCAAGATCTACATTGTTCAGCGCCTCATGCTCCCGGAAATTTTTCTGTCTGGAAAGCCCCAGAGCATCCTTCAGTCGTGCGGCAGGGGTATCATACAGTTTATAAATTTTACTGACCTTGCTTACCTTGATTGCTGTCTGTTCCATCGTTTCCCTTTCTACAACACATCTGCAAAATGCACTTTCAGCCGTTTGAATACGGTGACTCCCAGAATACACACTGCTGCCGTAAAGCACCAGAAATATACGGTCATGCCAGGATGCTCAAAAAACCATCGTTTATCAATCAATGCTTCCCTGTACCCCTGCACAATATAGTACAGGGGATTCATCTTAAGAATCACCATCACTGCTCCTGGAATTTTCTGTTTCATGTCATCAATATTCCACATAATGGGCGTCGCCCAAATCCCTACCTGCAGAGCAATATTTACAATCTGGCGCATATCTGGAAAAAACACCGACACCGCGCTGGTCAAGTAACTCATGCCCAGTGCAAGAATCAGAACACCCAGACTGTAATACAATACCTGCAGCACATATAAATCCGGCATATATCCATAAACACCAAATAATATCAGCATAAAAACTGCAAAAAACACATGTACAAAAATGGAGGAAAATATCTTTACTACAGGCAGAATGTCAATGTTAAATACCACCTTTTTCACCAGGTAATTGTATTCCGTCAGTACAGCCGTTCCGGCGCTGATACAGTCGGAAAAGAAGAACCAGGGTACAATTCCCGCCACCAGCCACAGTACATAAGGCAGAGGCAGTTCCCCCCGGATGCGGGCTGTAGCTCCTATTGCCTTTTCAAAAACGAACCAGTAAATAAATACCGTAATTACCGGCTGCACAAATGCCCAAATAGTACCCAGATAAGAACCTGCAAACTTAACTTTAAAATCGTTTTTTGCCAGGCTTCTAATAAGATTCCGGTTCTCCATCAATTCTAAAACTATATTTTTGGATTTTGCGTTCATATCTTATCTGACTTCCTTTATTATTTTCGAATGGAGACTTTCTTCGTTTTGCTCCAGTCCCCATAAACCTTCTTCCCTGCAGAATCCAACTGATAAGCCCTGGCCTGGACATAATAAACATTGCCTTTTTTCAGTCCGCTCAGTACCTTACTGGCAGATTTCGTTTCTTTCTTTTTGGAAGACTTCAGATCCTGTCTGGTTGAATACCGAATCTGGTACCCCTTTGCTTTACTGGTCTTCTTGATGGTAACTGACAGTTTTCCGCCAGAAGTATTTTTCAATTTGCGGATGGACGTCCCCGCCACTTTCACCTTATTCCACTTTGCATAAATGGTGGTACTTTTTGTTATCTTATTATTAAAATTCCATTTCTTCTTATATTTGCTGTCCTGATACCAGCCTGCAAACACGTACTTTGCACGCTTTGGATTCGAAGGCTGTTTAACTGTTTCTCCCGGCCACACCTTCCGGGAAGAAATGCTTTTACCTCCTTTGGTATCAAATTTCACGGAACACATCCTGCCCTTTACTTCCTCCGAGGCAATAGAACTGTCCCACATCCCGTCTGACACCGCCAATGCCTTCACTGTCACGTTCGAGAATACCAGAAATGTCCCTGTATACCGATAACTTCTTGTAAAGGATGAAGAAGGATTTTTTCCATCCAGGGTATAATAAATTTCTGCACCAGGGGCGTTCGAGCTCAAGGTTACAGCTATGCCGTTTGATCTCTTTTTCTGGCTGATCAATGGCGACGGTGCAGCCTGGGAAGGTACATACACTGTTCCAACCTCTGTTTTGGTAGAACCTAAGTCTTTGGTACATTTGGGAGTGAGCCCTGTATACATGGCTTCTTTTTCATGGGATCTTTGCTGATCCAGTTCTCCGGTAAGCCTGGATTCACTGATTCCAAAGAAGGTATACTGGGTACTCATATTGTTTCTTCCATCCATATCATCCCAGGTCAAATCCACACAATACCAGGAATCATTCAGACAGATTAAATTCCAGGCATGGCTGCTGCTGGTGATGCCCAAAGCATCAATCCCAACGCCATTCATAAGAATTTCATATGCTTTCGTATACCCTGCGCACACCGTATAATCATCGCAAAATACACTGTATGCGCTCTGATGGTAGGGGGTATATGGCTGGGAAAACATAGGAATGGACTGAAATCCGGGATCATACATAATCTTCTCTACAATCAGGTCATGGGCAATCTTTGCCTTTTCCAACTCACTAGATCCCTTTCGAACCTTCGCCATCATAGAATCAATTTTTGCTTTAAATTTTGCTGTGGCTGACTTTCTGGCGCTCCCTTTTGCGAACGCTTCATAAATACCCGGGCAAAACACAGTTGTGACTTTCCCAGACAGATACTTATTTCCATACACATAACTGTTATCTAAAAAGTAATATTGGGGGTTGGAGTAGGAAAAAATAAAAAAAAGGTTCCGGGCCTGATCCACTGACATACCCATGGTTCCAATCAAAATATCTCCCAGTACATAAGAACTCCCGCTGCTGTATCTCATAAGCACTGCATCCTGTGAAGAATTCAAATATTTTCTGCACAATGTATCTAAGGCATCCCAAAATTGCCGTTCCTTTTCACTCAACTGATTATACACATAATTCGATGAATAGATATCCCAGGAAGAATGATATTGCTGAGAACCATAAGATTCTGAATAAGATGACAGCCCATGTTCTTTTTCCTCTGGAAATGCGTCTGCGATTTCCTCAGAAGAAACCTTTGTCCCTTCTGGTCTGAGACATCCCCCTGAGGGATAAATCATTTCTTCCGTCTGGTCGGTGTTTTCTGTACCTTCCCCCGCTGAAACCACACTCTGTACCGGCGATGCCAGGGCTGTATCCACTGGAATTCCAGAAAAAAGCACAGCTCCTGCAAGTAAAAATGTTATAATACGCTTTCTCATAAGGCACCTCTCCTTTAATTCCTGCTGTTTAAATATTCATCAAGTCCACCCCACACTTTATCTTTCTCAGACATAATCAAATCTTCTTCTGCCATTCCTTCCGGCATAGGCCATTCCACACCAATCTTTTCGTCCTTCCACAATAACCCGCCCTCATCATTAGGATGGTAAAAATCCGTAACCTTATAGCAGAACTCCGCATAATCGGATAATACCACAAATCCATGGGCAAATCCCTTGGGAATAAAAAACTGCTTTTTATTTTCTGCAGACAATGTAACGCCAAACCATTTTCCAAAGGTTTCTGACCCCTCCCTAAGATCCACGGCAACGTCAAAAACCTCTCCATTTACCACCCGCACCAGCTTATCCTGAGGATAATTAATCTGGAAATGCAGCCCCCGCAGCACACCCTTTTTAGAAGCTGACTGGTTATCCTGCACAAACTGGCAGTCAATGCCCGCTTCTTTGAAATCATTATAATTATAAGTTTCCATAAAATAGCCTCTGGCGTCTCCAAACACTGCCGGCTCAATTACTTTCAGCCCCAAAATCCCATTACAATTGTCTGTTACTTTAATCTTTCCCATCTCTGCTTAACCTCCTGCTTTCTATCCCTCTTTTATAAATCCTGGCTTGTTATAACCCTTCTGCAATTTCCATCAGGTACTGTCCATACTCTGTCTTCATCAAAGGTTCCGCCAGTTTCTTTAGCTGTTCTTCATCAATAAATCCCCGTTTAAAAGCAATTTCTTCTATACAGGAAATATAAAGCCCCTGGCGTTTCTGGAATGCTGACACAAAATCTGCCGCAGCCAGAAGCATATCGTGATTGCCGGTATCCAGCCAGGCAAATCCCCTTCCCAATGTCTCCACTTTCAACGTCCCCCGTTTGAGATACTCATTATTCACACTGGTGATCTCAATTTCACCCCGGGCCGAGGGTTTTACATTTTTGGCAATCTCCACCACATCATTATCATAGAAATATAATCCCGGCACTGCATAGTTGGACTTTGGATTCTCCGGCTTCTCTTCAATAGATACTGCCGTTCCCTCCTCATCAAATTCTACCACTCCATACTCTCTGGGATCTCTGACATAATATCCAAAAATTGTGGCGCCCTTCTGGTTCTCAGTCCGATCTGCCGCAGTTTTCAAGACTCTGGAAAAACTCTGTCCGTAAAAAATGTTATCTCCAAGCACCAGCGCCGCCGCATCGTTCCCTATAAAGTCTTCTCCAATAATAAAAGCGTCTGCCAGTCCCCTTGGCTCCTGTTGTACTTTATAGGCAAAACGCATCCCGAGCTGGCTTCCGTCGCCCAGAAGCTGCTCAAACACCGGAAGATCCCTGGGAGTGGAAATAATCAGCACTTCCCGGATTCCCGCCAGCATTAGTGTAGATAATGGATAATAAATCATGGGTTTATCATACACCGGCATAATCTGCTTGGATATTGCTTTGGTTAATGGGTACAATCTGGTTCCGGATCCTCCGGCTAAAATAATTCCTTTCATGGTTTCCTCCATTTTATACACTTTTTGAAACTTTCTCTGGTGCTAAATTATAGCATTTTCTTATATGAAATGCAAGGGAACGCCCCGTTGCAGCGGACGTATCTAATATCCTCAGATATTATATTCCCAGGCGGTAGACCAGATAATTACTGTTTTCTCCAATCCGCTCATATCCTGCGCCGCACAAAGCTTCATCTGCCAATTCATTTTTATAATAAACCAGATAATTACATTTTTCTTTTTTTGAAACTCTTGCAAGACGCTCAAAATTAATCTGTGGATCACTCATAAGCATAAAAATTTTCCTGCTGTTTTTGCTCTGACCTTTTTCAGTCCTCAGGGCATTCCTCCCATACGGCATCTGGATACTTCCATCATACTGCCGTATATAGGGAAGCAGTTCATTTACTACGACTGCCTTTTTTTCATTAATTTTATTTTCCCTGGCATCCTCGCTGATAATATTACATACCTCCACTGCTCTCTGCGGAACCTTATAAGGATTTTCCATATCGGAAAAATTCTCCGGCGTATATACAGCGGAACCTGTCGCAACGATTACAATGCACATACCTGCCGCGCCGAATATCCTTTTCCACTTAGATTCCACCAGCTTCAATCGCAGCGAACAAGCATATGCGATTACCAGCGGTATCGGCAAAATCCAGAACATGCGCCAGTACACCAGAGAACCAACACAATAATCCATAATAATTTTTGCTGTCAAAGGGCAAAAAAACAATACAAAGAAGATTACGGAATATCCTGACATGAAAAACGCCCCTAATTTATCTTTTTTTGTTCTGCAGCTCCCCCCCATAAGAAGCAGGGATGCCAGGAACAAAGCCATATGCATGCCTGTACCAGTAAACATCAAATAATTTTCCCAGGCTGTACGAATAACTTCTCTCATAACAATTCTCCTTTCCCTTGCTAGACTTGCGTCATCGAATGATTAGATAAATTCCGGCACATATCAGATTCGGAACACAACATAACAAGGTACAGCATAACTCTTTGATATTTTTATTTCTAATAACATTCAAAAATCCAAAAATGCCCAGCATAATCGCTCCCAACATAATTCCCATAGATGATACCATACAGCAGGCGCACATTAGCAAAAACAAAAAACACCAGTCTGCCGCGACAGCCTGTCCTAAGTAAAGATGCAGCATCATATAAAATATGAAAGGCACTAATATTGCGCAGAGGACCGCCTTCCCCTGCCAAATCCTCACTAATGCAAACATCCCCTGGGTATATACTGTATATCCAGAAAACATAACGATTACAATTACAAAAAGCAGGAAATAATCAGAATATTCGGAATTGTCAGGAAACATCTTCATCCCCAACAATTTATACACTGCATAAGATAAAACAATCAGTACGGCGGCCAAAACCACATGTGCCGTAACTGCCGGATGCACGCCGGTGATTTTACTTAGAAATGCGGAAAAAGAAAAAAATGGGGAAAGCACATACCGGGCGGGCAGCTTAGCATACTCCATACCGGTATATGGATTAATAGAAAATATCGTATTGGTAGAAACTGCTGAAACAGCCGCCCCCACATAAAAAGCATCATCTTCATCAATGTGCGTATATCTCACATAAACATATGCCTGTCCTAAAATAAGTACAAGATTCCCCCATTCTATCAAAGACATATCCTTTATGGATAATGCTTCTTTTTTTAATACAAAAGCAATATCCTTACGGCCTTTCAGCAATGCTGCAATTGCAAGCAGGACGATTACACCGCCGTATATCATACATAAAACATCAAGACTCTGTCTCAAAAAAATTAGCGGCAGTGCAATAATTTCAAAAATTCCCCATAAAATTACGAATCCTGCTCCCCAATTAAGCAATATTCCTTTCCGTTCTTCTGGAAGAAAGGACGTATACAGCATCCCCACAATCTGTGGAATAACTGCCAGCATCGTAAATAGTACCATTATATTACCTAACATAAAAATTCTCCGTTCTTCTTTACTTATTATGGTAAATATGATACTTAATTATTCCGCCACTGTCAATCTCTCTATTTACTGTACATTTTATAAATCCGATTTTTTTTATATCCTGGCACAATCTTTTTCCAGGATTTCTTTCCTATCACCTTCAAATAGCGTTTCGTATATTTTTCAAATTTAGAAGTGTCCATATATTTAAATGCGGTGAAGGCTTCCTTTCCTTTAATTCCCATTCGCAGCCCCTGGGCTACTTCCACCGGATGATCGTAATAGCTTCGGATAATGAAGGCATCCACCATAGGATTGCATGCCGCAATAAAATAGCTGTAGGCAATGGCCGCCGCCTGGTTTGCCTGCCCCCAGGTTGAGGAATATCCCTGCTCCGATAAAATAATCCGTACGGAAGAACCATAATGTTTCTTGATATACTTTGTCAGGACATTGAGGTTCTTCATCGTAATATAAGGAGTGTGTACATTTTTTGTAATGCCAAATCCCTCCCAGAACTTCGTATAAGTCAGCGGATTTGAATAGGCATGGTAAGCAAGATTCCATTTCAAACCTGTTTGCAATTTGTTTAAATATTTATGAAAGGAATCGATCGTATGCTTTGTACTATATCCTCCCGGCACTGAAACATTCCACAGGTTATCTGTGCAGATAAAAATACGGGCGTTGGAGTACTGGCTGCGCACTGCGTAATAAAGGCTGCGGAATGCGTAAGCATAGGTGGTAAAATAGGACCCTTCTGACATACTACCAGAATAATTCCATTGTCTTGGGTTGTTTATCTCATTGCCCAGAATCCAGTTGGAAACATAGCACTTTTTCTGTCCAAATACACTGCCGAGATAACAGAATACAGCTTCCATCTCTTCTCTTGCAGAATTGTTATATACATTCCATGTATAATAGGGGGCTTTGCCTGACTTACGGGCTCGTTCCGCAATCAAATCCGTATGTCCTTTTGTCCAATCCAGCATAATCTGCATGGTAACATTAATTCCTTTTTTGTTACATGCAGAAATAATTTCGCGGTAAGCCTTCAAGTCATTAAAATAATACGTTTTTCCATTATACTGGTATGGCGCCGTCCCCTTCTTTAATACCATAGATACTGGCATATTCAGAAAGTTATTTTTGGCTCCGCAGTCATAAATTTCTTTTATGCTATTATAAAACTGCATTCCTTTTTTTGTCTTGCCAAGCTTATATTTTGATTTGTTTCTTGCTGTTTTTTCTGGATTTTTCACATAAGAAGTATTGCTGATCAGCTTATACTTCCCTTTCTTTTTTACAGCAATTCCATACATAGACACTGCATATCCCTGATTTTCTTTGGTATTCAGGGAAAACGAAAGGCTTTTCTTTTTATGGATCTTTTTTGCCATCCGGTAAGGCTTGTTATTCAGCGGGTGTACATAAACCAGATAATAGCAGTCATCATCACTTGCCACCCTGTATTTTACCGTTGCCGTCACTTTTACCTTACTGGTCTTTACCGCTTTGCACGCAGTAATTTTTCCTGAATTCTTCTTAGGGCTTCGAGTACATTTTACCCATTTGGCATAAAACACTTTATTTCCTGTGGACCCTTGTTTTATCTGTGTAACACGCTTCTTAAAATGACTGTCCTTGTACCAGCCGTCAAAATCATATCCTTTCTTTTTGGGAGCAGGAAGCTCAAATGTACTGCTGTTAATAGAATAAATCTTTTTTGCAGATCCTGAAAACTTTCCTCCTCTGAGATTATATGAAATGTTATACTTTACAGGTTTCCACTTAACATAGAGAGAAACAGTACCGTTATACGACGTAGTAAGATCCGTTATCTTCGCGCCGCTCTGATAAGTCTTTCCATCACCGTCTTTTTGCGTATTCCATCCTGCAAACGTATAGCCTCTCTTTTTAAAACGGCTGGCATTCAACGGGCTTGGGATCCCATATATATGGCTGCTGGCCGATACAAACCCGCTGTCAGCCCCATTGCCGTTATACCATACTCTGTAAGGATTGCCCTTCCACTTGGCAAACAGCACAACCGTATCGCCATGTTCCTGCCCCTTGAACTCCACCCGCTGTTTCTCCATATAAGTAATTCCTGTCCCGTCTTTTTTGGTATTCCATCCCTGGAATGTATAGCCAGGCCTCTTATATTTATTTTTATACAGCAGCTTGCTCCTTCCGCAGGCAAACCATTCTTCTTTCATCGTTCCAGAGCCACCGTTCGCATCATAGCGCACCTTATAACGCCCAACCTTCCAGACAGCTTTTAATACCACCGCAGCATCCTGCTGGTCTGCCAGGTTCTTTGCGAAACTTCCGCCTTGAAGAACCGTTCCATTCTCCTGTTTCCATCCGGCAAAGGCATATCCTGATTTCTTCCCGGCCCCTGAGGGAAGAAGCTCTTCCCTGTCATAAGTAAAGATTTGTTCTGGAATCTCTTCCCCGGCTCCGCCGTTTAAATCAAACTGCACCCGGTAAGTAACGGGAACCCATACGGCAAGAAGGGAAATATTCCCGGTAATCGGCTGGTCAAAGGTATAATACACTCCATTTCCATTCACCCATCCAGAAAAGAAATATCCCTTTTTTACCGGAGCTTCCACCGCTGCGGCGTCTGGAAGTTCACCTTCCTTCACCTGCATAGAAGCACTGTCTTTTCCATCCTGAGTCGTTCCTCCAGCCAGATTAAAATAAATGGTATATTCTTTCTCCTGATCTTCTCCTGGCTGTTCCGGGATTTCCGGGTTCTCCGGCTCTCCCTCTCCAGGTCTTTCAGGTTCCTGCCCGTTTCCCCCTGGCTCTTCTAAATCTCCCGGCTTCTCAGGTTCCTCTCCTCCGGGAACCTCTGAATTCTCATTGTCTCCCTCTGGTACATTCTCCTGCCCTGGTTCCTGTAACGCCTGCTGCCCTTTGATATCTCCCAAAGCATGCAGGCTGCTTCCGTCCCATGAAATCAGCAGCACAGCCGCTAGCAATATTGATAGTATCCTCTTTCCCATATTTCTTCCTTTTCATCTTTTGGTTTTACTAATGTCATCCAATTTCTATTATACTTTGACACAGAACTAGAAACAAGAACCTCCCATACCGCTTTATGTAAAAAATATATTAATTTTTTTCTAAGAATTCTGCCTACTTGGAATACATCTTATATATTTTGCTTTTCTTATATCCTGGCACAATACCAGACCATTTTTTAATCTTAATTACTTTCAGATATTGATTGGTATATTTTGCAAACTTGGAAGTATCCATATACTTGAAAGCTTCAAAAGCTTCCTTTCCATGAATTCCCATACGCAGCCCCTGGGCAACCTCCACCGGGTGATCGTAGTAGCTGCGTATGATAAACGCATCCACCATGGGATTGCAGGCCGCAATATAGTAACTGGCCGCAATCGCCGCCGCCTGGTTTGCCTGCCCCCAGCTAGAAGAATACCCCTGTTCTGACAAAATGATACGCACGGAGGAACCATAAGTCTTTTTTATATAATTGGTGAGAACCTTAAGGTTCTTCATGGTAATATATGGACTGTTCACATTATTTGTAATTCCGTATCCAGCCCAAAAATTTGTATAAGTCAGCGGAAAGGAGTATGCATGGTAAGCCAGATTCCACTTTAATCCCTTCTGTATACTGTTCAAATGACTTGTAAAAGAAGAAATCAAACGTTTTGCACTGTAGCCTCCCTTGGGCGACGTATTCCAAAAATTGTCGGTACAGATAAAGATGCGTGCATTGGAATACTGGCTGCGCACCGCATAATAGAGGGCGCGGAACGCATAGGCATAAGTCCTGAAATACTTATAGTCTGTCATGCCGGACGCATAGTTCCAGTTTTTGGGATTATTTACCTCGTTTCCCAAAACCCAGTTGGACACATAACAGTCTTTTTTACCGAATATCCCACCTACATAACAGAAGATGGCTTCCATCTTTTCCCTTGCGTTACGATCATATACGTTCCAGCTATAAAAAGGCGCGGCGCCTGACACACGGGCGCTGGGATAAATCATGTCCATGCCGGGTTCGCTCCAATCCAGCATAATCTGCATGGTAACATTGATTCCCTTCTTATTACATTCAGAAACAATCTGGCGGTAAGCGTCCATAGGATCAAAATAATACGTTTTCCCATTGTACTGATAGGGTACTGTACCGCTGCCCAAGACCATAGATGCTGTCAGATTCAGGAAATTATTCTTCGCTCCACACTCGTCAATTTCTGCCATACTGTTGTAGAACTGCATTCCCTTTTTCGTCTTGCCCAGTTTGTATTTCGATTTGTTGGACGCCGTCTTTTCTGCATTCTTCACAAAAGAAGCGCTGCTGATCAATTTATATTTCCCATTCACTTTTACGGCAATTCCGTACTTAGACACTGCATATCCTTGATTCTCTTTGGGTTTCAACACGAAAGAAAGTTTTTTCTTCTTATACGATTTCTGCACCATCCGGTAAGGTTTCCCACTGATTGGATCAACGTATACCAGATAATAACCGTCATCATCACTTTTTATTCTATTTTTTACTGTAGCCGTTATTTTAATCTTATTAGTTCCTGTTCCTTTACAGGCAGTCAATTTCGCAGAATTGCTTTTCGGACTGCGGCTGCACTTGACCCATTTTGCATAAAAAGTTTTATTTCCTGTGCTGCCAACAGAAATCTGTCCCACACGCTTTTTCAATTTCTTATCTGTATACCAACCGTCAAAATCATAATTCTTCCTGGTAGGGATGGGAAGGTTAAAAGCCTTAGCCGCCGTATAAACTTTCTTGGCAGAAGACGCAAGTTTTCCGCCATTCAGCTTATAAGAGATATTGTACTTTATGGCGCTCCATTTTGCATAAAGAGTTACAGCTCCATTCTGGGTTGTGGTAAGATCCGACACTTTAGCTCCTGCCTTGTAAGTTTTCCCTTTGCCGTCCTTCTGGGTATTCCAGCCTGCAAAAGTATATCCCTTGCGCTTAAAACTATTTGCATTCAAAGCGCTGCCTGTTCCATATATATGGCTGCTGTCCGAAACATTTCCACTGTCTGCGCCATTACCATCGTACTTTACCGTATAGGAATTTCCTTTCCACATGGCGTACAATACCACGGTATTTCCATCCTCCTGGTCATAAAAAATGGCTTTTTGCTCATCTTGATAAGCGGTTCCCGTCCCATCTTTCTCACTGTTCCAGCCCTGGAAGGTATATCCTGCCCGCTTATATTTATTTGCGTAGAGCTGTTTCTCCCGCTTACAGGCAAAGGTCTCTTCTTTCATGGTTCCCGTACCGCCGTTGGCGTCAAACCGGATCTTAAACTTCCCGATTCTCCAGCTCGCTTTCAGTACTACCACTGCACCTTCCTGATCCGCCAGATTTTTTACACTGGAACCTCCCTGGTAGGCAGTCTCTCCCAGCATCCATTCCAAAAATACAAACCCGGATTTCTTTCCCGCGTCTAATGGCAGCGCTTCTTCCTGATCATAGATACAGACAAGCTCTGGTATTTCCTCACCGGTTCCGCCGTTTAAGTCAAACTGAATCCGGTAAGTAATAGGTGTCCATGATGCAGACAAGGAAAAATTCCCTGTAACCGGCTGGTCAAACTGATAAATATTCCCAGCTTCATCCAGCCATCCCTGAAACGTATATCCCGTTTTTTTAGGCTCTGCCAGGGTGGAAATATCCGGAAATTCTCCTTCTTTCACCTGGATAGACATACTTTCCTGCCCCTCTTGGGTCAATCCCCCGTTCAGGTCAAAATTAATAGTATATTCCTGCCGTTCCTCTCCATCCCCGTCTTCTCCCCCGGGTGTCTCCGGTTCCTGGGGTTCTCCCCCTTCCGTGCCTCCCGGAAGTTCCGGCTCCTGCTGAGCCGCTTCTGCTCCCTGTTCTGTCAGATTCTGCCATGGTCCCTCCAAAGTTCCTGCAGCATACAGGCTGGCCCCATCTGAAATCATTATGGCAGCCGCCAATAACATTGATAATATCCTCTTTTTCATATCTTTTCCTCTTTTGCCTCACAATATTGTCCAGATTTTATTATAACGTCAGATTGTGATGGAAACAAGAAAAAAGGAACCATTTCTGACTCCTTTTTCCATCCAATATGTACCATTTTTTACATACAATGGCCATATAAAGAATAAATTGCATACAGCAGCATTATTCCCATGATTCCCAATGTTTTTTCTGTAAAATATTTTACTCTGTTTTGAATTCCTTTCTGGCTAATCGCTGCAAAAAATACTGGGATTGCGGCAATAAAGTAACGCCCCTGGATGCCCTGGGCAACTAATTCCCCTACTTTATTGATACTTCCGTCACCAATGTAAATGCCCATCACCACTCCAAGGCAGGTAGCCATAAAGGTTATAAAACACAGCCATCTATCCTTTGTCCTTATCTTTTCACATGCTTGCACCCGATCCAAACAGCCCACAAATATCATATACATAGGCATGAGATAAATCAATACTCCCAATTGGTAATTCAGGTTCCCTAAGGTATTCAGCCAGGTCATCCAGTCATTGAACTTATTCAGGAAAGTCGTAATCAGCATTTGTATAATAAATTTAGGATGCTGCGACAAATACTGAAACTGCGTCATTCCCTCCGCTCCCATAGAAGCCTGGCTGCCTGATACGGTTGAAGCCGCACTAAACAAAGCAATGCCTCCAAAAACAGCCAGCGGAAGCAGGGCAATCACAAAACTTTTCCAATATTCTTTCCTGCCGCCAAATTTTTTCATAGGTATCAGGAACACCAAAAGTCCCAAACAAACGTACACATATTTGCACAAAAACACCATGGACAGAATCAAGGACAGCTTTATCACATCTTTCCATCCCAGCCGTTCCCGCTCTCCATAGGCATATGAAAAACACATGGCTATAAATAAGAAACATAATCCATTCAGCATTGCATCCGGGGAATCGGACGCCGCCTGGTAAAGAGTCATCGGAAGCAGCCCAATTACTGCCATAATATTCTTGAATATAGGAGTTATCCGGACTGCGGAATAAGTAAGCGCCAAAAAAAGCAGCAAATTACACAGTCTGGACAAAAGCACGCCTGTATAAACGCTCAGGTCAAAAAGCCTCCCAAGAAACAGTCCAAAAGCCTGCGGATAATAAAACAGGGAAGACGGAACATTGCTCAATTTCATTTTTGCCTGTTGGGAATATGGTTTAATAGACTTTAA
The DNA here is from genome assembly GCA_950097145.1 of uncultured Lachnospiraceae bacterium. Lineage (GTDB taxonomy): Bacteria > Bacillota > Clostridia > Lachnospirales > Lachnospiraceae > Petralouisia. The sequence goes on from CATNCF010000020.1 coordinate 35,473, forward strand.
ATAATCAATATATTTCCTGCCTTCCCCTTTATCCGCTTCCAAAATGCGATATTCAAATTGATCCACATTTTTCGGAACCAGGATCACTCCGTCTTCATGGTTTAAACTTGCCACTGGCCTTGCCAGGTTTCCATAAGATACATCCCATGCCCACAGATAATGAATCCAGCCGTCACATTCTTGAAACGGCGGATTAATACACGCCATGGTTATCCCGAAGCACAACGCCAAAATAAGAAACAAATTTGCCTCCTTGTGCCTGGTAAATCTTATCTTACTTTCTTCTGCCATGGTTTTAACCCCTAACAAGTTCATCTGAAACCTCCACTATCTGTTCTGGTACATATCCTCATAATATTTCTGATAATCACCGCTGGTAACATTCTTCATCCATTCCTCATGTTCAAAAAACCAGGCTATGGTTTTGCGGATGCCTTCCCGGAACATGGTTTCCGGCTCCCATCCCAAATCCTCCTTGATCTTGTCCGGAGCAATGGCATATCTCCTGTCATGGCCTTTTCGGTCTTCCACGTACGTAATCAGATCTTTGCTTACCAGCTTCCTTCTGGGATCATCCTCCGGCAGCATTTCCAAAAGTACCTCTATAATGATATTGACAATCTCAATATTCTGCTTCTCATTATGTCCGCCGATATTATACGTCTCTCCCAGCTTCCCATGTTCCTGAACCATATCAATGCCCTTTGCATGGTCATCTACATACAGCCAGTCACGGACATTCTTCCCATCTCCATAAATCGGCAGCTTCTTTCCCTGAAGGGCGTTATTGATAATCAGCGGAATCAGTTTCTCTGGAAACTGGTAGGGTCCATAATTATTAGAACAATTCGTTATATTCGCTGGAAAATGATATGTGTCAATATAGGATTTTACCAGGAAATCAGAGCTTGCTTTGCTGGCTGAATAAGGACTGTGAGGATCATATGGGGTTGTCTCATAAAAATACCCTCCATCCTCTGTAAGGGAGCCATATACTTCATCGGTAGACACATGCAGGAATTTCTTCCCTTCTTTGAAGCTCCCGTCTTCCAATTCCCAGGCTTCTTTGGCACAGTTCAGCATAACGGCTGTTCCCAGCACATTGGTCTGAACAAACACCTCCGGACTCTTAATGCTTCGATCCACATGGCTTTCTGCCGCAAAATGTACCACCCGATCAATATCATGTTCTGCAAAAATTTTACTGATGGCTTCCTTATCACAGATATCTGCTTTTACAAATGTGTAATTGTCTCTGGATTCTATATCCTTTAAATTTTCCAGGTTGCCTGCATAGGTCAGCTTGTCCACATTGATTATCACAATTTCGTCATTATATTTACGAAACATATAATGAATATAATTGGAACCGATAAAGCCAGCCCCTCCGGTTACTAAATAAGTTCTCATGTCTTCTATTCCTCCTTAAAATCCTAATTGTAATTACAATCTTTTGATAATTTCTTACGCCTTGTCTTCTTTTCTCTATTATAGTTCGTTGCTTCTCTCACTTGTAGCATATACTCTGTTGAGAAGCTTTGCAATGGGCCTGGGCCAGAATCTGCAGAAAATTTCAAGATCCTCTTTCTGCCTGATATTCTCACTTAAATTCAGCGTGGTAGTTGATCCGGGATGTATCCTGTGGGCCATAAGCTGCCTGGGAATACAGATAAAAGCTCCCTTTTTCTCAGCCTGCTCCACCATCGCTTTATAATCGCAGCTATTTTTGTAACTTGTATCAAAAGGCTGTTCCCCGACTTTGTTCCTCACATAAGTAACGGCCGGACAGCAGATAGGATCCCCCATAGACAGCATAAGACGCCTGACAAACCGGTTTCCATAAAACAATTTCTTCGTCATAGGCAGATTCATGATACGCTTTATTTTCAAAAGCTTATTGCCTGTCACTTTCTCATCCACTCTGTACTCATAATAATCTGAATAAATAATAATCGCATCTTCCCTCAGATTTGCATACCTAATAATTTCTTCTGCATATTCCGGCTCATAGAAATCATCCTGATGCGCGATCGTAACCAGCCTGGTCCCGGCCTGCTGGTAACCATAATTCCAATCTGCCGCCAGCCCTTTCTCTGCACGGTTTACATACAGTGGTATGTCATATTTACTGCATAGTTCTTCAAGAAACTGGCTAGGCGTGGAGGTGGACATAATGATATGGATAGGCACAGTCTGCTTTCTCAGGGATACTATGGTTTCTTCCAGATACGGGCTCTCCTTATAGGCGCAGATAACAAAAGTGTGGTCATCTCCTGTATACTGTTCCATATGCTTCCCCTTTTTGCTGCTATTCATGCTTTTCCTCCTCTTTTTCCAGCAATGCAATTTTCTGTGTAAGGCTGCGTATATTATCTGACATCTTAGAAATTGCAACCGTCAGTGTATATATAATCACCAATGAAAAACAGAAACCTAAGAAAAATATCATATTAACAGGCGCAGCAATTCCCAGGAACTCTGCAATCACAATTAAAAGTCTTGGAAAACATGTTAAGACAATCAAGACAATAATCAGAACAAACCAGGACAATGTATATTTTAACTCCAGTTTTTTCCTCTTAATCTGAGTAACCATCCCTGCTAAAACACAGAAAAGCATAGCCAGTAATATAATTTGTAACCTTAAACTCATATCTGCTCCTTACTTATACCTGCGCAAACTTTCCACCAAAATTGCAAGAGTTACCTTTACCATATAATACACAGACTTCACATTTCCTATGGAAGAGCTTCCTCCCTGGCGCTCACGCATCACCACCGGAATCTCTTTTACCCGCTTCTTATTTCTCAGCACAGCTACTACACTTTCCGGTTCTGGGTAATCTTTTGGATAATCTTTTGCAAAAATCTCAAGCACGCTGCGGTTAATCATACGCAGCCCAGACGTGGGATCTGTAATTGTTTTCCCTGTCAATACCCTTATCAGCCCAGTAAAATAAGTAATCCCAACCCTTCTGATAAAAGAAGACTGAAATCCTTCTCTTTCAATGAACCGGGAACCAATCAGCATATCAGCTCCTTCTTTTACCATGGCTTCTGACATCCGCGGCAGAAAAGAAGCGTCATGCTGCCCATCCCCATCAAACTGTACCGCCATATCGTAGCCATGTTCCCAGGCATACCGGTAACCTGTCTGGACCGCCCCTCCGATCCCTAGATTTATGGGAAGATTCATAAGATTAAAACAATTTTTCTCGCATATTTCCCTGGTATTGTCAGTAGAACAATCGTTTACAATCAGGTAATCAAATCCCTGTGCATGTTTCTCAATATCCTGAATGGTCCGTTCGATACACTCACCCTCATTGTAAGCGGGTATAATTATTAATTTTTTCATCCTTTGCCACTTGCCTTTGTTGTTTTTGATTTTCTTATGGATATTTCGCTCGCCATTATGATAAATACTATATAAATTCCCATAACCAGAAGCTGTACAATACTCACGCCATTTTTATTGTAACGTGCGACGAATGGCTCTGCTAATAACAGACAGAGTGCAAAATCCACTACCATACCCGCCGCCAATAATTTAATTTTGCGCAATGCAATCAGAACTGCTGAAATTACCCAGATCACGGCTGTAAAAATTGTGCACCATATAATTGGCAGGAATAAATCATAATAATTTAAAATATCCTCTCCATATAGTATCCTAAGTCCAAGTTTCCCAAAAATCAAAACACCAATATTGACCACTATACACATGCCTATAAGAACCAGATACAGGCTATGCAGCATCTTCCTAAATCTTTCCATATCTCCGGAATAGTAGACCATGGTAAATTTAGGAAGAAATGGATTAAAAGCAACGGAGGAAAATACCTGAACCACAACGGCCAGGTTCGCCATGGCAGAATATATTCCCAATTCATCCTGCCCATAGCGCTGCTCCAGTACTTTCTTTGGTATCAGATTTTCCAGGCTCAGCAAAAATGTAAATAGTACAATGGGCAGACATGTCTTTAACAATTCTAATACTTTCTTCTGAAAAACAGGGGTAATCCTTTCCAATCCCCCTGTCTTTCTGGTATCATAGAAAACAGCCGCCGCAAGATTTCCCAACGCCATCACACACAGGGTAACAGTCAGGTTGTCTGTAACTAACAGCCCTGCCGAAAATATCACAAGGGTGAGAACTCCCCGAAGAAAATAAGATTTCCCGATATAATCGTATCTCTCATATTTCTGATCTACCCCATGCATTACATCTACCCAGCCTTCGGCCACCCGCACCAGCATAAATGCATCAATACACAACATCTGTTCCCAAGAACTGTTGTAAATTGCCGCGGCTGCACAACAAGTAAAGGCTGCGATACAGGTAATCACTCTGCTTCCAACATATTCACTGGTTCGGTACTCTCCTTTTATATCTGATACCTGGTAATTTCGCATACTAAAAAGCGAAATAGCAGAAAAGCTGCTGCTGGTGGTCATTGCCAGAGACAATACCCCGCCTGCTCCATAGGAAACGGTACGGATTACAATAGAAGTAAGCAGCCATTGGCAAAAACTGTAGAAAATACTTCCGCAGGTATTCCACATGATATTTTTTTTTAAATTACCTGCCTGTCCCATTTTTTATAACCTCATAGCTGCAGCGTTTCTATATATTCATCCAAAGCTGTTTCCCAAGACTGCATCCTGTAATCCCCCGTCAGGCGCAGCATATAATTATCCAGCACGGAATATGCTGGACGCTTTGCTGACTGCGGGTTCATCTTCATATATTCTTCTGTAGTTACATGATTTACCATAACTTGCTTCCCAGTTCTGGCAAATATTGCCTCTGCAAACTCTGCCCAGCTGCAGCTTCCTTCACAGGTGGCATGGAACAATCCATAATTTTCTGTAGGTTCCAGGAAATGAATCATCTTTGCCAGTTCCACCGCGCTGGTAGGGCTCCCAAGCTGATCATTGACAACGCTGACCATATCGTGGCTTTCTGCAAGCCTCAGCATGGTTTTTACAAAATTCTTTCCCTCCCCGTACAGCCATGCCGTACGTAAAATAAAATACTTTTGGGCAAAATCCTTTACAAACTTTTCACCCTCCAACTTGGTTTTTCCATAAGCACTGGCAGGGCTTGGGATGTCAAATTCCGTATAAGGCTTTGTCCCAGTTCCATCAAATACATAATCTGTTGATACATGAATGAACTTTGCATCTGTCCTGGCCGCTGCAATACTCAGATTTCGAGGACCGACAGCATTTATCTTATATGCCTTATCCCACTCCTGTTCACACAAATCTACGGATGTATGCGCTGCACAGTTGATGATCACATCCGGCCTGACCTTGCATATCAAGTCTAGCACTTCTTCAACATTGGTAATATCCAGCGCCGTTACGCCCTCACCTTTCTGCACATCTGTGTTGATAAACTCTGCTTCATTCTTATCATATTCCTGGTTGATCGCCCTTCCAAGCTGTCCATTGCAGCCTGTCACCAATATTTTCTTCATATTAGCTTCCTCCTGTTATTGACGCGCTTACAGCATCCGATGAAACAAAAACAGAATCCGCATTATAATTTCATCCAGTAAACTCTGGCGGTACATGTCACGGTTCCATAAAATCTTTACCCTTCCTGGAAAATGATCTGCTGCCAGGATATTTTGCACCAGTTCGTCTTTTTTTCTGTCTCCCTGGTAAAGTTTTGCAAAATCTGTAAGCTGTCCTTTTAATTTCCCCTGATTTTTCCGAATATATGCCATCTTTAACTGCACGCCTCCCCAAAAACCGGACTTGCCTCCCACCATGTTTTCTTCATGCTGCCGATAATAGATATACGCATGTTCATCATAAATCACCTTACCCGCATACGATGCTGCCAGATATGTCCACCAATCATGCAAAACGGCGTGCTCTGGCAGCTTCCTTTTTAATATCTCTATTAGTTTCCGGTTCATCACAGCCGTACATCCAGTACAGATACATTCTACTGCCGCATTTCCAAAACCTGGTTCCCGCATTCTGCTATCCTGCTTCTCCATAGGCGTTCCTGAGCTGTCTGTCAAAATTTTATTACTGCAGTACAGCGCAGGCCCGTCTTCCTGCTTCAGTTTTGCAACCGCCGCCTCAATTTTATGTTCCAGCCAGATATCATCCTGATCACAAAATGCCGCATAATCCGCATCGCTTTTTTTCAGCAATTCAAAAAAACTCCTGGTCACTCCCAAATTGGATTCCAAATATATCTGGATATTATCATATTTATCACTATATTCCTTAAGAATCTCTCTGGTTCTATCTTTTGAACCGTCATCCCGTATCAAAATCTCCAGGTTCTTCCAGCTCTGTCCCAAAAGGCTCTCAATCTGTTCCCTCAGAAACCGCTCTCCGTTATAGGTTGACATAAGAACCTGAACTTTCTTTCCATTCATAGATTCTGTTATTCTCCCAAACCACTTTCCACGGCTGAAACTACAGCCTGCAGCGCCTCCTGTTCGTCATCGCCTTCACAGACAAATTCAATGGAATCTCCTGATTTGATACATGCTCCCAGCACGCTCAAAACACTCTTGGCATTTGCTGTTCCCCCTTTAAAATTAAAGGTAATCAGCGCTTGATACTTTACCGCTTCTTTGCACAAAATCCCTGCCGGGCGCAAATGAAGCCCGGTAGGATTTTTTATTGTTACTTTCTGACTAACCATATTGTTCCCTCCAATACATCTTCCTAACAGTTAAAGCATATTCTTCCGGATCAAATCCGCAAGCTCTTTTGCATCCCTGGTGATTTCCTCCAGATCCTTGCCCTCAATCATAACCCTGACCAGCGGCTCTGTACCAGACGGACGTATCAGAACTCTGCCTTCTCCTGCAAATTTCTTCTCTAATTCCTGAACCGCCTGGGCAATCTCAGGATATTCCATAAAATGTTCCTTCTTGTGGTTGGGTACTTTGGCATTTACCAATGCCTGGGGCAGAACCTCCATAATCTGGGCAAGCTCTGACAAATGCTTCCCGGTATGAACCATTACTTCCAGTAAATGCAGGGCGCTGAGCAGGCCGTCTCCCGTGGTATTCTCATCCAGGAATATGATATGCCCTGACTGCTCCCCTCCTATATTATACCCATTTTCTCTCATATTTTCCAAAACATAGCGGTCTCCAACTTTCGTCTGTTCAATGTGAATTCCGCATTTCTCACCCATAAGCGTGAAGCCCAGATTACTCATTACGGTTCCCACAATGGTATCCTTCTTCAGTCTGCCATGCTTTTTCATATCATTTCCGACGATGGCCATCACCTGGTCGCCATCCACAATATTTCCTTTCTCATCCACTGCCATCATGCGGTCAGCATCTCCGTCAAAAGCAAGACCCAGGTCTGCTTTTTCATAAACCACCCGTGCGCGCAGCTCATCCATGTGTGTGGAACCGCAGTTGGCATTGATATTGGTTCCGTCAGGATTGGTATGAAGCGCCACCAAATGGGCGCCAAGTCCCTTTAGAGTCTCCACCGCAGTATAATGGGAAGCCCCTTCTGCGCAGTCAACTACAATTTTCAGCCCGCTTAAGTCCACTGGAACTGTCTTCTTCATAAAGAATACATATTCTTCTCTTGCATCAAAGCGGTAACTGATGTTTCCAATCCCAGAGCCAATCGGCATGGGAACATCCTTCATTCCATTCTTAATCAGCAATTCTATCTCGTCTTCCAGCTCGTCAGAGAGTTTATAACCCTCTCCATTAAAGAACTTGATGCCGTTAAATTCCATTGGATTATGGGAAGCTGAAATCACCACCCCTGCGTCTACCTTGTGCTTCCTGGTCAGATATGCAATGGCCGGTGTTGGCATCACTCCCATATATACAGCATTTGCCCCCACGGAACAAATACCTGCCATAAGTGCATTCGCCAGCATCCCTCCTGATATTCTGGTGTCACATCCTACAATAATCGTGGGTTGATGCGCCTTTTCTCTTGTGAGCACATAGGCTCCGGCCTGCCCTAATTTCATTGCAAGTTCAATGGTCAGTTCTGTTCCTGCTACTCCTCTTACTCCATCTGTTCCAAACATTCTTGACATAATCTCTTACCTCTGATCCTTATTTTTTAATTTCCATTTGATTGCTCTCCAGTATCATCCTCTTCTTCCGGACGTTCATCGGCATCCCCTTCATTAATGCCTCCCTGCCCGGTATCTGTATTATTCCCGGAATGTTCTGTATCTGCGTTTTTATCCACAATCTCAAACTGCAGATTCACCTGGCTCACAAGCTCATATTTCTCTCCTGGCAGATTTATCACAACCTGTCTGGTGTACGTACCTGGCTGCAGATCTGTTACATCCATGATCACCTCAATATCTTCTTTCTTTAACTCATCCATGTCTTCTTCCAGCGCACGAACATTCACAGGCAGCGCGTCTAAGCTGAATGACAGCTCATAATCGCTGGGAAGCCCGGTAATTTTGACATCTTCTGTGGAAAGATTAAACATTTTGGTTGTTTTCCGTTCGATAATTGCTTTCACCGCAACTTGATTTGCAGTTTCATCCACCAGTGATATTCCCAATTCCTGCAGATACGGCATAATTTCAATGGAAACCTCCACATCGCTGCTGGCTCCCTCTATATTGATTACATCTGCTGGAATGTTAATGGCATTAATTCCATTAAGCACTGCCGCTTCTCCCTTCACTAATACCGTGTCAGGGGCATATTCTAAGCCGCGGTATTTGTAACCGGCCGCCGGCGTACCGCTGATCTGGCACCGGATCGGTATATTCTTGGTGCTTAAAATATTTGCACGAATTGTTACCACTGTCTGATTAATCTCCAGCAGATCAGAAGTAATCACCAAACCATTTTCATCATAAAGCACAGGCATAACATTGTCTGAGACATCATTGGAAATTCCATCTACGTTTATGCTTGCCGCCACCCTGTTAATCCTGGATACAATTGACGCAGGACCGGAAATTTTCAGCAGATTTGGCGTAACCTCCACACTGCCTATGGCGCTTCCCTCTGCAGGAGTTCCTGTGGTCTCTGCTGAAATGATAAATTTCTGCTCAGACCGGTCTTCCAGGGAAATCTGCATATTTACTGTTTTTCTATTAATTTCAATCCGTCTCTCATTTTTCTTGGCAGTAATTTCAATGGGAACCAATTTCGCATCCCCGTCCTGACTTAAATCTACCTGGCTTAAATCCGCAGTCACCACAAAATCATCCGAAGACATATTCTCCACATAACTTCTGGGGCCGGAAATGTAAAATATGGCAACGTCAGAATCCGCCACTACGTTGGGCACCTTCCCCATTTTCGTAATCACATCTTTATTCAGAATCTCCACCGGTATGGAAAAAGACTTTGTGGCTTCCGGATCTGCAACATTTACCACCATCATCCAGAGTACCACGGAAAAGAGGACAGACAAAAGTTTAAGTCCCGGATTATTTGCCAGATGTTTCATCATTTTTCGGAACATTTTTCATCCTCCTTTTCCATATCCGGAATCTTGCCACATCCATAGCCCCCTTCCGGATAAAATTCAGTTTTCCTTTGAGATACTCTGCATCCACATTGCGGTACAATTCTCCGCCAATGGCAATGGACACATTCCCTGTTTCCTCAGACACTACAATGGTCAGGGCATCACATACTTCGCTGATCCCTACTGCCGCCCGGTGGCGGGTGCCAAGTTCCTTACTTAATTCCATATTATCTGAGAGAGGCAGATAGCAGGTGGCGGAAACCACCCTGTTGCCCCGTACAATTACAGCGCCATCATGCAACGGCGTATTATGTTCAAATATATTAATCAAAAGCTGGCTGGACACCAGTGAATCCAATGCAATACCTGTTCTCTCAAATTCTCCAAGCACAACATCCTGTTCCACTACTATTAATGCACCTGTCTTAACCTTTGCCATCTCATAGGTTGCCTTCACAAGTTCATTAGTAACCCGCTCACTGAACCTCTCCTGATTTTTCTGGGAATCAAAAGAAAACAGCGAAGTGATAAAGTTCTTCCGTCCAAGCTGTTCCAATGCACGGCGCAGTTCCGGCTGGAATACGATAATAATTGCAATCACTGCTACATTGATGGTCTTTCCTGCAATCCATAAAATCGTGTTCATCTGGAACATTGCGCATATCATTACAAAAATAAGTACCACAATAATTCCTTTTAACAGATTCCATGCTCTTGTCTTCTTAAACCATACCAGAATATTATAAATCAGAAATGAAATAATAATTATTTCTGCAATATCTATTTTTGTTATTTGGGGCCTATTGATCCAGAACAGATATTTAGACGCAAAAGAATTTAAAGTTGCGAATAATTCCTGCAGCATAATTTCATTCCTTTCTTCAAAATTAATCCAGCAGATCCTGATCAATGTCCAGCTCTTCTGCCAGTTTTCTCCGGTTCACAGTGGTTTTCTTTTTAGGGGTAATCCGCTTTACACGTTTATCCTTTCTTGCAACATATACTTTGGGAACCGCCTTAACAAAATAATAGTATTCATCATCCTCAAATTGTACCCGTTCTACCCTGGAATAATCCAAATTATAGAAAAAGAATTCCAGAATCAGGGAAATCAAAACAGAAATCAAAGAGCCAAGTATTACCCAGGGAATCTTTTCCGGCATACCCAGCAGAACATATCCGGCCAGCAAAATCACAATCTGTACCAAATTTCCCATAAACAGCCCTATTCTCCAGGCATAATTCATGGATTGTCTGCGAAAAAGATAAACCACCAGAGCAGTAATAAGAAATGCTGCAGTCAAAAGATACATCTCTTTATTGCCTGTCAGCATTTTCAGCGCCGCGGTAAACTTTGCTGTTCCTTCTGCCTCTTCCATCGACGTAAAATTTACAATGTTCAGTTTCACACCTTCTATATAGTAATATGCCACTGCGCCACAGGCCATTGACAAATAAGAGATTGGCTCCTGCATCAGGCCTGAAGCCACTGGAATTACCTGGGGCACTCTGAAAAAACAGAGAACTGGGGTAAGTATTACCATATAGCCGTTTTTAGGGGCAAATCTGCCGTATAAAAAAAACAATAATAAAAACAGACACACTCCAATTCCACAGGCTTCCAGTGAGAGGGCAGACAAATGCAGTAAAACCAGTACACTTGCAGACAATACCATGACACTCACTGGCAGAAAAGTACAGGCCAATGCCAAAAGCATTGTCACGGCGGGATGGTTCAGACGCTCCATATATCCTATCTGACTGTTAATCAGGAAAAATGCAGCCATCCCCATCAAAAACTTTACGCCTGCAATAAAATAAACCTCATATTTTCCAACGATTTCCCGCAGTCTTTCTCTTAATTCCAACAAACCTGTCATTTCCAACCCTCCGAAGGCTGTGACCTATCTTCCATCTTCCTTTTCCTGAAGCCGCTGTACTTTCTTCAAAGCGGAATAATATTTTCTTACGCTGGCTCCTGCCTTAGTGTAGCGCCGGTTATAGATCAGGAATGCTATTACCTGGTATATAACTGTAAAAATGGCGTACTTTACCAAAACAGAAATCCCAAAAGAAACCAGATTCCCGCCATTCAAAATTTCAGCAATATTCTCCATGTTATACAGTACAAAACATATGCACAAAATACCAAAGGCTATGGTGGAAGTAACAAATGTCTTCAACATTTCCAAACTTACATAGTCCCTTCGGTAATACTGTTTCACCGGCATATATTCTTTTCCTTCGCCTTCTTCGTAACATACCATCTTGGTCATTAGCCGAATACGCTCTTCATTCAGCATGATCTGCACCTTCTAAAACCTTAATTATCCAAAAATCTCATGCGATCCTTCTCATGGCCGCTCTTAGGTTTTGACGTGATCGTTCCTGATTTCTTAATAGCGCCGGACAAATCATTGTGAAGGCTCGTTTTACATTTATCGCAGAATCTTCCCGTCCGAATCTTAGAACCACAATTTTCACATTCCAGGGTAATCTGCGATTCTTCTGTAAAGGTAAGGCGTTCTTCCCGTACCCACTGCTTAATCTGTTTTACAGAAACATCATTCTCCTCAGACACTACGCTTAAAGGCGCATTGGGATTCTGTCTCAAATATTCCTTTACATCCTGGAATTTTTCTTCCAATTTGGCAACACAGCCAGGACATAACGGCATTCCGCCATTATAGTTAAAAAGTCTTCCACAGCCTTTGCAATTTCTAACTTCCATACCTTCAATCCTCCTGATAACCTCTTCCGATACTAAGGCTCAGGCAATAAACTTTACTTATTCCTGATGCTCTAAGTTCACCTGCCGCCTCATTCATCGTACTTCCTGTCGTATATATATCATCAATTAATAATATATGGTCTAATTGTACCTTATTTGCTCTCGTTTTAAAAGCCTTTTTCAAATTATTTTTGCGTTCCTGGTCATTTAATTCCTTCTGAGCCCTGGTATTGCGCACCCGGACCAGCAAATTCCCATATACTGGAATCCCCGTCTCCCGGCTGAATTCCCTGGCAATCAGGGCAGCCTGGTTAAATCCTCTCTGTCGCTTCTTCTTTTTGGATAAAGGGATGGGCACCAAAGCTTCTATTTTCCGTCCTCTGGCCCAGTTTCCATATACCCGGGCCAGTTCCCGCCCATAATATCTTGCATATTCCCGGCGGCCTTGGTATTTAAACCGATAAATAGAATGTCTCACCTCTCCTTGATAAATCCACAATGCTTTGCCCTGGATAAACGCGCTTTGATGTTTCTGGCAGTCATAGCAATATTCTTGTCTCTGGTTCTCCACAGGTTTCCCGCATTTCTTGCAGACAGGCTCCTGGACATATTCTGGTTTCCTTTTGCAGGATGTGCACACCAACTTTTGTGATGCCAGAACAGAAGAGAAAAGCACCTCATCGCAAATTGGGCATCTGGGCGGAAACAGAAGGTGTATCAGATTTTCTTTATAAATTTTCATTTCCTATCTCTGAAAATATCTCTCAAGCTTCCTTATATTAACACAGCCTCCCTCATGTTTCCATAAAATTTTTCTTAAAAATTGTTAAATTCCTACTGTTTCTTTCAGACGTTCTCTTAATCCTGTATAGCGCTTTTGTTCACTAGTGTTTGCAATCATCTGCTGAAAAGTCACATCATTCCCTACCAAAGTGACACATTTTTTGGCCCGCGTCACCGCGGTATACAGAAGGTTCCGGTTCATCAGCATCCGCGGGCCCGTAAGCAGGGGAATAACCACTGCCGGATATTCGCTGCCCTGAGATTTATGAATGGTAATCGCATAGGCAAGTTCCAGTTCATCCATTTGTTTAAAGGAATAGTCTACCATACGGCACTCTTCAAATTCCACTGTCACAGTCTCCTGATAATGATTAATGCTGCGGATAATTCCCATATCACCGTTGAACACCCCCAGTCCTTTCTCAATGGCAAGCCCATATTTGCTGCGTATCTCCCACTCTAGCTGATAATTATTCTTAGTCTGCATGACTTTATCACCTTCACGAAACACGATATCGCCATGCTCTTTTTCTGTCTTATCCTTATCTTGAGGATTTAGATACTGCTGCAAAATATGATTCAGCCGTTCCACCCCCAAAAGCCCTTTCCGCATAGGAGTCAATACCTGGATGTCAAAAGGCTCTGCATCTACAAATCCCGGCAGTTTCTGCTGAATCAACTGGATAACCACACTGATAATGACATTGGCGTCATATCTTTTCAAAAAAAAGAAATCCATACTTTTATTATCCAAAACCACCTCTTCTCCCCCATTAATTTTATGGGCATTAACAATGATATCGCTTTGGGCCGCCTGACGGAAAATCCGTGTCAGACGGACAACATGAAACTGTTCAGATTCGATAATATCTTTCAGTACGCTTCCCGCTCCTACGCTGGGAAGCTGATTGACATCTCCCACAAGAATCAGCCGCGTGCCCGCAGCCACTGCTTTTAACATGGAATGCATAAGAGAACTATCAACCATAGACATTTCATCCACAATTATCACATCTGTTTCCAAGGGATTCTCTTCGTTACGCTCAAAGCCAGCGCTGTCTTCCACTCCTCCATTTAATTCCAGCATACGATGGATCGTTTTTGCTTCAAATCCAGTGGTCTCACTCATCCGCTTTGCTGCACGTCCTGTAGGGGCGGCAAGAAATATATCCATGCCTTCCAACTCAAAATAACGAATAATAGTATTAATGGTGGTGGTTTTACCTGTACCAGGCCCCCCGGTAATCACCACAAGACCATGACACACTGCTTCCCTGACTGCCTGCACCTGCAGTTCATCCAGTTCAAAGTCGCTGCTTCTTTCGATGCTGCGGATACGGCTTTCGATTTCTATCTGGGGAACATCATAAGAAATGTCCAGTCTTTTCAGCATCACTGCCGTATTCATTTCCATATAATAATAGCTGGGCGCATAAATATAAGGAATATCCTGCATTTCTTTTATCACCAGTTTCTTGTTAATGGCAAGATCCATATAATGTTTTTCAATATACTCTGGCTCAATCTTTAAAAGCTCACTGGCCTTCTGGCTTAAAAGCTGCTTGGGCAGGCAGGTATGGCCTTCCAGGGACGCTTGGATCAATGTATATAAGATTCCGCTCCGAATGCGGAAATCAGAATCTGTGTGAATGCCTATCCTGGAAGCAATTTCATCGGCAATGCGAAAACCCACACCCCGGATATCATCTGCCAGGCGGTATGGGTTCTCTTTTAAAATTCCATATAGTTCTGCGCCATATGTCTGATATATCTTGACAGCAAGGCTCTGTGAAACGCCGTACTGCTGCAGAAAAATCATGGCCTGACGCTGCTCACGCTTTCCCTCCGCCTGCTCTGCAATCTCCATCGCTTTCCGCTGGCTGATTCCTTTGACTTCCGCAAGGCGCTCCGGCTCTTCTTCAATAATACGAAAAGTATCTTGTTTGAATTTGCGGACAATCCGTGTGGCCAAAGCAGCCCCGATGCCTTTAATTGCACCGGAGCCGAGATAGCGTTCCATGGATAATATGTCCTCCGGCGGTTTTACCTGGAAAGACACCATCTTAAACTGCCTGCCGTATGAGGGATGATCGGTATATTCTCCAGATAATTCCAGGGTTTCTCCTTCCCCCACACCATGAAAAATACCTACGCAGGTAATCTCTTCTTCCTCACTTACCAGATTCAATACGGTATATCCATTTTCTTCATTCTGATATATGATATGTTCCACATATCCTTTCAGTGTTTCCACTCGTTTATTCCAGGCCATAGTTACGCTTCATCTGCTCATAAAGCATCTGCGCAAGGCCCAGTCCTTCTCCCTGAGCAGACTGTTCCGCAAAGCTCTGTACCATCTGCTCTTTATAGTAATCCTGCAGCTGTCTGGTGGAAGAAGAAACACTCTCAGACTCAGGAATCATTTTCTGCATTGCCTTAAACATCTGCTCTGTAAAATACGCCTCAAAATCTTTGCATACCTCCATCAGCTCATCTTCTGTGGCTTTGGACAAATCAGTATTCAATGTATCCTCCAGCTTATTTGCAGAGCTGCTGTTCTTGGTATCATAGATTGAATTCAAACCATCTATTGTAAGACTCATATCTTATCCTTCCTTCTGCGAATTATCGTTTCAGCTGATTGGCCTGGCCCAGCATATCGTCGGACGCCTGGATTGCCTTGGAATTCATCTCATAAGCCCTCTGTGCCACAATCAGATTTACCATTTCATCTGCCACCTGAACATTAGATCCTTCCAGATAGCCCTGGCGCACACTGCTTAACACCAGGTTCGGAGTTGTCGCCTCATTTAATGGCTGCCCGGATGCATCTGTAACATTCAGAAGGTCATTGGCCATTTTCTCAAGTCCAGCCGGATTGTTGAACTGGAACAATCCAATGGTCTGATTTAAGTCCACAAAATTATTCTGATTATTGATATAGCCAAAAGCGCCCTCTGAGGTAACCTGAATCTTGCTGGCATTTACGCCTCCTGGAATTTCAATGGGATTTCCATTGCTGTCCAGTACTGGAAATCCGCTGGACGTCACCAACGTAAGATTGCCGTCATTTCCCACACTCAATTTAAAATCGCCATTTCTGGTATAATATGTATTCCCGTCGGCTCCTCTCACTGCAAAAAAGCCGTCTCCATTAATCGCAAATGCCGTATAACTCTCGCTGTCCAAATGCGGACCCTGGGTAAAATTAGAAGTAATGGCTGCCACCCTGGTCCCCAGTCCAACCTGGGCGGGTATGGGCTTCTCTTCACCGTTTGCCGTAGTAGTCCGTGTCTGTAATGTTTGATACAGCAGTGACTTAAATTCCGCCTTCTCATTTTTATAGCCAGTAGTATTGACATTTGCCAGATTATTGGCAATGGTATCTACCGCTGTCTGCTGTGAAATCATGCCGGACGCTGCCGACCACAAAGATCGCATCATTGTAAAACAACCCCTTTCTATGCCTTGCCGATGGTGTTAACTGCCTTGTCAAGTGTCTCGTCTATTGTCTGGATAATTTTCTGATTTGATTCGTATGCCCGGGTAATATTGATCATTTCTACCATCTCGGAAACTACATTTACATTTGACATTTCCAGAGTACCCTGGTTTACCTGTGCATTGGAAGGCTGCACCTGTCCGCCCTGCTCCAGATCATACATATTCTCACCATATTTCGCCAGGAAATTATAATCTGCAAAATCAACCACGCCCACCTGTCCCAGCAATACGTCATTCTGAAAATAATTCCCGTTCTCATCTACCACCAGAGGAAGATTGGGATTTACCTGTATGTAGCCAGCCTGCCCCGGATTACCAGCCTCCGCTGCAGCCTGATTCAATACGAAATCCCCATCTTTGGTCACCAGATACCCTTCCCGGTTCACGGTAAAAGCTCCGTCTCTGGTATATTTTACGGAAGCCTCTCCCGCCTTATTGGTGTAAGAAATGGCAAAAAAACCATCTCCGTCAATCGCCATATCGTAAATATTATCTGTTACCCGGAAAGAACCCTGTCCGTAATCTGTGTAGCATTCCCCAATCTTAACTCCCAACGAAACATCCCCCAGGCGTTTTGCCAGCCCAAAGGCTGAGGTATCCTTAATCTTAATGGCCAATTCTTCATCAAAGGACTGGGAGGTGGAACCCTCCTTCTTAAATCCATTGGTGGCTGAATTCGCAAGATTGTTGGTGAGTACGTCCATCCGGTTCTGCTGATTGATCATACCCGTATAAGCAGTATATAATCCTTTTACCATACTTTCTGCTCCTTTAAATGCTGATTATCTGTTACTCATCTCTTTTACCAGACCCTGATAAAAATTCCACATATTTCCCAGTGCCGATTGCCACACAGGTCATTGGTTCTTCTGCCGTCATGGTGTTGATTCCTGTTCTGTCCTCTATGAGCTCTTCCAGCCCCCGGAGCAGTGCGCCACCACCAGTAAGAATAATTCCCCGGTCTGCAACATCCGCCGCCAGTTCAGGCGGCGTTTTCTCTAACACATTGTGAACTGCCTCCACAATCTGGAGAGTTGCCTCCCGCAATGCTTCCTCGGTTTCTTCTG
Source organism: uncultured Lachnospiraceae bacterium (assembly GCA_950097145.1). Taxonomy (GTDB): domain Bacteria; phylum Bacillota; class Clostridia; order Lachnospirales; family Lachnospiraceae; genus Petralouisia. The sequence continues at coordinate 53,029 of CATNCF010000020.1, forward strand.
AAGATACGGAAACAGTCTTGGGCAGACCTGTTACAAGATTACGCCCTCTGACATCCATTGTATCATTCTGTGCCAATGGGAAACAGGTTCCAATTTTAATTTTAATGTCCTCTGCAGTACGTTCTCCAATGAGAAGATTATGCTTCTTTCTCATATATCGGACAATTGCCTCGTCAAAATCATCCCCCGCTATCTTAATGGAAGTACTTACCACCGTTCCGCCCAGGGAAATCACAGCAATATCCGCCGTTCCGCCTCCGATATCAACAATCATATTCCCACATGGCTTACCGATATCTACGCCTGCCCCTATGGCAGCCGCAATGGGTTCTTCAATAATAGAAACCTCTCTGGCCCCTGCCTGATAAGTGGCGTCTTCCACAGCTTTCTTTTCCACCTCGGTTACACCGCTGGGCACACACACGCTGATGCGCGGTTTACGGAAGCTTTTCTTCCCCAGAGCTTTTTGAATAAAGTACTTTAACATTTTTTCGGTCACTGTGTAGTCAGAAATAACCCCTTGGCGCAAAGGTCTTACTGCTACAATATTGCCAGGAGTCCTTCCCAGCATCAGACGCGCTTCTTCTCCGATGGCTTTGATCTTATTGGTGTCCCTGTCAAAAGCTACCACCGACGGCTCTTTTAACACGACACCTTTGCCTTTTATATATACAAGGATACTCGCCGTTCCTAAATCAATTCCTATATCTGTAGACATCCTGTTTGTCCCCTTTCGTCTCTCTATCTAAACATCATTGAACATAATAACTCTATTTTTCCATACATACCTACATTATATACAATCATGAACAATTTTCAAAGCCTTTT